>CACYQO010000083.1 GCA_902776545.1 uncultured Prevotellaceae bacterium | reverse complement strand
AACAGTTGGATTAACACTGATATTAGGCTTGTTCCTCGCTTGTGGGAACAAGCCTAATCCTGCTAAGGAAGAAGCCTATCAGAAGGCCGCATCTGTCTTTGCCGCCGACGAGAGCTTCTATCCCATTCTGGACGAGGAACTATATTATTTCACAACCCAGACCCTCGACTCCATCACCCCACTCTACATCAACGAGCAGGACGCCGTCAAGAAGCTCATGACCGAAGAGACGTGGCTGGCCTTCACCACCCGCGACTTTACCGAGAAAGAGCGTCAGAACCTCAAAGACCGCCGTTTCCTGCCCAGGGCCATTCCCATCGCCTACGACGGGCTGGCCATCATCGTCAACAATCAGAACCCCGACTCGTGCATCACTATCAAGGACTTTGCACGCGTGCTGAAGGGAGAAGTCGAGCAGTGGAGCGACATCTACCCTCAGAACAAACTCGGCGTGATCGACGTTGTCTTCGACAATCCCCTGTCGAGCACCGTCCGCTGGTGTGTTGACTCCATCCTCGGCGGCCAGCAGTTCAATGCCAAGAACATCGGCGCCGTGCAGACCAGCGCAGCCGTCATCGACTACGTCGAGAAGCACGAGAACGCCCTCGGCATTATCGGCAGCAACTGGCTCAACGACAAACGTGACACCACCAACGTCACCTTCAAGAAGAATATAAGCGTGATGGGCGTCTCCAAGATGGACAGTGCCAAGCACTACAACAGCTGGAAACCCTATCAGTACTATCTATACAACGGCAACTACCCCCTTCGCCGTACGATCTACGCCCTGCTCAACGACACCCGTCCCAGCGGCATCCCCACAGCCTTCACGCATTTCATCCAACTGCCAAAAGGCCAGATGATTATCCTCCGCTCCGGACTGCTGCCGCAATCAGCCAATATGAACGTGCGTAACGTCATAGTGAAAAAGGAGTAAAGGAGAGAAGGAGTATAAGGAGAAAAGTGAAAGGGCAATTAAACGAATGATATTTTCAAACGTCATACAAATGTGAGACAATTAACAAGAAGTATATGTGCTGCTGGCAGGTTTCAGCGCCACCGCAAATGCACAGGAAGCAGAGCTCCAGGCAGCTCTCGACGGCATTAAGTCAAAGGCTCCCAACGTAGCCGATTTAGCAAAGACCGCGTACAAGAAGAACAAGAAGGACGCCGACGCCCTGATGAAGATTGCCCGTGCCTACTACGCGCAGAAGGACACCGCTGGTGCCATCCTGTTCTGTAACTACGCCAACGAGGCTGGCAAGCCCAAGTATCAGTATGCCCCCGCCTATCTGCTCTTAGGCGATATCGAGGCCTCATACGGCAGCGACGGTGGTAAGGCAGCAGGCTACTACAACCAGGCCATCAACTTCGACCCGAGGAACCCCGAGGGTTACAAGAAGTGGGCTATGGTGTATCGTAAGATCAGCCCCTCACAGGCAGCCAAGAAACTGCAGGACATGAAGGCCATGTGCCCCAATGAGGATGTCGATGCTATCACCGCTCACATCTACATGCTGGCAGGTGACGAGAAGCAGGCTTATGAGAACTACGCCAAGGCTGACATCAGCAAGCTCGACAAGTCTTACCTGAACGAGTACGTGCGCGCCAGCTACTTCACCGGTCATTTCGAGGATGCCCTCAAGGCTGCCGAGGCAGGTCTGAAGATCGAAGAAGAAGTACGACGCTGCAAAGGCTTACATCCACAAGTACTTCAACGAGACCGACAGCGCCAAGTTCTCTGAGTACGACCACTTCTACACAGCCCTGATTTATCAGGCCCTCGAAGACTTGGAGAACATGTACATCCATTACGACAAGGCCCTTGAGCTCGTCAACGACTCTTCGATGATCAAGCGTCACGCCATCCTCAAAAGCGTTTCCGACAGCTATCTAAAGGATCAGCAATTCGACAATGCCATCAAGTACTACAACGACTACCTCGGCTGCAAGCCCGAGCTGAACTCCGACGACATGGAAGGTCTGGCCAAGATCTACTCAAAGTATGCTGATGCCGACGAGGCCCGCAAGCCTGAACTGATTGGTAAGGCCATCGATGCATACAAGGCAATGGCTGATAAGTTCCCCATCCAGAGCACCTATGCCGCTTACCAGTGCGCCACGATGAACAACAAGCTCGACAAGACCGGTGAGAAGGGTCTTGCCAAGCCTGACTACCAGAAGGTGATCAACCTGCTCGAGGGCAAGGCTGATCGTGACAACGGCGAGAACACCATGCTGAAGTACAGCTACCACTACATGATGTCCAACGCCTTCATCTATGGCAAGAACAAGGCTCTGGCCAAAGAGTATGCTGACAAGATCCTCGCCATCGATCCCGAGTACGCTCCTGCCCAGCAGATTAAAGAACTGAAGTAAAATACGATTATTTATATTCATCTTTTATAGGGGTTCCCAAATGGAGCCCCTATATTTATAAACTAAAATTTGCTATTTAAATAGAAAATGTATACCTTTGCAGCGGAATTCAAATAGCATATCATTATTATGTCATCTAAAAGCACTAAAAAGGTAATTAGCAACAGCAAGGTCCTGTTGATGCTGACATGTTGGTCTTTTCTGGTTCTTTTATTCCTTTCACCAGACAGCCCACTATTCAACACCTGCCATCATATTGACTCTGCATGGTTCTTTATGGAAGGTAAAGCTCTGATGAACGGCTTAAGACCGTATGTCGATTTCTCTGATTGTAAAGGTCCACTACTTTGGTTAGTGTATGGCATCGGGTACCTTATCTCACCACGCAATTTCTTTGGCATGTACGTCGTAGGGAGCTTGTTCTATGCGGCTACACTGTTTTTCAACTACAAGACTGCAAAGATCTTCTTGAAGAACGATTGGACAGCTGTCGCAGCATCATTGCCCATGATTTTCGTCTATTTTTTCCCGTGGTTCCACTATGAGGTAAGGTCGGAGGACATCATGCTCCTGTTCATATCCATCTCAATATACATCTTGTTCAAGAGACTATACAGTCAAAAGGAATGTATCAATGACGCGAGTGATTTCTTTATATTAGGCACCTGCTTCATGGCCCTGACACTCATCAAATACAACATCTCTGCTGTTCAAGGCGTCATCGTCTTAATAGCCTTCTGGGACCAGTACCGCAGAAGGGCTTCCGTTGCGAAGGCCTTCTTTTGGGCAGCTATGGCCGCCGTCATCGTGGCTGTGCCGTTTTTGGCATACTTGTGGTACACTAACACGTTAGGGGCCTTCATCAACGATTATTTCGTTGTGGCCTTCCAGGTGGTGGCAGAGGAGAACTCTGACAGCCCCACCTATGCCAATGACCTTACCGACGTGATTAACGACAACAGGAAGATCACCTTTATCATGGCTATCCTCGTGGGTGGGATCCTACTGGGTTCCAAGCTCAAACGTTACAGAATCGTTCCCGTTATCATCGGTTTATTATTTGTGGCAGTCTCAACGAGACATAATGTATGGAACTACTATTATGGCGTGTGCTACGTGTTCATCATCTATCTGTTTATCTATGCTCTGATGATCACCAAGCCAAAACTCAGGAACGTGGTATACGTACTACTGACGGGCTATGTCACGTTGACCTGTCTCTACGGAAACCTCATCATGGGAGAACTAAGACAAATTACTATCTTTACTCAGAATCCAGACAAGCAGGCGTTCCAAGAGATTGCCGATGTCATGAAAGGCACTCATCACGCACGTCTTCTGAACTACGAATGTAATGAATTCGGATTTGGCATCCCTCATGAGGCATTGCCTGCAGGTAATCAGTATGCTTGCCAGAATGGTGCTACACCCGAAATGATGAAAGATCACAAACAGATCCTTTTAGACAAGAAGGCTGATTTTGTCATAACCTATTGCCGCGAAGACCAACCAGAGAAGAAGATGGTCTTGAAAGAAATTGAAGATGCGGGATACCAACTGCGCAAACAGTGTATGTACATGGATATGCCCTTCTACATCTACGAGAAAAAGAAATAAGAAAGGCTACTCACTAGCCAAAGAGGGGATGCTCCAGATGAAGCATCCCCTCTAATTTTCTGTAAACCCTTGACTATTAGGGCAGGCTGATGGCCTCAGAAGGACATACACTTGCACAAGTACCACACTCTGTGCAGAGATCGGGATCGATAGAATACTTCTCACCCTCAGAAATTGCCTCAACGGGGCACTCACCCTGACATGTACCGCAAGCGATACAATCGTCACCAATTACATATGCCATAATCGTTACTTTTTATAAATTAATAATGTTAATACTTATCTTTGATGATGCAAAGGTACGATAAATTTTTGAATATACCAACAATTAGGTAGCTATTTTTTTTAATTTATACACTGTCGAAATAACCAGGAATATAATAATAAGCACTTTTTTACGTTAATATAGAAGTAGATTAGATATGATCAGACGTAGATTTATCATCATGACAGCCCTGTTGTGCGCGACGATGACAATCGCCGCCCAGGAGCGTAGAATACAGAACAAGCCGTATATCGACTTGCGCCCGATGCACTTTGGCATCCTCGTAGGCATGAACCTGCAAGATATAGAGTTTGAGAATGTGGGCCCCCAGATAATCACGCTGGATGACGGCACAACACATGAGGAGACCATCGTCTGCGACGCCGATAAGTGGAACGCCGGATTCAGCGTGGGCGTGCTGGCAGACCTGCGCCTCTCACAGCATCTGAACCTGAGATTCTCACCGACGATGCACTTCGGTGCCAAACATCTGACGTTCCGCAACCTGACGGAGACAGATCAGGAGGGGCGCCAGACAGAGGTCACACAGGACATGAAGAACACCTATATCTCGCTGCCCATTGATCTGAAGTTCAGTGCAGAGCGCTGGAACAACTACCGCCCGTACCTTATGGCAGGTGTGAACCCTACGCTGAACCTGACAAGCAAGAACCAGGAGTATATCCAGCTGAAGCGGACGGATTTGTTTTTGGAGGTAGGTCTCGGCGTCGACCTCTATCTGCCGTTCTTCAAACTGATTCCCGAACTGAAGTTCTGTTGGAGCCTGCGTGATGCCCTTGACCATGACCACGCCAACGAACTGCAGGACGTGAACCAGCGCAAATACACAAATGCTGTAGCCAACAGCTACAGCAAGATGATCGTACTAACGTTCTACTTTGAATAGTTATAGTTTACAGTTTACAGTTTACAGATGATTACTTCTATAGGCAGGTCTGACGAATGGCTTGCCAGCATATCAACTGTAAACCGTAAACCGTAAACTGTAAACAAATCTATTTCTCTAAGTCGAGAATCAATTTTCCGATGAAGGCCCCGTGCTTGCCGTTTTGGTCGACGGGGATACGTTTGCCGTTCTTATCCGGTGCATACTCCAGCTCCTGCATGTAGGTGTGAGTATGTCCGCCCAGCACGAGGTCACAGCCTTCCGTCAGACTCAGGAATCGCTCATCAGGATACTCTGAGACAGCCCATCCGAGGTGTGAGATGCAGATCACGAGGTCGCACTTCTCCTGTTTCCTCAAGATATCAATGTACTTCTGAGCCGTCTCGGCTGGATCGAGATAGGTAATGCCCTCGCAGTTACCGTCGAACACAAGGCCCTTCAGCGGGGGAGACAAGGCGAAGACGCCTATCTTCACGCCGTCGCGCAGGATGGTGATATAGGGTTTCACCAGGCCTTCGAGCACCGTACCTGTGCAGTCGTAGTTGGAGCAGACGATGGGGAAATTCGCCATTCGGAAAAGTTTGGCCATGTTGTCCATACCGAAGTCGAACTCATGGTTGCCGATGGTGGCGGCATCGTAGCCCATCTGGTTCATCAGGCCTACCTCCACCTCTCCCTTGAAGAGTGTATAGTAGCCAGAGCCTTGCGAGAAATCGCCGCTGTCGAAGAGCAACAGACTGGGATTCTGGCTGCGCTGTTCCTTAATCATATTGATGCGACGGAGGAAGCCGCCACGACCTGCCAAGTCTTTATTGTCAATGTTCGGATTGAGCGGCAGAATGGTGGAGTGCGTATCATTGGTATGGAGAATCACCAGCTGCTTGTGCTTCTTAGCCTCCGTATTCAAAGGTAAAAAAGTAAAAAGGTAAAAAGGTAAAAGACACATTACCAACCTTATCACCACCGTATTATATACATAATGCTTGTTCATATCGCAATTCTATTTTACTTTCTTACCTTTTTACTTTTTTACTTTTATTCGTCCTTCTACCTGTGCGTCGACCACGATGCCCTTGGCCTGCATCTCACGGAAGTAGTTCATGATGAGGAACCGGGTGTTGTTGCTGGCTTCCTCTGGCCTCACGCTGTTCGTGCCATCAAGGAATGCCGACATGCCGTCGTTACCCTCTAACACATAGTTGAGGGTGGTTATACGGTATTCGGCCTGGGGGTCTATCTCCTGACCGTGAAGACGGGCAGAGACCAGTTCACCTGTCTCACCCTTCTCGTCCATCTTGATGACAAGTTCGACGCCTTTGCTGACACCCTCTCCTCCCCGATAGGCAATCTGACGGAACAATTCCATCAGCTTCTCGCCAGTGAGGGTGGTAAAGCAAATCTTGTTCTCAAAGGGCGCTACGTCGAGCACATCACCATAAGTAACATCGCCCTTCGTGAAGTCAGCACGGATACCGCCCTTGTTATAGACAGCCATCACCGGCTGCTCGTTATAATCCTTTGCAGCCCAGATGAGGATATCTGCCAGGAGGTTCGAGAGGTCGCTCTCTGGACGTGCGGCGTGCATGTTGTGCGCCACCTGTCCCACGACGGGTCCCATGATGGAGTCATTCACCCGTTTGTAGGGTTCCAGGAACTTGGCTGCCGCCTGATCCGGATTCTGGTCATAGCGGCTGTCGATGATTATCCTACTGCGCTCCACGCCCTTCAGTTGGTAGTGTTTCGGCGCGCATGACGACATCAGCAAGGCTGAGATAAAGCCTGAAAATAGTAGTCGATGATTAACCATTTACTTCTTTTATGTTCATAATTCGACGGCAAAGGTACGAAAAAAACGCCTATTATCGCAAATAATTCCCATAAAGTATTACAGTTTTCATATTTTATCCTTATCTTTCCTTTCACGTCAATACGCTTGCCTATGCATTTCTTGCTACGAAGCCATCCAACACTTTTTTGAAAGCCATCGAAATAGTGTTGGAAGGCTTCGTAAAAAACGGTGCTTCTGTACCCCCAAAAACCGTGAGTTAACTCGATTTGTCGTCTGAGTTAACTCGATGGATGTTTTGAGTTAACTCACGGTTTTTAGGGGCCCGAGTCATCTTCGACCTTTAACCAAATACCCGACATTCCCGTTTCATATATCTTTGCCGATTCCACGGAGTTTTCTGTCGGCAGAATAAGCTAAAAAATGCTAACGACATCATCTTTTTCCGTTTTATGATTTCCGTTTTATGGAAAAATCGTTATCTTTGCAAGCAAAAAATAAACGTATATGACAAAGGAGAAAGTAAAGATTGACAACCCATTCGTAACCACTGGTTATGCAGGTGCCGAATACTTCTGCGATAGGGAAAAAGAAACTACGGACATTATCCGATACCTGACTAACGGCAATAATGTAGCGTTGATCTCACCGCGCAGATATGGCAAGAGTGACTTGCTGCGGCATTGCTTCGCTCAGAAGGTTATTGCCGACAATTATTATACGTTTATTGTCGACATCTATTCCACCAAGACAGTGGCAGAGATGGTTGCCAAACTCGGTAGTGCCATCTTGGAGACCTTGAAGCCGAATGGAAAGAAGGCATGGGAGAAGTTTCTCGCTATTCTTGCATCGGTGCGCTCTGGTATATCTTTCGACATAAATGGGCAACCGTCATGGACCATGAGTGTTGGTGACATCCAATCACCGACATCTACGCTCGACGAGATTTTCACTTATCTGCAAAATGCAGACCGTCCCTGTTTGGTTGTTATTGACGAGTTCCAGCAAATAACCAAATATGGAGACCCGAATATCGAAGCAGAGATTAGGACCCGTGTTCAATATTGCAACAATGCCCATTTCGTGTTTTCTGGTTCCAGAAGGCAACTGATGGGGGCTATTTTTACCTCTCCAGCAAGACCTTTCTACCAGAGTGTCACCCTATATCATTTAGACCGACTGCCATTGGACAGATATACTGCGTTCTGCGTTGCCCACTTTAAGAAGAAGGGTAAAAAACTTGATGATACAGTCGTGAGTCGTATTTACAGTCAGTTTGATGGGGTCACCTATTACATGCAGAGAGTCATGAACGAATTGTTCAGCAGGACGGCAACAGATGGTACATGTGTTGAAGACGATGTCAGCAAGGCCGTGGATGAGATCATTGCTGTGTCATCTCCCATTTACGAGGACCTGATGTATCAACTGCCAGAGAAACAGAGTCGCGTATTGATTGCTGTGGCAAAGGACGGAAATGCAGAGAATGTGACCAGTGGAAAGTTCATCAAACGCCATGGTCTTTTGTCACCCAATTCTGTAAAATCCGCCATCCCCGCATTGATAGACAAAGGGTTGCTCACTCAGGATAAGGGTATTTACAAGGTTTACGATCTATTCTTCGCCTTATGGCTGGTCAAGAATTTCTAAACCATCATAAACGGGAAAAATATATTATTACAGGCTAAATACAGTATGTATACGGTTCATCTGATAGAGACCTGTCACCAAAGTATCCTCAATACGTATCAAATTGTATACCCACATTATATTGGCATATTCAACATACATTTGAGAATTACCATTCTTCTCAATACGCAGCCTTATAATACCTTTATATCCTTCTTGATCCACAAAACTGAATTTCGCAGTTCTACCACCGTCTTTGTCTATATTGAAATCGTTATACTCAGTAATGTTATAGATCTGTGCTTTAGGTGATAATATTTCAACGATGTCTTTTGTCAAATTTAGTGTAATGATCATTCCTGAGTCTTCCCATTCAGACCAGTCTGTCCATTCCCCATTTACTACTTTTTTATATGAGAAACTTGTTGCTGCATAATACCTGATGCTATCCCCAGCATAACAACACATACTGAAGAAAAAGAGAATAACAGATATTAAACGCTTCATATTTATATTTTGCTTCTATATATCATACATAGACGATTCGGGGCTTGAGAATCATGATAATCCAAAAGACAACTCTCAAACAAGAACTCCAGTCTCCAAGCTAAAGTCCAAAAATGAGCCCGAATTCGAGGAGACAACAGAATTCATCTTTGACTAAAGTTCGGAATCATAGCAACATAAGGAATGGACGGTCCTCCTGCGTAGAAGAACCATCCCGCTGTTTTTTCTCATAATACGATAGTTTTAGTTTTATACGTTCTATTAAGAGCTTGCTTTGCTTTAGCATGTCCTTTGTTGGCAGCCTTCTGATAGAGTTGACGACATTCTCGCTTTCGGGCATCTGGCCACAGTGTTTCTTTCACCCATTGTTTCTCTAGCATTACAGCTCTTCTGTAATAGGCATCTGCTTCATAACTGTCACAATAGAAGTCCCATGCTCTATTAATATCCCTTACTACACCTGCACCAGTTTCTAAACAATAGCCAAATTGATAGCTGGCTTCACTTCTTTCCTCTGGCTCGGCCTGTGAAATTTTAACATTGCTAATACCTGATTCATCTAGCATTTGTTGGTATAGCTTTCCTGCTTGGGCACGATTTTGTGTGATACCATTACCACCTTTCCAATAGCAGTCGGCCATAAAAAACAACGCCGCCCTACTTCCTGCTTCATTAGCTTTCTTATACCATTTTATTGCCGTTACATAATTCTTTTTCACCGTTATACCCGTTTCTTTAGAACTCCAGTCGTGACCGTTTCTGTAAATATCGCCTACCCGCAGCATACCATCACGATTGCCACTTGCTGCAAGCTTCTCCAAAGTATTAAGTATCAAGTCTGAACGGTTGATTTTCCTAAAAAAATTCATTGCTGTTATCGCGACCTGCTCACTGACATCAATTTCCAAAAGTTTTGTGTACCATTCAAAAGCCTTTTCCTTGTTGTTCTCGTCCTCATAGCATAGAGCCAAACCACGAATAGCCATAGCATTTCCTTTATCAGCTGCTTGTTGAAAGTATTGTATAGCTTTCTTTGTATCACCGCTTTGACGACAACGATACGCATAATTAATCGTTTCTTGCATATCACCGCCTTCAATCAAGTATTCCTGTAGTTTTGCAGCAAGAGCCATTTCCTGCCTGCCCCTTCCTGTACCTTCATGGCTATAGCTCAGATACAAATCTTTGTCACTGTCGTATCCTGTACCCATGGTTTGGAGATTCTTAATTAATTTTTTTATTGCCTTATTTTTAGCTTCTGAGTTATCGATTTTCATGAGTTTTGCAGCGAATGCTTCCACTTCTGAGAATGGCTTGGATTTGTCTTCAATAACCCTCTCTATATCATTAACTGCTCCAATAGGATCTCTTTTGATCTTTTCTGCTGCTAGCCTATCTGCTTCTTCTTGTCTCAATTTTTTCTCCTTCTCTATCTCTTCTTGTCTTATTCTTTTCTCTTTCTCTATCTCATCACTTATCTGTTGTTTCAGCTTCAAGACCCTCTCTCTTTCATCGCTCTGAAGGTTTACATTTTTCAATGCGATATTTGTCCACTGCAAAGCATAATCAAGATTCTTTTTAAAAAGGTGATCACCCTTAAATAGACATGCTGCCATCCAAATCTGTGCACCTACTGAACCTGCATTTGCTGATTCCTCAGCCTTCTTTGCCCAAAATGTTGCTTGTTCAACATCTTTCTCAAAGCCCTCTATTCCCCTTAAATAATAAGTAGATACCAGAGCCTGAACTTCACCAATACCTTTATTGGCTTGTTTCAATAACTTTTTTTTGTTTTGCGCAACTACTTGAGTTGATACACTCATGGCAAACAGCAAAGTGATTGCCATCATCAAAAACCGAACATTCTTCATAAATCTAATAATTAATATGGATTTGTTTTTACTCTTGCTCAGAACATCTCTTTTATTAGGGATTCTTTTCCTTTCAATCCTAAATTGTTTGGTGAAAGCCATCCTGCAGAAGGACTTTTGAGCGTTATTACATTAGCAGTTTTCAAGCAGGGAATTCTATAACACCATTTTTCCACCTGTCGCATTATGATTATTGTTTTGCCTTCTTCTATCGCCTTATTAATAAGTTGATTGCTATATTTATATGATGGAAGTTCTGGGAAGTAGAAACCATTCTTAGAGTGATAGGGAAAGAATTCCACAAAGAAAATGTTTGGTCGCCGTCCCAACACATCTTCTATGAGGTGCGTTTTTTGTTTGACCCAACAATAACCATCGTGAGGATTGTTGTCTTCATCTCTAACCTTTTCCCACCAAAAGCAATCATTGACTTCATGACGTAAGTTTTTGATGGTCATATCCAATATGCTATCATTACCGCTAAACCTGTCAACCCATTCGCCTGGATTCATATTCAAACAATATACTTTGCTATCCTTATTGCCAGAATAGGGTTCTGGCAAAGCACCATGCAATTTAAGGTTGCATTTCCTGTACTTATTTTCTAAAGCCTCTACAGAACCGTAATGTTCTTCTATCCAAATCCGATCAGCTTCCGCAATCGGATTGTCCCACGAAATATTCACCCAAGGATTATCCATATTATTCTGATTATAATTGTTGATGCATAATATTTGCTTGGAGATACCTCTTAGTCCTATGCATAAAGAGTGTAAGCCTTCTTGATATTTGATTTGTATGTCTATTTTCCAAGATATTCACCAACTATACCAACAGGATCACTTGCATTTACATAACCCCATCCTGCAGACCTATCATCACCAGAATCAAATAGTTTCTTACCGTCTTTACTATAGCAGATAACTTGCCGAACCCTCACTAAACTATAGATTTCGTCATATTCAGCTTTTGTTCTTGTTGTCACCACGGGAGTCCTACTATCAATTATCCGAGAAAAGTAATTTTGCCATTCTGGGGCATGATATACAGCCTTCACCCAGACAAAGTGATTTCCGCTTTGACTATTCACGATGTTAGAATTATAAGATATAGTAACAATCTCGTCAGCACTAACTGTTATCCACTTAGTTGTTTTGTTCTTTACTTGACTATACACCTCATTGCATAAAAAAAGCAATAATATTATTGATAATAAGAACCTAAATTTTTTCATAATCTCAGTTATTATAAATTCAATTCACTTTTTAAAACTTTCATAAAGCGCAAATACTCTGTCTCAGTAATATCGACTTTCCCACTACATCTTTTCTTAGGATATTTCTTTTTATAAGCTTTTCTTACCATTTCATGAGTAACAATACTTGTCAAAGGTATTTTGTACTTTTTAATAAGTGGTTTCAGATACTCAATAGCACTGTATATTTGATCACGTGTTAATGGTTTTTCCAATGTATTACCCTGAAACTCTATTCCTATTGTAAAATAGTTACACCCTTCTTTGCCGTTAAGGACTGAATAACCTGCATGATATGTAACCACTGATGGGTCAGCCATAATAAACCTTGTTCCATCAATATCGATTACCACATGAGTTCCTACTTTCTTCTTTAACGACGTCAGCACTCCCAATGAGCGTTCTATCGTAGGCTCTGCAGTATGATGAAGGATGACCCCTTCTACCATATTTGTCCGCTTACTATCAATATTTGGGGTTGGGTAATACCTCTCTTTATACTGTTTTTTTTCTGTAGGATAATATGTGGCAGAAGAATTCCCACTCATAACGTAATTGAATAGGAATAAATATAGAATACATAAAGTAAAAACTCTATATAACCAAACGCTATTTTTTCTCAACATGTATTAATTCATTATATTACCAGTACGCAGAATTCTGCGTACTGGTAATGATTATTGCAGTTTTTGCATCTCAGAAAGCATCTCTGCACTCATACGATTCATTCTGTTTAACTGGCTGGCACTCAATTTACCTCTAACCTTTTGTAACTTCCTATTATATTCATTACATTCATTCAATAATTTTGCATAATCAGCCAAAGCTGTAGGATCACTCTTGTCGACCTTCTTCATGAATGACATATATTTTCTCCAAAAAAACTCATATTCATCAAGGAATTCATCAACTGAAGCGTCTCCTTTCCCAGTGGTAAAATCATCATTTTCTATAGACAGATCATCATTGTCAAACGAATCGTCTGAATCCGACGAATCGCCTGAATCAAACGAGAAGTCTCCATCTCCTGTGCTATTCTCTGATACCATAAATGGCATCTTCTTACCTTGATTTGTAACAAATTGACCACTAAAAATACCATTTGCAAATTTACCTCTAAAATGTCCTGTAGGCGTTCCGTCTGCATCTGTTTCATTTATATCCAAAATACCATCATCATTGGTTCCTGACAGTTTCAGTTTCGCATCCGATCCTTGTTTGTCATAATAATATGCTCCTTTGATGATGGAACCGTCTATTTCGAGATGCATAGTAATAGGATATTTATCTACAGAGCCATGCATATCGTGAGTGCCATCAATCTCAAAGTTATCTGAAATAGATGAAGTTGTTTCGTCACCTACAACGATATCACCTGTTAAATACGGTGTAAAGGCTGCTGCCTGACTAAACCATTTGGGAGCATCTTTAGAATTGTGAAATTCTCCTTCAAAAGTAATGGTTTCTTCATCACCTTTTTCACCTTGTAACAATTTCTTTAATTTAAGCAAGTCTTCTGACTTCACTTCCAGATCCTGAACTTTTGTTTCATTCTCATCTACCAGATTTACTGTT
>CACYQO010000082.1 GCA_902776545.1 uncultured Prevotellaceae bacterium | reverse complement strand
TACAGCAAGGAAGCCAAAGCAGAATATCTCGAAGAAGCTTGCACTTGCGAGTGTGCCGGCAGCGAGATAGTTCTGATAGCCGATATTGTACATACCAAACAGCATAGCAGGCATCAGGGCGATGACCACCATACTCATAATGCGCTTCGAGTCAATAGCGTCGTGAATGTTGACGCCACTCTTTGACGTGTCATTAGGCACAAGCGCAAACGTCTCAAAGCCGTCGAAGACACTGCGGAAAGCATGCAACTTGCCGCCCTCTTCGAAGCTTGGCCTCATTTTATTGAATAAGTTTCTTATAGCACTCATGTCGTTATGCGTTTTCTTTACGTAAAATATTCAGTCCTTCACGCACGATGCGCTGCAATTCCAGCTTTGAGGAATCCACGAACTCTGCCAGTGCAAAGTACCATAGATATCCATCGGCAGCACCTTGTCGTACTCACCGCTCATAATCATGTGGCGCTCACCACCCTTGATACGGGCATCGAGTGCATACTGCTTCTTGCCACACAGCCAGGAGAAATAACTGCGGCTGACAGAGAACTGATTGAATCTGGGAAGTATCCAGCCCAGCAGCTCGTCGGCATCGCTACCCTCGGGAATCACGGTGATCTCAGAGGTGTGAGCCCCTAAGAAACCTTCCTTCGTGGTGGTTTTGCCTGTCAGCACGTTACCGTTGATGATGCGCACGCTCTTCGAAGCATCATAGCTGTTCGACAGCAGTGTCGAGAGTTCCTCACCCACGAGCATGTCGACATACGCGGGATTGTTGATCTCACTGCCGCAGAGGGCTACCGTACGCTTCAGGTCCACCTTGCCCGTATTGAACAGACGGCCGATGAAGAGCACCACCGTCGGATCGCCGATGGTCCACACCACCTCACCCTTGTTCACCGGGTCGAGATGGTTCACCTGAACACCCACGTTGCCTGCGGGACACTTGCCCTTGAACACATTCACCTCCACATCCTTCATGCCTTCGAGCGATGAGCCTTCACCCACGCCGAGGTAGGTCTTCGCCATCTTCGACAGGGCCGTGAGACCCGTCTGGAAGTCCTGCTCCTGACCTTTCACCTCATACTCGAAGCTCGCAGCCAAGGGCTTGTCCCTCAGGGCTGACACGAAAATAGCCTTAGGCTTCGTCTCCGGATTGGTAGACACTGCGTAAGGCAACTGATTGATGTAACCGAAGAGTCCTGCTTCCAACAGGCAGTTCATCACCTGCTCACCATTGAGTTTGCTGACGTCCTGCTTGCCGAAGTCCTTATACTCCTGCTTGGCATCAGCCTCCACCTTGATGCAGAGCACTTTACGACGTTCACCGCGCACCACCTCACGGACGGTTCCGCTGACGGGCGAGGCAAACTTCACTTGCGGGAATTGCTTGTTGACAAACAGCGCATCCCCGGCCTTGACCTTCTCACCTTCCTTGACGACCACCTTCGGAGTGACACCCTCGAAATCATCCGGCACAAGTGCAAACTTGCCGTTCGATTTCAGCTGGATCTTCTTCTCCTCAGCCCGTCCTTTCAGGTTGATGTCCAAGCCTTTTCGTAAACTAATCACATTTGCCATTTATATAAAATTTAGTTGAATAGTTGGATTAAACGACGCAAAATTAATAAAAATTAGGTATATAAAGCACAAAAATTGACAGAAAAATGAAAAATAACCGATTATTTGTATTATTTTTGCAAAATAATTGCGCCGGAAGGCATTTTTTTGCCACTTCGGACTAACAAAACGATTAAAAATATCGCAGCAACTGAGTGAGAATATTTAAGTGGATTTTCAGCATCGTCCTCTGGACAGTCATCGCACTGAACGTGATTGCTTTCGGTGTCACCCGACTGCCCGTCACTCAGCGTTTCCTCGGCGACAAGGTGTCGGGCGTTGCCAGCGACCTCCTGGGCACCCAGGTGAGCGTCGGGCGCGTAGACTTAGGATTGCCGAGCCGTCTCATCCTCGACGACCTCGTGATCCACGACCAGCAACAGAAAGAGATGATCCGTGCCGCCCGTGTGTCGGTGAATATGGACATCCTCCCGATGCTCGAGGGAAAGGTAGCCATCAACTCCGCACAGCTCTTCGGTGCCCGGTTACGTCTGTACAAGCCCAATGCCGACGCACAGACGAACTTCCAGTTCCTCATCGACTCCCTCGCCTCGAAAGACACCATCACCCACAAACCCCTCAATGTGCGGGTAAACTCCCTCATCGTCAGGCATACCAGCGTCGCCTACGACCAGCTCGACAAACCCGAGACCGAAGGACACTTCAATCCCGCCCACCTGCAACTCGACGACATCAGTGCACACATCAACCTGCGTGCCCTCACCGACGACTCGCTGAACGTCAACGTGAAGCGCCTCAGTTTCAACGAACGCTCAGGCCTCGCTGTCAACCGTCTGGGATTCCGTGTGGAGGCAGACCGTCAGCATGCCCTGTTGCGTGACTTCCTCTTGGAGATGCCCAGCACGCAGATGAAAATCGACACTCTGACGGCCTCCTATCAGCTCAACGGGCAGGAGCTTGTCAAAGGTTCCCTGTCGTTTTCCAGCAACATATCTGATACATACATAACACCCTCAGACCTAAGATGTTTCGAGCCGACGTTAAAGAATTATCAAAGGCCGCTTTTCCTCACCGCCGCCATCAACGGAAGTGACCTCCGGCTGAACATTCCTAACTTCAGGCTCAACACCTCTGAGGACGATATAGACATCCACGTGGACGGCTGGCTCGAAGACTATCAGCACCCCTCCGCCTGGCACCTGCAGATGCACCGCATACAACTCTCCGACGCCAGCATCGACTTCCTCTCGAAGGTCATCCCCGGCTGTCCACCGGAGATCACACGCCTCGACGGCCTGCAAATGCTCGGCACCTTCGACAAAGACCACAACGGCCTGATATCACTCCAGAGCACCATCCTCTCAGGCGCCGGCAACATTGAGGTGCATGGCACAATGGACCGCCAGCAGCACTTCGACTGTCTGTTGCAGACCGAGGAACTCAACCTGCGACAACTGCTCAACACCCCAGACCTCGGCAGTCTCATTGCCCGTATCTCCCTCCACGGCAATCTCCCTCCTCCCT
The DNA here is from genome assembly GCA_902776545.1 of uncultured Prevotellaceae bacterium. GTDB lineage: Bacteria > Bacteroidota > Bacteroidia > Bacteroidales > Bacteroidaceae > Prevotella. The sequence continues at coordinate 10,181 of CACYQO010000082.1, read as the reverse complement.
CCTCTCACCTCTCACCTCTAAAGGACATCCAAGCCGAGGGAATCATCAGTCACTTCGACTTCAAGGGCTATCCCTACCAGAACATCCACATCGACGGCGACTATGCCAATAACACCCTCTCCGGTGCCGTCAGTATCGATGATCCCAACGTCAAGCTCGACCTCATGGGACAGCTCAGCAACCTCATCACCGAGGCCAGGCACGCCCGGCACGACGTGATGATCGACGGTGTTATCACCCACTTTGCGCCCGCCGCCCTCCACCTCTCCGACGAACTCGAGGAAAGCATCATCTCCGGCGACATCCACGCCGACTTCACTGCCAGCAGCCTGAACGACGCCCAGGGCACCGTCCGCATCAGCAACGCCGGTATCTCTGCCACCGCCAGCCACCGCGCCTACCGCCTCGACAACCTCATCGTCACCACGGGCTATGACAACGACATCCACTTCGTCTCCCTGAAGAGTGACTTTGCCGATGCCACCATCCGGGGAGAATTCGACTACGCCACTCTGCCGCAGAGCGTCATCGGCCTCGTGGGCACCCGACTCCCCACCCTGCCGGGACTGCCGCCCGTACGCCACGACACGAACAACAACTTCAGCCTGCGCCTCATGATGAGCAAGACCGATTGGCTGCAACGCTTCCTCGGCGTCGATCTCGTGCTACGCCAGCCCCTCATACTCAATGCCCGTGTCAACGACCATACCCGGGAGATCTACCTCGAAGGCGACATCCCCGCCTTCACCTACAACGGTGCACAGTATGCAGACGGCATCGTCAACATCAGCACTCCGGGCGACACCCTCCAATGCGACGTAGGCATCAGCAAGCTGCTCGGCAACGGACAGGCCATGACAGCCGTCGCCAACCTCCGTGCCGCCAACAACAAGCTCAACACCTCGCTCTCCTGGGACAACCACAACCCCGCCCAGCAGGTCAGCGGACAGATGAACGGCATCATCCAGCTCTACCACAACCTCTACAACGAGCCAGAGGCCCACATGCGCGTCATGCCCTCCCATATCGTACTTAAAGACGGTTTGTGGGAGGTGGAACCCGCCGACATTATTTATAATAAGCACCACCTGCTCGTCGATAACTTCATGGTGCATCGCGGAAAACAGCACATCCTCATCGACGGCATCGCCTCCAAGAGCCATCACGACTCCCTCTCCGTCGATCTCAATCAGGTGGAGGTGGAATACATCCTCGACCTCGTCAACTTCCACTCCGTAGAGTTCGGCGGCAAGGCTACGGGACGCGCCACGGGACGGGCACTCTTCGACAAGTTCGCCGCCACTGCCGACATCCGCGTAGATGACTTCAAGTTCGAGAACGGTCGCATGGGTGTGCTCCACGCCAACGCCAACTGGAACCAGGACGCCGAGCAGATTGACATCAGTGCGGTGGCGAAGGACGGCCCGGGCGTCAACACCTACGTCAACGGATTCATCTCGCCCGTCCACAACACCATCGACCTCGACATCCGTGCCGACAGCACCTACATCGACTTCATGCACAGCTTCACACATAGCTTCCTCAGTCAGATCACGGGCCACACCAGCGGGGACGTCCGGCTGGCAGGCACCCTCGACAACATCAACCTCACGGGACAGCTCGTCGTGGGCGGCAACCTCACCGTCGAGGCGCTGAACGCCACCTACTACCTCGACCGCGACACCGTCACCTTCATCCCCGACGACATCCTTCTGAACCGTCTGCCCCTCCACGACCGCGACGGCAACATGGCCTACCTCTCCGGCGGCATCCACCACCGCCACCTCACACACCTCACCTTCGACCTGCAGGCCGAGGCCGACAACCTCCTGGCCTACGACTTCCACGACTTCGGCGAATCCTCTTTCTACGGCACCGTCTATGCCTCGGGCACCGTCACCATCGAGGGCCGTCCCGGCGAAGTGTCCATCGACTGCAACGTCACCCCACAGAAGAACTCCTTCTTCGTCTATAACGCTGCCAACCCCGATGCCGTATCACGGTCGGAGTTTATTGTGTGGGAGGATTCTTCGAGGAAAGAGGAAGGAGGAAAGAGGAATGAGAATAGTCCAGCGGCTGATTCTGCGGAAGACAGTAATCTCCTTCCTCCTTCCTCGCTCCTCCCTCCTCGAGAACGAACCGACATCTACCTCAACCTCCTCATCACCGCCACGCCCGACGCCACCCTACGTCTGCTGATGGACGCCAACACCAACGACTACATCACCCTCAACGGCGACGGCAACATCCGCGCCACCTACCACAACAAGGGCGCCTTCAACATGTTCGGCACCTACAACGTCGACCACGGCACCTACGGCGTCACCATCCAGAACATCATCAAGAAGAACTTCATCTTCAACCCCGGCGGCACCATCATCTTCAGCGGCGACCCCTATCAGGCGGCACTCAACCTGCAGGCCGTACACACCGTCAGCGGTGTCAGCCTCTCCGACCTGAACATCGGCAATTCGTTCTCCTCGAACACCATCCGCGTGAACTGCCTCATGAACATCTCAGGCATCGCCGCCACACCCCAAGTGGATTTCGACCTCGAGATGCCCACCGTCAATGCCGACGAGCAGCAGATGATACGCACCATCATCAACGGCCAGCAGGAGATGAACCAGCAGGTGATCTACCTCCTCGCCATCGGACGCTTCTACACCCAGGGTGTCAACAGCATGGCCAACAACCCTCAGAACGACCAGACCTCGCTCGCCATGCAGAGCCTCCTCTCAGGCACACTCTCCGCACAGATCAACAACGTCCTCAACCAGTTCCTCAAGAACGACAACTGGAACTTCGGTGCTAACATCACCACCGGCAACGAGGGCTGGCACAACGCCGAATACGAAGGCATCGTCAACGCCCGCATGCTCAACAACCGCCTGCTCTTCAACGGACAGTTCGGCTACCGCGACAACGCCAAGCAGGCCACGCCCTCGTTCATCGGCGACTTCGACGTGCAGTACCTCCTCTACCCCAACGGTAATCTCGCCCTGAAGGTCTATAACCAGACCAACGACCGCTACTTCACCAAGTCCTCCCTCAACACCCAGGGCCTCGGCATCATCATGAAGAAGGACTTCAACGGCCTCCGCGACCTCTTCACCTCCCAGAAGCGCAAAAAGAAGAAAAACAAAATGTAGAATGATGAAAGCAAAGAGATTTTTGATGATGATGACGCTGCTGCTGGTAGTAGCTGGCGTTTGGATGCAGGCCAAGCCCACGCTGTCCGTCAACGACATACTGGCCGTGATGCAGAAGACCTGCGTGAACGACGAATTTACCACCAACGTAGCGAAGATTCCCTCTGGCAACAAGGTGCAGGCAGGCTTGGGCAAGATTGACTGTCTGGCAGGCCTGAAGGAGATTCTTGGCACCACTGACATCGAGACCATCAGTATGGACCACCGCGAGGCCACTCCCTCGACGATGTACAGCGTGGATGCCCCCGTCTATAACATGATGGGCCAGCGTGTCGATAAGTCGCAGAAAGGCCTTGTCATCTACAAGGGCCGCAAGTATGTGAATAAGTAAGGATTGAATAAAAAGTGACAATATATGCAATACGAACAGACATTTAATGCGATAGACAATATCCTGCGCAACGAGGCGGGATGCAGCACAGAGTTAGACTATCTGGAGCAGACCTCTTGGCTGCTGTTCCTGAAGTATCTCGACGATCTTGAAAACGAGCGGGACATGAAGGCCATGCTTTCCGGCAAACAGTATAAGCCCATCATCACAGGCTATATGCGCTGGAGCCAATGGGCTGCCCCAAAGACAAAGGATGGAAAGATCGACGATGTGAACGCCATGACGGGGCCTGACCTCGCCAAGTTTGTGGATGACAAGCTCTTTCCCTATCTGCGCGATTTCCAGAAGACGGCCAGTAGCGCCAATACGCTGGAATATAAGATAGGTGAGATTTTCGCCGAGCTGCGAAACAAAATCACGTCGGGCTATAATCTCCGTGAGATCATCAACAAGGTAGATGAACTGCATTTCCAAAGTGCGGAGGATAAGCACGAGATGACGGTGCTCTATGAGAGTAAGATTGCCAAAATGGGCAATGCCGGGCGCAACGGTGGAGAGTATTACACACCCCGTCCGCTGATTCGTACCATCGTGAAGGTTGTTGATCCTCAGATTGGCGAGACTGTCTATGACCCAGCCTGCGGTTCTGCGGGATTCCTCTGTGAAGCCTTCAGCTATATGAAGGAGAAGATTCATGGCACTCAGGACTCCAAGACGCTGCAGGAGGACACTTTCTATGGCATAGAGAAAAAGCCTCTGCCGTATATCATCGCTACGATGAACATGATCTTCCACGGTGTGGCTGCCCCTAATATCATCAGAGGTAATACGCTGGCCATCAACCTGAGTCAGATTCAGGAGAGTGACCGTAAGAAGGTGATCCTTGCCAATCCGCCGTTTGGTGGCTCTGAGCGAGGTGAGGTGAAACAGAACTTCGACATCAACACCAGCGAAACGGCCTATATGTTTATGCAGCACTTCATCAAGATGCTGAAGACTGGTGGCCGTGCGGGTATCGTCATCAAGAACACCTTCCTGAGCAATGGCGACGCCTCGGCACTTCGTAAGTTGTTGTTAGAGCAATGCAATCTGCATACCATTCTCGATCTGCCGTCTGGCGTGTTCCAAGGTGCAGGCGTGAAGACGGTGGTACTCTTCTTCGATAAGGGAAAGAAAACGGAAAAGATATGGTATTATCAGTTGAATCCCGGTCGCAACCTCGGCAAGACTAATGCCCTGAATGAAGAAGACCTGGCTGATTTCCTGAGACTACAGAAGACGAAGGCCGACAGCGAGAATTCTTGGACTATAGACTGTAGAGATTTGGGTGAGGATTGTGACCTCTCCGTGAAGAACCCGAATAAGGTGGAGGAGAAAGATGAGCGCACACCGCAGGAAGTTTTTGAAAATCTGAATAATCTGCAATATCAGGCTAATGATATTTTGGAGGCTCTTCAAGAAGAGTTCTGGAAAGACGACATTGAAAACGTTTTCGGCTTTGTCGACGAAAACAGCGACGATTATATCGTTAATCACCGACTCACGAAAGAAGAGAGGCGTGAATATGACGAACTTGCAGAACAGGCTGGCAAACTCGAAGAAATGATTGACGCAGCCAGTTCAGGGGAAAGAGATAGTTTAAAGAAGAAGATGAGAAGTTTTTATGAAAGAATGGAAGACCTCATCAATAAATACAAGGATGATGATAAAAAATATGAGGAGGATGAGGAATGAAAGAGGGCTGGACGTATAAGAAATTAGGGGATATAGCCACAGAAATGTTTCGTGGCTCAGGCATAAAACGTGATCAAATTACAGTTGAAGGAACTCCGTGCGTAAGGTATGGAGAAATATATACGACCTATAACATCTCATTTAGTGAATGTTTTTCTCATACAAATGTCGAGTTTATATCTTCTCCTAAATATTTCTCTCACGGTGACTTGTTATTTGCAATTACGGGTGAAAGCGTTGAAGATATTGGAAAGACTATTGCCTATTTAGGACATGAGAGATGTTTACTTGGAGGCGATATTGTATGTATGAAACACAATCAAAATCCTAAATACTTATCTTATGCGTTATCATCAAGTGAGGCAATAAGACAAAAGGGAATTGGAAAAACAAAATTGAAAGTTGTACATACAAATATCCCAGCCTTGTCCGAAATCCGTATTCCTATTCCTTCGTTGTCTGAACAGCAGCGGATTGTTTCTCGCCTTGATGCTGCTTTTTCTCATATTGACGAGATGAAAGCCAATGCCGAAAAGCAACTCTCCGAAGCCCGCGCCCTCTTCCAGAAATCCCTTGCTAAAGCAATGGAGCCAAAAGAGGGATGGAAAGAGATGTTCTTAGGCAAAATAGCTTATATTTTTAGTGGTTATGCTTTTAAAAGTGCTGATTTTAAAGATTACGGGAAATATCAAGTATTGAGAATAGGTAACATAAAACAAAATTTGTTAAGATTATCGGAAAATGCAGTCTTTATTGATAAAATAGATGACGGACTACTAAAAAAATCACTATTACAGAAAGGAGATCTAGTTATAACTCAAACAGGTACCAGGCATAAGCGTGATTATGGTTTTGTCGCAATGGTTGACAAAATTAATTTGCTATTAAATCAGAGAAATGCATGTTTGCGATTTGACAATGTAATTACAGCCAAATTCTTCTTGTATTATTCATATACGGAATTGTTCAAGAATTCTTTTTTTGCAAACGAAGGAGGCACAGTAGGACAAGGAAACGTAGGTCTAGGAACATTGAAGGATATGTGTTGTCATTTCCCTCCTCTTTCTGAGCAGCAGCGCATCGTTGAGCGTTTGGATGCTCTTTCGGCTCATGTCCGTGAGTTAGAGGAGAATCAGAAGAAGATCATTTCCGAGTGCGACGCCCTTAAACAGGCATTATTAAGAAAAGTATTTGAATAACGAGATATGGACGAGAGGATACATAAAGAAGGCTATTTGGACTTTGACGAGTATATTCGTCAAGGTGAGCCAAGCCAAAAAGAAAAAGCAGGATATTGGCAGACTGCTATAGGCTTACAGGCTGTGGACGGTCTGAAAACCTCTGACTATCTGAAGGCCACGGCCCGTAAGCATATTGAGGGAGAAATAGATATCGACGAGGCACGTGAGTTGATAAAGGCCTATTATCGGTCAAAAACGGTGCGAGAGCCTGATGATGAAGAAAGGCAGGAAGCAGACAAAGCATCCGCCAATATTACTAAAATCCTCTCATCGAATACTTTTGATTTCAGTCCTAACGGCCTCATTTCACTTCATAGACGCATCTTTGAGGGTGTTTTCAAACATGCAGGGAAGTTGCGAGACTACGACATCACCAAGAAAGAATGGGTACTGGAAGGTGATACCGTCAATTACCTGAATTGGGAAGATCTTCGCATGGCATTGAGCTACGACATCGAACAAGAGCGTAAGTTCAGTTATAAGGGCATTTCGCAAGATGACATGATAGCCCATCTTGCAAGCTTTGTATCTGGTATTTGGCAGATACATGCCTTTGGAGAGGGTAATACGCGAACAACTGCTGTATTCACGATACTCTATCTGAGGCATATTGGTTTCAAAGTCACCAATGACATGTTTGCCCAGCATTCGTGGTATTTCCGCAATGCGTTGGTGCGTGCCAACTATAAGAATGCAATGAAGGGCATCAATTATTCACCCGTCTATCTGGAGCGATTCTTCCGTAATCTGCTGCTGGATGACCAGTGGGATCTTCGCAACCGCTATCTGCATATACGTCCCACGGCAGAATGGAGCGTGCAGCCTAATCGGACAACATCCGAACAAGTACCGAACAAGCACCGAACAAGCACCGAACAAGTACGGACTCTCGTATCAGTAATTGGAAAAGATCAATTATCGTTGAAGCAGATGATGGAAAGGATTCATCTCAAACATCGTCCCAATTTCATTGATAATTATCTGACTCCAGCAATCTCCGACGGCTATGTCCGTCTGTTATATCCAGACAAGCCCCGTCATCCTCGTCAGAAATATCTACTGGCCGAGAAGGGGATGGCGTTGTTTTATGAATTGACTAAGAGCGAATAAGAATATGGATGAGAGTGCAACCAGACGGAAGAAGATAGACCCTGCGCTGTATAGCGCCGGATGGGAGCAGGTGCCTGAGAGTGAGATCCTCACAGAGCAGCGGGCTTACCTGATAGCCCCTGGCCATGTGAGTGCTCTGCCTCAAAACCGCCACCCGAAGAAGGCCGACTATGTGCTGGTATATCGGGGAAGGAAACTCGCCATCATCGAAGCCAAAAGCGACGAGAAGGACGTGAGCGAGGGTGTGGAGCAGGCCAAGCTCTACGCCGAAATGATGCAGATACGCTTCACCTACGCTTGCAACGGCGATGAAATTTGGGCTATCGACATGGGTGTGAAGGACAGAGAAGGGCGTTATGTCATTCCTTCTACCGAAGGTCCTGCCGATAAGTTCCCGACACCTCAGGAACTCTGGAAGATGACCTATTCCGATCAGAAACCGTGGCGGGATAAGTTTGTGCTCTGTCCCTTTAACCGTGGTGGTGGCAGGAGCGTGCGCTATTATCAGGAGAATGCCATCAACAATGTACTGAATGCCATTGCCGACGGAGAGAAACGAATCCTTCTGACAATGGCCACTGGCACAGGAAAGACCTATACAGCTTTTCAGATCTGTTGGAAATTGTATCAAACGAATTGGAATACTAAAGGAACGGACTTGAAACCTCGCATCCTGTTTATCGCTGACAGGAACATCCTGGCTAATCAGGCCAAGAACGACTTCGAGCAGTTCCATGAGGACGCGATGGAGCGCGTAACGGCGGAACGCCTGAATAAGAAGACTGGCGACGGGGCTCTGAACGGAAAGCTGCCGAAAGCCAGGAATATCTATTTCACCATCTTCCAGACGGTGATGGGCGACGACGATAGCGGACAGCCTTATTATAAACAATGGCCGAAGGACTTCTTCGACTTCATCATCATCGACGAGTGCCACCGAGGCGGTGCCAACGATGAGAGTGAATGGCGCGAACTGATGAGATGGTTTGATCCTGCCGTTCAGTTGGGTATGACTGCCACACCTAAGAGAAAGGTCAATGCCAATACATACGAATATTTTGGAGAGCCTGTCTATACCTATTCCCTGAAACAGGGCATTGAAGACGGTTTCCTGACTCCCTTCCGTGTGAAGATCTCAGAATCGAACATCGACACCTATCAGTATGAAGAGGGCGACGATGTGGAGAGAGATATCGACATCACGAAGACTTATACGGAGAAGGACTTCTATCATGGCGACATCGAGATGAAGCAACGAGACGAGCACCGGGTGAAGGAATTCCTTGATCAGATGGAGAATCCTGATCAGAAGTCGCTCGTGTTCTGTGCCACCCAGCAGCATGCCATGATTGTCCGTGACCTGATCAATAAGAACAAGAAAGTGCCCGACTCCAACTATTGCCAGCGGGTGACGGCTGACGATCAGGGAAAAGGTGAAGAGCAACTGAAACTGTTCCAGAATAACGACTATATCAGACCCACTATTCTCACCACCTCGCAGAAACTCTCTACTGGCGTGGATGCCCGAAATGTGAGGAACATCGTGCTGATGCGCCCCGTTAATAATATGGTGGAGTTCAAGCAGATATTAGGAAGAGGCACCCGGCTCTTTGATGATAAGTACTACTTTACCATCTATGATTTCGTGGGTGCCCATAGGAGGTTTAATGATCCTGACTGGGACGGCGATCCTTTCTGCTCGGTATGCGGCAACTATCCATGTACTTGCAGGAAACGGCCACCGAAGCCATGTCCGAAGTGTGGAAAGTTCCCCTGTGAATGTCCACCTCCCCCACCGCCGAAGCCTTGCCCTGTATGCGGTAATCTGCCGTGTACTTGTCCGGGAGGTAACAAAAAGAAGGTGAAAGTCAGGCTTTCGCATATCAGGGAGTTGTTATTACATACAGACTGGCATGAGCGTATTCAGTTTGGCGACGAAATGATTACACTCGGCGATTATGTAGATAAACTCAAATTGAGGCTTCCCAGCATCTTCGAGGATGACGATGAACTGCGGGAGAGATGGAGCCAGCCCGAAACGCGTCAGGAGCTGCTTGAACTGTTAGAGGAAAGCGGATTCCAGGAAGACAAGCTCAATATGCTGCGCGAGTTTATGGGCTATGAAGACTGTGACATGCTCGACGTGCTGGAGTTCATTGCCTATAACTCCACACCTATAGAACGAGAGCGCAGGGCTGAGATACTGCGACAGGTGGAGGCCAGAAAGCTGAACCGGCAGCAGATGGACTTCGTGAACTATGTGCTTGACCTGTATGTCAGGAACGGCTTCAAGGAGCTGGATTCCGATAAGCTCAGCACCATCCTTGAAATGAAATATCACTCGCTGACCGACGCCATGAACCAATTAGGGCTGAAGCCCAACGAAATGAGAGCCTTCTTCCTGGATATTCAGGAGGAGCTGTATAATGGCTTGGCAGTGGTCAACTACAAAAAGAGGAATAATGCAGAAGATGAGTACATGCCTCAGTACCTCATGGCTGCAGATCCATTACTTCCCCCAGATCCGGATTGAAGTGTTACGAAGCCTCGTAG
>CACYQO010000081.1 GCA_902776545.1 uncultured Prevotellaceae bacterium | reverse complement strand
GGCAGTCTTAGCAAGCTAAGACCCCGCTGCCCCTCGACTTGCATGTGTTAAGCCTGTAGCTAGCGTTCATCCTGAGCCAGGATCAAACTCTTCATTGTAAATAATATCTTTATCAACGCAAAACTATTATGCATTATGCATTATTAATTATGCATTGAACTGTCTCTGTCCCAGAACGACTATCCAGTATCAAGTTAAAAGCACCATTTAATTCAACAAAGGTTGCTTGCGCGACCTTTGCGAATTGACGGTTCGTTTCTTCTACCCAACATACTCACGAAAAGTATGTCGCTTCTTGTACTTTTTTTCGCTCCCACTCAAATTTTGCGCGAAAGCGGATGCAAAGGTACGAATAATATCAATACCATCCAAACTTTTTGCCAAAAAAAATCCCAAAAACACAAAAGTTTTCGGGATTGTTGACAAAAATAGGATATACCTTATATATTATATATAGGCATTATTCGAATATCTCGTCTATTTCGTTCTCATCACTCTCAAGAGCGTCGCCAATGAACGAGCAAGGATCGAATCCTTCAGGAATATCGAAAATGGCGTCTTCATTATAACCCAACTGCTTATCAGCATAGACTTTCTGCATGTAAAGTGCATAAATTGGCAAAGCCATCGCTGCACCTTGTCCCATAACCATCGTGTCGAAATGGATATCACGGTCATCACCTCCTACCCAGCAGGCATTGACCAGTGTAGGCGTCAGTCCCATAAACCAGGCGTCGCTGTTATTGTTGGTCGTTCCTGTCTTTCCTGCGATCTCTCCCTTCAGGCCATACTTAAAGCGCAGGCGTCCTGCCGTACCTCCGTCGACAACACTCTTCAACATGAACAGCATCTTATGAGCACTCTCCTCACTAATGACCTCATTCATTCTCGGCTGGAACTGGGCGATGACATTTCCTTCACCATCCTCAATCTTTGTCACGAACATCAACGCCGCACGGATGCCATGATTGACAAATGCCGTATAGGCACTGGCCATTTCACCCACACTGATATCACACGGACCCAGACAGAGCGACATCGACGGATGGATTTCCGGATTACGGATACCATATTCGTGAAGGAGGTCGACAAATGCCTGCGGACTCAACCTGCTCATCAGATAGGCAGAGATCCAGTTGTTGGACTGTTGGAGTCCCCATTTGAGTGTCACCATCTCACCATAACGGGCCTTGCTGCCATTACGCGGTGTCCAAGGTTTGCCTGCAACCATATAGGTCTGTTGTACGTTTGGCGCCTGGTCACAGGGAGAGAATCCATTCTCCATCGCCAGTGAATAGAGATAGGGTTTGATGGTAGAACCCACCTGCCTACGGCCGTCCATGACCATATCATAGGAGAAATGGGCGTAGTCAAGTCCACCGACATAAGCCTTTACATGACCATTCTGTGGACAGACGCTGATAAAGCCCGTTCTGAGGAAGGACTTGTAATATCTGATGGAATCAAGCGGTGTCATCAGCGTATCCACCTCACCATGATATGTGAAGATAGACATACGGACAGGCGTTCGGAAAGAACGATGGATCTCTTCCTCTGTTGCCTTGCTCTCACGGAGCACACGATAGCGCTCACTCTGCCTCATCGAACGATTGAGAATCTGCTGAACCTGAGACTGCGTCAGATTTGACGTATAAGGCGCATTGGCCTTCTTCTTGTTTTCTGCATTGAAAGCGGGCTGGAGGTATTTTGCCACATGCTGATAGGCAGCCTCCTCTGCATACTTCTGCATCCTGGAATCAATCGTCGTGAAGACTTTCAGACCGTCCGTGTAAATACTCCAATTTTCACCATTACGTTTCGTGTTCTTATTACACCAGCCGTACAAAGGATCATTCTCCCAGTTAATGGAGTCATTGTAGAACTTGATCATGTTCCATGACGGATAGAGCGCACGATCCGGTTTCCTAGCTGTCAGATACTGACGCAGGTATTCACGAAGATAGACTGCGATACCGTCCTTATGGTCAGAAACATGGAATTTCAACTTAACCGGCTCTGCCGAATACTTATCGAAATCAGCCTGAGAGAGGTAGCCATACTTCAACATCTGTCCAAGTACGACATTACGGCGTTCGCGGCTCCTCTCAGGATTCCTCACAGGATTATAATAGGAGGGGTTCTTACAAAGTCCGATCAACGTAGCGGCCTCAGTTACGGTCAAGTCTTTAGGCTCCTTGCTGAAATAAACGTCAGACGCTGTCTTGATACCCACGGCATTATGAAGGAAGTCGAAGTAGTTCAGATACATCGTAATGATCTCATCCTTCGTATAATTGCGCTCCAGCTTAACGGCTATCACCCACTCTATGGGCTTCTGGAACAGACGCTCCATCGTAGAATGAGCCCTTTCAGAATATAACTGCTTCGCCAGCTGCTGCGTAATGGTCGAACCACCACCGGCACTCTTCTGTCCCATCAGTCCACGCTTGATGATTGCGCGTCCCAAGGCATAGAAGTCTATACCTGAATGATCATAGAAACGTACATCTTCCGTAGCAACCAGAGCCTGCACCAGCGAAGGCGACAGCTTGGTATAGTCCACCAGGATACGATTCTCCCTGTTGTAGTTCCAGGTACCTATGATTCTTCCATCGGCAGAATAAATCTGTGTGGCATAGCGGTTGATAGGATTCTGCAAGTCCTCGATGGGAGGCATATATCCGATCCATCCCTCGTTGATGGCGTAAATAGCTGTTGCGACGGATAGCACCGTCACAACTAATAATGTCCATAGAAAATAGATAAAAAGCTTCCTCATATCATCGATTTTCATTACTTTTTTAAGTATCTGAGTGCAAAATTACTAATTTCTTTCAAAATATCGCACGGAAATCAGAAATAATGCGTAATTTTGCACAAACAAATTCAAATTAACGAATGAAAAAGCGGAATTAGCCGATCTGACGAAGGAAAAAATCCTCTATATGATCCAGATGGCTGAAGAATTCGAAAGACATCCAAACAGGGAACTTCTGAAGGGGAAAGTGGTCGCTACTCTTTTCTTTGAGCCGTCAACTCGCACAAGGCTCAGTTTTGAGACAGCAGCCAACCGTCTTGGTGCCCGTGTCATCGGATTTGCCGACCCGAAAATCACGAGCGGCACTAAGGGTGAGACGCTGAAAGACACGATCCTCATGGTCTCCAACTATGCCGATGTCATCGTGATGCGCCACTATATCGAAGGTGCAGCCCAGTATGCCTCTGAGGTGGCCCCCATCCCCATCGTGAATGCTGGCGACGGTGCCCACCAGCATCCATCCCAATGCATGCTCGACCTCTACAGCATCTACAAGACCCAAGGGACACTTGAGAATCTGAACATCTATATGGTGGGCGACCTGAAATACGGCCGTACCGTCCATTCGTTGCTGATGGCTATGCGCCACTTCAACCCTACCTTCCATTTCGTAGCACCCAAGGAACTGGCTATGCCCAAGGAGTACAAACTGTACTGCGATGAGCACGGCATTAAGTATCAGGAGCATACAGCCTTCAACGACAAGGTTATTGCCGATGCAGATATCCTCTACATGACCCGTGTGCAGAAGGAACGTTTCTCTGACCTGATGGAATATGAGCGGGTGAAGAACGTCTATGTGCTTAACAATGAGATGCTTAAGAGTGCCAAGCCGAACATGAAGGTGCTGCATCCCCTACCCCGCGTGAACGAGATCGCCTACGAGGTGGACGACAATCCCCACGCCTACTACATCCAGCAGGCCGGCAACGGACTCTTCGCCCGTGAAGCCATCTTCTGCGATGTTCTTGGCATCACCTTAGACGAGGTGAAAGCAGACAAGACGATTATTTATTGAACATTGAAGATTGAACATTGAAGATTGAACATTGAAGATCATGAATAAGAAAGAACGTTTGGTTGCTGCCATTGAGAACGGCACCGTCATCGACCATATACCAGCAGAGAAGACCTATCAGGTGGCCAGTCTGTTAGGACTCTTCGACCTGAAGACTCCTGTCACCATCGGTTTCAACTATCCCTCCAAGAAGGTAGGCAGCAAGGGCATCATCAAGGTGAGCAACAAGTTCTTCACCGACGATGAGATCTCTCGCCTCTCCGTCGTTGCCCCCAATGTCATCCTCAGCCTCATCCGCGACTATGAGGTGGTGGAGAAGAAGACCGTCGTGACGCCCGAAGTCATCAAAGGCATCGTGAAATGCAACAACCCGAAGTGCATCACGAACAACGAGCCCATGCAGACCCACTTCCACGTGGCCGACGGCATCTTGACCTGCCACTACTGCGAGAAAGAACAGGATATTAACAAAGTAGAACTCGTATAATTGAACTAACCACAGATTACACAGACTATTGCTGTGTCCATTTCAATCTGTGAAATCTGTGTAATCTGTGGTCGTAAAGTAATCATAATGAATCATTCAACAATCCCCGTGCTGCTGTTGACAGGTTATCTGGGCAGCGGCAAGACCACCTTATTAAATAGAATATTAAGCAACGAGCGCGGCATCAAGTTTGCCGTCATTGTCAACGATATCGGAGAAGTCAACATCGATGCCGACCTCATCCAACAGGGCGGCATCGTCAACCAGCAGGACGACTCGCTCGTGGCCCTGCAGAACGGCTGCATCTGCTGCACACTGAAGATGGATCTCGTCAAGCAGCTGCAGGACATCATCGCCCTTCAGCGCTTCGACTACATCGTCATCGAGGCCAGCGGCATCTGCGAGCCTGGCCCTATTGCCCAGACCATCTGTAGCATTCCGTCGATGGCTCCCGAGGTGACAGAGAACGGATACCCCCTACTCGACTGTATCGTAACCGTCGTCGATGCCCTCCGCATGAGAGACGAATTCGGCAGCGGACTTGACTTGACTCGTCAGAACATCGACGAGGAGGATATCGAGAACCTCGTCATCCAGCAGATTGAATTCTGCAACATCGTGCTGCTGAACAAGGCCGCCGAGGTCAGCCCTGAGGAACTGGGCCGCATCCGAGAGATTATCCGTACCCTCCAGCCCAAAGCTGAGATCATCGACTGCAACTATGGTGACGTGGAACTCGATAAGATTCTGAATACCAATATGTTCGACTTCGACGAGGTTGCCACATCTGCCACATGGATTCAAGAAGTTGAGAAACACCACGACGATGATGACGACCACGAATTACACGAATTACACGAATCAGATGAGGATAATGACGACCACGATGAGCACGATCATCATCACGACCACGATGAAGACCATCATGAGCATGAGCACCATCATGGTCACGAGCATCACCACCACCATCATCACGATGAGGGCGAGGCTGAGGAATACGGCATCGGAACCTACGTCTACTACCGTCGCCGTCCATTCAATTTAGGACTCTTCGACGAGTTCGTCGCCCGCAAATGGCCAAAGGGCATCATCCGTGCCAAAGGCATCTGCTACTTCCACGACGAAAAGGATACCTGTTACGTCTTTGAGCAGGCCGGTAAGCAAGTCAGCATCCGTAATGCCGGCCAATGGTATGCCACGATGCCCAAAGATGAGCTGGAGGACTTCATGGGGCGCAATCCAGGCCTCCGTCGTGATTGGGATGACCAATTCGGCGACCGTATGCAGAAACTCGTCTTCATCGGCCAGCACCTCGACAAGCAGCTCATCTCTACCCTCCTCGACGCCTGTCTGACAGACTGAACAAAAGAGATTTCTGCACCAAAAATCCGCTATAGCCTACAAAACTACATTAAATCGCTCGAATTACCTTATTTTAAAGGTATTTCGAGCGACTTTAGACCTACATAAAGCCTACACAAAGCCTACATAAGGCCTACATGGAAGCTACACAAAAAACCGCCAAAAACATTAAAGCTCTGACCCAAGCAAGTCACACCTCGTCGTACTTTTCAAGTAAGTAAACCCTCATGAAACTCCAATATCTCCAGCACTTTCCTTAGGGTTCTCTCCAAAATTCTCTCGAGAATTTCAGACTTTACCCTAACTAAACTCTGACTTTACAGACACTAAACTCCAAAATTCTCTAGAGAATTTTCCATTCACCCCTAACCTTCCTCTATGCCCAAGCCCTTCTTCCAGAGACTTTACTTAGTCCAAACTGTGACGCACAAGTCACACACAATCCTTATTTTGCCCAATTTTATGTAGGTTTCATGTAGGATCTATGTAGCCTTATGTAGGATTTATGTAGGATTTATGTAGTTTAAAAATTTCATATATACCTGTATATCAGCAAGTAAGCATCATTTTATGTAGGCATGTATGCCATTTTGCACAAAACAAAGCTTGTTGTTAGGAGCACGAAGGCTTGATAATCGCAACACGAAGCTTTCATAACGTCAGCACGAAGCGTAGATAATGGCAGAAACAAGGGTTTATAATCAGCGGGATGTATAAGAAATCTGTAAGGATACAATTTTGACGGCGTATTTGATGGCGAAAACCTACATTATCCGACATTTTTACGGCAAAAATGAAAAAATATGTAGGAATTTGTCGTTTGGTCAAATTCTTTTTGTAAGTTTGCAGCGAATTAACAAGTTACAATGCATAAAATGATACAAAGCTTATGAAAAGATTTATTAAATTATTGTTGTTTTCATTTTTCTGCCTAAGCGGAAACGCCCAAGAACATGTACTGGATTATGAAGGAGATTTATATTTCATTCCTGCCTCGATGACAAAGTACGGGCAGCCTTTCCTGTATTCCCGTAGTCAAAACGGATTTACAGTCTACGACGGCGACCTGAACATTATAAAAACATACACCGATCCTTTGGTTGGAACCACATATCAAAGAAGAGTAGTTCAGTATACCTGTCTTGTTGACCCAGAAACCAAAGAAATTCTTACGGAATGGACTGTCGGCGAAGATCGTACTTTCGAGGAAACATTATATGCCGATTTCAGAGGTTGTGAGATTTACTCAGATGACAATTCGTACCATTCAAGGATGATATACCTTTCACAAACATTTTTCGACGATGATGAAGACTTTGAATTCATTCAGAGCGACAGAACCGTTATCCCCATCACGGTAAAAACGCAGGATTACATCAACGAACACTCTGAGAACTCAACAGAAGAGGTTGGCGAGATTATGAGTGCTTCTGACGAGAATGAATGGTGGCGGGATTATGGTGCTGAGGGTTGTTCTATGGAATGGGACAACGAAAGAAACAAAACGGTTTATAAATTATACAAGACAGAAGAATACGGGGGATTGTTCTATTCTAGTCTAAAGATCAAGTCTATGGATGGAACGGTCAAGCAGGCTCTGAACGGAATAAACATAAATTACGCTTACAGTTACAGAGGAAATTGTTACGTTAGGGGAAACGTCTCTGGTAAACTATATAGAATAGGCACAAAAAAAGATAACACCTCTCAAACCCGTAGAGGTGACGTTGACGATAATGGCGTAGTGAATGTTGCCGATCACGTGAAGCTTTCTGAGATAATAATGAATCAAAATAAGTATTAGGAGGGCAGTGTACACACTGGAACGTTGTGTAATTCAGACAATCATAGTCACGGGGCCCCTGGGTATAGCCTCTGCAAGGTCGCTACTTTAATTGGCGCAAAGGGCTTTGCTCCTCTGCGTCCTTTTTGATGACAATCTGGTTATATATTTGATGCTTTTATTGCGTTTGTGAAAGGATAGAGTGTGGCAGGGA
Organism: uncultured Prevotellaceae bacterium; assembly: GCA_902776545.1. Taxonomy (GTDB): domain Bacteria; phylum Bacteroidota; class Bacteroidia; order Bacteroidales; family Bacteroidaceae; genus Prevotella. The sequence continues at coordinate 10,935 of CACYQO010000081.1, read as the reverse complement.
TATTATTTGATTCTACGAATCAAGGCCGAGGGATTACGCTTAGTATCCCAAATGTCCATGATGTGAACCGTATCCTCTATCTGATTGTAAAAGTAGATGATTTTGAAACGACGTTTCATCAAATGGCAATGCCGAAAAATGATATTCTTTCGTCGAAGTGATTCTTCTGGGGGATATGATTCGGGGTGACGAGCAAGTCGCCACTCTATGGATTTCCTTTCTTTCTGCCATCGCTGAGCCGTTGTTTTACCGAACTCCTGACCTGCATATTCAACGAAAGCCCAAAACAGTTGCTCTGCCTTTTCTCGCCAGACTATCTGAGCCATGGGAACCTCTCGTATAATCGTCTATCCATTTCTTCGGCTGTGACCCACTTGCTTGGATCCTTCAGGTCTGCCTCTGCCTCTTCTATTCTCGCTATAGCTTCTTCATCGGAGAACGGGCCAAAGCTGGGGAACTTGTCCCAGTCAAGGTCATCAATCCAGTCGTGAACTTCTGTAAAGCTATCTACAGGCATTGTATCTGGAACAGGAGCAACAATAGGCTCGTTGACCATGCCTCCGAAGCCTTCTTCTTCAACTGTAGGATATCTCTTTTCTTCCATGACTATGTTATTATGTGGCAAAGATACGAAATAATATTGAAAGTTATATCTTTTTGAGCTGTCTTTTTTGCTAATCCGTGTGTTTTTCTTAATCTCAGCCCAAAAGCAAGCGAATTTTTGGTTCGTATTGCGATTGCGAAAGGATAGAGTATGGCGGTGGACGCCTTACCATATATAAATAAGGTGGAAAAGATTTGGTGGTATCGTGGAAAATGCTTACCTTTGCAGGCAAAAATCAAACCATAAGGACAAAAATGAACAGAGACAACGCAATCTTCGAGTTGATCGAGAAAGAGCATCAGCGCCAGCTGAAAGGCATCGAGCTGATTGCCAGTGAGAATTTCGTGAGTGACCAGGTGATGGAGGCTATGGGCTCCTACCTGACCAACAAGTATGCCGAGGGCTATCCCGGCCACCGATACTATGGTGGTTGCCAGGTGGTTGACGAAGTGGAGCAGCTTGCCATCGACCGCGTCTGCAAGCTCTTCGACGCAGAATATGCCAACGTGCAGCCCCATTCTGGTGCCCAGGCTAATGCAGCCGTGCTGCTGGCCGTGCTGAAGCCAGGCGACACCTTCATGGGTCTGAACCTTGACCACGGTGGTCACCTCTCCCATGGTTCGCATGTCAACACCTCTGGTATCATCTATAACCCCATCGGCTACAACCTGAACAAGGAGACAGGCCGTGTGGACTACGACGAGATGGAGCAGCTGGCCCTGCAGCACAAGCCTAAACTGATCATCGGCGGTGGCAGTGCCTACAGCCGTGAGTGGGACTACAAGCGTATGCGTGAGATTGCCGACAAGGTGGGTGCCCTGCTGATGATTGATATGGCTCATCCCGCTGGTCTGATTGCTGCCGGTCTGCTGGAGAATCCTGTGAAATATGCTCACATCGTAACATCTACGACCCACAAGACCTTGCGTGGTCCGCGTGGTGGTATCATCCTGATGGGTAAGGATTTCGACAATCCCTGGGGTTACACCACTCCGAAGGGCGTCGTGAAGAAGATGTCTGCCCTGCTCAACTCCGCCGTCTTCCCTGGTCAGCAGGGTGGTCCGCTGGAGCACGTTATCGCCGCCAAGGCTGTTGCCTTCGGAGAGGCTCTGCAGCCAGAGTTCAAGGAGTGGGCCAAGCAGGTTCAAAAGAACGCTAAGGTACTCGCAGAGGAACTCGTGAAGCGCGGTTTCGGCATCGTCAGTGGTGGCACAGACAACCACTCGATGCTCGTAGACCTCCGTTCTAAATATCCCGACCTGACTGGTAAGGTGGCAGAGAACGCCTTGGTTGCTGCTGACATCACCGTCAACAAGAATATGGTGCCATTTGACTCTCGCAGTGCCTTCCAGACCAGTGGTATCCGCTTAGGAACACCTGCCATCACCACCCGTGGTGCCAAGGAAGACCTGATGGTGCAGATTGCTGCCTGGATTGAGGAAGTGCTCAATGATCCTGAGAACGAGCAGGTGATTGCCAGCGTCCGTGCAAAAGTGAATGAGAAGATGAAGGATTATCCGCTGTTTGCGTACTAATCCGACATCCGATATAAAAAATGAATCCCCGCCGACTGGATCGGTGGGGATTATTTTATGGTGGGGATTTATTTATAGCGTGTATTCACATCTGTAGGTGAAATTATCGCCGTTGAAGATATAGTACCAAACGACGGTAAAGCCGAATTTTGTGCCCTTGCCTTTCAAGCTATCGAAAGTTGCCTTCTTACTATCACCGGATTTCAGCGAGCCAGACTTTTCATTGTAATCTAGATAACTCAACATCTTCAGATCAGAATAGATCTCGCACCTAGTCAGTTGGATGTTATACTTACTATCATTGTTCAGCGTGCAGGCCAACGATTCTACTTCATTGCCATCGAAATACGGCTGCCATTCTACATTGAGATAATCTCTAAGATCTTCAGGTTTCTCAATCGCCACAGGGACACTGTCCTTATACTTGCCGTTCGATGAAGTCACGGTAATCGTTGCTGTACCAGCACCAACACCTGTCACAAGACCATTGGCATCAACCTTAGCGACACTCTCATCAGAAGAAGTCCATTTGACGTCAAAATCATCACTCCTGTAGATGCTCAACTGACTTGTCTCCTGACGGAGCATGCTGACACCCGACTCCCTGATATAGAGATTTCTGTACTGCGTGATGGTGACCTGATACTCATCTATATACATACTGGTAGACCTGCTTGCTTCTTTGTCTGTGAAGGGCGCCACAATGAGATGCTGCGTAATAGCATTCAATTCCGTAAAGAATTCCAGTTCACCAAGCTTAGCCCACGCATCCTCAGGCTCCCAGATATCAAACATCGTCTTGTTGGTCTGAGCACTAACAGAGACATTGCCACCAAGTTCATCAATCTCATAATTGTCTTTAACCAGAATGAAATACTCCTTCTCCTCATACTCCTGATAGATCGTGACATAGATGGGATCATAGGTGGAATTGCTGGAGATGGTGATCACACCACGACGGGGGAGACCAGACTCGTTCTTTTTGACGCTGAAAGTGATGGTCTTCTTGGAGAGTGCTCTAGTGCGATTTGTCTGAACAGCCACCCAGTCAACATCACATTCTATCTCATAGTCTTTGACATTGTATTCAAGTACGAAACTAAACTCACCGCCATCCGTCTCAACTTCGAAATTGTTCTTCGACACTCTGATCACATTGTTCTGCTTTTGCGTCACTTTGAAGGTACGGCTAATCTCCGGAGCCTTGACGTCCGTCATCGTAACAATACACTGACGCTCATCATAACTATTGTTCTCATCGACAGACACTGTCATCTGCGAATTTGACACATCGATGGATACATGACACCATGAAGCATCAGGGATTGCCTGATAGTTCGACAGATCCTCATTGCGGAAGGTCGCGGTACGAGACAACGCACCATCCTCTTCGCTTGCCTCGAACGCCATGTCCTTGAGGATCAGTTCTCTGAGTCGGCTACTGTACTCATCATCTTTGCTGCATGATTCAAACCCTACAGAGGCCAAAACCGCGAGCAGGCATATTCCTAAACATTTGATTATTTTCATTTTTTACAATATAAATATAGAAATCGGCTGCAAAGTTACAAACTTTTTGTTTAAATCACACGATTCCAGTCATTTATTAATTTTTTTTCAGAAGACACCATTTATTTTAATGTAACATTAAAGTGGTTTACGGCCTGACGGAACAGGTGGTTTCGCGTGTTTCCGCCAAAGATGCTGTGGTTGCGGTTGGTATATACCAACTGCCTGAAATCCTTGTCTGCCTGCACCAGCGCCTCCACATATTCTGCCGTATTTCTATAGTGCACATTGTCATCAGCAAGTCCGTGACAGAGCAGCAGCGCGCCATTCAACTGCGACGCCCTGGCGATGGGGTTCACCTCGTCGTAACCCGCCTTATTCTCATTGGGTGTCCGCATATAGCGTTCCGTATAGATCGAGTCATAATAGCGCCAGCACGTAGGAGGAGCAATCGCTACACCTGCCTTGAACACTGGCCTTCCCTCCGACATCGACATCAGCGTGTTCCAGCCACCATACGACCAGCCCCAGATGCCGATCCGATCCTTATCAACATACGACTGACTGCCCAACCACAAAGCCGTCTCCACCTGATCGCGAGCCTCCAACTCACCCAGACGGAGATAGGTACATTTCTCAAACTCAGCCCCACGGCCACCTGTGCCACGATTATCGACACAGACGCAGAGATAGCCCTGCTGACAGAGATACTGCTCAAGGATGGCACCTCCGCCGTTCATGCCGATACCCCATTGGTTGAGCACCTGCTGATTGCCTGGTCCGCCATACTGATACATAATGACTGGATACTTCTTCGCAGGATTGAAACCCTTCGGCTTCACCATCCAGCCGTTCAGCTGCACGCCCTCAGAGGTGGTGAACGAGAAGAGCTCCTTCGTGCCCAGGTCGTAGCCTGAGAGTTTCTGCACCAGTTCCTGATTGTCTATCAGCGTCTGCAGAACCTTGCCGTTGTTTTGGCAGAGCGTGTACTGCACAGGATGGTTCAGGTCGCTCCAGGTATTGATGAAATACTTGAAGTTGCTGCTGAACACGGCATTGTTCACACCTGCCTTCTGCGACAGTACCTCCGTTTTTCCGTTGGCATGGGCCACCATCACCTGCTGGTCTGTAGGCCCGTTGGGATTAGCAGCAAAGTAAGCGTCACCCGTCTGCTCATCAAAGCCATAGACGTGCTGAACCACATATTTGTCTTTCACAATCTGACGCAGCAGCTGGCCGTTCAGGTTGTAGAGATAAAGATTATTATAGCCGTCGCGCTCACTGGGCAACAGGATGTGCTTGTCTGTGATCTTCACCTCCTCGAACGTCTCTTCCTTCACATACTTGTCCACCTTGTCCTCGATAGCCAGCTGACAGACGGTCGATAGCGGATTGGCCATATAGATCCTTAGCACGTCCTGATGACGGTTGAGCGTGAAGATGGCAATCTTCGTCGGATCGCTGGTGGCCTTTATACGAGGGATATAGCCGTCAGCGTCCAACGGCAGTTCGATGCGTCGTGTCTGATGAGACTTGATGTCGAAGCTGTGCACGCTGACCTTCGAATTCACCTGACCAGGCACGGGATACTTATAGGTATAGTCCCCAGGATACTCTGCGTTCTCCAACTTTTCAGGATACGACCCCTTATACAGCTGCAGGGTGTACTGTTTCACGTCCGTCTCGTCGTAGCGAATCCAGATGATCTGCTTCGAGTCGGCAGAGAACACCATCGACGAGTTTGTGGAGAATTCCTCCTCATACACCCAGTCTGGTATACCGTTGAGCACCTCATTGCGCTTGCCATCCTTCGTCACCTGACTCTCCGCATTGTCGTAGAGCAGCTTCACCAAAAAGATGTTATTGTCTCTTACGAAGGCAATCTGGTTGCCGTCGGGTGAGAATACTGGCGTCTGCTGCGGGCCACCGTCACTCAGCGGCGCCAGTTTATTATTTCGGATGTCATAGATATAATAGACAGCCGTGAACGAACGACGGTAGATAGGTTTCGTCTGCGTTTGGATCAGGATACGACGGCCGTCAGGACTCATGATATAATTGTCCACCTTGCTCACCTGTCCGCCTCTGGCCGTAGCAGCATCGAAAACGACACTCTCCTGCTTACCTGTACGGAAGGAATAACTGACGATCTGCTTGCCGTTGGAACTGATCTGCGTATAGGTCTCACCGTCTGCACTGGGGCGCACGGCAGTCATCGTCTCCTGCGAGAATTCTCCTTTGGTGATGGCCTTCAGGTCCAGCTTCCCACCTGCATTCACCGATAAACCGGCAAGGCACAAAGCACCCGAAAGACATAATGTTCTAAAAAATCTGGTCATATTTGTTTTTCCTTAAGTTTAATAGAAATCCTTGAAATCGTTATTTCGTAGTAGTTGGTCAACAGTAGCGTTCTTATTGCGTTTCATATAACGACCCGCCATACGGGTGAAGCTCGTGGCGAAGACCTCCTCGCCCATCGCTTCATCGACGACCCATTGGATCTTTCCGATATAGATATCGCGTTCCTCCTGCGTCATCCCACTGTCGAGCGGCATCGGATAGAGGCTCAGCAGATAGAAACCGATACAGTCTGGCACGATGTATTTCCTGTCCATCATCCGCCGCTGCTCATCCGAATAGCCGTAATCAGGCCGCTTATACAGCGAGAAGTCCGTACCCAAGTATTTGTCGAGACAAATGCCAATGCTATTGTTACCCACGATAACGCTTTGGTCCAGCGACCCTATCTGGGCATACACCTCAGGCATATCGAGATTGGGGATGTGCTTACGCAGATAGCGGAAGGCCCGTGTCAGCTGCTCATTGATGTCGTCCATATTTGCATACTGCTGCTGTGTCTCTGCGATGAGCGTCTGCAGCGTCGTGTCCTGATAGAATCGGAGGAAGGTCTTGTTGATTTCCGGATCGTTCACCTTGCCGATGCGCAGCACGTCCTCAATCAGCGTCCGCGTCTGCATCGGAAAGACTGTGTTCATCTGTTGCAGGGCTGAGAAGTCGCCCGTCGTCAGATACAACGACTGGATACGGTCGTAGCGGTCAACGGCAACTGTCTTGTCCTCATCGTCGGACGTTTTGAAGTGCCATTCACAGCTAATGCACCCAAGCATTATGACAAATACCAGATAATATATCTTACGCACAGTGAAACTGATTCCTATCGTTATTTGTTAAAAGACCGTGCAAATTTACTAAAAAATATTCATAATTCCAAATTTTAACCTAATTATTTTAAAAAAAGTGCGCAAAATTGCACACTTTTGTTTATTTGTGTAAAATCATAGCACGTATTTCGGCCTTTTTTCTTATTTTTGTAGCCAGCTAAAACAGATGATATGAAAAAAATGCTCACCCTCCTGCTGATGGCCCTCACCCTGGGAGCCCAAGCACAACAGACGTTCACCGTCAGCGTCACCAATCCCCTGGCTAAAGTCCGGACCGACCAGCCCGTCGTCATCAGCCTCACGCCCTTCGGCGACATCCGCTCAGCGCTCGTCACCACCAGCGGACAGGAAATCCCCTGCCAGCTCGACGACCTCAATCAGGATGACACCTTCGACGAACTCTGCTTCCTGGCAGATCTCAACGGCGATGAAACTAAACTGTACGAAGTGACGCTCCTTTCCGAGGGCGAACCACGCACCTACCCTGCCCGCGTCTATGCTGACATGCTCTTGCGCAACGACAAGGTGAAGGAGAAGAACAAGCACAACAACTTCATTGAATCGATCACTGCACGTGGCGACTGTGCCGACTCCTACCACATCCAGCACCATCATGGCGTCGAATTTGAGAGCGAGTTCAACGGCATCCGCATCTACTTCGACAAGCGCCAGACACTCGACCTATACGGTAAATTCCAAAAACGCCTCGAACTACAGGCCACGCAGTTCTACACCTCAAAGGAACAGAAGGCTGAGGGTTATGGCGACGATGTGCTGTGGGTGGGCAACACCTTCGGATTGGGAGCCTTCCGAGGTTGGGACGGACAGCAGCCCACAATGATTGATCCTGTACGCTCTCGTACCCAGCGCATCATCTCCTACGGCCCCCTCCGCACCATCGTCGAACTTGTGGATAGAGGTTGGAAAGCACCTTCAGGTAATCTCTCACCTCTCACCTCTCACCTCTCACCTCTTAACATGACCATCCGTTACACCCAATACGGAGGCCATCGTGATACCGATGTCGATGTGTTTTTCAACAAGAACGTCTCTGATCGCCTCTTCTCTACAGGCGTCATCAACGTTAAGGGCTCCGTGGAATTCTCCGACCATAAGGGTCTGCGCGCCTGCTGGGGCACCGACTACCCCTCTACGGACACCATCAACTGGAAACGCGAGACGGTGGGACTGGCCGTCTGCATCCCTCAGAAATACATCCGTAGCGAGGAACCAGCCAATAAGGACAATTATCGGCTATCACTCCGCAGAGGAGTGGTTCGAATTCCTACAGGAATGGAAGAAAGAGGTGCTGAAGCCTATTCAGGTAAAGTACTGAACGTCTTCCGACCTTTCACGTAGTACTGCCAGAGCAGGGAAAAGTCCTTTCGCTCTGGCACTCTTTTGTCCACACGACTGGCCTGGATCTTTTTGCGATCGGCCTCAAAATCCTTTCGCCAGTGCTTAAATGCCCTGCGGGCCCGATAGACGGCCCGGAAGTCGCCCACATTGCGTTTCAGGATAAGCATCTCCCACGCAGCCAGGTAGTCCAGCCACCATCGCCAGCGCATCACGTGCGATAACTCATTGTCTGGCAGACACTTATATAGCATTGTTAGATTATTGCGGAAGTTCAGGAACGTCTTCATCGGATTGCTCTTCGGCAGCGTGCCGCCACCCACATGGTACACCTGAGACTCAGCCACACAGACAATCCTGCGGCCCTTGATGCGCAGACGCCAGCACAGGTCGATCTCCTCGTTGTGGGCGAAGAAACGCCCGTCGAGACCGTCCACGTCCCAATAGTCCTTACTACGGATCATCAGTGCAGCACCCGTTGCCCAGAGCACGTCAGCCAGCGTGTCGTACTGTCCGTTGTCGGCCTCCACCGTCTCGAACACCCTGCCCCGACAGAAGGGATAGCCGTAGGTGTCGAGGTAGCCCCCACTCGCTCCGGCATACTCAAACTGGTCTTTGTCGAAGATCGAGAGTAACTTCGGCTGACAGGCGGCCACGTCCGGATGACTGTCCAAATACTCGATCATAGGTGTCAGCCAGTGGTGCGTCACCTCGATGTCAGAGTTCAGCAGCAGATAGTACTCCGCCTCGATCTCCCTCAGGGCCTTGTTGTAACCCTCGGCGAAGCCCCAGTTCTTATCGAGCACAATCAGCCTGACCTCTGGGAAATGCTGTCTGAGCAGTGTCAGCGAGTCGTCCGTCGAGGCATTGTCGGCTACATAGACAGTCGCCTCGTCCCTCGAATAGCGCAACACGGAGGGCAGATACTCCTTGAGCATCTTCTCCCCGTTCCAGTTCAATATGACGATTGCCACCTTCTTTTCCATCTCGCGCGTACCTTATATTATATATAGTGCTTGTTTATCGGGCGTCAGTTCGCCAAGCCTAACCTTCACCAACTGGTTGTCGAGTGCAGGATCGGCATCCTTGGCCGAAAGCTCCACACGAATATAGTTCCTCGTGAAGCCATGCATCGCCCTGCCGCGCGTCGCCTTCTCAAACAGCACCTCCGCCTCCTGACCGATATGCCGACGATAAAACGCCTCCGTCTTCTCATCCGACAGGTCGAGCAACCGTTTCGAGCGCAGTTTCTTGTCCTTGTCGCTCACCACGTAGGGGATGCTCAGGGCCGATGTGCCAGGACGCTCCGAATAGGGAAACACGTGCAGTTGCGTCACGTCGAGGTCGTTGAGGAACATGTAAGTCTCCTCGAAGCACTCGGGCGTTTCACCCCGACAGCCCACCATCACGTCCACACCGATAAACGAATCGGGCATCAGCGCCTTAATACGGTGAATCTTGTCGGCAAACAGCTGGGCGTCGTAGTGCCTGTGCATCAGCTTCAGCACCGTGTTGCTGCCGCTCTGCAGGGGTATGTGGAAATGCGGCATAAACGCCCGGCTCTCCGCACAGAAGGCAATCAGCTCGTCAGACAGCAGGTCGGGCTCCAGCGAACTGATCCTGTAGCGGCTGATGCCCTCCACCCTGTCGAGTGCCTGCACCAGGTCGATAAACTTCTCACCAGTGGTCTTGCCGAAATCGCCGATGTTCACACCCGTCAGCACGATCTCCTTGCCTCCCTCCCGGGCAGCCTCCTCTGCCTGTGCCACGAGCGAGGCGATGGTCGGATTCCGGGAGAAACCTCTGGCGTATGGTATCGTGCAGTACGTGCAGAAATAGTCGCAGCCGTCCTGCACCTTCAGGAAATACCGCGTCCTGTTGCCCCTCGAACAGCTCGGTGCAAACGACTTGATATCTTTCGTCTTCTTAATATAATAAGGTGTCCCCTGCCCTTGATCATTTCTCTTTCCACCTTCTTGCGTCCCTTCGGTAGCAAGCGGCCTTTGGCCGAGCGCCTCTTTCCTCTTTCCTCCCTGATCCAACTTCTCACTCAAGAATTGGATCAGCTGCGCCTTCTCATCCGAACCTAACACCAGATCCACGCCCTCTATCTTCGCCACCGCCTCGGCTTCGAGCTGCGCATAGCATCCCGTCACCACGACGAACGCCCCAGGGTGCTGCCTCACCATCCTGTGGATGGCCTGACGGCACTTATGGTCGGCCACCTCCGTCACCGAGCAGGTGTTGATCAGGCAGATGTCGGCCTGCTCACCTTTCTCAGCCGTGCGCACACCCATCTCCTGCAGCAGCTTCCCGAAGGTCGATGTCTCTGAGAAGTTCAACTTGCAGCCCAGCGTGTAATACGCCGCCTTTTTTCCTTGGAACGCCGAAGAATTTATCATGCGCTATATCTAATCATCTATAAACTATAAACTTATAAACTATAAACTAAAAAACTCTTTCTGTTATCGGGCACAAAGGTACATCTTTTTTCGCAAAATTCATCAATTTTTGGCAATTTTCGAATAAAGGGCAAAAATACACTAAATTTTAACATTTCGTATCTTGCTGATTTTCAGCACTTTGCAAAAAAGTTACAAAAAAGGCAAAAAAAAAATCGAAAAAAATGATACGCCGTATTAAAAATATGCGTAACTTTGCAGCGTTTTAATAAACAAATGATTGTTTTACAGATTTAAAAGCATTAGAAAAAATGAAGAAATTAGTATTTATGTTCGTAGCAGTTGCT
>CACYQO010000080.1 GCA_902776545.1 uncultured Prevotellaceae bacterium | reverse complement strand
GGAGCCCATGCCACGATAACTCTTGAACTTACGACCGTTGTAGATGATTGTGTCGCCAGGACTCTCTTCCGTACCAGCGACGAGCGAACCCATCATCACACAGCTGCCACCAGCGGCGAGGGCCTTGACGATATCGCCGGAATAGCGCAGACCACCGTCAGCGATGAGAGGAACACCTGTTTCTTTCAGCACACTGTAGACATCATAGATGGCGCTGAGCTGGGGAACACCCACACCAGCCACCACACGGGTGGTACAAATGGAACCCGGGCCGATACCCACCTTGATGGCGTCGGCACCATTGTCGATCAGCATCTTAGCAGCCTCACCCGTAGCGACATTACCTACGACGATGTCGATATTCGGGAACATCTTCTTGGCCTCGACGAGCTTCTCAATCACAGACTTCGAGTGACCATGGGCCGTGTCGATGACGATAGCATCAGCGCCAGCATCGACGAGTGCCTGCATACGGTCGAAGGTGTCGGCTGTCACACCCACACCAGCTGCCACACGCAGACGTCCTTTTTCATCCTTGCAGGCCATGGGCTTATCCTTGGCCTTGGTGATATCCTTATAGGTGATGAGTCCGATGAGACGGTTGTCCTTGTCCACAACGGGCAGTTTCTCGATCTTGTTCTTCTGCAGAATCTCTGCTGCTGCCATCAGGTCGGTCTGCTGATGGGTGGTCACGAGATGGTCTTTCGACATAATCTCCTCCACAGGGCGATCCAGACGACGCTCGAAACGGAGGTCACGGTTGGTGACAATGCCCACGAGGTGCTTCTCGTCGTCGACCACGGGGATACCACCGATATGATACTCTGACATGATGTCGAGTGCCTGTGCCACCGTCGAACCCATAGGAATGGTCACGGGGTCGTAGATCATACCGTTCTCGGCTCGCTTCACGATGGCCACCTGACGGGCCTGGTCCTCGATAGACATGTTCTTGTGAATCACACCGATACCGCCTTCACGGGCAATGGCGATGGCCATCTGCGACTCTGTCACCGTATCCATGGCAGCCGTCACAAAGGGCACGTTCAACTCAATGTTGCGTGAAAAACGGGTTTTCAACTCTACTGTCTTGGGCAGTACCTCCGAATAAGCTGGAATCAACAGGACGTCGTCGAATGTGAGGCCGTCCATCACGATCTTGTCTGCAATAAATGAAGCCATAATTTATACCTTTCTTAAAATATTGCGTGCAAAGGTACAAAAAAAAAGTGAAGAGTGAAGAGTGAAGAGTGAAGAATTTCACAATCCGCTCTATTTTTTAACTTAACTTATCACGGCGGCAGCAAATTCTTCACTCTTCACTTTTCACTTTTCACTTCATTAGTTCGCCATTTCCGAGAGGAACTTGATTCTCACGAGACGGATCTCGTCCTCAGAGTATTCATCACCCAGTTCATTCTGGGCTACACTCAGACGGTCGGTATCCGACTCACAGAAATAGTCGTAAATATCATCGACATGATCCTCGTCCATCACTTCGTCGAGGAAGTAGTCGATATTCAGTTTCGTGCCACTGTAGACGATAGCCTCCACCTCGTCGAGCAGCTCTTCGAACTCGATACCCTGGGCTGTGGCGATGTCGTCGAGGGCGATCTGACGGTCGATGCTCTGGATGATCTTCACCTTCAGCATCGACTTCTTCGCCACCGTACGGACTCGCATATCCACCTGGCGCTCGATCTCGTTCTCCTCGCAGTAGTTCTTGATCAGATCCACGAACTCCTTGGCATAAGGCTGTTTCACCTTACCCTCGCCCACGCCCTGGATATTCTTCAGTTCTTCAAGCGTGACGGGATAATCGGTGGCCATCTGTTCGAGCGACACATCCTGGAAGATGACATACGGCGGACGTTCCAGCCGCTTCGACACCTTCTTGCGCAACTCACGCAGCATCGCACTCAACGTGGGGTCGAGGGCACTGATGCCTCCCTCGTGGTCGGGTATATCCTCGTCGCCAGTGAACTCTGCGTCCTTCACAATCATGAATGAACTGGGCGACTTCAGGAACTTCTTACCTGCAGCCGTCACCTTCAGCAGTCCGTAGTTCTCCACCTCTTTCAGTAGATAGCCTGCGATGAGGGCCTGACGGATAACAGGATTCCATATCTTCTCGTCGTCATCAGCACCAGCACCAAAGCTTTCGAAATCTTCATGGTGATGGGCGAGGATCTCGTCGGTCTCTTTACCCGTGATAAAGTCGATGACATAGTCGGCACGGAAATTCTCCTTAATCTCGAGGATAGCCTTCAGGACGATAACCAGCTGATCCTTCGCCTCAATCTCCGTCTTGGGATGCAGACAGTTGTCGCAGTTGCCGCAGTTATCCTTTGGATAGGTCTCACCGAAATAGTGCAACAGCATCTTCCTTCGACAGATAGATGTCTCGGCATAGGCGGCTGTCTCCACGAGCAATTGGCGCCCTATATCCTGTTCTGCCACGGGCTTACCCTCCATGAACTTATCCAGTTTCTGCAGGTCTTTGTTCGAATAGAACGCGATGCAGAGACCTTCGCCGCCATCCCGGCCTGCACGTCCCGTCTCCTGGTAGTAGCCTTCCAGCGACTTAGGGATGTCATAGTGGATCACAAAGCGCACATCGGGTTTGTCGATGCCCATGCCAAAGGCGATGGTGGCCACGATTACGTCGATATTCTCCATCAGGAAATCATCCTGTGTCTGTGTTCGTGTGGAAGAGTCGAGGCCGGCATGATAGGCAGCTGCCTTAATCTCGTTGGCCTGCAATACGGCAGCGAGTTCCTCGACCTTCTTGCGCGACAGACAATAGATGATGCCGCTCTTGCCGGGATGTTGCTTGATGAACTTGATGATATCCTTGTCCACATCCTTTGTTTTCGCACGCACCTCGTAATAGAGGTTCGGACGGTTGAAGGAACTCTTGAATTCCTTCGCGTCGGCCATACCAAGATTCTTCTTGATATCGGAACGCACCTTGTCTGTGGCCGTTGCCGTCAGGGCGATGATGGGTGCCTTGCCGATCTCATTGACAATGGGACGGATACGACGGTACTCCGGTCGGAAGTCGTGTCCCCACTCTGAGATACAGTGGGCCTCATCGACGGCGTAGAAGGAGATCTTCACCGTCTTCAGGAATTCCACGTTCTCCTCCTTCGTCAGCGACTCGGGTGCCACATAGAGCAGTTTTGTGATCCCTGCCTGGATGTCGTTCTTCACCTGATCGATGGCGGCTTTGTTCAACGACGAGTTCAGATAGTGGGCCGTCCCCTCATGTTCGCTGAGGTTCGTGATGACGTCCACTTGGTTCTTCATCAGGGCAATCAGGGGCGAGATGACAATGGCCGTGCCTTCCATCAGCAGTGATGGCAACTGATAACACAGCGACTTACCGCCACCCGTCGGCATCAGCACGAACGTGTCGTTACCGTCCAGTAGGTTCTGGATGATCTGTTCCTGGTCTCCCTTGAACTTGTCGAAGCCAAAGTACTTCTTCAGGGCTTCTGTCAGATTTATCTTTTCACTCATATCTGTTTAGTCATTAGGCTTTCATTCCACATTCCACATTCCACTTTCCACATTCCACATTTCTACTGCATTCGCGACTGCGCCAGCTGTTCACGGACATACTCTGGGGTGACGCTAAAATTCTTTACTTTCTGCGAAGGCAGATTGTACATGGAGTCCATCATCACGTTCTCCACGATCGAGCGCAGTCCACGGGCACCAAGCTTGAATTCAATAGCCTTCTCAACGATAACGTCAAGGGCTTCCTGTGTGAACTCCAGCTTCACACCATCCAACTCGAAGAGCTTCTTATATTGTTTTACAATCGAGTTCTTCGGTTCTGTCAGGATTTTCTGCAGTGCCTCCTTGTCGAGCGGGTTCAAATAGGTGAGCACAGGCAGACGACCAATGATCTCAGGAATCATACCGAAAGCCTTCAGATCCTGTGGCTGCACATACTTCATCAGGTCCTTCTTGTCGATCTTCTGCACGTTCTGCACAGAGTTGTATCCCACCACGTGGGTGTTCAGGCGCTGGGCGATCTTCCGTTCGATGCCGTCGAAGGCACCACCACAGATGAACAGGATATTCCTTGTGTCCACATGGATATAATCCTGATCAGGATGCTTACGGCCCCCCTTGGGCGGCACGTTGACGATCGTTCCTTCCAACAGTTTCAACAGTCCCTGCTGCACACCTTCGCCACTCACGTCACGTGTGATGGAGGGATTATCGGACTTGCGGGCAATTTTGTCGATCTCGTCGATGAACACGATACCCTGCTGGGCCTTCTCCACATTGTAGTCGGCCACCTGCAGCAGACGGGTGAGGATGCTCTCCACGTCTTCACCCACATAGCCGGCCTCCGTGAGTACCGTTGCGTCGACGATGGTGAAGGGCACGTCGAGCAGCTTCGCGATGGTACGGGCCAACAGCGTCTTTCCCGTTCCTGTCGAACCTACCATGATGATGTTCGACTTCTCGATCTCCACACCGTCCTTGTCGGGTGCCTGACCAAGACGCTTATAGTGGTTATATACCGCCACCGAGAGGTATCTCTTTGCCTCATCCTGTCCGATGACATATTCGTCGAGGTAGGCCTTGATCTCCTTCGGCTTCGGCACTTTCCCTCCTGGAGGGGTTGGGGTGGTCTGAACCGCCTCCCCCTTCATCCTCGGCATGTTCTCCTGCACGATGCGGTAGGCCTGCTGGGCACAGTCCTCGCAGATATAAGCGTTGAGTCCTGTGATCAGCAGTTTGACCTCGCGTTCGGTCCGTCCGCAGAAACTACATTCTTTTCTTAACTTTGCCATTCTTCACTTTTCTCGGCGTCAGCCGATTCTTCACTCTTCACTCTTCACTTTTCACTTCTTCACTTTTCACTTCTTCACTGCTTCCTATTCAGCACCGTGTCGATCATGCCGTAGGCCTTTGCCTCTTCGGCAGTCATCCAGTAGTTACGGTCTGAGTCGGCATACACCTTGTCGTAGGGCGTATGCGAGTGTTCTGAAATGATGGTGTAGAGTTCCTTCTTGAACTTCAAGATCTCCTTCGCCTCAATCTCGATATCCGAGGCCTGTCCCTGCACACCCCCGAGGGGCTGATGAATCATCACACGGCTGTGGGGCAGTGCCGAGCGCTTGCCCTCCTTGCCTGCCACGAGCAGTACGGCACCCATCGAGGCGGCCATGCCCGTGCAGATCGTTGCCACATCCGAGGAGATGAACTGCATCGTGTCGTAGATGCCAAGTCCTGCCGTCACACTGCCGCCAGGCGAGTTGATGTAGATCGAGATGTCCTTACCCGAGTCCACGGAGTCGAGGTAGAGCAACTGTGCCTGCAGTGTGTTGGCAGTATAGTCGTCAATTTGCGTGCCGAGGAAGATGATGCGGTCCATCATCAGTCGGGAGAACACATCCATCTGCGTCACGTTCAACTGACGCTCCTCGAGGATATAGGGATTCAGATACTGTGCCTGAGCCTTCATCACTTCGTCAACGGTCAGTCCGTCCATGCCTAAATGGCGGACTGCATACTTTCTAAAATCGTTTCTATCGTTCATAATTCTAATACCTTTTTCAATATAAAAGAGCGGTTACCGACTTCTTTCACTTGTGTTTGGGACACAAAGTTACATAAAAAAGTCGATAACCGCCCTAATAAAGTGGTTATTTTTTCCTAAAAATACTTATTTTTCTTGCATCGTCTTGTTAAACTCCTCCAAACTGACGGATTTCTTGGTCAGTTTGACGACAGTTTTGAGCTTTTCGACGAGTTTCTGGTCGACAGCACGATCCACATATCCATCAACGTTTTCACGCTTCTTCAACTGCTCGGCAGCATAGTTCTCCAAAACGTCATCGGGAACGTTCGACATACCATACTGTGCGAACTGCTGACGGACGGCATCCTTGGCGACAGCCTTCAGGTCGGCCTCTTCCACCTTGATCTCGTTGGCAGCCACAAGCTGTTCCTTGATCAGGTGCCACTTCAGCTCCTTAATGCTGCCCTCGAAGTTCTTCTCCACATAGTCAGCACCCTTATCCTGATTGTTCTGGATCATCACGCGCTTCAGCAGAGCCTCAGGGAAGGTCACTTCACCCACCTTATTCTCCATATAGGTACGCAGATCGAGCAGGAACTTGTAGTCGCTGTTGGCCTGCAACTCAGGCTTGATCGTCTCAGCGATCTTCTCACGGAAGGCCTTCTCGTCCTTCACCACGTCCACACCGAACACACGGTCGAACAGCTGCTGATTGATCTCTGCGGGCTGGAAGTGACGGATCACGTTGATCTGGTAGCTGAAGTCGCTGTCCAGGTCCTTCACGTCATCCTTCTGCACCTTCAGCAGGGCAGCCACCTCGGCATCATTGTCGGGATAAGCCTTCTTCGGGTTGAAGGTGATGACATCACCCTTCTTGGCACCGTCGAAGAGCTTGCGCTGCTTCTCTTCCTTGATATAGGCAGGCATAATCATGGCTGCCTCGTTGGTGAGACCGCCTTCCTTGGTGTTCCCCTCCTTGTCGAGCTCACGCAGCTCACCCGTCAGCGTGTCGTTGCCGCTGAAAGTCTCTACCTCCTGGAACTCACCGGCCTGAGAGGCATACATCTGAACCTGGTCGTCGACGAGCTTGTCGTCAACCTTGATATCATAATACGTGATCTTGTCCTTGTCCGACAGCTCGGCCTTCATCTCAGGAGCCACGGCAATGTCGAATACGAACTCCAAGTCACCTTCCTTCTCGAAATCCTGAGGCTTCTGCTTCTCCTGGTTCGGCAGGGGCTCACCCAGCATCTGGATCTTGTTCTCCTGGATATAGCCATAAAGTTTCTCGCTGATCAGGCGGTTCACCTCGTCCACCTTCGCGGCAGTGCCATACTGACGCTTGATCATTCCCATGGGCACCTGACCCGGACGGAAACCGGGCACCTGGGCCTTCTTACGATAGTCTTTCAGTGTCTTCTCAACCTTCTCCTGATAGTCGGCGGGCTCGATGACCATAGTCATGACGCCATTGATTTTATCAGGGCAATCAAATGTAATTTTCATCTTTCTTTATACCTTATTATATTATACGTGCAAATTTTAGGGTGCAAAGGTAGTTATTTTTTGGTTTACAGTTTATGGTTTACGGTTTACAGATGATTACTTTTATAGATAATTAACTAAATAGGAGCCTTTAGAACATTTCATCTGTAAACTGTAAACTATAAACTGTAAACTATAAACTGTAAACTATATCTCCGCTTCTTCTTTTGCTTTGCGCTCCTCTTCGAGCAGTTGGAAGTCCTTTTGGCGGAGCACGAACGAGTCTGTGAGGTATTTCTCACGCACGATCTTGTTCTGCGCCAGTTCCTCGGGCGATCCCTGAAAAAGGATGCGGCCCTCAAACAGCAGATAGGCACGGTTCGTGATACAGAGCGTATCCTCCACGTTGTGGTCGGTGATGAGGATGCCGATATTACGGTCCTTCAACTTCCACACAATGAACTGGATATCCTCCACGGCAATAGGGTCAACACCTGCAAACGGCTCGTCAAGCATGATGAACTTCGGTTCGATGGCCAGACAACGGGCAATCTCCGTTCTTCGACGCTCACCACCCGACAACTGGTCGCCCTTGTTCTTGCGCACCTTGCCCAGACGGAACTCCTTGATCAGTTCCTCAAGCTTATTCAACTGGTAGTCGCGCGGTCTGCCCGTCATCTCCAGCACCGACAGAATATTATCCTCGACGCTCATCTTACGGAACACACTCGCTTCCTGCGCTAAATAGCCGATGCCGGCACGGGCACGCTTGTAAACAGGATACTTCGTCACCTCCTCGTCGCCTAAGTAGATATGTCCGCCGTTGGGCACAATCAGGCCGGTAGTCATATAGAACGAGGTAGTCTTGCCGGCACCGTTGGGACCCAGCAGACCTACGATCTCACCCTGCTTCACGTCGAAGCTCACGTCGTTCACCACGGTACGCTTGCCGTACCGCTTGATGAGTCCTTCCGTGCGCAAGACCAACTTCTCCTGTGGCTGCTCTTGTGGCTGTGCCTGTGGCTGAATATCTTCCATATCGGCTGCAAAGTTAATAAAAAAATGGATAATGGACAATGGATAATGGATAATTTTATACGGCGGCAGCAAATTTTTCACTTTTCACTTTTCACTTTTCACTTCTTTTTGCTATCTTTGCACCATAAAAGCAAGACCGATATGAACGATAAAGACTACGAAGCCCGGATCAGGGAACTGGAGACGCAAGTGGAAGTACTACAGGAGGCCAACGTGAAGCTCATCAACCGCAACATGCAACTCGGCCAGATGGTCGACGCCTATTACGACGTCCGCCGCCGTATACAGATCATGAAGGAACTGGTCATACGTCACAAGGAACTGATCAAACATGCCGACTTGCGCGACGACGACGAACTCATGGCCGTCATTGAGACCAAACTCGAGTCAGAGCTGAACTACACCGACCCCAACTTCGGACTCAAGGAACTGGCAGATCTCGTCGGCACCACTCAGACACGCATTGTGGAACTCTTCAGACGCTCCACTCTCCACAAGTCACTCGACGACTATCTCGACTATCTGCGCATACTCCGTTCGATGTACCACTTGCAGACACAACCCTCGTGGAGCATCGCCGCCTGTGCCCAGGAGGCTGGCTTTACCGTCATCCGCTCCTTCAACCGCAAGTTCCAGGACGCCATCGGCATGACGCCCCACGAATTCCGCCTCCTCTGCGAAAACAATAAGATAGATTAGTTTTATTCACTCATCACCTTGTAGAAAAGTCCGAGCATGTTCTTTGCGTCGTTCTTGTCCAGCGGCACGTCATCGGCACTGTTGCCCGTCTGCTCGAAGCAGTTGCCCTGCTGGTCGTAATAGCGTCGCCACTCCCATTGTCCGTCCTCCTCTGCGCACTTGCAGTAGTAGAACAGCAGATCCTGGCTGTACGTGTCAAACAGATACTCGACATAACTGTCGAAGCCCATCCGCTGGCGATGCTCCGAGATGAAATAGCAGTAGTTGTCATGCCGCCTCTGATCCGGCAGTTCCACCACCCTCGTATCAAAATAGAACTTGTATTCCGTGGTCATCGGTGGCCACAGCAAGCCAAGGTCGTGCAGCACGATACGGACATCCCGTTTCTGATACTCATGCGCCTCCTGTGCCACCTTCTTCTTCGACTGGGCGTACAGACTGCGGATATAGGCCTTTTGCTGTTCGTTCGTGCGCTGCGCCACCTGTCGGGCGACACTCTCCGGACCGCTGGGCACATCGGCCATCGTCCCTTCACGAGTGATCAGCACGCCTTGCGTCACCGTCTTAAACAGGTCGATATACCGTTTGGCTTCCTCCCGTTCTCCCTCGGCAGAGCTCCACGTATTTGACGTATTGTGTTTCTCCTCGATGAGCTGCCCCTCCGTGTCGTAATAGTAGCGCGACTCCACCACGAAACCCGCATCCGTCTCGCCGCGCCTGTAGCAGAACATCAGCGTGCTGTCCTTCGGGTTGATCAGCATCTCGCGATACCGTGTGTGCTGGTGGGCTGTCCAGTTCTCCACGATGAGGTAAGGGCGGTTCACCTCTCTGCCGTCCACGGTGTCCGAGTCGAAGTAGATGGTCGCCCCCTCCCACTCCGTGACGTCTGCCTCCTTGTCGATCACATCGTTGCACTCGATCCAGAGATCCCTTGGCGACTGGCCGTCCTTGCCGTTCTTCGACATCTTTGCTTTCGCATCCGCATACGCGCTACGGATCTCCTGTATACGCGCATCCTTCTGGGCATATCCCGTTGCGGACACCACCGCCAGCACTAAACCGAGAAACACTTTCTTCATTACTGTCAATATTTTTAGTCTTTAATCTCTTTCTGCAGGTTCACCCATTCGCCCTTCTTGCCTTTCTGCACCAGCAGGGCTCTCTCCACCCGCATCACTTCAGGCACCTCATTCAGTTTGCCATGCTTCGACGAGGCATCGAGGAAGGCCTTGCTGCCACCTGGCAGGACGACTGCCACAAGGAATGTCGAGAACTTGCTGATCGAGGGGAAGTTATAAGGCAACAGTCCCAGATCACGTGTCCTGAGCACCACCGGAGCAGCCGTGAGTCCCACATCGTGGAGCGACTGGATGAGCAGCAAGTTGATGTCGGCATTCGAACCGCTGCCGTTCTTCAGCGTCTCTGCCGTCGATGCAGGGCTGAGCGTGTACCTGCCGTTCCACTTCACCTTACTCATCACCAACTGACACACCGCTGCTGCACGTACACGCAAGTCGGCAACCTCTTCAATCTTGGCTTCCTTCAGTTCGTCGGCCAACGGGCTATGGTCGTTCAGATGCGCTCCCAGATCGTCAGAGTCGAGGATCATCGTCTCTATCTGATCCCACGTCTTGGCATAGTCCATCTGCCCCATCCCACGCAGGCGGTACGTCCTCAGCTCGGCCGTGATACCAGCCCACAGGTCCTGCACGTTCCATGTATAGCCGTCGTTCGGCATGCCTTTCAGGTTGCGCCCCACATAGACATAGTGGTTGGTGGTGACCGTCATGGGCTTGGCCAGCGGGTCGCTCTCCACCTTATAATTCATCGAACCCGCTGTACAGGTGTACGTCAGGCGCTGGATGCCGTGATCCTCGATGTTGAAGATAAGGAAAGTGGGGATGTTCATGTCCAGTTTGGCAAAGGCCACGGGAATCTCGCACTGGCCGTACCAGTCGTGCAGTTCCCAGAAGATCTGACTGTGGATTGTGTACTCATATTCAATCACCGTACCCTCCTTCACATTCGGCACGGTAAACTCCACCTGATAGTTATGCTCGTCGATTTTCGTGGTCTTGATGTCACTTTTTTTCAAGGACGTCTTCACCGTCTTGCCGCCTTCCATGTTGAAGGCCGTCGCTTTGATGCTCTCCACACTCTCGTCGCCATCGGTGCCGAAGACACCCTCCGACATCGAACCTGCCTCCTCGCCAAAATACGAATCGCCGCTGGCCCTGTTCATCGGGATCGTCGTAAATGAGGTTCTCAGACCGGTGATGTTATTGCCTACCGACATATTCACCTGATACGGCACGATCACCTTCGCAAACCGCGCGCCACCTGGTTTCAGCACCTTGATGCGGCACTTCTCGCGATAGTCCACCAGATAGCTGGTCATCTGCACGGTGTATTCCACATCGGTCAGCCGGCACAGCACCACGGCCTCGGCATCAGGCTCCGGCTCATAGACCGTCATCTGCAACTCCTCCTTCGTCGGCTTGCCGAACTTCATGTTCACCTGACTCTGTGCCGACACCGCCACGAAGGGCCACGCCAGCAAGACTATCAGACTAAAAATCAATCCTTTTCTCATATTACTATACGTTTTAGCGGTGCAAAGATACAAGAAAATATCTACTTTTGGTAGAAAAACGCAAGAAAAGTGCATTTTCGCTCAAAAACGATACTCACGCTCGAAAAAATCCAAATTAATTTGGTATTTTGCTCGCTTATTCGTATCTTTGCAGCGGAATTGCAAAACGTTTAGAGTTATGACACAGATAGTATTGAATATTGAGGATGCAAGCCTTATCCCAAGCTTGAAAAAAATTCTTGGGGCTATAAAAGGTGTGACCATTGATAAAATGATTACATCCTCTAAAGATATTGAGGCCGAGAAAGCCTACATTACTGAGACTATCACAAAAGGCTTTAATGAAGCTCAGGAGGGGCGTTTTGCAGGGAAGGATCTGAAATCTCTTGATGCTTTGGTTGAGGAACTTAGAGCCGAAGCATAACTGTCTATGGTAACCCAATGTATCGGATAAATACATTGACCAAATTATTAAGAATCTCTAAGATCCATATTTGATTGACCCATCAAGGCCTTCAGCGTAGTAAGCATTCGCCCACTTCATCAAGTCCGACAACTGACCTTCACCCCCATATACACCGAGAGCCGAGGATGCAAACCCGCATCCTCGGCTCTCTATATCCGTGCAATCTGTGTCGCTCGGCTTTGCCGCACTTATCTGTGGAAATTTCTTTATCTGTGAGAATCTGTGAAATCTGTGGCTGAAAACTCAGAGGTTCTGAATAATCCCCCGTCCTATTCCTGTCAGCTTCTCCATCTGCCTGATCGAAGCCCCGTTCTGTAGCAGCTGCTTGATCGTCCTCAGTTTCTCGTCCTTTGGAATCGCCTTAAACTCATCCCACGTCGTCGCAGTAGTCATCAGCCTGACCATGCTCAGCACCTGAGTCTCCGTCGGCTTCGGAGCCCGGTATTCCTTCGGTTCCAGACACTTCGTCCCCTCAGGCAGCGGCCTGCTCAACACCTCCCGCCACTGTTCCTCCGTCAAATTCTGACAAGCGTCAGGCTTCTCGCATACCATCGGCAAATCACTTCCTAACCCCACATACTCATGCCAACTGCTCCATTCCCACTCATCCAAATCATCTTTCTGTGCAATCTGTGTAATCTGTGGCTCTTTTATTATCCCCAGTCTCTGTGGCTCCAGTATGCTCATCTCTTTCCGTGCAATCTGTGTAATCTGTGGCTCAATAACCCCCAGTCTCAGTGGCTCCTGATGCACGTACCGCATCACCACCTCCATCCGCTCCTCATCATTGATCGGCTCACTATAGTACCGCCTGCGATACAGCGGTCCATAACTGTTGTACTTCCCCGAATAATACCGTGAATACAACTGCGAAATACTCTGCATGATCGCACTCACCTGATACTTCTCCTCCTTCACGATGAGTCTGAACTGCTTCGGTGTCAGGCAATACGCATACGTATGAAAATACGGCCTGTCCGGTTCGTCATCCTCCGCCCAGGCCTCTTTCATCAACCTACCCAGATACTCCACGAACACCTGATAATCCTCATCATCGTGGAACAACTCATGGTTACCAGCCCCCTGCACCAGCACATGGTACACCCCAATCCTCGACTTCTCCCGCCTTATTATTGACATATTACAACACTATTTAGGGTCACATCAACCGATGTGACCAACATTTTAAAACCAAATATATTAGCTCACGCGCAATACGGTAAAAATTGACTGCTTACAATTAACGGTCAATTCCTGGTAATTAATTCAACAAACTCTCCACAAATGTTGTACTAACTTTCACTGCGGTGAAAAAGCTAAAGCCATGCGGCTCCAACCTATCACCATTTATACTATTCTCTATCTATTCTACGTTTATTTAAAG
>CACYQO010000079.1 GCA_902776545.1 uncultured Prevotellaceae bacterium | reverse complement strand
AACAAGCGTGGCATCCGTGCTGGATACGCCAAGTTCGAGACATTCCCTGTTTGGAACCTGCCTCTGAAACATCCTGTCAACATTGCCTACGAGGCAGCTACTGCCGACCTGAATGATGTGAACATGATCGATCCCTTCCACTTGGAGGCATACAACAAGACTGCCGTGAACTATAATCGCGACATAGAGATCTTCCCTGTATTGAATGCCCTCTTTGAGGGTATCTACG
Source organism: uncultured Prevotellaceae bacterium (assembly GCA_902776545.1). GTDB lineage: Bacteria > Bacteroidota > Bacteroidia > Bacteroidales > Bacteroidaceae > Prevotella. The sequence continues at coordinate 13,502 of CACYQO010000079.1, read as the reverse complement.
GAGAGAATCCATATAAATCACCTACGGATATGGGGGTCAACATGATCGGTTTCTGTATCAGTGACGATGAAGTATGCTGCAAGGCTTCTAAGGATGAGATTATCCGTCGTTTCTACGATGCTACCAATAAGATGGCTAATGGTGCCGACAATGAGAGCGAGGTCAACAAAATCCGTATGCTCTTTAATCAGGCTAAGATTACCACAGCTTTCCGTCCTGTAACGACAGCTGCTTATGAAAAGAAGTTGGAGACAGGCCAACAGGCTTCTGCTATCGAATTGGAGGATGGCACCATCATCACTGCAAAATCTACGCCGCTCCTGGGTTGCAGTGCAGCTCTTCTGCTTAATGCCACTAAGTATCTGGCTGAGATCGATCATGAGTCTAAACTGATTCCACAGAGTCTGATCGAGCCCGTTCAGAAGACGAAGATAGAATATCTGGGGGGCAAAAATCCCAGGCTACATACCGATGAGGTGCTTGTTGCCTTGAGTGTTCTCTCTACTCACGATGAGAATTGTCGCAAAGCCTTGGCTCAGTTACCCAAACTGCGTAACTGTCAGGTACATACTACAGTGATGCTGAGCGAGGTGGATCGTAAGATTTTCAAGAAGCTTGGTTGTGGACTGACCTGCGATCCTGTTAAGAAGAAGTAAAAAACAAGTGGCAGAAACAATCCGTCATCGCCTGAACGATTCACCCATCGCAAGATGGACTGTGCTCTTCATCGTGGCTACAGCCATGATGATGGGTTATTTCGTCAACGATGTCATGTCGCCACTCGAAGCACTGTTGGAGATGCCGAAGGCTGAAGGCGGTCTGGGATGGACCTCCAGCGACTACGGATTCTTCTCCGGCTCTGGCAGTTTCATCAACGTGTTTCTGCTAATGCTCTTCTTCTCGGGACTGATTCTCGATAAGATGGGCATTCGCTTTACAGGTATCTTGGCTTGTTCGTTGATGACACTTGGCACACTGGTAAAGTATTACGCTGTCACTACTGATTTCGGCACATCAAGTGTGACCTTCTTCGGAACAGATCTTCCCACCTCAGCGGCTTGGGCATCTTTTGGTTTCGCTGTTTTCGGTGTAGGCTATGAGATGACTGGTATCACGGTATCAAAGGCGATGGTACGTTGGTTTACGGGTCACGAGCTCGCTTTGGCAATGGGTATCCAGTTGGCAATGGCTCGTCTGGGAACAGCAGCTGCCCTGAGTATCTCTGCCCCAGTGGCGCGTCACTTCTCCCTCTCCACACCATTATTGGTAGCATTGGCCTTCCTCATAATCGGCTTGCTAGCCTTTTTGGTATTCTGTGTGATGGATCGGCGCTTGGATGATTCCAGAAGATCTTGCAGCACTAGTAGTTCTAGTTCTTCTAATGAAAACAACGAAGAATTCCGTTTATCCGATATTGGTATCACACTCCGTAATCCTGGTTTCTGGCTAATCACCATTTTCTGTGTGCTCTTCTATTCCGCAGTTTCTCCTTTCCTGAAATTCTCCACCAAACTGATGGTGATCAAATATGGTGTGGATCCGGATATCGCAGGTTTCTTCTCGTCGATAGCCCCCTTCGGCACCATTCTGATGACACCGCTCTTCGGATTGGTTTTCGATCGTTTTGGTCGTGGTGTCACCCTTGTCATCACAGGAGCCTTGATGCTCACTGCCGTCCATTTCGGTTTCTCACTGCCCATGCACAGCAGTGCTGTTGCCATCGCTCTGATGGTGGTTCTCTCTGTCGGCTACTCCTTAGCACCTGCAGCCTTATGGCCTTGCGTTCCCAAGATTATCCCTTTGAAATGTCTCGGCACAGCCTATTCGATGATCTTCTTCATCCAGAATTTCGGACGAGCCATCATCCCAATGTTCGTAGGTCGCGCCAATGAGACGGATCCCAGCTACACTACATCGATGCTTATCTTCGGTTTCACAGCATTAGGTGCCGCCCTCACTGCCATTGTGATGCTCTATACTGATCGCAAGAAGGGCTACGGTCTCCAACTTCCGAACATCAAGGCTCAATAAGTACGATTATAGGGCTATCCTTACCACTAATGGCAGGTGATCGCTGTAGCCTGGCTGATAGCGAACGCCGTTATAAGTACGAAACGGCTTTCTCCCACCATAGCGTTTTTCCTCTTCGAGAAGAAACTGGGGAGCATGTATTTTTACCGACTTCACCTTTTCAACTATATAAGGGGAGCCGAGGATATGATCGATACTCTCCCACTCTCCTTGATAGCGGTACGTGCCATGAATATCTTCTGGAGCAGAAGCCTCTTTCGTCAGATTACGGACACCATGCTCATAGATCTGCTGCAAGATCTGACTATCAGCATTATCATTAAAATCACCAGCAATGAGAATCTTTGGCTCTGATGAGACGGTTTGGAGAGAGTCAAGCTGTTGACAAAGGCGGTCTGCAGCTGCCTGACGGAAAGGCCGACTGTATTTCTCGCCCCCAAAACGACTGGGAAAGTGAATCACAAAGACATGAAGTGTATCGTCCGAAACCGTCTGTCCACAAACATAGAGGATATCACGGGTAGGTCGCATCTTTTCCACTGGTGTCACACGAATGGAGTAGCTACGGATAGGCGCAAACGTAAAGGGGGAATAGAGCAAGGCCACATCGATGCCTCGCAAATCTGGCGAGGAGGTCATCAGATACTCATAGCCCGCATTCCGTAACAAAGAACGATGACAAAGATCATTGAGCGCTGAGTCATTCTCAACCTCACAGAGAGCAATCAGATCTGGGATACCGTCATCTGAACATGAAAGCAGTTCCTGGGCGATATGGTTCTGTTTGCGCCAATACCGCTGTTTCGTCCAATGGCGTGTCGCCTCTGGCTGATACTCCATATCATCTTTACCATCGTCGTGATGATAATCGAAGAGATTCTCACAATTCAGTTCGACAACAGTCAACTGCTGCGCTGTGACGGAGACAGAAGAAGAAAAAAGAAGGAGAAAAAAGAAAATCTTATTTACCCTCATTCCGTGTAATCTTCCATCCAATTGCCGCTACAACGATACTCGTGACTGGCGAAAGGAGATTAAAGAAGCAATATGGTAGATAAGTCAGTGTGGCCACACCAAGTACCGTACTTTGCGTCAAACCACAAGTATTCCAAGGTACAAGCACTGAAGTCACCGTTGCACTATCTTCGCAACTTCTACTGAGCAGACGTGATTCGTAGCCACGCTCACGATACGTATCCTTGAACATCGAACTGGCCAGCATAATCGACAGGTACTGATCAGCCATTGCAATGTTACAGAAAAGTGACGTGCCAACTGTAGAGGCCACCAATGAGGCCGTACCACGGGCAAAACGCAAGACGACACGCATCAGATCCTTTAACTGACCAGTTGCCGTAAGGGCACCGCCAAAAGTCTGGGCACAGATGATCAACCAGATTGTCGGCATCATACCCGACATACCCCTGGTATGAACCAATTCGTTCAAAACAGGATTACCTGTAGGAATATCGGTGCTGCCATAACACACCTGCATCATACCTTTATAATGAGTCAGCAGACCCTGTTCCTGCTCACCGGAAATCATATGAATAAGTTGCGGCTGAACGAGCAGGGCGACGATGACTGCCAGGAAGATAGCCAGAAACAGCACCACCATTGAGGGCCAGCGGCGGGCTATCATCACACCCGTCAACACAGGCACGAGCAAGAGCCAAGGAGAGATGACAAACGTGTGTTGAAGCCCCTCCATGAACTCTGCCACATTGCCTTGACCAGATACATTCATTGAGAAACCTGCAATCAGGAAGATCGTGATAGAGATGCAAAATGTGGGCAGTGTGGTATAAAGCATATAACGAATGTGGGTGAAGAGCGGCGTGCCTGACACACTCGATGCCAGCACAGTGGTATCAGAGAGCGGAGAGAGCTTATCACCAAAATAGGCTCCTGTGATAATAGAACCGGCTATCCATCCATCGTCAAACCCATGCGCTTTACCTATACCCATCAGAGCTAATCCGATTGTGGCAACAGTGGTCCACGAAGAGCCGATCATCAAACTGACAAGGGCGCAAAGCAGACTGCTACTGACGAGAAACACTTCGGGGCGGATAATCTGCATACCATAATAGATCATCGTCGGCACAATGCCCGACACCATCCACGTACCTCCAATAGCACCGATCAATAACAGAATGATAATGGCAGGCGTACAACTGGAAATTTTATCAGTAATCTCCTTTTCAAGATCCTGCCATTTCAGATGCTTTGAGAAATGACCGACAACCACACTCGCTGCCGAAGCCACCAGCAAAGAAACCTGAGAAGCACCATCCAATGTTGCGTTACCGAATACGGCAACACAACACGAGATGAGTATAATCAATACCAAAAAGGGGATAATCCACATATCAGCAAACTTTTTCCAAACGCTTCATCATAGCGAACATAAAGATGGCAGCCACCAGGCAGACACCGAGGAAAACGCTCCAGCAGATCCAGAGGGGAACAGCGCCCCAGAGCAGACCACCGACGACAACGAGCTGGTTACCGATAGCCGTAGCCACAAACCAGCCACCCATCATCATACCTTTATACTTGGGAGGAGCCACTTTCGATACAAACGAGATACCCATTGGCGAGAGTAACAGTTCACCGAAGGTCAGCACCAGATAAACCATAATCAGCAGGTTAGGTGTGACATCCGCCACGTGCACAGCCACAGGGTTGCCGTCAGCCCCCGTCTCCGTCATCGGCATCGGCAGACCGAAAGAAGCAAATGCCATCAGCGCATAAGCAATGGCAGCCACAATCATACCATAGGCTATCTTTCGCGGTGCAGAGGGTTCCTTCCCCTTAGCTGCCAGCGAACCGAAGAGCGCCATCGACACAGGTGTCAGTGCTACCACATAGAAAGGATTGAACTGCTGGAAGATAGGAGCTGAGACAGTCACACTGCCATCAGCATCGTATGACAGGCAGAGGAAAGCCAGAGCTGCAATGATGACAACAGCAGAGATACCTTTTGCCTTAGGAGTCTTCGACTGGAACAGTGAGAACAGGGCATAGACAATGAAGATGACAGCCACAAGGTTCCATACATTGAAGCACATCGCCTGTAAACCTTCAGCCGACTGAGCCGTAAACTCATCTGCAAAGTAAGTCAGCGACAGACCATTCTGGTGGAAAGCCATCCAGAAGAAGATTACCACAGCAAAGACAAGGCACAGGGCCACGATACGCTGCTTGGTCTCTTCCTTCGAGAGCTCAGGCTCTGTACTGGTTGCTTCTGTCTTGGCTGCATCCTTCTTTGTGCCACCCTCGGCATGACGGAAGGTATAACGGAAAGCATAATAGATGCCGATAGAGAGAATCAGCGAGGCACAGGCCACGGCAAATGAGAAGTGATAAGCATCATTGCTTGAATAGCCTAAGGCCGTCTCAGCATACTCCTTGATACGGATGGCAGCAGTAGGTGCAAACAGGGCACCGATATTGATAGCCATGTAGAAAATCGAGAAACCGGCATCGCGCTTATCCTTATACTGTGGATCGTTATACAGATCACCCACCATCACCTGCAGGTTTCCCTTGAAAAGACCCGTACCGAAACCGATCAGCAACAGGGCAGCCAACATCACTACCAGTGCTAAAGTATCGCCACCCAGAGGCACCGACAACAACACATAACCGGCAAACATGATGATGATACCTGTGGTAACCATCTTTCCGAAACCAAATTTATCGGCCATAATACCACCTATCAGCGGGAGGAAATACACCAGCATGAGGAATGAACTATAGATTGTGCCAGCAACAGCGGGTGACAATCCGTAATTTGCTCTCAAAAACAGAGCGAAGACGGCAAGCATCGTGTAATAACCGAAACGCTCACCAGTGTTGGCCAGTGCCAACGCGAATAATCCTTTAGGTTGTCCTTCGAACATAATTTCTACATTATAAATTATTAATTATCAGCATTTTAACCATTCAAGTTATTGTTTGGTGCACTCTATAGTGCCTTTATAAACAGGGTTTTCTTATATTCCCTTATTTCTGATGCAAAGTTAATTACTTTTTCTGAGAAACAGCAATCATTTCTCGAATAAGTGACAAATACTTATGAAAAAAGTTAAGCTATGTCTTATACGTTCTCTTTGCATGAACTACAATTCACCACATCACAAGGTCTGTTCTGTAAAAATTGCTGGAAAAATTTGGGAGCTGTTGAGAGAGCCCCTTCAATTGTTCAGCCTCCTATTTCAACCTTCACAGATGGAAACAGCCCATAACGATGGTACACTTGTTCAATGATAGCAGTCAATTCGCCAGCTGTCACACACTCGTTAGCCTCAACATCAAATACCACAAGTGCATCATGGAGATTAACCACCTTATATCCCCTATCCCAACACTTGTTAAGAATGAGGCGAAACAACATACTTTCAGCCCTCATCATCGTATGGGGTAACTTATCATCAGTAACCTTTTTCAATCCCCGTATAACCTTCCACACATTAGGGTACTTATCCACAAACGCCTTACAGAACTTACTAACGTACCTATCAGTAATGTGGGAGTAAAACACTTGGGCAAACACTCGTTTCTTCACTTCGCTACGCTCCATATCCCCAAACTCGCCATCGAAATCATCATAGAAAGTTCCCCCTTGTGTCTTGATGATGTACTCCAACACATCACAAGGAACATCTAACTTATTGGTTTTCAAGTGTTCCATCAGTTTTTCCACATCATAATGGTATAGGGCTGTAGCCTCTCTAATAATATCTAATGGAATATTATAATATTTAATAAGGTAATGATTTAATAATAAAGGATGAGAATTTGATATATCAAGTTCAAATTTGATATTAAAGAACTCACGCAATGAACGAGGCAACGAGGTTAAATAATGATATACTCTTCCTTGTTCATCAATATTATATATCCTTATATCGTCTTCATTAAAATCATCAATGCATGCTCGATGGTATTGGTAACTATGCGTAAGTTTATCAGTAATGGTATCATCAATGTAAACAAGTGCATCATCTTTTCTATTCAGTCTTAGACAAGTTAATGATTCCATATATCTCTTAGTGAAGGGTGAAGCTTCAACATGTTCAAGCACTCTCCTACGTTCAGCCTCAACCTTTGCCCACTTGATGAACTTAACGTTATAACTTGTCAAATAGCCTATGTTCCACTTCATAAGTGTGATGGAGGTACTATATTTACCAACCTCATAACAGCCAATGCAGATGATGCCCATATATGACAAGTTTAATAACATATCATTCCAATGGTCGTGAAATATGCGGTCACGATAGAACTGAGCATTAAGATGGCAAACCCCATCATCATTCATTTTACAACGTGTGATGATAGTATGCAACAGATATTGATATTTGTGCATCAGAATTGTTTTAGATGGTTTTGAATCAGAGCAGAAGGACGAAATATGATGCTCGTATATGTCATCAATCGAGTAATCCTTCAAATAAGCGATAATGATTTTGGTATTCTTCTTCATAATATTATTAAGTTTTGAGCAAATATATACTTTTATTTTGAGATTTCCAAATATTTTAGCATGTTTTATGATATTTATTAAATAGAAGTAAGTTCATATTATAGTTCATAAATAAATATAAAGTAAAAATAGAAAACAATGGAACAAACAAAAAACATCAGCCAAAGACCATCAAGAGCTGGTCAAAACAACCCCATGTGGGGACGTAAACAAAGTGATGAGGCTCGAAGAAAGCAAAGCGAGGCAGCAAAGAAAAGGCATCAAGAATATCAAAAATTGAAGGACAGCCAAGCACACATAACTATGGATGAGTTCTTGGGTAGTCAACCAATGAGAGAGTACATCAGTTCATTAATAAGAGAAGAAATCTACAAACTATTATGACACCGCAAAAATGGATGATACGACCAAAGTATATTGAAATGGTTAAACGTTTCGAGAACACCAAAGACTTGGCAAAGAAGATACAGATGAAATACATGTTCATCGAATGGATAAAAGGAAACCATAACATGTTGACTGATGCAGAACTCGAATATCTACAGAAGTCCATCTGTTATGTAGAAGACATCAATTACTAAAACGTAGAGTAAAATGACTTGTGCAGCCTCAAAGTTGTACAAGTTCATTGTTTATGGGCTTTTCAGCACTGAACAAGTGCAGAAAACAACAGATTTCCGTCTCTATCTTCACTCAACATGTTCAGATTTGCGAATGCCTCTGCCACCACTCTTTGACAGAAGTACACCCTTACGAATAATACACTTTTTGTTTTGATACGGGTGTTCATTCGACAAACCATAATTACGCAGGCTTGCATAAGTAATACCAAGTTCCTCACTCGAATAGAACTCGTACATGTTGGCTACCGAGCCATAGTAGTGGTGTTCACCGTTTATTTCAAGATGTATCACCGTCCTTTCTTTCTCCATATTCTTTCTATTTTGGTGCAAAGATAATTAAAATATGACAAATACCAAATAAAAGTCACTTATTTAACTGGATTTAACTCCAAAAAGTTGCATATATTAAATAAATGTCGTACCTTTGTATCGTGATTAGTAAACAATATGTATAACTTCAAAATTCATACGACAATGATACAAGCATTAGCAATCAGCAGCACAACAGTAGTTAGAGCATCAGTTATCACACAGCGTACTCATAATGAGGAAATCGGCATCATCAAAGCCATGATGATTGAGCAGTTAAAGGAGAAACTTGCAAACGGTGTAGCACATTTCATTTTCATCAAAAAGAACGGAGAGGTTCGTGAGGCATGGGGAACAACCAATCCTTCACTGTCTGTCAAACACATCAACGGCAACGGTATATCAAGAGAGGTGTTTAAGACTACCGCCTACTTCGACATCGAAAAAGGTGGGTGGCGTTCACTCCGCTGGGAGAGCATCGTAAAGGTGTTTTGAGGAAAAGGAGGGGTAACACCCTCCACCTCAAATGTACTCAGAAAACAACGTGTTATCAAAAAAAGCAAATATATCTCTTAACAAGTTCAGAAAGTAATATAAAACGTGTTCACAGATTTATCAAAGATTAATATGAAAACAGCAGTTATCTACTCTCGCACAAGTTCAAGCGGTTATCAGCAGAATCGCCAAGACACATCAAGACAAGTGGCAGACCTCAAAGCGTATGCCAAATATGCACAAATGGAAGTGGTGAAGATTTACGAGGAACATGTCAGTGGTGCAAGCAAACAGAAGCCTACACTTGTTGAGGCTATTGATTACTGCATGCGTGAACATGTGGATATAATGCTCGTCAGTGAGTTGAGCCGTGTAGGTCGTAATGCTTTCGAGGTACTTGCAACAGTGAAGGTGTTGGCAGACAACAAAATCAACTTATTCATGCAGAAGGAACAACTAACCCTACTCGATGATAACGGAGAACCCACACTATTTGCACCAATTATGATTGCCACACTCAGCACATGTGCACAGCTTGAACGTGACAGCATCAGTTTTCGTCTCAACTCAGGAAGAAAACAGTACGTAGAGAATGGCGGGCAACTTGGACGAAAGAAGGGCAGCATTAAGACAAGAGAACAGAAGGAAAAACAGTACAAAGAAGTGCTGGCCTATCTACGCAAAGACTACTCCATCCGTGTAACTGCAAAACTCACCAATGTCAGCATTGCAACAGTTCAAAGGCTCAAAACAGAGTTTGAATTGTAGTAGGCTGGCACATTTTTCTTAATATTTGTAAATTTATCATCCATACAGAGCGTATCTTCCAAAAAATGTGTATCTTTGTGGTGCAGTTCCAAAAGGGATTGTGACATATTGAGAAAGCGCATTTCGCAATTTCTGACCGTGTGAACTTGGACACTTCACCAAATGGCTTCAAGCCATCGTTAAATCAGAAATGTGGGAAGAACGCTCTTCTTGGTTTGTATTCGTACACTTGCACGAAATACATCCGAGTGGGGTTTGTTCATTCTCCTTATCTGTTTAACGGGGAGTCCAAGCCCTACACGGAGGATAAGGTAGGATGGAGGCTCCACTTTCTTTTTTATGCCTTCGACAAATCTATTAACCGCACCCACCGAGCCAAAGGTGCCAAATTGTATTATATGGAATCAAACCACCGGCTTAATTGTCACTATGTATCACTGAAAGAGCTATACGAGCGAGAACTCTTTGCAAGAAATGTCAGCAATGACAATATCCAATATGTACTAAATCTCATTTCCGAATCAGACATTGACCCCAATTCTTATCGAATGGAGAATGATTACTGGATTAAATTGAAAGAAAAAGGATTATTAGAAGTGTTTGATGAAATTAGCAAGGCTCATCATATAGTATGGAATCATTCAAATGAAGAAGAAAGATAATAGTAACAATTAAATTTTTGAAATTATGGCATTTTGTAGTAAGTGTGGCACTGAGTTAACAGAAGGTGCAAAGTTTTGCCCCAAATGTGGAAATCCAAATGGGAATACACAAGTGGGAAGTAATTCTTATGAGGGCTCTTCAAATACTGGTCAGTTCGACCAAAACAATCAGTTTGATAACGCAGAAGGAAGTATGTTCAACTACAAATACATTTGCATCATCGTATTATGTCTTATTGCATTTGCTTTTCTCTTTTTATGGGCACTTGCTCATGACAGTGATAATGGTGGTGGATTATACACATACATAAGCCTAATATCTATCTTAGGAGTATTAGTTTTGGCATTATTAATATATTTGGAACAATTAACAAAAAGTATAGCTATTAAAACAACGTTAGGAATTGTGGTATATTTTGCATTAATGGCATTTAATGTCCCTATAGCTTCCGAAGAATTTAGGAACGAAAGAAAAGCAAGGGACGAACAAAAAAAAATAGAACAGAAGCAAGAATCCGCAGCAGAGAGGCAAAAAGATAAGATAAATGAGATAAAAAGAAGAGCAGAAAGAGAAGGAAGAATATTGGCTCAATCTGTTAGATATACGGAAAGTTGGCTTAAACACTGCCAAAACAGTTATATAAGTGCTTTTGGAACACCAAGTACAGATGAAGATTATAAAATGTATGATGTTTTTAAAGAGGAATTTCGAAAAAGTTATTTTGCGACCCTTGATGCTCAACAAAAAATGAATTAACGACATAGGAGTAATATGAAGAAATGTCCTTATTGTGGTGCAGAGTTGAACAATGATAGTCTCTTCTGTACCGAATGCGGAAAAGAGCTTCCAATAGGTGTTGTATGCCCTCACTGTGGAGCTCCAATAAATGAAGGTGATGTGTTCTGTACTGAGTGCGGAAAGAGAACGAATGAAGTGTCCCAGACCACATCCGTAGAACCGACAAAGCATAAATGTCCCCATTGTGGAGCTTCAATAAATGAAGGTGATGCGTTTTGCATGGAATGTGGAAAGAAGATTGATGAAGCCTCTAAATCTACACCAACACCCACAACATCTAATATAAAAGATGATGTAGATGCTTGTACCAAATGTGACAAGACAGAAAACGGGTCTCTTATTGAGAATACGACTGAAAAGAACGGTACTGATGAGGACGTAAATACAAGAGACAGTCAGATAATAGAGGACGAAGAAGAAATTGAGAACAACTATGATTTTGAGGAAGAACCAAAGACATGGAGTAATTATAAACTCCCTATTTTGGGTGGATTTTTCATAGTTTTGCTCATAGGACTTTGTTGGATGTATTATGATTCATCAAGCAAAAGAGCTACAAGGGAAAAAGCCATTGCAGATTCGATTGAAGTGGTTCGTCAGGATTCCATAATAAAGGCGAAAGCGAAAATGGATGAAGAAGCAGAAAAACAGAAACAAGAAGAAGAGTCCGTAAAATTCTGTAAGCAATTCTCTGTTGAGGATTTAATTTGCTTAATAGAAAATTACGAAAATCCCCAAAAAGCAGAAGAAAGTGGTCTTTCTTTTATTTACAAAGATGCTGTTAATGGAGGTGAATATGGTGATGATATAGAAATCGTTTATGGCAAATTTATTGAAAAGGGGGATAAGAAAAACTTGGGCTTCAGTCTTAAAGGAACAACAAGCCATTCTTGTTTCTTCCAAGTCGAATTGGACACATCCACCCAAATGAATATTTGCTTTAGTAATGAAGAAGATGCAAAAAACTTCTTCAATAAGGTATCTGAATATGGGGTTATAGAATATGAGGGGACATATTATATTCCCAAAATGAGACTGACAAATGATAAACCTATTCATGTTGATTCACTTGAATGGGATGGTGATTATGCACCCCTATATTACATTGATTCACCCAAATATAGAGAAGGCTATTATAAAATCAACACAGGTGTTCCTTGTTGACTTATTATACACAAAAAACTGGGGCGAGCCGGAACGGCTCACCTCAGTTTTTCTTCAAGTTTTGCAATCTCTTGGTCATACTTCGCTTGCTCTGCTTCGTACTCCTTCTGCTTCTGCTGACGTTGAAGTTTGAGACGTTCAAGGTGCCTACGGTTGTTATCCTCGACAAGTTTAACGCACTTGTCACAGTAGCTGTCCAACAAGTCACTGAAATCCATAATTCTCTTCTCATCAGTCCACAGCTTGTTGTCAACACACTCAAGCCCTTCGAGGATTTGGGCATACTTCTTGTAGTATTCTAAGGCTTTGAGACGTTCACCCTTCCTACCCTCGTTGAGGTCTCTCATGTAACGTTGAGCGCACTTGTAGCGTGCATCAACATTTTCAATACCTTCGAGATGTTCTACTTGTTCCTTACTAAAACTCTTGCACATGATTTTCATGGATTGGAGTTTTTCATCATTTGTTAATTTCTTTGACATAATTTAAAGATTTAAAAGTTAATAATTTGATTGATATTTCAAAGAACGAATGTAAACCGCATGTTTACATGTGCAGAGATATAGATAATTTTCGTAAATTCAAAATTTTCTAACATAATTTAACAAGTAAAGTCCAAATTTCCGAAGAAACTTGGACTTATTCACTTATTTAATTGTACAAGTGAGGGGGGGGGGATATAACACCGGTCACTTCATTTTATCTCTCGCCTTTAGCACATCTTCTATACTCATCAATTCCTTGATGTACCTATCAATACCACTTACACTTCTTCCCATCAGCTGAGCCAATTCTGCAGTCTTTGCACCTTCGCTATTTATAAATATGGTAGCAAATGTATGCCTTGCAGAATAAAACGTTGTTCTTTCATCTATATAATAATTTGCTATCGTTTCTTTATTAAGATTCTTACTTATCACTAACTTATGGTCAAAATACCCTTTACACAGTTTCTTGGGCAGAGGCTTATCTGCATACTTATCTACCAAATCCTTTAACCACAAATTATATTCCTTCCACACCTTTTTTAGATTTCTATTTATGACAGATGTCGCATATCTAGCTAAATCGGAGCATGTTCAGTCAATTCGGACGGTCAAATCAGTCAGCTGAATAAGGCGATTTTGACTTGAAATGTACCTGGAATAGGCCCCAAA
>CACYQO010000078.1 GCA_902776545.1 uncultured Prevotellaceae bacterium | reverse complement strand
GTCATCAGTTTTTCGATACGATGCGACTCCACTGTCTCGGCAAGGATAGATCCCATCACGAAAGCACCGAGTGCACTGCTGAACCCTGCTTCCTCAGCCGTCAGCACCATACCCAAGCACAGACCCAAGGCGAGGATGATAAGTGTCTCGTCATTCAAATGATTTTTTACTTTGCGTATCAGGGTCGGGATAATCAGTATTCCGCAGATGAACCATGCCGCGAGCGTAATGGCCAGATCGATGACCTTACTGGCCAGCTCGGCACCCTCGAACTGATGGCGGATGGCTATACTGGAGAGCAATACCATCAGGACCACAGCCACCACATCCTCCACGATGAGGATGCTGGTCGCTCCCTTGACGAAACGCTCCTTACTCAAACCTGCCTCGTCAATGGCCTTCATCACGATAGTGGTGCTCGACATACAAAGCATGCCCGCCAGAAACAGGGAGTTGACCATATCAAAATCAGCATCCACTCCCACGCCGTAGCCTAAGAGCATCATACCACCGATGATTGTCAACGCACCTATTGCTGCCACCTTACCGCTGCTGATGAGGTTCTTCAGGCGGAACTCCAGACCGATGCAGAACAATACAAACAGCACGCCGATATCGCCCCATGCCTTCACGTTGTCTGCATTCACAAGGGTCTCGCCAAACAGATTAGGACCAACCAAGACACCTGCAACGATATAACCCAGCACCACTGGCTGCTTTAACAACTTAAACAGAATACTGACTACAGCTGCTGTAATCATCAAAATGTATAAATCTTGTACCATAATTATTTATTATTTAATTGTTGTCAACGCACATAATACTTGGTCAGGAAGTAGGTCCTCTCCCAATCCACGATCTTTCTCTCGGACTCCTTTTCTGGATGGATGTTGAACTCGTCGAGGACCATTACCTGCTTGTTCTCTAAGTCGTAGAGCGGCCACTCCTTCGCCTTGCCGTCGGGTGAAATGTCGGCACTGAGCGACGGATTTCCGGTCTTGGCAAACTGCACCCAGAGCTTGCGCATGGTCTTCGTGAAGGTCGCATCGAATGCTCTTCCCGAAAGGTCGCTCAGCTCCGGATGACCAAACACTGCCGATTGTTCTATCGCATGCCCGCTTTTCACCATGGGCACAGAAGCCTCGGGGGTGAATAAGTAGGTGTACACCTTGCCGCCTGCCTTGGTCTGGTACTCAGACAGTCTGATGGCCGGCGCATGAAAATAGCTTTGGGTGAAGAGACTGGTGGTCTTCTCCCAGTCTTCTCCTGGCACGTTATTCATGTAGCTCTCCACCAGTGCATTCTCTTCGTCCGTCATCAGTTTGGACTTCTTCTCCAAGCGGTCATTAGCCCACATGTTCCAACCCTCCACTCCGAGGGCACCCGCAAAGACGTTCATCTCATCCTTGTTGCAACCCACGAGATAGTCTATATCCTTCGCCGCACCGTTGGCGTATGCCTCCCATGGATCCTCAGGTAGGTATTCTCCGTCTCTTTCCGGCCAAACACGGAATCCAAGTACCTGATATATTCCGAACAAACGTCCCACCGTTTCCGTGAGCACCTCCGGAGCCACTTTCTGAAGGTCGGCGACGGTCTTGCAGCCAAGCTCCTCCATCACCTCGTTCGTCCAAACGATAGAGTCCTCCTTCGATCTCGTCATGACGGGGGTACCGCTTTGTGTGATGACGCGCTTGAAATATTGATGGGAGCCTTTGACCAGTGCAATCAGCGTACAACTCGAACCACCGGCAGACTCGCCGAAGATGGTCACGTTGTCGGGGTCGCCGCCAAAGGCTGCAATGTTTTCATGTACCCACTTCAAACCCATCATCTGGTCCATAATACCTAAATTCTGCGCATCGGGATAATCAGCCCCATCCGGCAGGTGGGACAGACGCATGAAGCCGTAAGCAGCGAGCCTGTAAGCGACGGTGACAACGATGACATCGGGATTCTCCGTGATGGGCTTTTTTCCCGCACTTGGCTCTGCTGCCTTCCATACGTTCAGGTACAGGCAGTCCTCACCCATCACGTAAAGGGAACAGGGGTCGCCATCGGCCTGAAAGGGACTTTTCCCATAGTAATATGCCTCGTAGATGCCTTCATCTGGTACGAAATCCACTGGGGCCTTCCAGCGTTGTTCCCCGATAGGCTGCTTGCCCACAAAGGGAACACCCTTGTAGGCAATGACGTTATCCTTCTTTTTGCCGACGAAGGTTCCGTTGATACACTTGACTGCCAGCGACTTGTCGTAATTGTCGTCCGTAATCTGTTTGTTCTCGCCGTACAGAGCTCTCATGGCCGCTCTTGCTTCGGCCGAAATATCTTGCTGTTCAATCATTGTTTTTATTCTCCTTTATTAATTTAACCAGAATTACATAGAGTAAACCTTCTTTCCCTCGAAGTAGGTGGCTGCGGGCCTGGCTTCGTGAATCTGATCCGCCGGACACGACAGCACATCCTTATTAACCAAGAGGAAATCGGCATATTTGCCCGTGCTGATGCTGCCCCTCTCCTTCTCGATGAGCATCTGCTTGGCGATGTTGATGGTCAGGGACTCGATGGCCTGCTCGCGGGTAATGAGTTCCTCGGGCCACCAAGGGGTACCATTCTCACCGGTAAGTACACCAGTGACAGCAATCTCAATGATGCCGAACGGGTCGTCAGGACTGCCACTCGTTGCAGGGAAGTCGGAGTGAGAGGTCATATTGATGCCGTTGTCGAAATAGGACTTCATCGGATATGACTTGGCTTCCTGCCCTAAGGGTGCTAGTCCGTGCTCGCGGATATAGTCGGCAGCGAACGAGGGGCAATGGTGCCAGAGCATACCTGAGACGGCATACATGTTATGGTCGGCCATGCGCTTGTAATCCTCGTCATTGACGTTACGCACGTGTACCATCGTGTTACGCAGTTCATCCTTTCCACCATTCGCATAGGCGCTGACAACGGTATTGACGGCCTTGTTACCCATGGTATGGATATGCATGGTGATGCCATTGGCATTGGTCCTGCGCGTGATGTCGGTCAGTTCCTCTTCGGTCCAGTTGGCGAGGCCCTGATGGCCGTCGGGATACAGCGGCTCCACATACCCCGTACCGCCTTCCACCGTGCCGTCCATGAAGAGTTTGAGCCAGTTCGTCTTGACACGGGTGGTGGCGTACTTCTGAACATCGGCGGCTTTTTTCAAAGCCTCGTCCACATTCATCCAGCTTTCAACCTCGTAGGTCAAACCCAGCACAAAGTTCATCTCGCCGGCTTGGTCCAGCTGCTGGGCAGCCTTAAAGAAATTGTCGTTGAAGAAATAGTTGCCCCAGCCGTCAATATACATGGTGTAACCCTCTGCCAGCAAATGCTCCTGAATCTTTGGGATGACTACTTTGGCTACGTCAACGGGATAGAGTTTCTCGGTGTCCAGGAAGGAACGCGTGTAGGTGCCGGCCTGTTCTTTCAGGAAGCCGGTAGGTGTTCCGTCTTCACCCATCACAATCTCGCCGCCACGGATATCCTTATCCTTCTTGAGTACCGTGCCGTCTGCCTTCATGATACCTGCATTGACCAACATAAGGGTATTCGCCAAGCCCTTGTGACCTTCATCGTCGGCAAAGTAGATGGGGATATCGCTGCAGATGGCATCCAACTGTTGGCGGGTAGGTATGTTTTCCATGAAGGTGATGTAATTCCAACCGAAGCCAAAGATGGACTTCGCCCCTGTTTCCCGGGCCTTCTTGACGGCTGCGGGAACGATTTCCGTCAGGAACTTGTCGGGAGCTTGCCCAATGGCTACCGTTCCGACTATCGGCAGAGCAATACCTATCGAATAATGGGCGTGGCCATTGCCGCAGGAAGGCATCACAAGCCCCTTCCCGATATAATCCAGAACTTCTGTCTTTCCTGCTTCAACAAATGCTTCGGCGCCTTTCTTGTCACCTACATACACGTACTTGCCGTCTTTCACAGCGAATGCTTCTACCACCTGATTGTCTTCAGAAGTGAAGATCTTACCATAGACCACGAGGTCAGCACTGGTCAATTGTTTCATGTTACATTTTTTTAGGGGTTGTACATATTTATATTTATTAGCTTTACATTTTGCAAAGATAAGCAAAATCTTCCAAACCACCAAACTTAAAAGCCTCAAATTTCAACTCTTTCCTTATTTTGAAACAAAAATTGCATATTTTGCTACTCCATTCACGCATTTTCAACATCCTTCCCGCAAAAATGATGCAAAAAAGAATCCGCCGAGCGCATCCTTATGGATGTTTCGGCGGATAGTCTTACGCTTCATCGTCAAACACAGCCAGCGCGACGTAGCCTCTTATTGCTGCTCCAAGTTATACTTCAATAGTAACTCTCTGAAAGCTTTTGCTTCATCAGACTCTTGTACATCCTTTTCTGCTCCAAGCATCCGTGCCGTCGCGTGGTCTCTCAGTTCAAAAAACCTGTGTGCCTGGGGCGTCCACACTAAGTACTCGTATGCATGAGGAACTCCGGGTTCTACATAGAGTTCTGTGAAAATACCAGCTTCCATCAGCTTCTGAGCATAGGACATGTCTTCATCGCAGAAAAGATCAAGGCTGCCGACGATCATGAAAGTCTCAGGCAATCCTTTCAGCTGCTCAACGGTTGCCACTGCCGGTGAGAAATAGATCATTTCCTCATCGGTAAGCTCCTTGGCCTGGCCTTCAATCAGTTTTCCCCATCCAAAGACGTTATTCTCCTTTGTCCAGACACAATGTCCGGCATATTCATTCTTGTAAATATCCTTTTCTCCGCCTGTACGGTAGTCAAGCATGGGATAGATCAGCACCTGACCCTTCAGAGGAACCTTTCCCTTGTCCTTGTTATAAAGAGCCAGACGTGCGGTGAGTCCACCACCGGCACTTTCTCCCTCAATGACAATATTATCCGGATCCACATTTAATTCGTCCGCATGCTCGTATGCATAAAGAAGTCCTGCATAGACTTGTTCAAGTTCCATGGGATATTTGTAAGAAGGATCCAGGGAAAGTGTATAGTCAGGAGCAATCACCGTGGCACCGCTACCGTCTGCTACACCCTGTATTTTGGGCTCATCCATGCTCACATTGCCAAAATGATAGCCACCGCCGTGAATGAAATAGACAAGCGGTGTCTTCTCACCCTTTTTGTAATTTGCTGGACGGAACACATACATGTTTATCTTCTCATTCCCTACGGCAATGGTCAGTTTTTCAGCGTTTTGGGGCTCTTTCCCCTCTACGGCCAAATCTACATTTGATGTCCCCACAGGTACCGTGATGCCATCAATCAGTTCATATCCTTTTGCAAGGAGGTTTGCGCTTTTCGTTTTCATCATTTTCTTTCCTTTTTAGTTATTTCATTTTCTTTCCGTTAATATACACTTCACTCGGCATATTGTGACTGAAGCCTTCATGCTCTGCCGTCAGCAGGTCGTTGTCGAATATCAGGAAGTCTGCGTCCTTGCCGACCTCGATAGAGCCCTTGGAGGCTTCGATACCGAGCTGCTTGGCACCGTTGATGGTATATCCTAACATCATTTCCTCAATGTTCATTTTCTCTTTGGGAGAAGGGTATTCTGCAACAACTCTGGTTCTTTCAGGGGCATTCGACTTTTCGTTGATAAAACGCGTCATGCCGATTTCCATACCAAGATAGGGACTCCAGGTGGCAAAATCACCATAGATGATGTTGTCGCTTGAAAAGGTCACATTGGCACCGGTGTTCCACATCGTCTTGCTACGGTACATCTTGTTAGCACGCTCCTCGCCAAGCAGACTGCGCCAGACCTCAAATGGATTGCCGCCCGTACATCCGGCATGCCACCAGGGTGTGTAATTGGCTGTAACGCCCAACTTGGCAAAGCGGCCCATATCAGCGTCATCCTGGATTTCCAGATGCGCACAGGTCACCTTCACATGGAAATTGTCGCCAAGTTCCTTCTTAGCCAGTTCTACACCGTCGAGTACAGTGCGGGAAGATTGTTCACCTACGTTATGTGCATGGAAGTCCAGTCCTGCCTCGTTGAGCAGCTTCATCACCTCTGCAACCTCTTCCTTACTGAAGGTGGTGGCTCCTCTCTTATTGGTATCTACATACGGGGTGACCTGGGCAGCCGTCTCAATTCTCAGGGTGCCATCCATGAATACCTTAAAGGTATGCACATTCAGGTGCTCGGTGTCGAACTTCTGGCGGAAGCGCTTTACCTCTTCCACCACTTCCTTCATCTTCTTGGGGTTGGTGAGCGCAATGCTTCCGTCGATTAAAACCGGCAGCTTGCCCTGTTTGTCCAGCTCGTACAAACGTTCATAGATGCGCTCGTGGAGTGCCTCGCCCTCAGGAAAACCTGCGTCGAAGACAACGGTCACGCCGGCCTTTACGGAATAATCTATCCAACGTAAAAGTTCTGAATCGATCTGTTCATCTGTTACGTTCAAATCATCGAAGAGCATGTGCCAACCCGACGACTCGAAAGCATTTCCCGTTACATGGCCGTCTTTACGTACATAATAACTGAGTTCGGGCACGCGGTCGGGTGTCTCGTCGGTAATGCCGTGTCTGTCAAGTATCTTGGAGTTCACCCAGACGCTATGGCCTTCGCCCTCTAAGATCAGGAGTTCTGCATCGGGACAGATGGCATCGAGATCTTCCTTGACGATGTCGTCGCCATTGAGGAATTTACGCTCCAGAATAAATCTGTGACGTTTCAAACCTGGATTGTTCTTGATGCTTTCCGCCATAAAGTCCAGGGCTTCCTTTTTGCTGGAGCACACGATATACTCACCCGGATCCATATAGGCGAATCCGATACTCGTGGTCACATGCACATGGGTGTCGATGATGCCTGGCATGATGAAATTCCCCCCCAGGTCGGTGACCTCTCCCTCGTATGCTGAGAGTCCGGCCTCGTCGCCTACATAGATAAACTTACCGTCCTTCACTACCAGAGCGGTCGCCTGAAGAGTGTTCTTGTTTGCAGTAAAAATCTTTGCGTTCCTGATAATCTGATCTGCTTTCATTCTCATTATTACAATTTTAGGAGTTAATATTTAAAAGTCTTTGGCAAAGTTAACAATTATCCATAAAACAAACAAGCCCTGAAGTCCTTTGGCATCAAGGTTTTGTATATTTTGAAACTATTTTTGTATATTTTGAAAGTCGGGCCGTCAATCACTCGGTCGGATTGCGCATCCAGGCTGTTACAGTCTGCCCCATCCGCTGCTTGAAGGCGAGGCTGAAAGTACTGTAACTCCGGTAGCCACTGTCATGGGCCAGTTGTTGGGCGGTGATGGGGCTTCCCGTAGCAGCAGCCTCGCGATAGAGATTGACGAAATGACTGATGCGCAGATCGTTAATATAGGCATTGTACGTAACACCTTGATGGATGAAATATTTGGTAAGATAAGTGCGATTAGTACCAATGGCATGGGCTAACTGAGAGAGGGTAAGGTCGTGCTGCAAATAGAGTTGCGTGTCTATGCAATACTTCTGCAGCAATGGTCCAATGTTGGCGGTGGGGACCTTTTGGCTTACCCCGCTTTCCCGTTTGGCGGGAATACTCAAATCTATAGGTTGGCTTTCTGGTTGTAGGGAGAGGCTCAGGTCGCTTAGCGTCTCGACCCGCCACAGGAGATAAAAGACAAGTACTAAGATGATTATCTGCATGGTAAATTGGTAAATCGGGCCTTCGCTGGTAAACGCATAGACAGCGAACACCAATATCATGCTGGCCAGCACCACGAAACTCTGCCATACCTCCTTGTGCTCCAAGTCGGCATAGTTATCGCGCAGCCAGCGACCATATTGTCTCAGCGCGTGAACCATATATATAACCAAGCCTATGCACATCAATAGGGAATAGACATATACTATTGGCAGAAAAGCATAACTACGGGTAGAAACGCAGAATATCGCTATTACAACAATTGGTGCCATTATCGCGGCAACAGGCCACAGCGGTCGCCTGCGGTCTTGCAGCATAGCGAGCAATACGATGATTGCCACAGGAAATAATGTCATACTGTCAAGCAATCCGCCTATAAGGTCAGTCATCATAATATCCTCGCTTGAGGAAAGGAAAAAGATCGGCATATACCAAAGGTGATTCAAAGCGAGGATCGCAAAGAAGGCTGCAGTCCATCGGCGCAAGCGTGCAGGTGGCGTAACGTCTTTGGCAAAGGCATTACCCTGACGGAATAGCAGATAACAACTTGCCAGCATGGCCATAGTAGTCACTACTGAATATATGATAATAAAGAGCGTATCTTCGCGAATCTGGTCGTACATGATTGATGAACCTTTGGCTGCAAAAGTACAACATTTTTGGGAATTAATAGCATGATTGCCTTACCTTTTCAAATTTATTGGCTAAATAATGTCGATGAACCGGTATAACACAGAAGGCAGCGACCACCATTCCGCGAGTTATAAATCCTTGTCGTTGACATTCAGAAGCCTTGTTGTTGACATTCAGAAGCCTTGTTGTTCCGAGCATGAAGCCTTGATAATCTTAGCACGAAGCCTTATGACTATTAGCAACAAGACAGTTTGGATAGTGGCTATGTTAATAAGACCTAAAACGTTTTTTGTTTCTTTTTGTTTCTTGGAGGGTATCGTATGTTTTTGTACCTTTGCAGCAAACTAACAAATTAACGAATATGAAGAAGATATTATCAACATTATTGTTTGCCCTCATAACAATAGCAGCATGGGCACAGAAAGAGGTGGTATGGGAGAACCCGTCAGCCTTTACGGGATCAGGCAACGTAACGTTTACCATCACGAAGATGGAGATGAAAGAGACGGAGACGGTGATGCACTTCCGCGTCAAGTTCGTACCACGTTACTGGATTCGCTTCGCCAAAGAGTCGTTCCTGAATACTCCCGACGGCAAGGAATATGTCGTGGTCAGCGGGAAGAAGACCAGTGAGGCGGAGTCGGACGTGGAACTCGACTCACTCTTCTGGATGCCGGAGAGCGGACAGGCTGACATGGCACTCCATTTCAAGCCCGTACCCACAGACACCAAGGAGATGGATTTCATTGAGGGCTACGACGATGGGGCCTTCCGCTTCTGGAACATCTGCGACGCGAATACCAAAAAGGAACCCGAGTGGCCTGCTGATTGGAAGAACGTGAAGTATGCCAAGAACGAGACGCTGCCTGAGGCCAAGATTGGGAAAGGCGTGGCCAGGATTCACGTGAAGCTGTTAGGCTATAAGCCCGAAATGGGACTGGAGCTGCGCGTGGGCGGCTTCCGGCAGTTGGGAGAGAAGGAGTATTACGACAAGTCGTTCCCCCTCGCCGACGACGGCACCGCGACGGCTGAGATCCCGCTGAAGCTGACCAGGAAGGTGTCGATAGGTGTGTCTGGCGTGGCAGGCGGCCCTATCGTGATAGCCCCAGGACAGGAGATCTCGCTGCTGATGAAAATCGGGGAAGACAGCAACCGTCCGCTGGCCATGAAGGGATTCCTCGCCAAGACGAATATGGACCTGAATGAGGAGTTTGTGAAACTGTTGCCGAGGGATGCCAGTGTGCGCCGCTACGAGGCCATCAGCCAGTGCGACACGCCCGAGAAGCGCCTGGCATGGCTGAAGGACGAGTTCGACAAGCGCCTTGCCGAAGTCAAGGCCTCTGACTACACGACGGCCGCCAAAGACCTACTGTGCATGGATGCGGAGGGCGAGTTCGTGGAGTGGTCGCGCTTCTTCGGCGGCAATTTTACGAATCTGATGATGGAGACGGGCAAGGCGATGATCACCAGCCAGAAGGATTACAGCAAGCTGCTTAGGGCGAACGACAGCCTGTTGGTGCTCACCGAGGCGGAGAAGACATACACCTATCAGTATTTAGACAAGCCGACGTCGCCGTGCAGCGACAGGTTCTGGACGCTGCCGCTGAGCCAGCTGGACAAGGACTTCAGCGCAAGAGCCCCCTGGCTCAACGAGCTGCAGACGGTGTATTTCATGTTCAGCACAGACGAGAAGGATTGGGACGGACTGATGGCGCAGATGAAGTATGAAGACTGCAAGAACGTCGTCACGGAGTATCAGAAGGAACAGGAGCGGCTGCTCGAAGAGCTGGCCCAGAAGGAGAGCATCTTCTTCAAGAAGTTCGATGACGTGAAGCCTGAGAGTATCCTACAGACCATTCTCGACAGGTATAAAGGCAAGGCGGTGCTCATCGACATGTGGGCAACGTGGTGCGGTCCGTGCCGTGCCGGCCACAAGGCGATGGCACCTATGAAGGAACAGATGAACGGGCAGAACGTACAGTTTGTGTATATCACCTCGCCCTCGTCGCCCGTGACCACCTGGCAAGAGATGATCAAGGACATCGACGGCGACCATTACTATCTGACGAAGGAACAGTTCGGCTACCTCCTCTCGAAGTACGAGTCGGGCGGCATTCCCACCTACGCCGTCTATAACACTCAGGGCGAACAGACGTATAAGGTCATCGGCTTCCCCGGCAACGAAGAGATCAGGAAGCAGTTAGATGAAGCGATGAAATAAGCTTATTTCTTAAAGCGCACCTTCAGTCCTGCGACAAGCATACGGCCAGGACTGAAGAGGGCGTATTTGCGGACGCTGGAGTCTGGGCGGCGATCGACACGGTCGAAGATGTTGTCAATGCCGAGACTGGGCTCCAGGACGGCCCATCTGGCGATGTCGAAGGTATGGGTGGTGTTGATGTTCCAGGCACCAAAGCCCGGGGCATCTTCGTAAGCGCCGGTGTAATAAGTCTTGGACTGCAGACGACCGTTGAGGTTGACGTTCAGGGCGTAACGGCCCCAAGAGTGATGATAGTCGGCGGCTATGGTGGCGGCATGACGAATGCTGCGCTCCATGGGGGTCCACTCGTCGCCGCTCTTGTTGCGGGCATAGGTATAGACGTAATTGGCGGAGAGATTGAATCCCGGGAAGAGGTTGGCGGAGAGGTTGAGCTGCAGGCCCTTGATGTCGCCAACGTCGCTGTTCTGATAGAGCGCGTATTGTGAGAGCTTCGCAGCTTGGTCGTCGGTCATCTCGGGGAACTCCTTACGCAACATGTCCAATGAGACGGCATCAACCAGCACATTCTCTTTGATCACCATATCGTTGATACGGTTGAGATAGCCTGTGAGGCTCACGGCGATGAACTGTGAGCGGTATTCGGCATTGAGGGATACATAGTGACTCTTCTCCGGTGAGAGATGAGGGTTGCCAAAACTGATCTGGGCCTTGCCACGGTTCACGGAGAAATAGTGGTAGTAGAGTTCGTCGAGTCCCGGAGCACGGAAGCCGGAGGAATAGGTGGCACGGAAACGGAAATTGCCCGGGGCGTACATCAAAGCCACCTTAGGCGTCAGATGGTTGTTGAAGGTCTCGTGGTGCGTCAGTCGCAGACCGACGGTGGCAGTGAAGTCTTTGAAGAGCTTATGCTCGTGCTGGGCATAGGCGGCCAGGGTATAGACGTTCTGGTCGATATTGCCTGAGGTAGCCGTCAGGTAGTCCTTGCGCCAGTTGGCACCGAAGATGGTGGTGGAGTTACGTGTGAGTCCAAGGATTGCCTTCAACTCGCCATCCATCATCCGTTGCTTCTTCGACTGGACATAGTCGCCTATGGCATAGTCCTTCGTGGCAACATCGTACTCCTTGCCGTAGCGGAAACGATCGACAGTGAAGTTGGCCTGCAGAGAATTCTTAGAAGTGAACTTATAGATACCTCCGATATTCCAGCGGAAGCCTTTGTAGCGCATCTCGTAGTCAGTGCCGCCGGTGATGTCGGGATGCGTGTCGGGACGATCGGTGATCTTGTATGAATAATCTAAGCCCGCATTCAGAGCGAGGTGGTCCGTGGGGGCGTAGGTGAATTTCTGTCCGATGATGTTGGAGCGATAGCCCGTAAAGAGAGGGGCGATCGTTTGTTGCGTTTCTGTGTCGGAGCCCTTGATGTATTCCAGATTGTTGTTCTGGTAGCTGTCGGCACGGTCGTGGGTGAACGAGGTGTAGGAGCCGAAGCCGTTCTTATAGATGTCGAGCGTGGCAGATTCGGTGAGTTGACCGTGACCGGAGATTCGGGTAGCGTTTGTAACGCTACATACGGAACTGGTGGGTTGGTCGGTGATGATGTTGATGACACCGGCGATGGCGTCGGAGCCATAGAGGGAGGAGGCGGCGCCGTCGAGGATCTCGATACGTTTGACGCGGGACATATTGATCCGCGAGAGATCGACGTTGTTGGAGATGTCGCCGGAGAGCTTCTGACCGTTGATGAGGATGAGGATGTATTTGTTGCCAAGGCCGTTGAGACGGAGGAAGGTTCCCATGGAGTTGGGGGCCATCGACACCTGGGGCATCATGTGGGTCAGGGCGTCGCCGAAGTTGGTGATACCCTGTTCATGGATCTCCTGGGCGGAGAGGACGTGAACGGGTGTGGCGGTGCTTTTCAGTCGCTGGTGGTGACCGGAACCGGTCACGACGACGGGATTAAGGTTATAGGTACGACTCGTCATCGACGAATCGGTGCGTTCCATCTTGTGTATCTGTGCCTGAACGCCTAAGCAGCCAGCCAGCAGAAGGGCAAGAAGGAGATGCTGTCTCACGACAGCACCTCCACGCACAAACTTATATAATAATACACGTGAAATAACCATTATCCTTTTTATTCTTCAGGATACATGCTATGGTAGGCATCCTCCAGGAACTCAGCGTTCTTGGTGTGGTTAATCCATACCTGCAGCACACCGGGGAGCTCGAGCAGGCCTAAGGGGTGCTTGCCTGAAAGGGGAACGATGCTCTCGAAACCGTTGTGGCCGAAGTACTCGTACCAGCTGTTGTCCTCGCTCTCAGGATCCTCGGGATCCCAGTACTCGTCACCCTGTCCGGCCATGTCGTTGTGAGCGTGGTCACCGGCGATAGACATCAGGGCATGGAGATAGAGCTTGCCGCTTGAGATGCCGTTGTCGTTCATACGACCTAAAACGTCCTGCTTGTAGTTGTCGGGCATATCGACGGTGCCGACGTAGAAGTTGGGGTTATAAGCCTGCAGGGCCTCTTCCAACTGGACGTAGCGGACGTTGGCCTTGAAGGTGTCGTAGGTGTCGGGGTTACCGTGACCCATGAAGGCGACGGTACCGTCCTTAGCTTCAGAGGCATAGAGGGAGTTGAGCTCCTTGGCCACCTGGGGGATGTCCTCGTCGGGGTCATTGAGCAGCGGCATGCCTAAGAAAATGGACTCGTTGGCTTCCAGCTGGGCCAGATAGTCGTCGTCGAGGTGGGCGGTGGCGATGTAACCGTTATTCATGAACTTCTTGACGGCAGCCACAACGGCGGCAAACTCCTCACCGGGGATGACCTGAAGCGACTGCACATAGATGGTGCCGTACTTGGCAGCACCGATGGCGTGCAAGAGGTAACGGGGCTCGTAGTAGTCGCGGCGGACGATGTTACCATTGTCGTCGGTGTTCTCACCGGCACTGGCTCGGTTGATACAGATGTCGCTGGAGAAGCAGACATAGACGTCGGCATTGGGGAATGCAGCCTCATAGGCAGCCTTGGTCTTGTCGAAAGCCTGGAAGGCGTTGTTCCAAGTGGAGCCGAAAGCTACCAGCAGAACGGCAACGTTCTTGCCTGACTTGGCCTTCTGGTTGGCAACCATCTGGTCGTTAACGGTGTACTCAGACACGATACTTTCAACCGTATCCGACTTGTCGTCATCGCCACAGGCGGTGAACATGGGGGCTACAAAGGCCATAGCGATCGCAGCCACGAGAAAAGACTTAATTTTCTTCATTGTTTGAATGTTGTTTAGTGGATAAATTATTGTTTTTAACTTTCTTGCCGTAGTTGAACTTGATGCTGAAGGTGCCATAGACCGTGGTTCCCGACGTGTTGTTGCCCAAATGGTAGGGGCGCATGGTACGGTCCACGTAGTTGAAGATGTTATCCACACCGAATTCCAGTCGGTATGTCAGCATCTTGCCAGACTTGCCCAGGTCGTGGGTGGTGTTGATGCGCCAGATCTGATAGGACTCGCCGTTGCCGTTGTTCTGATAGTAACGGGTACTGCTGCCACGGGTTGAGAGGCTGACACCCAGCCGATAGACGGGGCAGAACGTGTGGCTGTACATGGCCGAAGCACTCCACTTATGGTAGGCCGAACCATCGATGATGACGGTGTTCATCCTGTCTTTGTGCTCATCGTAGAGATGGGCCTTGGTGTCGAGGTAACTGTAGGCGGCATTCAGGTTCAGGTCCTTCATCACCTTATACGACAGTGTGACATCTATGCCACAAGTCCGGGCATCGTCCATGTTCTTATACATCCTGGCCTGCACCTTTGTGCTGCCATCGCCCTGATAGGCGGTGGTGACACCGGCGGGAATCTCGCCCTCCGACACATTCACCAGCGCAATCATATTGTCGAGTTTGTTGAGATAACCGGTGACGGCCACCGAGAACTGACGGCCACGATATTCGGCGTTGGCAGAGTAGTAGTTGCTAGTCTGGGGATTTAGGTGGATGTTGCCGATGTTATAGAAGGTGCTGCTGCCCATCATGTGGAGATAACGGTAATGCAGTTCCTTGACGGTGGGCGTCTTGAAGCCCTGGCTCCAGCCCAGACGGAAACGGAAGTCGCCGGCAGAGAACATCGTGCTAACCTTGGGCGTCAGACGGAAACCGAAGTTGCGGTTATCGACTAAGCGGAGGCCGGCAGTCAGATTGAACCACCCCAACAGGTCGAACTCATCCTGTACGTAGAGGGCGGAGGTCCAGTCATCGGCGGTTCCCGTCTCTGTGCGGTCTGGGGCATTCAGATAGTCATAGCGATATTCAAGGCCTGCGTTCAACGTGTTCTCGTAAGGGAGATAGAAGATGCCCTTGAGCAGACCCATCACCCGCTGCTGGTCACTCTGCAACTTGCTTTGCCCAGGCATCATGGCCACAGAGAACCATTCGCCGTTCTGATCGCCGTATTCCTCGCCGATGAGCAGTACATAATCGTAGTGCTTGGCGGTATAATCGTAGTAATAGGCATGTTTGTTCCAGTCGACATCCAACGACAGATAATTAGACTTTTCACTTTTCACTTCTCTCTTTTCACTCCCCAGATACCACTTGCCGCCGACAGCTGCCGAGGCGTTGTTGTAACGCAGATCGTAGGTATAGACGTCGCAGCTGGGGTGAGAGCCGTTGGTGGGGCGGAGAATGTTTTTCTTGTAGTAGGAGCCTTCGGCATAGAGTTCCAGACCGTCGAGCGGCTGATAGGTCAGGCGTTCTGCCACCTGCCAGTTGTAGAATTTGTTCACCGTCTTGTTCTTGCTGTCTGTCAGCACCATTCCCTCGGCATATTCCTCTGGTGTGTTTTGCCAGCCGTCGTTACGCTGCAACTGGAAGTTGGTCTGACTGTTCACCTGGCCGATACGGAAGGCCAGCGTGTTGTGCTGCCGCAGGTCGTTGTGGGAACCATAGCGGGTGACGTTGTCTGCATAGAGTCCCTTCTCAGTATGCTTCTTGGTGATGATGTTGATGACGCCGGCCATCGCATCACTGCCGTAGAGGGCACTCTGGGCTCCCTTCACGATTTCTATCTTCTCGATGTTGTGGGGATCGATGAGCGAGAGGTCGTTCTCGCCCCCTACATCACCATGAATGCGCTTGCCGTCGATAAGCACCAGGATATAGTTGTTGCCCAGACCGTTCAGCTGCATCTGGGAACCCATATCGCCCTCGTTGAAGGCGAACGAGGCGGTCAGTCCGGCAAGGATATCCTCTAAGCTTTTACCGCCATACTGACTCAGCATCTTGCTCGTGATGACCTCCGTCTGAGTACCTGTCACCACCACCTCCTGCAGGCTGTCCGTACGCCAGACATCCGTCTGGGCATAGGTGCCGACAGCCAACAACATCAGGCCAATAGCCAATGTCTGTCTCCGCATCATAACTCTTTCTTTTCCGCACCGTATATTCCTGTACGGTCGTACTATTGTTTTTATGGCAGGTCTTCTGACTTTCCCCAGTCTGCTTTACCTTCCCGACTTCGTGTCAGTGGCGTCATACAAGCAGACCTCGCTA
The DNA here is from genome assembly GCA_902776545.1 of uncultured Prevotellaceae bacterium. Taxonomy (GTDB): domain Bacteria; phylum Bacteroidota; class Bacteroidia; order Bacteroidales; family Bacteroidaceae; genus Prevotella. The sequence goes on along the minus strand of CACYQO010000078.1, from coordinate 7,336 downwards.
AGGGGGATTACAGCTGCAGGTACAGTTCCGGACTCTCACCGGATTCCCTTACATCAGGCGGCATCAGCCACCAGATTGCCATTATCTGCGTGCAAAGATACAACTTTTTCGGATAGATGATGCATAATTAACGGATTTTTTTTAATTTTGCAGCAGAAAAGGTGATAATGACAGCAAAAAGGGCATTTCTTATAGCGGCTCCGACGAGCGGCTCTGGCAAGACAACCGTTGCCAGAGGACTGATGGCGTTGCTGAGCCAGAAGGGCTACAAGGTGCAGCCCTTTAAATGCGGACCTGACTATATCGACACGAAGTTCCATGAGGCTGTCTGCGGACGTCCCAGCATCAACCTCGATACGTTTATGGCTACGCCAGAGCATGTCCGCGAGCTCTTCTGGCATTATGGCGAAGATGCAGATGTCTGTATCGTGGAAGGGATGATGGGGCTCTTCGACGGCTATGACCGCGAGAAAGGTTCTTCTTATGAGATAGCTCGAGTGCTGGATATCCCTGTCGTGTTGGTGGTCGATGCGAAGAGTGCAGCCTACTCTATGGCGGCGCTGCTGTCTGGGTTTATTCATTTTAGAAAAGATGTCCGCTTCGCGGGCGTAATATATAATAAGGTGGGATCGGAGAGGCATTTCCAGATGCTGCGGCAGGTATGTGATGACTTAGATATCGCGTGCTTAGGTTATTTGCCGAAGGATGCTTCGCTGGAACAAGGCTCACGATATCTGGGCCTTGACTATTCGGAAATGCCGAAAAACGATAGGCTGATGAAACAGATGGAGGAGCATATCAATCTCCAAAAACTGTTTAACAAGGTAATAGTTTCTCCCCCTGAGTTAGGGGGAGCCAGAGGGGGTCTGCGCTCGAGCTCTGCTCGCTTGCTACCATCGGGACGCAAGAACAGCCTCATGTCTACGCTTGTTCAGACCACCCCGCCTAAAGGCACCCCTCCTAACTTAGGAGGGGAAAAGGTTACACTCGTGGCGAAAAATGCTGAGAGTTTTTCGTTCCTTTATCAAGAGACCTTGGATCGCTTCGCTTTGAAGAGGTTCTTCGACCCAGAGAAGGATGTGCCAGACCTTAGCAACATCGACCTGCTTTACCTGCCTGGGGGCTATCCTGAGAAACACTTAGAGGCGCTGGTGCAGAACGAAGCCTGCCGCAAAGCCATCAAGGACTATGCAGAACAAGGAGGCCGCATCATCGCCGAATGTGGTGGCATGATGTATCTCTGCGAGCGCATCGTCACAGATGATGGCGATTTTCCCATGTGTGGCGTGCTGCCCTACTCCATCTCAGCCCGCAAAGCAGACCGTAAGCTCTCACTTGGCTATCGTCGCTTTGAGCTCGACGGCAAGGAATATCGAGGGCATGAGTTCCATTATACGCAGTTCTTAGGCAAGCCACAGTCAGTCTGTCAGGTCTATAACGCCAAGGGCGAGCCTGTCAGCACACCCGTATTCAGATATAAGAACGTCTTGGCATCCTATACACATCTCTATATGCCCCCTAAATTAGGAGGCGACAGGGGTCTGAAGAAGGGAATTCCCGACGCTGGTTCAGACCCCCACCCCCCTAACTTAGGGGGCTTGTTGCATCCCATCATGTTCGCAGGAACGGGCAGCGACGTTGGCAAAAGCATCGTGGCTGCGGCCTTCTGTCGTATCTTCAAGCAAGACGGCTACCACCCTGCTCCCTTTAAGGCTCAGAACATGGCTCTCAACTCTTATGCCACACCTGATGGTTTGGAGATAGGTCGTGCGCAGGCAGTCCAGGCCGAAGCTGCAGGCATCCCATGCCATACGGATATGAACCCCCTGCTGCTAAAACCCCAGAGCGACCATACCTCACAAGTCATCCTCAACGGTCGCCCTCTCGGCAATAAGGATGCCTACGACTACTGGAGGCGCCAGCCTTCCCCTCCTAAGTTAGGAGGGGTTAGGGGTGGTCTGAACGAGCACATTGACTATCGTAAGGAAGTCTGCTCCGCCTTCGACCGCCTCGCTGCTCGCTATAACCCCATCGTAATGGAGGGCGCTGGCAGCATCGCAGAGATCAATCTGAAAGACCGCGACTTGGTCAATATGTCGATGGCCCGTCACGCTAAAGCTAATGTCATCTTGGTTGGCGATATCGACAGAGGGGGCGTGTTTGCTTCGGTCTATGGTAGCATCGCCCTGCAATCCCCAGAAGACCGCAAGCTCATCAAGGGCATCATCATCAATAAGTTCCGTGGGGATATGCGCCTCTTTGAGGAGGGGCGCAAGATGCTGGAAGACCTCTGTGGTGTACCTGTCCTGGGTGTCATACCTTATTATAAAGATATCCACATCGAGGAAGAGGACTCTGTGGCGCTGGCTCAGAAGTCATTCGAGATGCAGCAGGGCAAGGTGAATGTGGCGGTCATCATGCTGCAGCACCTCTCCAACTATACCGACTTCGATGCCCTCGAACAGGATCCTCGCATCCACCTTTTCTATACAAACAACGTGGACGATATCCATAAGGCGGACATCATCATCCTGCCTGGCACGAAATCTACTCTCCACGATCTCTATGAACTGCGTCGTAACGGCTGTGCCCAGGCCATCATCCAGGCTCATCGCAATGGAGCTTCAGTTTTGGGAATCTGTGGCGGTTACCAGCTCATGGGCGTCGAGGTTTGCGATCCCCATCATGTGGAGGGCGACATCGAGCGTCTCCCAGGCCTCGGCCTCCTTCCTGTCACCACCACGATGAGCGGCGAGAAAATCACTCGCCAAGCCTCGTTCTCTTTTGCATCGGACAAACACGGACTGACACGGAATATGAGAGGCTATGAGATCCACATGGGGCAGACACAACCCTTCGGCTCAGCTGCACCCTCGCCCTTGCTTCATCTTTCAGATGGTCGCCAGGACGGCTATATCGTCGACAACAAATGCATGGGCACCTACGTTCATGGTATCCTCGACAATGCTTCTTTCGTGGACTTCCTCCTGCAGCCCTTTGCTGAGAAGCTGAGCCAGACAAATGCCTCTTTCGACTATCAGGCCTTCAAGGAAGAACAATACGACAAATTAGCTGACCACGTTCGCCAACACGTCGATATCGAACGAATCTATCAAATCCTGACCCATGACTAATCCCTTCTCTCTGCTCATCGGCTGGCTGCTCGACCTGTTCTTTGGCGACCCTCAGAAATTGCCTCATCCCATTGTATGGTTTGGCAAGATGATTGCCGCTTGTGAGCATCAGTACAACAAAGGGACGCATCGTAAACTGAAGGGAGCGCTGATTGCCATCGGCCTGATTCTATTCGTCTTCGCTATCACCTGGATGCTGCGCTACGGAATTATTTCTTTGCATCAGACAGACACGGACTTACTCGGACTTTCTTCATGGGATGCTGCCAAGTCCGTGTCTGTCCGTGTCTGTCCGATGCTAATACTCTTCGATGCCCTCGCCATCTTCTATTGTCTGGCAGGAACCACACTCATCCGCGAGGTGCGGGAAGTATTTCTGGCGCTCGACCGTTCGTTAGAGGAAGGCCGTAAACAGGTGGCCCGTATCGTAGGACGAGATACGTCTGAGCTCTCAGCCCAAGAGGTTCGTACCGCCGCCCTTGAAACCTTAGCAGAGAATCTGAGCGACGGCGTGATTGCTCCCCTCTTCTGGCTCGCCATCCTTGGCACACCTGGTATGCTGGCCTATAAGATGGTAAACACCCTCGACTCGATGATCGGCTACAAGACAGAGCGCTATCGTGACTTCGGCTGCTGGGCCGCCCACATCGACGACATCGCCAACTATTTCCCCGCTCGTCTCACCGCCTTCCTGATGCTCCTTTATTCTCCCCCTAAGTTCTTGGACAAGCCAAGCGGCAAAGCCGAGCGAGGGGGAGTCAGAGGGGGTCTGAACAGACTTAAGTTTGTCTGGAAAAATGCCCGCAACCACGCCTCTCCCAACAGCGGCTATCCAGAAGCCGCCCTCGCCGCCATCCTCGACTGCCGCTTTGGTGGTCCCCACTACTACTTCGGCGAACTTTTCGACAAACCCTACATCGGCACGAACGATCGTCCCCTCACTACTGATGACATGAAAACAGCCGTCCGAGTAAACCGTATGACAGAGGTTTTGATGGTAATACTGACTGTTGCCGCTTGCTTTTTTGCCTTTCTTTCCATACCCTCATAAGATTTTTTCCATAGGCTGCAGCGTGCGCATTTTCGTAATTCACTGATTTGCAGCAGCTTCCAACTTTATCCCGTTTGTATCTTTTCCATAGGCAACTGATACAACTTTCGAAATATTGTCGTAACTTTGCAACCGAGAAATCATAAGAAAATCGGTAGCAATGTTTACAAGGTCATTATACATATTGATAGGTGTTCTGATGATGGCTTGCAGTCAGGAGTCAGAAGACAGGAGTCAGGAGACTGGAGTCAGAATTCTGGAGGAGGCCGAGGCCGCTTTGGCCAACGACAGCATCCGCCAAGGTGAGACTCTGTTGCGAAAGACCATACAACTGTCGGAAGCATCTGAGGACTGGCACACCTATTATATCGCGTACCAGCGATTGGCGGAAGCATTGTCGCAGAGTAACCCCGAGGAAGCCTTGCGACTGATGAAGAAAGCCCTTACCGTCTATGAGCAGCATCCTGACGATGAGCGAAACTACGTCATGCTGCTTGACTATGCAGGTACTTACGCCGCACAAGTGGCTTTCACCACAGAGGGCTCCTTCGACGAAGCACTCGATTACATCAATCGTGCATACGGTATCGCTAAGAAAAGCCAGATGACTGACCTGATGTGTCAGACACTCACCAGTCTTGCCAACATCGCCTGGGCTAACGAAGACTATCGCCGGGCACTCGACTATGCCCATCAAGCAGAATCCACAGCGACAACCGACCTGAGGTCTGCCACATTACAAGTGCTGGCTCGCAGTTACCTCAGTCTGAACATGCTCGATTCGGCAGAGACTATTTATCGGCAGATTGATCCAGGCAATGATATCCATCTGGGTTATATCGTGCAGAGTAATCTCGCCAAGATAGCACTCCGACGGATGGGCGCCACACAGGTGGAGGACAGCGTAGACGAAGCCTTCGATCAGATAGAGGATATCTATTACAAGGCGCTTGAACAGAAAGATCAGTACTATCAGGAGACGTTGCGCCAGGAAATGGAGAATCAGCAACTGGAATACCGCTCAAAGATGTATGGCCGGACACTACAGATTGTCATCATTGCCTCGGTGATTATCCTTCTTGCAACAGTATTGGCACTTCGCTATCGAATCCGTTTGCAGGAACAGGAGAAACGTCGGCTCCGGGAGGAAACAGAGCATCAGAAGACCTTGTTGCACCAGGCCAACGAAGTGGTGGCATTCCTGCAAAACTTCATCCTCGAACGTACGGAAGTGCTGAAGAAGCTGAACCAGAGCGGCGATTCGCTCATCTACCTCAGTCCGCACGAATGGAGCGAGATAGAACGCACGCTCAACGCCATCGACAGCAACCGCTTTGCCAAGATACGTGAGCAATACCCCACGATGCAGGAAGATGACATCCGCCTGTGTATCCTCACACGGCTCGGCCTCAGCAACCGTATCATCGGCAACATCTATTGCATCACCGTCTCTGCCGTCCAGCATCGCAAGCTCAAGCTAAAGAAGGACGTGTTTGGAGAAAGCAATCCTAATGTCACCCTGGAACAGATACTCAACAGTAAATAACTTTCACGAAAAATAGTAACAATAAAAATTTATAGCAATGAAAAAACATTTATTCTTATTCATTTTGGTGCTCCTGCCGATGTTGGCAAGTGCAGAAGACGTGATAATTAACGAGACGAATTTCCCAGATACGAACTTCCGTAACTGGGTGCTCAGTCAGGATTATGGCGCTGATGGTGTCTTGACCAACGAGGAACTGGAAAATGTCACTTCTCTCAATGTAAGACACAAGGGCATATATGACCTGAAGGGCATTGAGTACTTCACCTCGTTGAAGGTCTTGATCTGCTTAGGCAACCAGTTGACGACACTTGACGTATCGGGTTGTACCGAGCTGGATACGCTTGCCTGCTCTAATAATCAATTGATAGCACTTAATGTGTCAATGAACACGAAACTGATAAGCTTAGAGTGCTACGGCAACCAATTATCTACACTTGATCTGTCGAACAATACAGCTCTGAGAAGAATTCACTGCAATGCCAATAAGTTGACAAGTCTCGATGTATCGAAGAATACGGCACTGACCATGTTACAATGTTCCAGCAACCTTCTGACAACGCTTGATGTAACGAAGAACTCTGCAATGACATCTTTGAGTTGTACGGATAACAAACTGACGACACTTTATGTGTCAAACAACAAATCGCTTGATGGGATATTTTGTTTTAACAACCAGTTGACCTCACTTGATGTGTCTGGATGTTCTGCACTGAAAACCTTGAGCTGCATTGGCAATCAACTTACTACGCTTAATTTGTCTGGATGTTCCGTATTGGAAACAGTATATTGTAATGACAATCAACTTACTACGCTTGACTTATCGGAGAATACCGCACTGACCACGCTTTTCTGTTATCATAACCAGATTAAAGGCGCAGGAATGGACGCACTTGTAGAGAGTCTGCCCACCGTAAGCGGGGGAAGCCTGAATGCCTTGTACTTTGAGAATGAGCAGAATGTGATGACAAACGCACAGGTTGCTGCAGCAAAGGCCAAGGGCTGGACACCGTATTTATGGGTCTACGATCATTCTAAGGAATATGCTGGTCTCGAGGCGACTACAACGTATTTTCCAGAAGGAACGAAATGGACGGAGATCAGATTGGACACCCTGAAGTACGACAGTTGGTATTCAAGGGTTGACGATGAATGGGTGCCAAACTTTGAAACGATAGAGTACTATGTGAAGGGGGAATATGTTCCTACTTCATTGGGTGTGGATTACCAGCGCAAATATAGTTGTGTCTATACTAATAGCCAGGAGTGGACAGACTCTCTCACGCTTATGATTAATGAAGATGTAACAGAGTACGACACCACGATTGGTGTATTGACTCCAAATTTAATTGAAGAATTTGCGTATCCTGGCGAGGCTTATCAATGGGAATGGTATAAAGGAAAGGAACTATCCTATACGGGTATAGTAGAATCAAACGTTACAAGTTTTTTCCCCCCTCATAAGTATGGGATAATAGATAATATTAAAGAAGGGGTTTTTGGAGGGGTTAAGCCTCTGAAATATGTGGATTTGGATGATGTTCGTATCATTCATGGCATTGGTGTAACAGAATGGAAAGACGGTGAATGTCTTTTCGGACAGAT
>CACYQO010000077.1 GCA_902776545.1 uncultured Prevotellaceae bacterium | reverse complement strand
GGCTGAGGAAGCAGGGTTCAGCAGTGCACTCGGTGCTTTCGTGATGGGATCTATCCTTGCCGAGACAGTGGAGTCGCATCGTATCGAAAAACTGATGACACCGTTGAAGAATGTCTTTGCTGCTATCTTCTTCATCTCTGTGGGTATGCTGATTAATCCGTCTTCATTGGCGGAATATTGGAACAGCATCCTCTGGGTCAGCCTGGTAATTATCGTCGGAATGATACTCTTTGGATGCGCGACTCCATGCTTACCAGCTTCTCATTCGTCCAGATTGGCGAGTTCTCGTTCATCATCGCTTCACTGGGTACCAGCTTGGGTGTTCTCAATCCTATCATCTACCCCATCATCGTGGCATCCAGTGTGGTGACCACCTTCCTTACGCCTTATATTATGAAGGCTGCAGGGCCATGCTATACGTTCCTTTATAATCACGTTCCAGCGAGCATGCGTGCTAAGATCGACCAGCGCGAGCAGCAAGTGGCAGAGGCAGAGGCAAAGGCAGCTGAACCATCTGGCGACAATAGCTCATTAGCAGACAATGCGCGCCATGCAGTCAGACATACTTTCTTCTTGAAGCATCTCGTCAATCTGTTTATCAAGAACATGAGCGCTCATGATGAAGAAAAACCTGTTTCTTAACAAATGACTAACAACCTTACAGAACGGCAGATTGTCAAATTAGTTTGAGGATCTGCCGTTCTGCGGCGTCTGGGAGGAAGGCCTTGAAATGGGCCAGGAGGCGGTCGAAGGACTCCTGCGGGGTGCGGTCACAGCGGCAGGCATCGCGGCCCAGCAGCTGTTCGGGCGTGGTGAGGAGCGACCATCCCCAGCCGTATTCGCGGTTGTGCTTGTCGACGGGATAGACAAAATCTTCGGTGACGATGCGGCAGGCCATCTGCAGACGGGTGATGTAGCCGTCGAAGCGGCTGCGCATCTTCGGACCGGTAAAGCCACAGGCGGCCCGCAGTTCACGGGTGATGAGGCTGCCATGCTCAGCGAGCGTGAGCAGGATGGCCTCCTCGATGGAGCCTTCCTGTGGGGCGGGATACTTATGGCGACGGTAGTTGCAGAGGTCGGGCCACCAGTCGCGACTGACGAACCCTGCCTTGCCGGCGAAGAACTTCCCATAGACGCAATGACCCTCTGTGACGACGGGACCCTTCCACTTCCATAGCGGCCAGTCCCAGCCGCCGTCGGCATAGACGACATAGCGGCAGTCGTCGTCGACGAGTTCTTCGGCCGAATAGCCGCGTATGCCGCTGTCGAGCAACGGCAGGAAGCCCACTTGCTGTATGGCCTGCATCAGTTCAGGACAAGAGTGTATCTCGGGGGTGATCATCGTTCTTTTCATTTTATGATTGGTAATTGCGTTTAGGACTGCAAATATACGAATTATCCCACAGATATGGAAGAAAAATGTTTTTTTCGGTGTGTTTTTTTTGAATAATTTGGTTTTTTGCGGGCAAAATCGTACCTTTGCAAACTAAAGAGGCAAAATGACTCAGTTCAATTCAAAATCCAATAAACAATTTAAGTTATGACTAAAACCATCAAATCATTCGCGATGCTTGCCGTCGCTTGTTTAGCTGCCTTGAGCGCATGCACAGAGAAGAAGGCTGCGGAAGTCACCCTTCAAGTAAAGACACAGAATGGCATTCTCGAAGGCTTCGAAGAGGACGGCGTGAAGAAGTTCCTGGGCGTTCCCTTTGCACAGGCCCCTGTAGGCGAACTCCGTTGGAAGGCCCCCCAGCCGCTGCAGGCTTGGGAAGGCATCCGTGAGGCTAAGGCTTTCGGCGACGACCCGATGCAGCCCAATGTCTTTGGCGATATGGCATTCCGTGGTGCCGGCCGTAGCGAGGACTGTCTCTATCTGAACATCTGGACCACCGCAGCAACCACGGCTGACGCACTTCCTGTACTGATCTATTTTAATGGTGGCGGCCTGATGGCCGGTTCGGGCAGTGAGCCCCGTTACGATGGAAGTTCCATCGCCAAGGAGGGAGTGATCGGCGTGACGGCCAACTACCGTGAAGGCGTGTTCGGCTTCTTTGCGCATCCGGAACTCACAGAGGCTTCAGACTATAAGGGAAGTGGCAACTATGGCTTCCTGGATCAGGTGGCTGCCATTCAGTGGGTGAAGGATAACATCGCAGCCTTTGGCGGTGACCCTGCGAAGATCACTATCGTAGGAGAGTCGGCAGGCTCGTTCTCTGTGTCGCTCCTGATGTGTTCGCCGCTCTCGAAGAACAATATCGCCGGCGCGATGCTGTCGTCGGGTGCTGAGGTACTGCCGTATAAGCCCGCTTCACAGGCCGATGCCGATGCTGCAGGTGCTGAACTGCTGAAGAATGCCGGTATCGCCAGTCTGGCTGATGCGATGGCGATGAATGCCGATTCACTCCAGAAGATCCTTCCTCCCAGGGGAATGGCCAACGTGGTGCTCGACGGCTACTTTATGAAGGAGAGTGCTGACGAGGTGTTTGAGAAGGGTGAGCAGGCTCAAGTGCCGTTGCTCGCTGGCTGGAACTCGCTGGAGGGCCATCCTGCACAGTCGCTCGGAGGTCAGGCTCCTACGCTCCAGAACTATAAGAACGCTATGAAGGCGCAGTTCGGCGATATGACCGACGAGATCTTCAAGGCCTACGGTATTGAGGCTGACGAAGACGTGCTGAGCCAGAAGGGACTCGACCTCGCTTCTGACCTCTTCACTGGCTTCCCAACGTGGAAGGTCTGCGATTATCACGCCAAGTCAGGGCTGCCCGTTTACCGCTATCATTATATGCATCCACGCCCTCAGGTTTCTGCGAAGATGGGCGACAAGGTGGGTGCGCTGGCAGGTGGTGTCCGTGAGAAGACTGCCGAAGAGAAGAAGGCCGAGGCCCAGCAGCCCGCGATTGCTCCCGGTGCCGTACATTCGGCTGATATCGAGTATGCGATGGGTACCCTCGATACCAACGAGTATTACGAGTGGCAGGAAGAGGACTACGCTATCTCGAAGCTGTTCCTCACTTACTATGCCAACTTCTGCAAGACTGGCAATCCCAACGGCGAGGGCCTTCCCCAGTGGACTGCCATCACCAAGGACAATCTGGATGCTGCGCCAGTGATGAAGATCGATGTAGAGAGTGCCGAAGTGGCTTCACCTGAAAAGGAGAACGCCTACCGCACGCTCGAAAAATTCTACAGAAGCAAGAAATAGTTTATCAGTTCGTTTGATAAGTGTGTACACTCGAGCCTTGTGCTGAAGGCAGGTAATTGATGCCCCACCAGCACATCTGCAGGAGAGCGAAGGAGATGATGAGCATCCATAAGGCTAAGCGCTCCTTGTGACGAGGCAGCAGGCGGTAGTGTACATAGACGAGATAGGAAAGCCATGTGATGGCTGCCCACGTTTCCTTGGGGTCCCACGACCAGTAGTGACCCCAAGCTTCTTTTGCCCAGAAAGCGCCAAACATCATGCCGAAGGTCATGAAGATCAGTCCGACGTAGACGAGGGAAGAGGTAAGAGGTGAGATATAAGAGGGGAGAGGTCGTTTAATGAGGCCATAGATGGCGATGACGGCAGCGACACCCATCAGCGAGTAGCATACGATATAGACCAGAATGTGGGGGTAGAACCACGGGCTTTGCAGGGCAGGCACGAGGTTGGAGCGGAAGACGGGTATCAGGTAGCTGACGATGGCCAGTGCCACCACAAGCAGAGCACCTATCGGCAACAGTCGCTTCATGCGCCAACGGGTATAGAGAACCAGCAGTACCGTTCCCGCCAACATCATATAGATGCCGGTATAGACCAATGGCAGCCAGGGATCGCTGACTAGTTCAAGTATTGAGATCTGGCTGTCAGCCCCCATCTGCGTATCGTAGCCATACTGATAGATCTTCCATCCGTCCACCTCGTAAGGCTTGTTGACATCGATAACGGTCTCGATGTTCTTTTTGGTCTTGGTCAGAATCTGGATCTCAGAGGCAAAGCGCTTGGGGCTGCCGTTGTCGTAGGTCTCCATGATGAACTTCTTCAGTTCGATGGCCAGAGGCATCTCCTTGACAACGCCGTTGGCATCCAAAGCCCGCCATTCGGGTTCTCCGACGACGGTAATCATCTTCAGCCGCTGCATATCGGCATTGCCGAGGGTGGCGGCGGTGAGGGCGAGGAAGAGGCCTAAGTGGTTAAGTAGGAAGGTAAGATCAAACCATTTACGATTTGACGATTTTCGATTTACGATTTGATAGAGCCGCTTTAGTGTGACGGCCCCGAGGATGACGGTGACATAGACATAGATGAGCACGAAGGGCCAGAACGACAGCATATCGTTCAGCCAGGTGCCGCCAACCTTTTGGCGAGTCAGTCCCATGATAATGGTTAGCGTGACGGCATACACCATCGCAGGGATGGCGGCCTGATAGGTGCTGAGGAACTGGAAGGCATAGACCTTCTTCCTTAGCAGAAAGACGATTGCTATCAGGGCTAAGAAACCTCCGAACACAAAGCCGTTGACAGGCCAGGCGAAAGCATCCCACTTGACTTGTCCGGCACTTAGCTCCAGTGCCAGACCAGCCAAAATAAGGCCTCCTCCGATGAGGAAGCCTTCTTTCATGAACCAGGGTCTATTCCACATTAGTCGCAGATCAGGTTCTCACCCGTCATGTCTGAAGGCTGCTCCAGACCCATGATGTGGAGGATGGAGGGAGCGACGTCAGCCAGACGACCGTCCTTCACAGTGGCCGAGTTGTTGTTGGTCACGTAGATGAACGGAACGGGGTTCAGAGAGTGAGCGGTATTGGGTGTTCCATCGGGGTTGATGGCGTTGTCGGCATTACCGTGGTCGGCGATGATGATAGCCTCGTAGTCGTTGGCCTTGGCTGCCTCGATGACCTCACGGACGCAGTTGTCAACAGCCCATACAGCCTTGGCAATGGCGTTGTAGACACCAGTATGGCCCACCATGTCACCATTGGCGAAGTTCACCACGATGAAGTCGTACTTGGCCTCATTGATGGCTGCAACGAGTTTGTCCTTCACCTCGTAGGCACTCATCTCGGGCTTCAGGTCGTAGGTGGCCACCTTCGGAGAGGGCACCAGGATACGATCCTCACCATCGTATGGAGCCTCACGGCCACCATTGAAGAAGAAGGTGACGTGAGCGTATTTCTCTGTCTCAGCCGTATGGAGCTGTTTCTTACCCTGCTTGGAGAGGTACTCGCCCAGGGTATCCTCCACGTTCTCCTTCGGGAAGAGGATGTGGACACCCTTGAAGTTGGCGTCGTATGGTGTCATACAGTAGTACTGCAAGCCCGGGATAGTCTTCATGCCCTGCTCAGGCATATCTTCCTGAGTCAATGCGATGGTCATCTCCTTAGCACGGTCGTTACGGAAATTGATGAAGATGACAACATCGCCCTCCTCGATGCAACCATTGACTTTCGAGTTGTGGATAGGCTTGATGAACTCATCCGTTACGCCCTCTTCATAGCTCTCCTCCATGGCCTTCACCATATCGGTAGCTTGCTTACCAACACCGTTGACAATCAGGTCGTAGCCTTCCTTCACGCGCTCCCAACGCTTATCACGGTCCATCGCATAGAAACGACCGACGATAGAGGCGATGGCAGCACCATTAGCAGCGCAGACATCGGTCACCTGCTGGATGAAGCCAATACCAGAGTGAGGATCGGTGTCACGACCGTCCATATAGCAATGTACAAACACCTGATTGTTCAGACCGTAAGCCTTACCAATCTCGATCAGCTTGAAGAGGTGGTCGAGTGAAGAGTGCACACCACCGTCGGAGGTCAGACCCATCAGGTGCAGTTTCTTATTGTTCTCCTTGGCGTAGGTGTAGGCTGCCTTCACCTGGGGATTCTCCATGATAGAGCCGTCTTTGCAGGCGCGGTTAATCTTCACCAAATCCTGATACACGATGCGTCCGGCACCGATATTGAGGTGACCCACCTCAGAGTTACCCATCTGACCGTCGGGCAGACCGACATCCTCACCTGAAGCCGCCAGCTGAGAGTGGGCTGATGTTGCTGTTAACAGATCGAGGTAAGGTGTCGGCGTGTTGAAGATCACGTCACCCTTACCATGCTTACCGATTCCCCATCCGTCGAGAATCATCAAAAGTGCTTTTTTTGCCATAATCTTATTACTATTTTAAACGTACGTTTCTATTTTGCGATGCAAAGATACTAAATAAAAAGAATATAGCGGTGACGAATAACAATGTTTAATAATAAAAAAACAAAAAACTCTGCGTCTCAACGGTTTATTATTCATAAAAGCGATTATCTTTGCAACATCAAGTTAACAAATTTGTGAAACTGATGAAAGACTATTGTGCCGACAGCTCGAAGTAGGAACTGCCGGCACGCTTATTAGAAACCATAATACTTGGTCAGGAAATAGGTCCTGTCCCAATCGACGATATTTCTCTGAGATTCCTTTTCCGAATGGATATTGAATTCATCGAAGACCATCACCTGCCTGTCCTTTAAGTCATAGAGTGGCCACTCCTTCGCCTTGCCGTCAGGAGAAATTTCTGCGCTGAGCGACGGATTACCGGTCTTGGCAAATTGAGCCCACATTTTACGCATGGTCTTCGAGAAGGTCTCGTCGAATTCTCTGCCCGTATCACCTTGCAAATCTGGATGCTTGAACAAGGGCGCCAGTGCTATTCCATGGCAGCTCTTCTTCAGCGGCAGGGCGGATTCCACCGTGAAGTAGTAGGTGTACGACTTGCCGCCAGCCTTGGTCTGTTCCTCCGACAGTCTGAGGCATGGTGCATTGAACATCAGCTGACTTAACCACTTACAGTATGGCTCATAGCTCTCTCCCTTCACATCGCTACAGAAACTTTCTGCCAAGGCTTTCTCCTCGTCTGTCATCAGAGCAAGTTTCTTCGCCTGACGGTCAGCGGCCCACTCATTGAAAGGCTCCGGTCCACCCATTCCGACCAGGAAGAAGTTCATCTCGTCCTTATTGACGCCATGCAGGAACGTGATGTCCTTCACCGCACCATTGGCAATAGCCTCCCACGGATTGCGAGGCAGGAAGTTTCCGTCTCTTTCCGGAGCTAAGCGCAAGGGGAGCAATTCTGTCGCTACGCCCACGAGCTTCTGGGCATCGACCTTCTGCAGGTCGGCGACGGTCTTGCAGTCTAATGCTTCCATCAATTCATTCGTGGTGGCGATGGCTTCTTCTGTAGATGTCGACAGGCCAGGGTTGCCGCTCAGCGCAATGACCTTGTTGAAATACTGATGCGAACCCTTGACCAGTGAGAGACTCGTCACACTGCCACCTCCTGCCGATTCACCCATGAGGGTCACGTTGTCAGGATCACCTCCGAAGGCTGCGATGTTCTCATGCACCCACTTCAACGCTTTCAGCTGATCCATGAGTCCTAAGTTCTGTGCGTCGGGATAGTTCTTGCCGTCTGGCAGGTGTGATAGGTGGAGGAAACCTAAGACACCGAGCCTGTAGGCGACGCTAACCACGATGACGTCGGGGATCTACCGTTCCACCATAGGCGTATGCACCGCCATGAATCCATACGATGACAGGCAGACGATTGGTACGCACCATCGTCTTCTCTGCTGTTGCCTTGACAGGTTGCCACACATTCAGGTACAGGCACTCCTCATCCTGAAAGTAATAAGATGATATTTCAACCTCTGGCTGAGGAGCTACTTTAGCATTGTAATAGGCCTCATAGACACTGTCGCAGGGCGTAACGTCCACAGGTGCTTTCCAACGCAGTTCCCCTATAGGTTGTTTGCCTACATACGGAATCCCCCTGAAGGTTATGACATCATCGGTTTTCTTGCCGACGAAAGTACCATTGATGCACTTGACGGCCAGTGACTGGTCGTATGATCTTTTTGTACTCTGCTGCCTCGTCGCTCGTTTCGTCCTCTGCCTGTTTTTTCCCTTTACATGCAGTCAAGACGACACCTGCGCCGCAAATAAGGATGGCGGCAAGCATCCATAGCTTCTTATTTTTCATTGTTACCTTATTTATAATTATTTACATAGGATAAACCTTCTTTCCCTCGAAATAGGTGGCTGCGGTCTTTGCCGTGTGGATCTCTGTTACGGGACAGGTCAGTACGTCCTTGTCAACAAGGAGGAAATCTGCATATTTGCCTGTGCTGATGCTGCCTCTCTCATTCTCAATGAACATCTGCTTGGCAACGTTGATGGTCAGGGCTGTGAGAGCCTGCTCACGGGTCAGGAGTTCTTCCATCCACCAAGGTTTCGCATGCTCGGGTTGATATACTCCTGTCAGCGCAATCTCCATAATGCCGAATGGGTCGTCTGGACTGCCGCTCAATGCAGGGAAATCAGAATGTGAGGACATGTTGACACCGTGATCGAAATAGGATTTCATAGGATAACCTTTATCCTTCATGCCTTCAGGAAGAATCTGCATCAACTCCGCCTGCAACTCATTGGTGGCATGATGCCAAAGCATGCCTTCGCTGACCTGTATGTTATGATCTGCCATACGTTTAAAATCCGCCGAATCGACGCCATACACGTGTATCAACGTATTGCGCATTTCATCTTTCCCACCATTGACATAAGCATTGACAACGCGATTGACACCTTTGTTTCCCATGACATGTACGTGCATGGTTATCCCCTTTGCATTAGCCTTACGCGTGATGTCTGTCAGTTCCTCTTCCGACCAGTTGGGGATACCCTGCTTACCGCCAGGATAGAGCGGCTCCACAAAACCTGTGCCGCTTTCCACCGTGCCGTCCATGAAGAGCTTGAGCCAGTTAGGTTTGATGTGGTCGGAAGCATATTTCTTGGTGTCACCGGCCTTGGCCAATGCCTTATCCACGTCCATCCAGCTATCCAATTCCCATGTCGTACCCAGTACGAAGTGCATGTCACCGGCTTTGTCCATCTGCTCGGCTGCCTTATAGAAATTGTCATTAAAGAAATAGGAGGAGTAGCCATCGAGGTACATCGTGTAACCCTCTGACAACAACTGCTCTTGAATTTTTGACATGTTATCTCTTGCTACATCAACAGAAAAGAGGTAGTCATTATCCAGGAAGGAACGTATGTAAGTACCTGCCTGTTCTGACAAGAATCCGTTAGGAGTGCCGTCAGGACCTATGCCAATCTCGCCACCACGCATTTCTTTCTTGAGCACGGTGCCGTCTGCCTTCATAATGCCTGCATTGACCAGGGCGATGGTGTTTACCAGTCCCTTGTGGCCTTCCTCATCGGCAAAATAAATGGGAATATCACTGCAGATGGCATCCAACTGTTGGCGAGTGGGCAGATTCTTTGGGAACTCTATCATATTCCAGCCTTGGCCGAATATAGACTTTGCGCCTGTTTCCCTTGCTTTCTTGACAGCAGCAGGAACGATTTCAGTCATGAACTTGTTCACATCATCCTCCATGCTCATGACTGTTCCGACTGACTGGATGGCATAACCCAACGAATAATGGGCGTGACCGTTGCCGCAACTGGGCATCACAAGCCCCTTCCCAGTATAGTCCATCACCTCGGTCTTTCCCTCTTCAACAAAGGCTTCGGCGCCTTTTTTATCACCTACATAGACATACTTGCCGTCCTTCACGGCAAAGGCTTCTACCACTTGATTGTTCTCAGAAGTGAAGATTTTGCCATAGACCACAAGGTCGGCACCGGTATTTCCCTTGCAGCCGGCAAGCATACCCGTTACGATGATAACACTTAAGACTGCGAAGAACGATAGCGTTTTCTTCATTCTACTGTAAATGACTTTGTTTGTTTTCTGTTTCATATTCATTAAGTTTTAGTGATTTGTGTGCAAAGATAAGCAAATAGTCCCAAATAACATAGCCCTGAATGCCTTGCGCAATCAGGTTTTGCTGATTTTGAAACATTTTTGCTGATTTTGAAAGTCGGGCATGTCAATTAATCAGCCGAATCACGCATCCAGACCGTTACGGACAGACCCATGCGCTGCTTGAAGGCCAGGCTGAAGGTGCTGTAGCTTCGGTAACCGCTGTCGTGAGCCAGTTGCTGGGCAGTGAAAGGGTGCAGGTCAGCGACAGCCTTGCGATAGAGACTGATGAAATGACGGATACGCAGGTCGTTGATATAGGCATTGTAAGTGATGCCTTGACGGGAGAAATACTTGCTGAGATAGAAACGGTTGGTACCAATGGCTTGGGCAAGCTGGGTGATGGTCAGGTCGTGCTGTAGATAGAGTTGCGTGTCTATGCAATACTTCTGTAGGAAAGGGCCAAGGTCATTGTGAGTGACCTGTTCCTCTGTGGTCACCATTTCCTCATTGACAGACGACTGGGAGATGCTCAGGTCGCTTAGCGTTTCTACCCGCCACAGGAGATAGCAGATAAGCACAATATTGTTCACCTGAACAACGTGATCGTATGCAGGCCATTCAAAGCCAAACGCATAAATGCCTGTCATCAGCAGGATGGCAACCAGAACCACGAAACTCTGCCGCACCTCCTTGTGTTCCAAGTCAGCATAGTTATCGCGCAGCCAACAATCGTACTGCCTAATCGCACGTATCATATACATCATTAAGCCAATCCCCAACAGCAGAAGATAGCCAAGAACCAGCGGCAAAGGGTCATAACTCTGCTTAGTAATGCATAGCGCCATTCCTACAGCGAGTGGTGCTGTCATCACCCAGGCTGGCCATAGAGGTCGTCTGCGGTCTTGCAGCATACAGAGCATAACAATGATGGCTAAAGGAACAAAAGTCATGCTGTCAAGCAATCCGCCTACAAGATCATGCAGTATAATATCATTGTCTGAAGTGAGGAAAACGCCTGGCATATACCAAACGTGGCTCAAAGTCAAGGCACCAAAGAAAACAGCCGTCCACCTGCGCAAACGTGCTGAAGACTTTATGTCTGGAGCAAAGGCATTACCACGCCGAAACAGCAGATAGCAGCAGGCTATCAGAGACAACACGGCTGCAGCTGTATATAAAGTGTAAAATAGAAACTCTTCTTGTCCTGGCTGTTTGTACATAACTGGATGGCGTTAAAGTCTCATATTTATTATTGCGTTTGTAACACGATGCAAAGTTACTAAAAATAATCCAGAGATAAAAGTTCCATAGTACTTTTAACTTCGATTCAGAATAATCTTAAGAATTTGGTTGCAGAAAGTGGGAAAATGGGAAAATGGGAATAGGTAGGGTTTGAAGGAAAGAGGTGTGATGCTATAATAGTATGTGTGTTAAATTGATTAACATTTCATTAGAATCATTAGCTCCCACTTTCATCTTCTCACTAATACCTACCCGAATCCCATTATCCCATTATCCCACTTTCTGCGTTACAGTTATAGTTGCTGCAGGTTGAAATTGTTTTACAAAATGAGAAAGCTTGGAGATAGAACGAACTTTAGATAGTCCAAACCGGGAGTTTGCAGTAACTAAACCCATAGTTTGGACTATCTAAAGTCCGGCTTTCCTTAGTTCAAAACCAAAGTTTTGCAACTACTTGAATACCAGCGAGTTATAGAAGAGGTAAAAGCAATTGAAACGTTTTGAATTTTATTGACAAATATGAAAAATGAGGCTGATACCCAAATAATTCCACATCGTCAAAAATCGAAACTGAGTTGCCCGTCGCCGAGGAGATTATAGCTCTTGCGATGATAAGGCGTGATGCCGTATTGGCGGATGGCCTCACGATGTTTCTTAGTGGGATAGCCCTTGTTCGAGCGCCAGTCATATTGCGGATATTCCTCGGCAAGCTTATTCATATAATCGTCACGATACGTCTTGGCGAGGATACTCGCGGCAGCGATACTTAGATATTTCCCGTCACCCTTCACAATCGTGGTGTAGGGAATGGTTATTGGTTCACGGTTATTGGTTATTGGTTCTCGATAGGGCTTAAAGCGATTGCCGTCGACGATGATAGCCTCAGGACGAACCTTCAACTGATCCAAAGCACGATGCATCGCAAGGATGGAGGCATTAAGGATGTTGATCTTGTCTATCTCCTCTGGCGTAACGATTCCCACAGCCCAAGCGACGGCATCATGCTCGATGATCTCACGCAGCTGATAACGTCGCTTCTCGGTCAGTTGCTTCGAGTCATTGAGCAGGTCATTCTGATAGTCATCAGGTAGGATGACGGCAGCCGCATAGACACTGCCAGCCAGACAACCACGTCCGGCTTCATCGCAGCCAGCTTCTATTTTGCCTATATAGTAGTTATTCTTCAGCATCAGAACATTTGAGCTACACGACGGATGCCAGCCACAAGGATGTCAATCTCTTCCTTGGTGTTATAAAGGGCGAACGAGGCACGGACAGTGCCGCTGATTCCCAATCTATTCATCAGAGGCTGGGCACAGTGATGACCTGTGCGCACAGCGATGCCAAGACGATCGAGCAGCGTGCCCATATCCAAGTGGTGGATAGAGCCAACGTTGAATGAAACGACAGCGTCTCTTTTTGGTTTACAGTTTACAGTTGACGGTTTACAGTTGATTACATCTGTAGCAGAGTATTCATCTGTAAACTGTAAACCGTAAACTGTCAACTTTGGAATAGTCATCAGCTGCTCCATACAGTAGCGGGTGAGTTCCTGCTCGTGTTGTTGGATGGCGTCGAAGCCAAGAGACTCGATGTAGTCGATAGCTTTAGCGAGGCCGTGAGTAGCCACAAAGTCAGGCGTACCTGCCTCGAACTTAAAGGGCAGACGTTCGAAGGTGGTCTTCTCCCACGTCACCTTGTCGATCATCTCACCTCCACCCTGATAGGGAGGCAGTTTTTCGAGCCATTCCTCCTTGCCATAAAGCACACCGATGCCCGTAGGGCCGTATATCTTATGACCGCTGAAAGCGAAGAAATCGCAGTCCATCGCCTGCACATCCACCTTGAAGTGGGGAGCACTCTGAGCACCATCGATTAAAACAGGGATGCCGTGAGCGTGAGCAATCTTGATAATCTCCTCAACGAGGTTCACCGTTCCAAGGACATTACTGACGTGGGCGACGCTGACGATTTTCGTTTTCTCTGTGATCAGCGTTTCCAATTGATCCATACAGAGCTGCCCGTCGTCAGTGATAGGGATATGCTTGACGACGATGCCACTCTTCTGGGCCTGCAACTGCCAGGAGACGATATTCGAATGGTGCTCCATCTCCGTGACAAGAACCTCATCGCCAGGCTGCATCTGACTCTCACAGAAAGAACTGGCCACGAGGTTGATGGCCTCCGTCGTTCCACGGGTGAAGACTATCTCCTCAATCTTCTTGGCGTTGATAAACTCCCGCACTTTCTCACGAGCCGCCTCATGCAGATCCGTAGCCTGCTGCGACAGATAGTGTACCCCACGATGCACATTGGCATTCACATTGAGATATTCATCCCTCATCGCATCAAGCACACATAGCGGTTTCTGCGTCGTAGCGGCGTTATCAAGGTAGACCAATGGCTTACCATATACCTCCCTTGACAAAATGGGGAAATCTTCGCGAACCTTATTTATATCGTACATATTATTATATTTTCGTTTGATCAGACCACCCCAACAGAAGATTGCTCCATTAAGACGCAATCGCCTACTCAGGAGGGGGAAGAGATTACTTACACAGTCTGCAGCCAGCGCATTTGTTCAACTCTCCACGGAAACGCTTCTCCACCAGATAATGGAGACGGTCACGGAGGGGTTCGAGTTGCATGTGATCGATGACCTCGTTGATGAAGGCATTCTGCAGGAGCAGTTTGGCCTCTTCGAGGGAGATGCCTCGCTGGCGCATATAGAAGAGAGCCGCATCGTTGAGCTGGCCTACGGTAGAACCATGAGCACACTTCACATCGTCGGCATAAATCTCCAGCATTGGCTGGGTATATATACGGGCCTCCTTGGTGGCAGTCAGATTCTGGTTCGTCATCTGCGAAGAGGTCTTCTGGGCACCGTGCTCCACGAGCACACGACCTGCAAAAGCACCTGTTGACTGGTCGTCGAGCACGTACTTATAAAGTTCGTTGCTGGTGCAATGAGGTACTTTGTGGGTGATCAACGTGTTGTTGTCTACATGCTGTTGCTTGTCGGCAATCACACAGCCATAGCACTGGCACTCGGCTCCTTCGCCAGAGAAAGTCAGGTCGAGTTTGTTGCGGGTAATGCCGTTGTGCAGGGTGATCACATTGTGGTTCACACGGCTGTTGGCCTGTTGGTCGATATAGACATTGCTCACGCGTACATTTTTATAATGCGTCTCCTCCAGGCAATAGAGGTCGAGCGATGCATTCTCACCGACGTAAGCCTCTATGACTTGTGTGGCGAGGAAGTTACGGTCGTCGGCCGTATGGTCACAGAAGAGCATTTTCAGTTCAGCGCCTTCTTCGAGGATGATGAGCACACGGCGGTTCACCATCAGGTCAGGCACCTGGCGCTGGGCATTCTGAGGTGTAGCTTTCAGGATATTGATGACTTGAATGGCACGATCGACCTTGACGTTCTTGGGGACATAGACGAATAGTCCGTCCTGCGCCAACATCGTGTTCAGGGCAGTGACGGCATCGTCGCTGGTCTTAGCCAGACGGGCGTAATAATTATCGAGGAAAGAGGAATGAGGAATGAGGAAGGAGAATAGTTCATTCATCGAGCCCACAATCATGCCATCCGGCAGCTTCGGTAATCTCGTTCCTCGTTCTTCATTCCTCGTTCCTCGATAAAAGGCATCGTTCACCATGAAATAGAGACTCGTGCTCAGATTCGGCACATCGCAGCGGAAAGTCTCATAGGGATCAACAGGAATCTGCAAGCGGTTGAGGTTCACGCCATAGTCAGGCGCAAAGAGCTTCTGCATATCGGTGTATTTATACCGCTCCACCTTCTTCGAAGGAAAGCCTTGCCTGCGGAAGTCCTCAAAGGCCTTGTCCCTTACGGCATTCATCGCCTCAGGGGCATGATCAAAGATGACCTGCCTCGCCTGCTCATAGAGATCGATGTATTGCTGCTCTGAAGTAATCATAATTACTAATTCCTAATTTCTAATTACTAATTATTTCTTACTCTTCTCCTATCTCCTCTTTTATCCAATCGTAACCGTGTTCCTGAATCTCCTTGGCGAGTTCAGGGCCACCAGTCTTCACGATGCGACCTTTATAGAGCACATGGACATACTGCGGACGAATCATCTCCAGCAGACGATCGTAGTGGGTGATGACGATACAAGAAGTCTCAGGTGTCTGGAGTTTATTCACCCCATCGGCCACAATACGCATGGCATCGACATCAAGGCCGGAGTCTGTCTCGTCGAGGATACTCAGCTTTGGCTCGAGCATTGCCATCTGGAAAATCTCGTTGCGCTTCTTCTCACCACCGCTGAAACCCTCGTTTACCGAGCGGTTTGCCAGTTTCGAGTCGAGTTCCACGATCTTCCGCTTCTCACGCTGCAGCTTCAGGAACTCTGCTGCATTCATCGGATCTAAGCCCTGATACTTGCGTTTCTCATTAATGGCGGCCTTCATGAAGTTGGTCATCGATACCCCAGGAATTTCCACAGGATACTGGAAACTAAGGAAGAGACCCTCGTGAGCCCTGTCCTCAGGTTTCATCTCCAACAGGTTCTTGCCGTTGAAATAGGCCTCACCCTCTGTCACCTCATAGAGTGGATTGCCCACAAGCACGGCACTCAGCGTACTCTTACCAGAGCCGTTGGGGCCCATGATGGCATGTGTCTCACCATCGTTAATCACGAGGTCGATACCCTTCAATATCTCTTTTTCGCCTATCTTGGCGTGTAGATTCTTTACTTCTAACATCTATATATTTGACTATTTGACAATTTACTAATTGACAATTATAGGAATGCGTAGCGGCAGATGAACAAAACGGCCAGAAGGATGGTACCCCAATTCATATTGTTACGCTCGTCCCTATCTTTAAACGTGCCTGATAACAGATGGATCAGTACATAGGAAATCACCCCCATCAGAATACCATCAGAGATGCTATAGGTAAGCGGCATGAGCACGATACAGATAAAACAAGGTATAGCCGTTATATAATTGGAAAAATCAACCTTGCGGATGTCGTACATCATCATCACGCCTACCAATATCAGTGCCGCAGCTGTGGCCTGTTCCGGAATAGCCAGGAACAGAGGTGCGAAAAGTAATGCCACAGCAAAGCAGATGGCGGCAGTAAAGCTGGTCAGTCCAGAACGTCCGCCTACATTTACACCAGAAGCACTCTCAACGTATGTCGTTACCGTCGATGTTCCCAGCATAGCACCTAAAGTGGTACCGATGGCATCAGCCATAAAGGCCTGATTCAGGTTCTTCACGTTGCCGTTGTCATCCACCATGCCTGCACGGTTGGATACACCAATCAGAGTACCGATGGTGTCGAACATATCGATAAACAGGAATGTGAGTACCACCACAACCATATCCACCGTGAGAATATTGTGCCACTCAAACTGCCAGAAGATGGGGCTGATAGATGGTGGTATCGACATGATGCCGGTAAAATTGGTAATACCCAAGGGAATACCTACGATGGTTGTCGTCAGGATACCAATGAGCAATGCGCCCGTAATGCTCCTTACCAAGAGGGCTGCCGTCAGTATAATGCCAAAAATACTGAGTAGCACAGCTGGGTCGTGCAGATTGCCCAGTGTGATAAATGTAGATTCCGACGAGGTGACGATACCCGCACCCTTCAGTCCTACGAAAGCAATAAAGAGTCCGATGCCAGGACTGATGGCCCGTCGCATGACCAAAGGGATGGCGTTGACAATATACTGGCGCAAACCTGTAACGGTCAGCAGGATAAAAATCAGTCCTTCTATCATGACGGCGGTGAGCGCAAACTGCCACGAATAGCCCATAGTCAGTACGACGGTGAATGCAAAGAAGGCATTCAGTCCCATGCCGGGAGCCAAGGCAAAAGGCAACTTGGCATAGAGTGCCATCACCAGGGTGGCTACCACTGCCGAGATACACGTGGTGGTAAACACTGCCCCTGCATCCATACCCGCAGCTGAAAGAATACTGGGGTTGACGGCTAAGATGTAAGCCATCGTCAAAAAGGTGGTAATGCCACCTATCACCTCCTTGCGCAAGGTCATTTTTGAGGAATCAAATCCAAATAGTTTCTCTAACATAGTCTTTATCCTTATCCTACTGTTCCTTCTAATGATACACTTAATAGCTTCTGGGCCTCGACGGCGAATTCCATCGGGAGCTTTTGGAGCACCTCCTTGGCATAGCCGTTGACGATGAGACCTACGGCCTGCTCAGTGGGGATGCCGCGCTGGTTGCAGTAGAAGAGTTGGTCTTCACTGATCTTCGAGGTGGTTGCCTCGTGTTCAAAGATGGCTGTGTCGTTGTGGACATCCATATAGGGGAATGTATGGGCACCACAGTCGGAGCCAAGGAGCAATGAGTCGCAGCTGGAGTAGTTGCGGGCATTGTCAGCCGTAGCGGCTGCACGCACCAGACCACGATACGAATTCTGGGAATGGCCTGCCGAAATACCTTTTGAGATGATGGTCGACTTTGTATTCTTGCCGATATGAATCATCTTTGTGCCCGTATCGGCCTCTTGATAGTTGTTCGTCACAGCGACAGAATAGAACTCTGCCTGAGAGTTGTCACCTCTTAAGATACAGGAAGGATATTTCCAAGTGATAGCCGAACCTGTCTCCACCTGTGTCCAAGAAAGTTTGGAGTCAACACCACGCAAGTCTCCACGCTTTGTCACGAGGTTCAACACGCCACCCTTGCCGTTTTCGTCGCCAGGGTACCAGTTCTGAACGGTAGAATATTTCACTTCAGCCCTGTCCTTCACGATAATCTCCACGATGGCGGCATGTAACTGGTTCTCATCACGCATAGGAGCTGTACAACCTTCAAGATAAGAAACGTAGGCATCGTCGTCGGCAATGATGAGTGTACGTTCAAACTGTCCTGTGTTGCGGGCATTGATGCGAAAGTAGGAACTGAGTTCCATCGGACAACGCACACCCTTAGGGATATAGACGAAGGAACCGTCGCTGAATACGGCACTGTTCAAGGCTGCAAAGAAGTTATCACGATAGGGCACCACACTTCCAAGGTATTCCCGCACTAAATCAGGATGCTCCTTGATAGCATCACCTATCGAACAGAAGATAACTCCCTTCTCACGCAGTTTCTCCTTGAAGGTGGTCTTCACGCTGACAGAGTCCATGATGGCATCGACAGCCGTGTTACCGCTCAGAGCCAGTCGTTCCTCCAAAGGAATACCCAGCTTGTCGAAGGTCTTCATCAGTTCCGGATCGATTTCGGTATTCTCTTTCCTCTTTCCTCCTTCCTCCTTCCTCGACAAAGGATCGGCATAATATGAGATGGCCTGATAGTCAATAGGCGGCACATGAACATGTCCCCATGTGGGTTCTGTCTGCTCCTTCCAATAACGGAAAGCCTTAAGGCGGAACTCAAGCATCCACTCGGGTTCCCCTTTCTTGGCAGAGATCAGTCTGACGACGTCTTCGTTCAGACCTTTCTCGATGATTTCTGTATGTACATCCGTCGTGAAGCCGAACTCATACTTCTGCTCAGCCACCTGACGTACATATTCATTTTTCTTAGACATAAGAACAAAAGAACATATTTATTCCTTTAAATACTTGATCGCCAGCATCGTCAGGTCATCACTTTGTTCTGCCTCACCCACAAAGACATGAACAGCCTCTGTCATCTTTTGGATCATGGTGGTGGGCTGGTCTTGTCCTTCCTTTACCAAAGATGTGGCCAAATCCATGACGCGCTCGATGTCGAACTGGTCATGTCGGATATCCTCGGCCTCGTTGAGTCCGTCGGTATAAAGGAATATGGTAGTCTGCGGTTCGATGACCATCTCCTGTTTCTCAAACGTTACACCGTCCATCACACCTAGTGGCAGGTTGGGATCGCAAGAAAGCATACTGACCTCTTTTCCGATGATTAATGGATTGTTATGGCCTGCGTTGCAATAGCTCATATGACCCCTCTCAAGGTCAAGTACGCCGATGAAGGCAGTGACAAACATCGCCGTTTCATTTCCTTCGGCCAACGCCTCATTGAGGGTATAGGCAATCCGCTCTGGTTCTGACGTATGGGCAGAGATATTCCTGAACAGCGAACGGGTGACCGCCATCACCAAAGAGGCAGGTACACCTTTTCCTGAGACATCGCCGATGCAGAAGAACAGCTTTTCATTATGGATATAGAAGTCGAACAGGTCGCCACCAACATCCTTAGCTGGTTTCAGGAAACCGTAGATATCGATATCATCACGCTCAGGATACGGAGGGAAGGTCTTCGGCAGCATCGACATCTGGATGTCGTGTGCAATCTTCAACTCGTTCTCGATGGCAGCTTTTGAGGCGGTCGTGGACTTGAGTTCATCCACGTAATGCGTCAGCGAGCGCTGCATCGAATCGAAAGAGTCACGCAGCTGTCGTATCTCATCATTATGCTTGATGACAGGCAAGGGTGCCGAGAAGTTTCCTTTGGCCACCTCACTGGCAGAGACTGCCAAGTGGCTCAGAGGCTTGGTGGCCCGTTTGATGATCATATGGCCGGCAATACGTGTCACCAACAAGGCAAGAGCAATCAGTACAAGCATAATCACGCCCAAGCCATTAGCAATAGGGTCAATCATGATAGTGGGAACGACAGAGGCTATACTCCAGTTGGTATGTTCGATAGGCTCATAGAAAATATAGACAGACCAGAAATGGCTATCGAAGAATTTGAGCGACGTTATGATGTCGGTATTTTTCTCGCTATAGGCACCTCTCTTGCCTGCCGCCATCTGATGGCCCACGTAATCATCGATGGAGTCTTTCGTCGTTTTGGCAAGTTCGAAATAGTTCTCCTTGATAATGAAGTTCTTATCGGGGTGGGCGAGGTAAGTTCCATCTTGGTCGATGATAAATTTCTTCGTCACACCTCGCCAGTCGATGTTTAGCAGACTGAAGTCACTATCATCCTTCTGACGACCATTGGGAGAGTTACCGAATTGGATTTTGACGGTGTCGTTATCAGAATAAATGAAGCCGAACGCCTTTTTGGTAATCCAGCTCAGCGACAAGTCTGCCCCAAGAATGGCGACCGTCTTGCCTTGCTTGTCCCGGATTGGCATCATGCATGCAACTAGCGGTGTAATGGAATCGGAAGCGTCGAAGAACGGCTTCGACCAATAGCTGCTATCTGCCTTCAGAGCCTCTGTGAACCATTCTTCCTTCAGGTAGTCACGACTGGCACTACCGATAATGCGTTTCTCGATCTTTCCATCATCACCTCTGACGGCATAAGGACAGAACCAACGACCCTTCTGCGGATAGTAATTATCCACAAAGCTGACACCACAGCTGCGGATCGTTGGATTCTGAGCAACCACCTTGCTCATGATATCGGCCAGCTTATCAGGCTGTCCCAGATTCTCCTGAATCTCGTCCACACGATTATTCGTGGCGGTATATACTTCTGAGAGAATTCGTCCCACGCTCGCTTTGGCCGACAACAAAGAACTCTTGTGGAGGCTGGCTTCCTCCATCAAAACGATATTCTTGGCGAGCACGAAGATCCAATACGAGACGAATACCATCACAATGAGCTGTGTGAAGGCTATCCATCTCGTCAGACGCTTGGAAAAGGAACGGAACTTGGGCTTCTTACTCATTTTTCACTTTTCACTCTTCACTTTTCACTTCTCAGAGTTTCTGCTCTACCTCAATCTCCGTGAAGGTCTCAATGATATCGCCGACCTGGATGTCGTTGAAGTTCACCAGTGAGATACCGCACTCCAGACCTGTTGCCACTTCTTTGGCATCATCTTTATAGCGCTTCAATGCATCGATAGGAGCGGTGTGGATCACGATACCGTCGCGGATGACGCGGGCCTTGTCCTTGTTGTGTACCTTACCGTCGATCACCAGACCACCGGCCACAGTACCCACCTTGGAAATCTTGAATACCTGCTTCACCTCAATCTCGCCAGAGATCACTTCCTTCTTCACCTTGTCGAGCATACCCTGCATCGTAGACTTCACCTCGTCGATGGCGTCATAGATAATGGAATAGGTGTTGATCTCGACACCCTCTCGCTCAGCGAGTCTGCGGGCGTCGGCAGAAGGACGTACCTGGAAGCCGACGATGATGGCATCGGATGCCGAAGCCAGCATGACATCGTTCTCCGAAATCTGACCTACGGCCTTCGAGATGACATTCACCTGCACCTTCTCGGTAGAGAGCTTGATGAAAGAGTCGGAGAGTGCCTCGATAGAACCGTCGGTATCACCCTTGACGATGATGTTCAGCTCATGGAACTCACCCAGTGCGATACGATGCGAGATATCGTCGAGACCTAAGGTCTTCGTGGTACGCAGCGACTGCTCACGCTGCAGCTGTGTACGTTTGTTGGTAATGTCGCGGGCTTCCTGCTCCGTCTCCATGATATGGAAAGAGTCACCAGCCGTCGGAGCTCCATTCAGTCCGAGGATGATGGCGGGTTCGGCAGGACCTGCCTGCTCGATGCGCTGGTTACGTTCGTTGAACATCGCCTTGATACGACCATAGCTTGTTCCAGCTACGACAATGTCGCCGATCTTCAGCGTTCCGTTCGAGACGAGCACCGTTGACACGTAGCCACGACCCTTGTCGAGTGATGACTCGATGATGCTTCCCGTAGCCTTACGGTTGGGGTTAGCCTTCAGGTCAAGCATCTCAGCCTCTAACAGCACTTTCTCCAACAGTTCGTCGACACCAATACCTTTCTTGGCACTGATCTCCTGACACTGGTACTTACCGCCCCACTCCTCAACGAGCAGGTTCATGTTGGCCAGGTCTTCACGAATCTTATCGGGGTTGGCACCTGGTTTATGTCGGCAGCCACGATGATGATGGCGATATCCGTCACCTGGGCACCACGGGCACGCATGGCGGTAAAGGCCTCATGACCAGGGGTGTCGAGGAAGGTGATACGACGGCCGTCCTTCAGTTTCACGTTGTAGGCACCGATGTGCTGGGTGATACCACCAGCCTCACCGGCAATCACGTTGGTGTTGCGGATGAAGTCGAGCAGCGAGGTCTTACCGTGGTCGACATGACCCATCACCGTTACGATCGGGGCGCGGTTCACGAGATCGTTCTCGTCATCCTCCTCTTCCGTAATGGCGTTCTGTACCTCAGCACTGACATACTCGGTGGTGAACCCGAACTCCTCAGCCACGATATTGATGGTCTCAGCATCCAGACGCTGGTTGATACTCACCATGATGCCGATGCTCATACAGGTGCCGATGACCTGATTGACGCCGACATTCATCATGGTGGCCAACTCGGATACCGTCACGAACTCCGTCAGTTTCAGCACCTTGCTCTGTGCTGCCTCTGCTGCCATCTCCTCACTGATACGCTCCTGGACGGCATCACGCTTCTCACGACGGTACTTGGCACCCTTCTTGTTTTGGTTCTTCGAAGTCAGACGGGCCAGCGTCTCTTTTACCTGACGGGCTACGGCCTCATCGTCCACTTCAAGGGGCTTCACGGGACGGCTCTTCTTCTTGCTCTTGCCACCCTGCTGACCACCGTCCTGGAAGTTCTGGTTGCCACCTTTGTTCTTATTCTTCTTTTGATTATTCTGATTGTTCTGATTATTCTGCCCGTTTACAGTAGCCTCGATATCCACGCGTTCCTTACCACCATGGATACGTTCGCGCTTCTTCTTCTCACCGTTGCCACCATGTAACTGGGCCTGTTTCTCCTCACGCTCCTTCTTACGCTCTTCCTTCGACTTCTTCTTCGGACGAGTGCTCTGGTTCAGTGAGTCGAGATCGATCTTACCGACTACATTCAGGTTAGGCACAGCCTTCTGTTCTGTCTTCAGTTTGTAGATCTCCTGTTCCTTGGCAGGTTCCTGCGATTCTGGCTTAACAGATTCGGGCTTGGGTTCAGGCTTTGTCTCTTGTTTTTCCCCTCCTGGGTAGGAGGGGGTTGGGGTGGTCTGATCCGCCTTTTCCTCCACCTTTTTCTCAGCCTTTTCCTCCGGCTTTGGCTCGGGCTTCGGTTCTGGCTTGGACTCAGCCTTGGGTTGAGGGGCAGGCTGCTCAGCCTTCTTCTCTTCTACGGGTTTGGGCTCCGGCTTGGGCTCGGCCTTCTCCTTGGGAGCGGGCTTACCCACCTGGTTCAGGTCAATCTTTCCCAGCGGGGTGAACGTCTGGCGAGGTTCTTCCTTCACTTCTATGACGACTGGCTCCGGCTTGGTTTCTTTCTTGACCTTCTCCTTTTCTTTTTTCTTGGGGAACATCATACCGGCCTGGGTCTTCACATCCTTGTCGCCCCTGAACTCCTTGACCAACGCTTCGTATTGCTCATCGTTGATCTTGGTGTTCATGTTGGCGTCATCCTTGATCTCACCCAGACTTTTCTTGTTCTTCAGATAGTCTACTGCCGTCTGAAGACCGATGTTCAGTTCTATTAATACTTTATTTAATCTGACACCCATTCTATTCCTTTCTTTTTGTTTACCGTCAACTGTAAACTTAAAACATTATTCAAACTCCGCACGGAGTACACTCAGCAGATGGTCAACAGTCTCCTCCTCGAG
Organism: uncultured Prevotellaceae bacterium; assembly: GCA_902776545.1. Classification (GTDB taxonomy): domain Bacteria; phylum Bacteroidota; class Bacteroidia; order Bacteroidales; family Bacteroidaceae; genus Prevotella. Next base: position 7,059 of record CACYQO010000077.1, on the reverse strand, counting down.
GTCTGCCTTCTCAATCAGCATCTCACGGGGGGCATTCAGTACAGCCTTGGCAGTGTCCAGACCGATGGCCTTGATGGCGTCGATGACCCACTGGTCGATCTCATCGGCGAACTCGTCCAGATAGATATCCTCGTCAGCCTCGCTCTCGTTGACCACACGGAACACATCAATGGTATATTCCGTCAGCATTGAAGCGAGCTTGATGTTCATACCACCACGTCCGATGGCCAGGCTCACTTCCTCTGGCTGCAGATAGACTTCAGCCTTGCGGTTCTCCTGATCGAGCACGATGCTGGAAATCTTGGCAGGACTCAGTGCACGCTGGATATACAGCTGAACGTTAGAGGAGTAGTTGATGACGTCGATATTCTCGTTGCAGAGTTCGCGGACGATACCGTGTACACGACTACCCTTCACACCAACGCAGGCGCCTACCGGATCGATGCGCTCATCATAACTCTCGACAGCCACCTTAGCACGGTCACCTGGCATACGGGCCACCTTCTTAATGGTGATCAGACCATCGTTGATCTCAGGCACCTCAGCCTCGAGCAGACGCTCCAGGAACACAGGACTGGTACGGGAGAGGATGATACGGGGATTGTTGTTCTCGTTCTGCACCTCCTTCACGATGGCACGGATGGTCTCACCCTTGTGGTAGTTGTCAGAAGGAATCTGCTCGCTCTTCGGCAGATGGAGCTCGTTGCTCTCATCGTCCATCAGCAGCACCTCGCGCTTCCAGATCTGATAGACCTCGCCGCTGACCACCTGGCCGACCCTGTCCTTATACTTCTGATACAGCGAGTCGTGTTCGAGTTCGAGGATCTTCGATGCCAGCGTCTGACGCAGGTTCAGGATAGCACGGCGGCCGAACTTCTGGAAGTTCACCTCCTCAGAGACCTCTTCACCCACCTCGTAGTCAGGCTCAATCTTCTGGGCCTCAGAGAGGGCAATCTCCTTGTTTTCATCCACCACCTCATCGTCGGCTACCACTACACGGTTACGGTGAATCTCGAAGTCACCCTTGTCAGGGTTTACGATCACATCAAAGTTCTCGTCAGAGCCATAGATTTTGGCGATGACGTTACGAAAGCTTTCCTCGAGCACACTCACCAGCGTAGTGCGGTCGATGTTCTTGTTCTCTTTAAATTCCTGAAAGGTCTCAATCATTGATGGACCTTTCGCATCTTTCTTAATTGCCATTGGTTATTATTTTTTGTTTTCAATTATTCATTTGAATGTCAGCAGATACTTCGCATACTTCACGCCGTCCATCGCATAGGTCTTGTCGACCTCCACGAGCACAGGGCGCTTCTTGCCTTCCTGTTTCTGCTTCTCCTGCACGGTGATGGTGAAGTTTGTGCCATCCACAGATTTCAGCACACCCTGCAACTTCTTGCCCTCAAGTTCGAGCACCTCAATAGTGTCGCCGATATGGTTCACATACTGCTGAGCCACCTTGAACGGCTGTCCGAGGCCGGCACTGCCCACCTCGAGCTCATAGTCGCCGAGTTCATCGCCCAAGCGCTCCTGAAGGAACCGACTCAGTTCTGTACAGTCCTCAATCCACACGCCGTCGGCATGATCGATCTCGATGACGATTCTGTCATCTGCACCAAAGTTAATTGCTTGAATTGTTTCCTTATTGATCATCTATTACCTATTAATATCGAAAATGAGAGACCCTTTCGAGTCTCTCATTCCGCTGAACGGGTGCAAAGGTACAAATTTTCCTGTAATCCACCAAATATTTTATTAAAAAAGTTATCTTTTCATTAAAAAATTCGCAATCCAACCGCTCTGTTTGTGTTTTCTTTGTACCTTTGCAGCCAATTAAAATTAGACTATGTGGTTAGCTATACTATCTGTCATTCTGGTCGTCAATGAATTGATGGCTTCTAATGCGGGTGAGGTGATGAGCCCTGCTACCAACTTCGACAGTTGGATAGAGCTCTATAATCCCAGCGAAGAAGCTGTCAACTTGAAAGGGATGTATCTGAGCGACGATGCCAACAACCTCATGCGGTGGAAAATGCCCAACAACATTGGGACGGTGCCGGCAAAAGGGTACAAGATCATATGGTTAGGGTCTGATAATATCAGGAGTAACCAGGCACCCTTCAAGCTTGACTGTGACGGTGGTACCATCTACTTGAGTGACAATAATGGCGAACTGGTAACCAGTCAGGACTATCCTGAAGCATTGAGCCGTACGGCCTATGCCAGAAAGACTGATGGTGGTGAAGAGTGGGGCTGGACGGCAATGGCGACACCAGGTGCAACGAATGCTACAGCTATTTTTGCGAGCGACCGTCTGCCACAACCTGTTGTCGACCAAGGCAGCCAGCTGTTTAAGGACTCGCTGAGTATTAAGGTGGACATTCCTGAAGGCACTGTCCTGATGTACACCACCGATGGCAGCGTACCCACCAATGACCTACCCGCTGATTCTGCGGCTGTCAGCATATCAAGCCGTCAAAGCCTTGACGGATTATTCACCATCAGCGAGACCACCAACTTCGTGTTCCGTCTCTTTCAGGATGGTTGTCTGCCAAGTGTACCTGTCACCCGCAGCTATATTAAGGCCGACACCCTCTATACAATCCCCATCGTCTCCATTGTCGGCGATGAACGATACTTCACTGACCCCATGTGGGGCATCGACGTGAAGGGTGAAAACGGCATTCCAGGTAATTGTGTCGAGGAACCTTGCAACTATAACATGGACTGGGATCGGCCTGTGAATTTCAGCTATATCAGTCCCACGGAGGGTATGCTTTTCAATCAAGATGTGAATATCGCTGTCTCAGGTGGTTGTACTCGTGTGATTGAGCCCCGTTCAATGAAACTGAAATCGAACAAAATCTTCGACGGACAGAACCGTTTCGATTATTCGTTCTTCCCGCAGAAACCCTACATCCGCAATAAGGTTCTCGTTGTGCGTAACGGCGGTAATGATGCCTTTGAAAACCACACCCGTTTCATGGATCCCGCCCTCACCACGATCGTCCAGCGCTCAGGTATTGACCTCGACGTGCAAAGCACAGTACAGGTTGCTGAATTCATCAACGGTCGTTTTCGTGGCGTGCTGAACCTGCGCGAACCAAACAACGACAAGTTCGTCTATGCCAACTACGGCTATGACGATGATGAGATCGACATGTTCGAGAACGATATTGTCAAGAACGGCACCTATGCGTCGTTCAAACAACTCTGTCAGCTTTCCGCCGGCATCAATTATCCGGGAATCTACGATGGGATAAAAAAACTGTTAGACATCGATGAGTTCACCAACTATATGGCCACAGAGATCTTCCTGTGCAACGACGACTGGCCCATCAACAATGTCAAAGCCTATCGCAACCAGAACGACGGCCGTTATCGTTTTATACTTTTCGACCTCGACTATTCCCTCTATCCCTGGGCCATGAAAAGCGATCTCAGCGAGGTGCTCGACAAAAACATGTCAGCGGATGTCGTCCGTCTGTTCCTCAATCTGCTCAAGCACGACGAATACCGCAAGAAATTCATCGACACCTTCTGTATCGTAGCGGGTAGTGTGTTTGAGAAGAAGCGGGCAACGGCCATCGTCGATGAGCTGGCAGCCGCTATGCGTCCGATGTCGGAACTCGATGGTCATGTGCCGGACAAGACTGCCGATATGATCAAAAGGAAGCTGAAGACACAGATGGTGCATATGACTAACCTGTTGCAGCGATACAAGCCTTTAGAACTCACAGATGCCACGAAACTGAGCGTCTCGCTTGCCACCGATAATGATGGAGCAGGTCTTTACATCAATGGCCTCCAGGTGCCCTATGCCACCTTCGACGGACAGTTGTTTGCACCTGTCACCATTGAGGCAAAAGCTCCTGCAGGCTACGATTTCACAGGTTGGAAGACAGCGGTAGGTTCAAAAGAATTTGTGTCAACTGATCCTGTTATGAACCTGTCAGAAGACCACGACAAACTGTCTCTCATAGCTTGTTTCACGCCCCGTGAGCAGACGGTCAAGGATATCACGCCTGTTCGCATCAACGAGGTCAGCGCCTCCAACGGCATCTATGTCAACGAATACTTCAAGCGCGATGACTGGGTGGAACTCTATAATACCACCAATGAGCCCATCGACGTGGAGGGTATGTATCTGACTGACAAGGAGTCAAATCCGAAGAAATACCAGATTACCAAAGGCGAGACTAAAGCCGCCACCGTCATCCCAGCCCACGGCTATCTGATTGTGTGGTGTGACAAGTTAGAGCCGACAACACAGCTGCACGCAAGCTTTAAACTCGCTGCCGAGGGTGGCATCGTGATGCTCACCGCTGCTGACGAGTCGTGGAGCGATCTGCTCACTTACACAGAGCATCAGGAAGACCAAACGGTGGGACGTTATCCTGACGGAGCCTCTGACGTCTTCGTGATGAACATCCCCACCATCGCCAAGGCCAACATCGCCACCAGCTATCTGACTGTTGTGAGCCAGCCTCAGGAAACTGGCATCCGCGACCTTATGGCCGATGCTGCCGAGAATGTCAGCATCAGCTATCATCAGGGCAGCCTCGTCATCAGCAGTACCCTCACAGACGACATGCAACTTAAAGTCGTGAATCTGGCCGGACAGACGTTGATGAACGCTCCCGTCCAACTGAGCGGCGGCTATGCAGAAATCAGCGTCAGCCAATTGCCCGCTGGTGTCTATATCGTCAACGTCACAGACAAGCATGGCCACAAGGCTGCTTGCAAGTTCGTCATCAATACTAAGCTATCGCGCTGAAAATCAGAGGTTCCTGGCGCTTCGCAGTAATAGTCCCAACAGGCTTCTTCTCTAAGCGGATCAGAGAAGAAGTCTCTTTGGTTTTCTGGGGAGCCAGCACCTTCTTATACTCTTCAGGATTCTTCAGCAGACGGACGGCCTCTTTCAACTGGTTGTCATAGTTGAGGCCAGCCTCGATGGCACCAGCCTGATAATAGTAGGCCGCAATGATATCTGACTCCAGAATCTGACGAACTACCTTCTCGTTGCGGTCGAGGGCGAAGGCTACGTCGTGGTTCAACTTCGACTCCAGACTGTCGAAGGCAGCTTTGGCACCTTCATAATATCCCTCAAACTTCGCTGTCTTCACAAGTTCTGCAAACTGCTTCTTGCTGACGGGATCAAAAGTAAAACCGCTCTTCACGACGCGCTCCTTGAACTCCTGCCAGTCGGCATCTGTCAGATGGAACTCTGTTGCAGGTGCAATCGTCGGATGCTTGGCGATATAGTCCACCACATAGTCGAACATCACCTCCGTCGAGTCCTGTCCTGAAGCAGAGAGATAGAAGGCGATGTTGGGGATGGTGTCGCCCTTCATCTCCACGTCAGGCTTGATGCCGCCACCATCGCGCACCTCTCGCCCGTTACGGGTGTAGAACACCTTCGTCAGTGAGTCGGGGATATGCTCCCGATAACCCTCGCTGCCCTTCTTGTAGTTGATAGCCTGGATGCAGCGCCCGCTGGGGATGTAATATTTCGAGGTCGTCACCTTCATGTTCGTATTATAGGGCAGGTCGATAGGTATCTGCACGAGGCCTTTCCCATACGTGCGCGTACCTAATATTATTCCTCTGTCCATATCCTGAATAGCACCACTGGTAATCTCGCTGGCCGAGGCCGTCTCGCCGTTCACCAGCACCACCATCGGCATCACCGTGTCGAGTGGCTCCACGCGCGTCTTGTATGACTTTGTGGCCTGAGGAATCTTACCACGGTTCTCCACCACGGTGATTCCCTTCGGCAGGAACAGGTTCAGGATGTCCACAGCCTCCTGCTCAGAACCGCCGCCATTGCCGCGAAGGTCGAGCACAAGCGAGGTGGCGCCTTGTTTCTTCAGGTCAATAAGCGCACGACGCACATCCTTGGCACAGCCTTCGGTGAACGAGTTCAGGTTGATATAGCCCACGTTCTCCTCACGGATGCCATAGTAGGGCAGTTCAGGCAACTTAATGTTCCTACGGGTGATCTTGAATTTTATCAGCTTACCCGTCGAGGGCCGCATCACCTTCAGCAGGAAGCTCGTTCCAGGCTCGCCGCGCAGGTGTTCACTCACGTAGCTGACGGCTTTGTCAGTCATCATCGAGTCGTCGATGCTTAGTATCACGTCGCCCTTTTTCAGTCCCACCTCGGCGGCTGGCATATTCTGATAGGGCTCATCGACCACGATACGATCCAGCTTCTGATGCTTGCGAATCAGGGCACCGATACCCGCATACTTGCCCGTGAGCATCATCCGCAGGTTCTTCGTCTCGTCCTGAGCATAATACTCTGTATAGGGATCCAGACTCCTGAGCATCGCCGTGATGCCCCTGCCGATGGTCTCCTTCGGGTTCAGCGTGTCCACGTACAACAGTTCCAGATTCTTATACAGCTGGTTGAAGATGTCCAGATGCTTGGCCACCTCGAAGTTATGATCCTTGACCTTTTGCGCCTGCACCGTGAGCGACAAGCCCGACAGCAACAGCATCAGTGCGATATACTTTTTCATATTTACTTTTTACTTTTTTACCTTTTTACTTTTTTACCTTTACTTGCCTTTTCACCTTTAATTGCCGCTGCAAAATTACACGATTCTATCAAGAAAACACCCTTTTCTTTGCTTTTTTTGCAAAAAATAGTGCTTTTAATGAAATTTTTTGCCGCACCCGCTTAACAGCAATACCTGCTTCAGTAGCTCAGTTGGTTAGAGCACCTGACTGTTAATCAGGGGGTCGTTGGTTCAAGCCCATCCTGAAGCGCCTTAAAAATCAAGGGGTTACGAGAAATCGCAACTCCTTTTTCTTTTCCATCTGAACAAATTTTGGTTATCTATTTACGTTTTTTAAGTATCAGCTCATATAAAATCATGACATTCAAAGATACTTTGACAACCATTTTTATAGGATATCATAGCACGTTTTAAACAAAAATTCGTACTTTTGCAGCCACAAGAATCTGGACTTGTAGCTCAGAGGTTAGAGCAATAGACTCATAATCTGGAGGTCCCAGGTTCAAGCCCTGGCTGGTCCACGCTGAAAATCAGA
>CACYQO010000076.1 GCA_902776545.1 uncultured Prevotellaceae bacterium | reverse complement strand
TCCTGACTTCGGGAATGCGTCACCCAAAATACCTTTTGAGGTCGAATAGTGGCTTGATGGCACGCTGCTCATCGGTCAGGAAGAGGGTTTGAGTCATCTTTTGTTGGTTATAGGGTAGCTTCATTGTGACCGTCGGTACAGTCTTGGCAATCTCAAGAGCCTTGTCTATACTCATGGGAAACTTCATCAGTTTCATAATTCTCTCCAGCTCCTTGTGCACTTTGTATGCGATGAAGCATATACAGATGTGTGCCTCTATCCGTCTTGAGGTAAAGTGGAATACTGGACGCGCCTCCAGATTACCTTTCGTGATTCGAAATGCTTTTTCTACTACCCAAAGCCCGTGGTATTGGGAAACAACCTCTTTCGCTGCAATGTCCGTGTTGGTGATATATCCTTTCCAGCCATCCCACTTCTCATCCTCCTTGATTTTCTCCTCATTGATGGTAATGCCTACGTCGTTCGTTATTTCAAGGAATTTGTTGTAGCCTCTCCTGTTGATGCTCTCCTTCTTGATGGTTCCAGAGCCGAAGGAGAGCCTGAGACGGTCGACACCACGCTTCCTGTTATCCGCATCATTCTTTGCCCTGTCCTTTGAATAGGTGATTATCAGCCGTTCCTTGATTTCCTTTGTTGCCTTCGGGTCATCAGGTGTAGGAGCAGGTATGGTGTGCGTCTTCTCATATTCCGGATATGTATTCTCCTCCTTCTCCTGAGACAGAATCCACTCCCTGGTTTCCTTGGCCTCATTGCGGATTCTCGCCCCGAGTATGTACTTGTATTTTCCTGTCTGCAGTAACTGCACATTCTTCTTGGTCATCAGTCCGGAGTCTGCCACCACGACCACGTCTTCCAGATGGAATCTCTTCACGAAATCATCTACAACGGGAATCATCGTGAATCCCTCATACTGACTGCCGCAGAACACAGAGTATGCTAGGGGACAGCCGCCTGCGCTGACCAGCAGGCCTATCACAATCTGGTTCTCCTTGCTCTTGCCGTCCTTGGAGAAGCCTGGCTCGCAGAGCTTGTCCCTTATGAAAGACTCGAAATATACCGTTGTGCAATCGTAAAACACAATACCGATGCTCCCGCCGAGAATGCGCCTCGTGTGCTCCACGCTTATCTGTTGGACGGTCTCCTGTTGGGTGTTGTACAGCTTGTCCATGTAGTAGTATATCTGATCAAGGCTCGTGTCCTCATTGAAGTGCGACCTAAGATAGTCCACTGTCGCCAGCTTGCTCATGGGCTGGCATATCCTTGCTATAACAAGATGCCTCAGAACATCGTCTGGGATTCGGTCGAATCCGATACTGTCATATATAGGATTCAGTATCAGCTGAGGTGCGTTCATAAACACCGAGTCGATGTTGGCGAACGCCCGTTGAGTCTCTTTCACTTCTTGATCTTGGATAGTGTTGCGTCCAAAGTCGATTACCTGCTGGCCTGCATAGGTGTGAATCCATTCGCGAGCCCTCATACAGAGAACGTCTGCTTCCTCTTCTGTCGGCACGACACCGAAGTTCTTTATCTCCTTGAAGCCATGCCTCTTGTCAACCACTACCACGCTAATGGTTCCCGTCCTGTTTCTCTTCTTACGTACAAACATGGCACAAAGGTAGTAAAAATAACGCTTGCGTCACCCAAATCACCCAATAAAAATTTGCAAGTGGCTGAAAATCAATATGCAAATGTCAAGATATCAGAAATAAGTTGGCGATTCCCGAAGTCAGGAAAATAATACTTTTCTTTGAGACTACCAAACAATTTGTGTACAAACTTGTGTACACAGCATTGTAATTACGACTCAAACCGAAAAAAGAATTACAACAGCTGACTTGCAGGAATGCGCTCAATAGCCTTACCATCGGAAGACACAATAATATCTTCACCACGTAATGCTTTCTCTTCAAGCATCCGTTTACCAGCCAGTTCTATGCCAGCCTTTAATTTCTCAGAAAACTCTTTATTTGACATATTCTGCTATTGTTTTATAAGTGGATTCAACAATTATAAATTCTTGCTCATATCGGCAGCGAAATTACGAATAGTTTTTCAGATAGCAAGCACTAAGCTCTTAAAAATTTGACTATTTAACACAAAAGAGACACAAATCGTCTTGTTAAGACGAAATTTGTATTCAATTGAAGAGTCCGGGAATCTTGCGACTCTCGGACTCTCTTGAATTTGGTCGGGATTACTGGACTCGAACCAGCGACCTCGCGCCCCCCAGACGTGTGCGCTACCAACTGCGCTAAATCCCGATCCTTTTTAAGCTTGGCACCGACCTTCTGAACAAGTCATTTTGTCGAATGCGGGTGCAAAAGTACACAGATTTTTCGGAATATGCAAATATTTGGGGAACTTTTTTTAAAAAAAGGTGAATTTTGCGATTCTTTCTTGCACAGACATATAATAATGTGTAACTTTGCACGTTATTTTAAATAATTAGAAAATTAAAAAATTAGAGAATTAAAAGATTATATAATTAAAGAAGTAAAAAGGTAAAAAAGTGACAACATATAGACTTACTGCGCCGCAGCGACTGGACACTACTGTCGATCTGCCAGCGTCGAAAAGTATCTCCAACCGTGCCCTCATCATCCACGCACTCAGTGGCGGAGATACACTTCCACAGAATATCAGCGACTGCGACGACACGGAAGTGATCGTCAATGCCCTGCAGTACATGCCCGAAGAGATCAACATCAAGGCGGCGGGTACGGCAATGCGCTTCATGACCGCCTACCTGAGCCTGACGCCGGGGACGCACGTACTGACGGGAACGGAAAGGATGAAGCACCGTCCGATAGGTACGCTCGTGGACGCCCTGCGACAGCTGGGTGCCGACATCGAATACATGGGCGAACAGGGATTCCCGCCCCTGCGTATCACCGGCAAGCCGCTGCCCGGCGGAGAGCTGGACATGGCGGGGTGCATCAGTTCGCAGTACATCTCGGCGATGCTCATCATCGGTCCCCTGATGGAAAAGGGACTGAGGCTGCATCTGACGAGCGACATCATCTCAAGGCCCTATATCGACCTGACGCTGTGGATGATGGGTGAGTTCGGTGCCGACGCGAAATGGGTATCGGCAGACACCATCGTCGTGGAGCCGAAACCCTACAAGACAAGGGAATACTTCATCGAGAACGACTGGAGTGCCGCCAGCTACTGGTATGAGATGGTGGCGCTGAGCGACGACCCCGATGCCACCGTGAGGCTGACGGGACTGACCGACGGCTCGAAGCAGGGCGACTCGGTGACGAGATACATCTTCAGTCTGCTGGGCGTGAAGACCAAGTTCGAGACGAGGAAACAGGGTGTGCCGCAGACGGTGACGCTGAAACGCAACGGCCGCTGCGTGCCGAAGTTGGAGTATGACTTCGTGAACTCGCCCGACCTGGCGCAGACATTCGTCGTGACCTGTCTGGCGAAGGAAATCCCCTTCCACTTCACGGGACTGGCGACGCTGAAGATCAAGGAGACGGACCGCATCGAGGCCTTGAAACGGGAGGCAAGGAAATTAGGCTACGTGATAGAGAGCCGCAACGACAGTGAGCTACTGTGGAACGGTGAGCGCTGTGAGCCGAGCGACGAAGGCATCGACACCTACGAGGACCACCGTATGGCGCTGGCGTTCGCACCCTTCGCCCTGAAGCGACCGGGACTGGGGATCAACAACCCGCAGGTGGTGAGTAAGTCGTATCCGAAGTTCTGGGAAGATCTCAAGGCCGCAGGGTTTGAAGTGAAAAGTGAAGAGTGAAAAGTGAAAAATTTGCTACCGCAGTAGAGAGATGTCTTTTGTCTGGGTGTGCATAGGGATGATCGTGGTGCTGGGGGTGATTGCCGCAGTAGCCAACCGGTTCGACAAGGGGAATGACCAGATCGAACAGGGGCACGATTGTTCGACGTGCAGCGAGGCCAATGAGGGAAACTGCAAGATTCATTGCCTGATGGAAAAAAGAGGTGAAAAGGTGAAAAGGAGAGGTATCAGATATCGAAACAGACGGATGGGAGTGAAGGCGCTTGCTTTTTCACTCTTTCACCTTTTCACCTTTTCACTTTTACTTTCCTCCTGCAACATGAAGAAGAACACCGCGACGAACCGTATGTACCACGCGTTTACGGCACGGTATAACATCTATTTCAACGGGCAGCAGGCGTTCATCGACGGCAACTTAGAGAAGGAGAAAGGCAACAAGGACAACTTCACGGAGATGATTCCCCTCTACATGGTAGGCAACAAGCAGAGCCGTGAGTTGGGCAAGGGTCAGTACGACCGGGCCATCGAGAAGAGCGAGAAGGCCATCCGTCTGCACAGCATCAAAGGGAAACCCGAGTGGAAGAGCACCAAGAAGAAGAGTGCCAAAGACCGTGAGTGGCTCGGACGGAAGGAGTACAACCCCTTCATCTGGAAGGCGTGGATGCTGTTGGGCAAGGCGCAGTTCCAGAAGGGTGCCTTCGACGAGGCCGCTGCCACCTTCTCGTATATGACACGCCTCTATCAGACGCAGCCCGTGCAGTGCGGTCTGGCGAAAGCCTGGTTAGCGAAGTGCTATACGGAACTCGGCTGGCTCTATGATGCCGAGGACGTGATCCGCAACATGAGCCGCGACTCGATGGACTTCCGCACCGTGAACGACTGGGACTTCACCTACGCCGACTATTATATCCGCACAGGCGACTACGAGAAGGCCGTGCCCTACCTGCGCAAGGCCATCAAGCACGAGCGTCGCAAGGCGCAGAAGGCCAGGGAGTGGTTCCTGATGGGACAGATACAGGACCTGTTAGGCAACCGCGAGGCGGCCTATCAGGCCTATCAGAAGGTGGTGGGCTGTCATCCGCCTTACGAGACGGAGTTCAACGCCCGCATCGCCCAGACGGAGGTGATGGCGGCCAACGACGGCGGCAAGATGATCAGCCGCCTGAAGCGGATGGCGAAGTCGGACAACAACAAGGAATACCTCGACCAGGTGTACTACGCCCTCGGCAATATCTACCTGAACCAGGGCGACACGCTCCAGGCCATCGGTGCCTATGAGAAAGGCAATAAGGAGTCGGTGAGGAACGGTGTGGAGAAGGGTGTGCTGCTGCTGACGCTCGGCAACCTGTACTGGGAGATGGAGAGGTTCGGCGATGCTCACCGCTGCTACGGCGAGGCCATCGGACTGCTGGATCAGGACCGTAAGGACTACGAGGAGCTGTCGTTCCGTTCGAAGGTGCTCGACGAGCTCGTGCCCCATACCGAGGCCATCCATCTGCAGGACTCGCTGCTGGAACTCTCCGAGATGCCCGAGGAGGAACGGCTGGCAGCCATCGACCGCGTGATCGAGGCGCTGAAACAGAAAGAGAAGGAGGAGCGCGAGGCGCGGTTGGACGCCGAAGCCGAAGAGCTGGAGCAAGAAATGCAACAGAAACAAGGCACCAATCCTAACCTCCCAACCACCCCTACAACCCCTACTCTACCCACCACTCAAGGCAACGGCCAATGGTACTTCTATAACCCTATGGCGGTGAGTCAGGGTAAGACCACCTTCCAGCAACAGTGGGGCCGTCGTGAGAACAAGGATAACTGGCAGCGCATCAACGTGACGGTGGTGAGGAATGAGCCGGAGGAAACAGAAGACGATATCGAGGAAGGAGGAAAGAGGAATGAGGAAGGAGAAATGACCGAGGCCTCAGACTCCCTGCTGGCGGGCGGACTGCCCGAAGACCCCAGCCTCGGCATGGGCAGAGACTCCATCTCTGCTGAAGAGAAACCGGCAGCCGCCAACGACTCCCTCGCCAATGATCCCCACGAGCGGGAGTATTATCTCGCACAGATCCCCTTCAGCGAGGAACAGAAGGCTGCCTGTCACGCCATCATTCAGGATGGCCTCTTCCACGCAGGCGTTATCTTCAAGGACAAACTTGAAAACCTGCCGCTCAGCGAGCGCCACCTACGGAGGCTGACGGACAATTACGACGACTACGAGAATCTGGACGAGGCGTGGTATCACCTCTTCCTGCTCTACTCCAGATGGAGAGACTTCGAGATGGCCGACTCCTGCTTGGACAAGATGACAGAGAAGTATCCGGACAGCGAGTGGACCATCCTGCTCACAGACCCCTATTACGAGGAGAACGCCCGCTTCGGCGAACATATCGAAGACTCACTCTATACCGCCACCTACGACGCCTTCAAGAACGACCGCTACGAGATGGTGAATGCCAACGCCAAAATCTCCGAACAGCGATTCCCACAGGGTGAGCACCGTGATAAGTTCCTGTTTATCGAAGGTCTGAGCTTGTTGAACGAGGGCAACGGCGACAGTTGTATCGTCAAGCTGAAAGAAGTGGTGGAACACTTCCCCGACAGCGAGGTGAGCGAGATGGCGGGTATGATCATCAAGGGCGTGAACGACGGACGGCGGCTGCACGGCGGCAAGTTCGACATTGGCGACGTGTGGTCGAGACGAGACATCACCCTCTCGGCAGACTCCACCCGTCAGGACACCCTCGATGCGAGGACCGACCTGAACTTCGTCTTCGTCCTCGCCTATCAGCCTGACTCCGTCGAAGTGAACGAGAACCAGCTGCTCTACAACATGGCGCGCTACAACTTCACCAACTATCTGGTGCGTAACTTCGACATCCAGATAGACGAGGACCACGGACTGAGGCGGATGCTCATCAGCGGATTCCTCAGCTACGGCGAGGCGCTGCAGTATGCCCGTCAGCTCTATGCCGACGAGACGATGAGCGAACAGGTGAAGGAATGCCGGAGCCTCATCATCAGCGAGACGAACCTGCCATTATTAGGGACGGCGTTCAGCTACGACGACTACCTGAAGTTCTACGAAGAAACGTTTATCCCGTTGAAGATCAGCGAGGAGGAGTTGTTGATCTTGCCTGAGGAGATGAAGCCGATAGATCCGGAGGATATTATCGAGGAAGATAGTCAGGAGTCAGGAGTCAGGAGTCAGGAGTCAGGAGCCGGGAGTCAGGAGACTGACGAAAACGATGACGACCTTTTCCCGATGCAGAAGCCTCAGCCGAAGGTGCAGGACTTCGACTTCGGAGACGACTTCTGGTAAAAAATTTTTCGATATAACGTTATAACGGTATTACGACATTACGACATAAAGATGAATAACGGCTTATTACTTTGGGTGGATGATGAGATTGAGCAGTTGAAGGCGCATCTCATGTTTCTGGAAAAGAAAGGCTACGAGGTGGTGACGGTCTCGAACGGCCCCGACGCCATCGACCAGTGCCGTGAGCGGAACTTCGACATGGTGCTGCTCGACGAACAGATGCCCGGTCTCAGCGGACTGGAGACGCTGCAGAAGATCAAGGAGCTGCAGCCTGCGCTGCCGGTGGTGATGGTGACCAAGAGCGAGGAGGAGAACATCATGGAGCAGGCCATCGGACAGAAGATTGCCGACTACCTGATCAAACCCGTCAACCCCAATCAGATCCTGCTGGCGCTGAAGAAGAACATCCACCGAAGGGAGATCGAGACGGAGGTGACGCAGAGCCAGTATCAGCAGAACTTCCAGCAGATAGCCATGCAGATCATGGACTGTCGCGAGTGGAAGGACTGGGCAGACGTGTATCGTCGGCTCGTACACTGGGAGCTGGAGCTCAGCAGCACCGACAGTAATATGACCGAGATGCTGGCGATGCAGAAGGAAGAGGCCAACAGCGGCTTCGCCAAGTTTATCAAGAAGAACTATCTCGACTGGGTTCGGAGGTTCGATGGCACGGGGGCGCGAGGGCGCGAGAATACGCCGATATTATCGCCCGAGATCTTCAAGACGAAAATCTTTCCCCTGCTCAACAGCGGCCAGAAAGTATTCCTCGTGGTGCTCGACAACTTCCGTTATGACCAGTGGCGGATGCTCGCCCATGAGCTGAGCGGAGATTTCGACATCGACGAAGACCTCTACTGCAGCATCCTGCCCACAGCGACGCAATACGCCCGCAATGCGATCTTCAGCGGACTGATGCCCAACAAGATTGCGGAGATGTTCCCCCACCTGTGGGTGGACGAAGACGAAGAGGAGGGCAAGAACCTGAACGAGGAGCCGCTCATCCAAACACAGCTGGAGCGCTACCGCCGGAAGGAGACATTCTCCTATCATAAGATCAACAGTTCTGTGGATGCCGAACGGTTCATGCAGCAGTGGCGGAATTTAGAGAAACACCCGCTGAATGTGGTGGTGTTCAACTTCATCGACATGCTCAGTCACGCCCGCACGGAGTCGAAGATGGTGCGCGAGCTGGCCAGCAACGAGAGTGCCTATAGGAGCATCACCCTGTCGTGGTTCCGCCATTCTGTCATCTCCGAGTTCTTCAAACTGATCGCACAGACGGACTACAAAGTCATCGTCACCACCGATCACGGCAGCATCCGTTGCACGCAGCCCGTGAAGATCATCGGCGACCGCAATACGAACACGAACCTGCGCTACAAATTAGGCAAGAACCTGGCTTACGACGATAAAAACCTCTTCATCATCAAGGAACCGCAGAAGGCGCTGCTTCCGATGCCGAACCTCTCGACGAGCTATGTCTTCGCCACCGGCGACTCGTTCTTCGCCTATCCGAACAATTACAATTATTATGTCTCCTACTATCGCGACACCTTCCAGCACGGCGGCATCTCGATGGAGGAGATGATTATCCCCCTGGTCACACTCTCGGGGAAGAAAAGGTGAAAAGGTGAAAAGGTGAAAGGGTGAAAAGGTAAAAGGGTGAAAAGGTAAAAAAGTAAAAAGGTAAAAAATGGAAATAAGGATCAACGATTTGGAACATATCCGCGAGGCTGCGAGACAGTTTATCGACGCGATGGGCGACCAGCAGGTCTATGCCTTCTACGGCCACATGGGCGCCGGCAAGACCACCTTCATCAAGGCCATTTGTGAGGAACTGGGTGTCGACGATGTCGTCACCTCCCCTACCTTCGCCATCGTGAATGAATACACGGCCGCCGACGGCACACCCATCTATCATTTCGACTTCTACCGCATCAAGAAACTGGAAGAAGTTTACGACATGGGCTACGAGGACTACTTCTACGGCGACGGACTCTGCTTCATCGAGTGGCCGGAGATGATGGAGGAGCTGCTGCCCGACGGCGCCACTAAAGTACAAATCACGGAAAATCCCGACGGCACCAGAACCGTCAGTTTTTAAGAAACCACTAATTACTCTAATTTCACGAATTATATAAAACTGGAATTGTCTGCTTGGTATAAATTCGTGAAATTAGTGTAATTCGTGGTCGTTAAGCTATGCGTTCTGTTCCTGGAAGTCCAAGTCTGCCTGTACGATGAAGAAGACTTCTTCGGGGTTGAACGACGAGCAGAAGCCCTCATCCTTCGCACGTTTGCAGACATAGGCTGCCACTTCCTCGAGGTCGATGTCCACCTCTTCCGCCTCGCTCTCCAGAATGCCGCTGGTGTAATAGTAGTCCACGATGAGGTCCATCATATAGAGAATGTCCTTATCGCTGTAGAACTTCTTGATATCCGACGGCAGTTGAGTGCGGATGTAAGCCAGTTCCCGTCTGTTCTCTTCTTCGTCCAGACGGATTTCCTCGTCAATGCTTGCCATGATTACAGCAGTTGTTGGATGGCTTCGTCGATCTTGGCTCTCGACTGGGCACCCACCAGTTTGTTCACGACCTCACCGCCCTTGAAGAACAGGATGGTGGGGATGTTGCGGATACCGTACTCGGCAGCCAGATCCTCGTTCTCCTCTACGTCGCACTTGCCGATGACGACCTTGCCTTCATAGACCTCGGCCAATTCAGAGATGATGGGAGACACCATACGGCAGGGGCCGCACCAGGTAGCCCAGAAATCCACTACTAACGGCTTGTCGCCTTTCTTCAGACTCGAGAGATTCTCGCTTGTGATTGTTACTTCCATAATTCACTTTTTTTAAGCCCCCTAAGTTAGGGGGTTGGGGGTCTGAACAAGCGTTCTTTGCCCCATGTTAAACAATAATTTATACTATACTTCTGCAAATATCATGCCATAAAGTCTGTTCAGACCCCCTGCCCCCTACCTTAGGGGGCTTGTTCAATTGATCTTATAGTCGAGCATGTCATGCTGTTCGATATAGTCGATGAGGGTATGTCGCACATCGACACTACTGTTTTTGCTATGCAGCAGCACGTGCTTCTCGCCCTTCGAGTCGCGCAGCTGGAAGAAGAGCTTGGTCTTTCCCGGACAGGAATGGATGATCTCGCTCAGGTCTGCCACGATCTGTTCGTCGAGCTGATCCGTCACCATCGAGATGGTGATGCGGTCCACCGCCCGCTCCTTCACCGTCTGCAGCAATTCGACATTAGACACCTTCAGTTCCTTCTGGTCATTGTTATAGAAGCGCGCCTGCATCTTGCCGGTGACATAGACGGCCGCCCCTTCGATGAACTTGCCGTTCAGGTTAAGCCAGTCGTCGCCGAAGAGCACCAGCTCGCCCGAGCCGTCGAAATCCTCGAGGGTGACAATGCCCCAGGGCTTATTGTTCTTGCCGAATTTCTGCTGCACGCCCGTGACGACGCCTCCCAAGGTGACATCCTCACGATCCTTCAAGGCAGCACCACGGTCTGCCAATTCGGCACAACGGGTATTACAGAGGTTGTCGAGAATGACCTTATACTCGTCGAGCGGATGCGCAGAGAGATAGATTCCCACGAGGTCGCGCTCCTTGTTCAGTCGTTCGATGTCACTCCAGCGTTCATCAGTCTTAGGCACAGGTGGAACAGCAATCTCCACCCCGTCGCCAAAGGCCCCGAAGAGCGAATTCTGCATTTGTGCCATCTCCTGCTGATAGAGCTGACCATAGCGCACGAGGACATCCAGGAACTGCTCACCCTTGGCATTGACAGCGAAATAGTCCTCACGACGGATGCCGAAACTGTCGAAACCACCGCTCAACGCCAAAGACTCAAAAGCTTTGCGGTTGACAGAGGCGAAATTGATGCGCTGTGCAAAGTCGTAGATATCTTTGTAGGGTCCGTTCTTCTCGCGTTCGGAGATGACAGCCTGAGCAGCCGACTCTCCCATCCCCTTGATGGCTCCGAGGCCGAAACGGATCTCACCGTGATGGTTCACACCGAACTTCTCGTACGACTCGTTCACATCCGGTCCCAGTGTGGCGATGCCCATCTGCTTGCACTCATCCATCAGTTTCGTGATTTCCGTGATCTGATCACGACGACGGCTCATGATGGCCGCCATAAACTCTGCGGGATAGTTGGCTTTGAGATAGGCCGTCTGATAGGCCACCCACGAGTAGCAGGCGGCGTGCGACTTGTTGAAGGCATAAGAAGCGAAAGCCTCCCAGTCGCTCCATATCTTCTCGAGCACCTTCGGATCATGACCGTTCCTCACGCCACCGTCGATGAATTTCGGCTTCATCGCGTCGACGATGTCTTTCTTTTTCTTACCCATCGCCTTACGCAGGGCGTCACTCTCACCTCGGGTGAAGTCGGCCAGCAGTCGCGAGAGCAACATCACCTGCTCCTGATACACCGTGATGCCATAGGTATCCTTCAGGTATTTCTCCATCACGGGGATATCATAAGTAATCGGCTCATCACCATGCTTACGACGGATGAACTGCGGGATATAACCCATAGGCCCCGGACGGTAGAGGGCGTTCATGGCGATGAGGTCCTCGAAGACGGTTGGCTTCAGTTCACGCAGGTATTTCCGCATGCCGTCCGACTCAAACTGGAACGTGCCGACGGTGCGACCTTCCTGATAGAGCTTGTATGTATTGGGATCGTCGATGGGAATGGTGTCGAGATCGACCTCGATGCCGCGTGTACGCTTGATATTCTCGCAGGCCTCCTTCAACTCCGAAAGCGTCTTCAGGCCGAGGAAGTCCATCTTGATCAGTCCCGTCGATTCGATCACGTGTCCGTCATACTGTGTGCAGTTCGTCTTCACGCCCTTGAAGTCAGGGTCGTCAGCGGTGGACACAGGCACCCAGTCGGAGATCGGGTCACGACAGATGATGAAGCCGCAGGCGTGGATACCCGTTCCTCGCACCGTTCCCTCCAGCATCTTCGCATACTTAATAGTGTTAGCCACATGCTGGTCGCTCGATGCCTCTGCTTCCTGCAACTCCTTCACATACTTGATGGCGTTGGGCAGATTCATCTTCGTCGCCTTGCCCTCAGGACCGTCGGGCAGACGGTCTGGGATAGCCTTACAGAGGCGGTTTGATTCTGCGATGGGCACCTTCTCCACACGCGCCACATCCTTGATAGAGTTCTTCGTGGCCATCGTGGCATAGGTGATGATATGGGCACAGTTCTCGTGGCCGTATTTGTCTTCCACCCATTTCAGCACGCGTCCACGGCCGTCATCGTCGAAGTCGGTATCGATATCGGGGAGTGAGATACGATCTGGATTGAGGAAACGCTCAAACAGCAGGTCATACTTCAGCGGGTCGATCTTCGTGATACCTAAACAGTAGGCCACCACCGAACCGGCTGCAGAACCACGTCCCGGCCCCACCATCACACCCAGTTCATCACGGGCGGAGTTGATGAAGTCCTGCACGATGAGGAAGTAGCCCGGGAAACCCATCGTCTTCATGATATGCAACTCAAACTTCACGCGCTCCATCACATCGTCGGGTATCGGGTCGCCATAACGGCGCTTGGCTCCCTCGTAGGCGAGTTTCGCCAGATAGTCGGCTTCGAACTTGATGCGGTAGATTTTATCGTAGCCGCCCAGCTTCTTGATCTTCTTCTCACCTTCCTCGGGCGAGAGCTGGTTCTGACCGTTCTCGTCGCTCGTAAACTCATCGTAGAGCTGCTGTTCGGTGAACTTCTGCCGCCACTCTTCCTCCGTACCGAACTCCTCAGGAATGGGGAAGAACGGCATGATAGGGTCGTTGTCGAGGCTGTAGGTCTCCACCTTATTTAATATCTCCAGGGTGTTCGACAGCGCCTCGGGCACATCGCTGAAGATGTCGTTCATCTCCTGCTGCGTCTTAAACCACTCCTGCTTCGAATAGAGCATACGCGTAGGATCGTCGAGATCCTTGCCTGTGGAGAGACAGAGCAGATGATCGTGCGCCTCGGCGTTCTCCTTATCGACGAAGTGGGCATCGTTGGTACACACCAGCTTCACGCCGTACTCCTTCGCCAGTTCTATCAGCACCCTGTTAGCTTGCTGCTGCAAGGGGAAGGTCTCGCGGTTGGCGCGGATGGTGGGGTCTTTCACCTCGTGGCGCTGCAACTCCAGATAGTAGTCGTCGCCCCAGAGACTTTTGTGCCACTCGATGGCCTCACGGGCGCCGGTGATGTCCCCCTTCAGAATCTTCGCAGGCACCTCTCCGGCGATACAGGCAGAACAGACAATCAGATCCTCGTGGTATTTCTCCAGATCCTTACGGTCTGTACGCGGACGGTTGTAGAAGCCGTCCACCCATGAGTTGCTCACGAGCTTGATCAGGTTCTTATAACCGTGATAGTTCTTCGCCAGCACGATGAGGTGATAGCCGCCAAGGTCCTCTTTCTGGTCGCGCAGGTTCTTGTCACCACGACGCGCCACGTACATCTCACAACCGAAGATGGGCTTGAAAGGTTCCAAACCGTCTTTCTTGCGCTTTTTGTTCACATCGTTGCAGATGTCATGAAATTCCTTAATGCCGAACATGTCACCGTGATCGGTGATCGCCATGCCTTGCATGCCGTCGCCGATGGCTTTGTTTACAAGCTTTTTGATGCTTGACTGACCATCGAGTATCGAGTAGTATGTATGTACATGCAGATGTACGAAATCTTCCATCTTTTTCTTTGAATTCTGTTGGTTTTGTGGCTCAAAGTTACGCCTATTTCTTGGAATTACCAAAAGAAAAGCGAGAAAAGTTTGTAACTTACGTAAAATTTGTGTACCTTTGCACGCAAATAACGAAACAATTAGCGAAACGAATGGGAAAAAGGATCAATAAACTAAAAAAGATCAGGATTCACCGCGAAGGAACACAGGAGCTCATTTTGAGCGCCATCGTCCTGGCTGGCATCGCCTGGTTGCTTCTCCATTTCTTCGACTCTGTCATTCCTTTCTGGATCTTCATCATCATCTTCGGAACGGTGTGGTTCATTGCCCTGAACTTCTACCGCTGTCCTATCCGCTGGTGGCTCCTGCCGACGGCCGCATCGTGGTCATCGAGGAAGTGGAAGAGCATGAGTATTTCCACGACAAGCGACTGATGATCTCCATCTTCATGAGTCCCTGGAACGTACATGCCAACTGGTTCCCCGTCGATGGAAAGGTGAAGTCCGTCGTCCACAAGAACGGCAACTACCATAAGGCCTGGCTGCCAAAGGCCAGTGAGGAGAACGAGCACGCCGACGTGATGATTACCACCCCTGAGGGTGAGGATATTCTCGTGCGCCAGATTGCCGGAGCCGTAGCCCGCCGTATCGTCACCTACGCCAAGGAGGGTGAGGAGTGCTACATCGACGAACACATGGGCTTCATCAAGCTCGGCTCGCGTGTCGACGTCCTGCTGCCCATCGGCACTGAAGTCTGCTGCCGCATGGATCAGCCCACCACCGGCGACCAAACGGTCATCGCCAAGCTGAAGTAATCATAAAGCTCAAAGTTCAAAGCTCAAAGTTCAAAGTCCGTGAAGAAGCATATTCCAAATACGATTACGTGTTGCAACCTGATTTCAGGCTGCATTGCCACTTGGTTCGCCTTCCAGAGCGACTACGCCATGGCACTGCTCTTCATCGTCATCGGAGCCGTGTTCGACTTCTTCGACGGTATGGTAGCCCGTCTGCTGCATGTCTCCTCCCCCATCGGCAAGGAGCTCGACTCGCTGGCAGACGACATCACCTTCGGCTTCGCGCCCTCGGCGATCATCTTCAGCTACCTCTGCTCCTTCCACATCCACCTGCTGTTTATCCCCTTCCTCGCCTTTGTGATGGCCGCCTTCTCGGCCTTACGACTGGCGAAGTTCAACCTTGACGAGCGTCAGGCCCTCGGCTTCATCGGACTGCCGACACCTGCCAACGCCCTCTTCTGGGGTTCCCTCATCGTCGGACTCAATGACTCGACGGCGTTAGCCGATTCTTCACTTTTCACTTTTCACTCTTTACTCCCCTACCTCATTCTCGCAGGCATGTTCATCAGCTGCTACCTGCTCATTGCCGAGATTCCCATGTTCGCCCTGAAGTTCAAGCACTGGGGCTGGAAGGGCAATGAGATTAAATACATCTTCATCCTCTCGTGCGTACCTATTTTATTATTATTAGGCCTCTTCGGCCTCGCCGTCATCATTGCCTGGTACGTCATCCTGTCCGTCGCTACCAATAAAACTACTGCAAAGCCTGAATAAACATGGTCAAATTCGTCATCGGCGCCATCCTCTTCGGACTCATCGCCGTATCCATTATCGTCCTTCTTGTCATCAACTTCACCTATCGTAGCGTGAAGAAACTGCGTCAGGAGCTGGAAGACAACTACTACCGCAACCAGAAGCAGAAGGAACAAAAGGAGAGGAACCCCTTCAGAGACGACTATTTCAAGGGCAGCAAGAGCGGGCGTCCTAAGAGCCGCACACAGGCACAGTATGAGGAGCGCGAACAGCCCAGACGCGAGAATCCCTTCGGCGAAGACTATTTCAAAGGCACGGAACAGCCCAAACAGCAGTCAGATAAAAAAGACACTACCCGTAAGACGACTACGAGCAGTGGTGTAACGATTATCGACGATCGCGACCAGGAGCGCAAGATCTTCGACCACTCCGACGGCGAATACGTCGAGTTCGAAGAGGTATAACCGTAAGTTTTTAGCCACAGATTACACAGATAATCACAGAAGAAATGATTCTGTGTGAATCTCTTTGTCTGTGAGAATCTGTGTAATCTGTGGCTCTTTACGGATGCACTAACGTTCCTATCTGTTCACCGTCCATGACCTTCTTCAGATTCCCAACGACATCCATATTAAACACGTAGATGGGCAGGTTGTTGTCCTGACACATGCAGACGGCTGAGAGGTCCATCACCTTCAGACCACGTGCCAGCACCTCCTTATACGTGATATCCTCAAACTTCGTGGCCGTCGGGTCTTTCTCAGGATCGGCGGTATAAATACCATCCACACGCGTACCCTTCAGCATCACCTCAGCCTCAATCTCCACACCACGCAGGCTGGAACCCGTGTCTGTGGTGAAATAAGGCTGTCCCGTGCCGGCAGAGAAGATGCACACATACCCCTGCTCCATGGCCTCGATGGCCTTCCACTTTGTGTAGAACTCACCGATGGGCTCCATACGGATGGCCGTCAGCACCTTGTTCTTCACACCTACGGCACCCAAAGCTGACGACAAAGCCAGCGAGTTGATCACCGTTGCACACATACCCATCTGGTCACCTTTCACACGGTCGAAACCCTTCTGCGAACCACTCAGGCCACGGAAGATGTTACCGCCACCGATCACGATGCCGATCTGGACACCCATCTCAGCCACCTCCTTGATCTGCTTGGCATAGTCACTCAGACGCTCAGGGTCGATACCGTAGCCCTGCTTTCCCATCAGGCTCTCGCCCGACAACTTCAATAGAATTCTCTTAAATCTTGCCATAATCTATATCACTTAAAGTAATCATCTATAAACTATAAACTGTAAACTATAAACAAAACACTACCTCCTTGAAAGCATACATCCTTGCTTTGCCTTCGGCATCGAGAAGCACGAGGCGGCCATCGTCGAGTACATTCAGCACCTTTGCCTCAAACTCGCCCTGACTGTCAGAGAACCGATGCATCCCCTCCCTGCGGTAGAGTCGGCGGTGATAGGCCTCTGTCAGAGCCTCGGGTTCCATCTCCATCGCCTTCGACAACTCAGCCAGAAACGCCTGCAACAGCGCCTCGCGGTCTGTCTCCTCACCCGTCAGCTGATAGATTGACACAGGATTGGGCGCATCGCTCAGGAACTCCCTTTGGTTCACATTCAATCCGATGCCCACGATACTGTCGGTGATCGTGCTGCCTTTCAGGCGGTTCTCTATCAGGATGCCGCAGATCTTACGGTCGCCCACATAGATATCATTCGGCCACTTGATGGTAACCTCTTGCTCCCCAGAGTCAGGAGAGCTGTCAGAAGGACTGAAGGGTCTGAAAAGGCGCTCCAGCGTCTCGCAGAGTGCCACAGACACCGCCTCGGAGATCCGAAACTGCCATTTCGCCCTGATCTCCGTCGGATGCAGCAGCACGCTGAATGTCAGGTTCTTTCCCCGTTCACTCTCCCAGGTATTGCTTCCGCATCCCCTCCCTGCCGTCTGGTACTCCGCCACGACCACCATAGTTGCATCGGAATGACACGGAATCTCACGGAAATCTCTTCGAACATCTCTGATGTCATTCTTCCGTGTTATTCTGTGTTCGTCCGAGGCAAATTCCCGCAACCATCCGTTGGTGGAGTCCGTTTCGTCGATATGAATAACCTTAAATTCCATATTTGCATGCAAAGATAGCAATAATTAGGCACGAATTACACGAATTACACGAAAATTAATGATTCGCGGTATAAAATTCGTGAAATTCGCGTAATTCGTGCCAAAAATACATTAACTTTGCAGCATGGAAGAACAGCAGAAGAAAGATGAATTCTACATGCAGCGTGCGCTCGACGAGGCGCAGGCCGCCTTCGATGCCGGTGAGATTCCCATCGGCGCCATCGTCGTATGCAAAGACCGCATCCTCTCCCGTGCCCACAACCTCACTGAGACACTCTGCGACGTGACCGCCCACGCTGAGATGCAGGCCATCACCGCCGCTGCCAACGCCCTCGGAGGGAAATACCTCACCGACTGCACGCTCTACGTCACCGTCGAGCCCTGTGTGATGTGTGCAGGCGCCATCGGCTGGGCGCAGATTCCCCGCATCGTCTATGGCACAGCCGACGAGAAGCGCGGCTTCCACGTCTATGCCCCAAAGGCCATGCACCCGAAGGCCGAAATCGTCGGCGGTGTGCTCGAAGCTGAGTGTCGCCAGCTCATGCAGACCTTCTTCCAGTCCAAGCGCTAAAACTTTTCACTTTTCACTCCTCACTTTTCACTTCTCACTTTTCACTTTTCACTTCACACCTTTCACTTCCCCAGCTGTCTTACCCAGGCCGTATCCAGCACCTGATAGTCTATCCGTCTCTCTGCACCCAACACCAGCACGAAATATGCCTTCCGCTCCGTCTCTTTCGGATTCGGCTGTGCCACCAGCGTCCTGACCTTTCCGCTCCAGTCGGCCACACGCGTCTTGGCGCTGTCGCCCTCCCAGGCAAGCCAGTTCACAGGCAGATATCTGATCAGCAGACTGTCTTTCGACACGTTCGAAGAGAACGCCAAATTCACGTTGCCTCCCTCCGCGCCTACCACATACTCCCTCGGCTCGAACAGCGCATAGTCGTTCCGTTGCCACACCGTCAGCAGCTGTTGCTTGCCGCCCGACTCGATGGTCACCGTCGCCATACGCCTCGTCTTGGTGTGGTTCGCCTCAACCGTCCTCATCACGATACCGTTGCGTCCACTCTTCCCCTCCTTGGGGTCTATGCTGAGCCACGAAGCCGACGACCACGCGCGCCACGTATCACCCGCCTGGAAGAACACCTCCGCACCGAAATCCTTCGCCGAGGGCATTTCACCCGTACCCTCCGACACCAGATACACGCCGCCCACCTCATCGGCGAGACAGCCGGAGAGGCAGAGGCATAACAATGCAGAAGGCAAGGCTTTCAGTCTCATCGTTACTTCTTACACTCCTGAAACAGACAAGCCGAGAACACGGCCTCAATGACAATCATCAGGGCAGCCAGCACAGCCGGAGGATAGATCAGTCCGACGATGAGCGACAAAATGGGAACCACGATGGAGAAGACCATATAGCTCCGTGAGTCGTAGAGCCAGGAGAACGGCATCAGATGGGCGCCGAACACCATTGCATACACCATCACCATCTTCTCTGGCACGGCGGCATACACCCACATCACGATGAGGATATAGAGCATCTGGTTGATGCTGAACAGGATGCCCGCCTTCGTCAGCGGATTACCCTTGCCCTCGAAGTCGATCTTCAGCACCTTCGACAGCATCCACGCCAGGGGGAACAGCACGGCCGAGCAACAGAAGGTGATCAGATTCTTCGTATTGATCGGCATATCGGTGAGATGCACGGCGCAGATCATCGCCCAGATGAGAATCGACGTCAGAATGAAGTGCAAGCCCTTTTTCTGCCTGCGGGCACAGTCTTTAATCAGTTCGTTGAGTTCCATACAGAATAGTTTTTAGATAACAGTTAAGATCACGTGATAAAAAAATGACCCCTAACCAATAACGGATAGGAGTCATTTTTATTGTATCTGTCAGCGGACAATCAGATTATTTTGCCCACCATACTTTCTTCGTGAAGATGTACATACCAGCATCGTTACCAGAACCGAAGGCAGCACCCACGTTAGGATTAGAAGTCACGTCGCTGTCGCCATAAGGCAGCATGTTCGGCCAGCGGTTACCACCGTTGTTGTTGTTCGGATTGGTCATCTTGACGGGATACTCGTCCAGACCGATACGGCGCATGTCGTTGTAGGTCTCAATCACCTCACCACGGGTCTGAGCCAGATACTTCTGGATGCGAATCTCCTTCAGAGCGTCAGCCTCAAACAGAGGAGCGATTTCCTCGAGATAGGCATCAATATCCTCATCGGCAATCTCTTCACCGCTGATCTGATAATACTCAGCGATATTGCTGCTGACAGCCTTCTGGAAAGCCTCCGTAGCATCCTTACCCTGCAGGGCCTGAACCTCAGCGAGGATGAAGTAGATTTCCGACTCACTCATGATAGCGAGGTTAGCAGCACCGTTCTCCAGCCATGCGGGCTCGTTGACGGTCGTAGTGAGAGAAGCCAGTTCTGTGCTTCCGGGAACACCAACTACGTCGCCACCAATAGACATGTTATAGCACGGCTCACGCGGGTCGTTACGCTCCAGCATCAGGTCGTCGACAGTCGTAGACGAACCGATGTAATAGCGGCTCCACTGGTAAGCAGACCAAGCATTGTCGGCAGACACACCATTGAACTGGAAAGCGCCATTACCAAGGTAGAATCCCTCGAAACCGCCGTCGATGGCAGCCTGGGCCTCAGCCTCAATCTGACTGAGAGTAATATTGTTCACGTTTAAGGTGTGCAGGAGATAGCGAGCCTTGAGGGCGTGGCCGAGAGCCACCCACTTCTCAGTGTCGCCACCGTAGATGATATCCTGCTTGGAACCATTGCTACCACCCTCTGAGAGGTTAGCGATACCATTGTCGATCAGCTCGAAGATAGCTTTATAGACAGTCTCCTGAGAGTCGATCTTCGGATTCTTGATACCGTCTGTGCAGCTCTCGCTGAAGGGGATGTCACCGTGAAGGTCTGTCAGCACGCCCCAGTTGATGGCGGCCAGCAGCTGAGCCATACCCAACAGGTCGGTCTTATCCTCGTCCTGACCACCTTCTGAGCACTTCTCAATCATCTGCTTCAGATTCATCAGGTTGCTGTAGGTGGCGTTCCACTCGTTGTTGAACGTGGTGGCACCAGCCACTTCCGACACCTGGCGCTGCTCGATCTTGAGCAGCTGGTTGTTACCAGTACCGAAGAGCTGCTCTGTATAAGAGGAAACATACCAAGCGTATGCACCGTTTACTACTGAATAGGCAGTAGCCACCTCTGCGTCTGTAAGCTGGAACTGGGCTCCAACTCTATCGGCGGTCTTGCTGGTCTCATCCTTATTGATGCGGTCCATCATGTCCTCAGAGCATGAGCTGTACAGCATGGTAGCCAACACAAGGCCAAACAAATATTTAATCTTCATAATCTTACTTTTTTCTGATGTTAAAATCTTCTTTTATTCATCCTCGGATTATAATGTGATCTTCAGACCACCGCCGAAGCTTGAAGTGCAAGGTACAGAGAAGCGCTCGAAGTAACCACTCATGTTACCGTTACCCTGAGAGTTTTCAGGATCGAGGTCCGGCATCTTAGCCCAGATGAGAATGTTACGTGCGAAAGCGAAGATGCTCAGGTCGATGCCGGCGAACTTAGGCACATCGTAGGTCAGCGTCACGTCGCGGAGTTTCCAGTAGCTGGTGTCGAAGACCATGGCCTCGGTGATATCCCAGTACTCCATGTACCACTTCTGCTTGCTCACCTCGATGGTGTTCTTCTGACCGGTAGCCTCGTCAATACCCTCAGCAATCATCGTGCCATCACGGTAGTCGAGAGACTCCATAGAAGCACCGAACCAGTTCATGGTTCCAACAGTACCGCTATACATCTTACCGCCCTTCTGCCAGTCGAGCGTAGCAGCGAGCGACAGACGCTTGTAGTTGGCTCTCAGGTTGAAGCCCATGTTGAAGTCGGGAGTACACTCACCGAGGTTCTGGCTATCGCCAGTACCCTGGGGCAGACCGCCTGACAGCAGCAACTGACCATCGTCAGTACGCTTGAAGGCAACACCGTAGATGTTAGGATAGGTATATCCGGCCATAGCGCGAACCTGCGGCTCTACGAAGCCACCGAGCATGATGCTCTCCACGCCTTCTGCCAGCTCCTTCACCTTATTCTTCACCTTTGTGAAGTTCACACCGAGAGTCAGGTTGTAGTCCTTATTCTGAAGAATGTCGGCGTTCAGTGAGAACTCATGAGCCCATGTGGTCATGCGGCCGGCATTGGTGCGCAGCTCCTGATAACCGGTAGAACCGGCAGTAGGAACGTCGAAGATCTGATCCTTCACATCCTGATAGCTGGCAGTGTACTCCAGACGGATGCGGTTCTTCAGGAAGTTCAGGTCGATACCAAACTCATAGTTGGTCGTGTTCTGAGGCTTCAGGTTCGGGTCATATGACCTGGGGTAAGGCACATAGCTCTTGGCACCGCCCATAGGATAGCTGATCGGCGTATAGGTGTACATACCACTACCGTAAGTAGGTGTGTAGTAGTAGTTGTCGCGATACGTACCAGCCTGACCTACCTGAGCGTAAGAAGCGCGCAGCTTACCGTAGGAGAGGATGTCGTTGTCCTTCAGTGCGGGGAGCTCTGTGAAGATCCAGCCCAGTGACACTGAGGGATAGAAGAATGAACGGTTGTTACGAGGCATTGTTGACACAACGTCGTTACGACCGGTAACAGTCAGATAGACCATGTTCTTCCAGCTGGCTGTCAGCTGTCCGAAGAAACCGAGCGTACGCTCCTGATAGTGGCTCATGGCCCAGTAGTCCATGCTTTCGGCATTCTCGATGACGGGCTGGCCGTACCAGGAAAGGCTCGAAGCATCGTAGTCCCAAGAACGGGTGTAGTCGTGGTTGAACTCAGTACCGAGCAACAGACCCAGATCCCACTCCTTCTCAGCACCGAGCTTGGCGGTGAAGTTAGCGGTGAACAGGTTGTTGAAGATGTTGCGCTGTACGCCAAAGTCCTCAACCTCACCCTTAGTGTTATAAGCAGAACCCACCTCAGCGATGGTCATGTTGTCAGTCGTATAGATATCCAGACCAGCCTGCTCACGGAAAGTCAGCTTGTAGTCCTCACCCAGACCGAGGTTCGGAGAGAACTCCACGTAGGCGTTACCGAACACACGGTTCGTGTGCTGACGGAAATCATCGTTGGCAGCCCACCAGTAGGGGTTGTTGAAGTTGGTGGCACGGAAAGACACCTGCGTGGTAGGATCACCGGGAACGTGTGTCGGAGTTCCTTTCAGGTTGTACTCGGCAGGAGCACCGTAAACCACGTTCACCACACCGTTGTTAGCACCAGGGGCGCTGTTGATCTTCGTAGAAGTATAGTTGGCCGAGAAGCCGGTCTTCCACTGTTTGTTGATCTCCCAGTCCACAGCACCACGGGCACCGGTACGCATCATGCCTGTAGAAGGAATGATACCAGTCTGATAAGTATCGTTGATACCGAAAGCATAGCTCACGTTGTTCACACGGTGAGAAATGCCCAGCGTAGCATTCTGAGTGAAACCAGTCCTGAAGAAGTCGCCCACGTTGTCATAAGTCGTAGGAGTCACCCAAGGATCGATGCCGGCAGCAGCGTACTTAGGATTGTAGTACTGTCCGGAATGCATGCCGTCTTGGGCAGTGTAGCTGTTCTCAGTATTGCCACCATACTTGGGATCGTTGGGCAGCTCGGTGATCTTCGGTCCCCATGTAGAAGAAGAGCTGGGGTTGTAAGCAGCCTGGCTGCTACCCTGTGCATACACACTCTGGTGCTTGTACTTACGGCTCAGCGTCTGGGCACTCAGGTCGGTAGAGAAGGTGATCACGGGCTTGGCAGTGTACTTGCTGCCGCGCTTGGTGGTGATGACAACCACACCGTTAGAAGCACGGATACCATACAGGGCAGAAGCAGCCTGACCCTTCAGGATGTTGATGCTCTCAATTTCCTCAGGGTTGATATCAATACTACGGTTAGAGAAGTCGGCACCTGTCACAGAGTTACCTGTACCGAAGTCAGGCGTAGAGGCGATAGGCATACCATCGACCACATACAGCGGGGTGTTGTTACCGTCGAACGAACGGGCACCACGGATCACAATCTGTGCAGAAGCACCAGGAGCGCCAGAAGACTGACGGACGCTGACACCAGTCAGCTTACCCTGGATGGCACTTGCCAGTGAGGTAGTACCGTTCACACTCAGATCCTCCGCATTCAGCTCCTGAGAAGCATAGCCCAGAGCCTTCTTGTCGCGGCTGATACCCATAGCGGTCACCACCACCTCGTCGAGGGTCTTGGCGTCGGCCTTCAGGAAGATGCGCATGCCGTTCTTGGCATTAACGGTCTGAGAAACATAGCCGAGATAAGAAATCTCGAGCTGATTCTTGTCTGCCGGAAGAGTAATGTTGAACTTACCGTTCACGTCAGTCAACATACCAGTAGCTGTACCTACCACCTTGACAGCAGCACCGATGATGGGCTGTCCGTCTTCCTGTGAGAGCACAGTACCGGCCACTTTTGTCTGTGCCAGCGCACTACCTGCGAAGAGGAAGAGGCTGATCATAAACATTGTTAGTCTTTGTTTCATAAATTCTCTCTCTTTGGTTATTAACTATTAATTATATATAATGTGTAATTTATCCTCATACACACGCCAACCCCCACTGGGAAAGGCTTAAACGGGCTTTTTAGTCCGATTCAAGGTGCAAAAATAGTGCATATATTTCTAAAATACGAATAAAATTATAAAAAAAATACATTTGCATATACTTTTTTAACATTTCTCCACTTTCAGGTTGACATAAATCAACATGCTATCACGTTTGAATGAACATCGTCTTACGTCGATTCTCCTTTGGACGGACGGCGAAATGCAGCCAGTAGCCGCCATTCTTATTGCGTTCAATGAGCAGCTCATCATAATCCTGCTTGGTCTCGTCCGCATAGTCCATCAAGATCACTGCATACCTCATCGCCTGCTCAATACCATATACTCTGATATCCACGGCACAACCCGTCAGATGATTGCTCGTCGGCGATCCTCCTACCTTCCTATTAAGCTCCGGCGAGCGATAGCCACTAGTAATAATGATGGGGGCATCGGTATTTATTTCCCCTCCTAAGTTAGGAGGGGTGCCCGTATGGGCGGGGTGGTCTGAAGAAGCGCCAGACATTCCCTCGTTCAGACCACCCCTAGCCCCTCCTAACTCAGGAGGGGAAACCGAGCGCTCCTCATTCTCACAAACATACTGCTGATTATATCGTCTGCGCAGTTCCTCTAACCACTCGCAAACGCGCTTCAGATTCTCAATATGCACGTGCGAAGGGATGTTCCCATCAGCCGTTTTCACACCAGTCTTGCAGAGCTCCCCCAGCGTAAAGTGCTCGCTGAGTTTTACCTGCTTGTTAATACTTACTTCTGTCATAATTTCTTTTAGTTTAATTTTTCACTTTCGCAAATGCAACTGCGTCACAGCGTCACAGTGTCACACCGTTAGAGCATTGCCGTACCCGTTTTCTTATACATAGCCTTGGTGGTGCCGTTATCTACGTATTCGTCCGCTTTCATTACAAGACCATCTTTCATCATTCGAACCACCCTTGAACGTGCCGAGGTGTTGTTCTTCAGCGCGAAACACTGAACCACATCGTCGATGGTAAACTCCTCT
>CACYQO010000075.1 GCA_902776545.1 uncultured Prevotellaceae bacterium | reverse complement strand
AATAAAAAAGAGTGCCCAGAACAGGACTCGAACCTGCACGCCTCGCGGCACACGCACCTGAAACGTGCGCGTCTACCAATTCCGCCACCTGGGCATTTATTTCACCAGGGCCTTCCCTGACGACTCTTTTTTGTTCAACAAGTGAGCGGAAAACGGGACTCGGACCCGCGACCCCAACCTTGGCAAGGTTGTGCTCTACCAACTGAGCTATTTCCGCCTTTCTTCGAGAGTCAGCATTTCCGGCGGCGCCTCAGCATAAAAACGCGTTTTTCTGCTCTTGGCTTACGTGGAAATTCCGCTTTTTCTCGGCAACCTCTCTCGATTGCGGGTGCAAAGGTAATGCTTTTTTTGGAACTGGCAAACTTTTTGGACGTTTTTTTTCAAAAAAACTGCTAATCCATCCGATTTTTGTAGTCTGAGTAGTCAAATTCTCGTAGGATTTCCAGTTTTCCATCCTCATGCAGCATCCCGATGGAAGGGTGACGCACGCCGTTGAACATGTTCGTCTTCACCGTCGTATAATGTATCATATCCTCGAAGATCACCTCCTCACCCACCTGCAACTCATGGTCAAACTGCCAGTATTCCATAAAGTCGCCACTCAGACAGCTGTTCCCACCCAACCTATAGAGGAAAGAGGAAAGTGGAAAGTGGAAAGAGGATACTCCTAACTCAGACATATCTCTTTCCTCTTTCCACTTTCCACTTTCCACGAAAACCGCCCCACGCACCTCAGGGAAGTACGGCATTTCCAGACAATCGGGCATATGACAGGTGAAGCTGACATCGAGAATGGCCGTGCGGATACCCTTATCCTCCACGATATCCACCACGTGAGAGACTAACGGTCCCGTCTGCCAGGCAAAGGCGCTGCCAGGTTCAAGAATCACCTTTAGCCACGGATAGCGTTCATGGAATCCCTGCATCAGCCGGATAAGCAATTCCACATCATAATTCTTGCGCGTCATCAGATGCCCACCGCCGAAATTGATCCATTCCAACTGCGGGAACCATCTGGCGAATTTCTCCTCGATATGCTTCAGCGTCCTCTCGAACACGTCTGCCCCACTCTCGCAATGGCAATGACAATGGAACCCACGGATGTCTGACGGCAACTGTTCAGGCAGTTTATCCGCCGTCACGCCGAAGCGCGTACCAGGAGCGCAGGGATTATATAACAGCGTCTCCACCTCCGAATACTCAGGATTTACGCGCAAGCCGATTGACACGCCCTTCGACCGCTCATGGAACCGCTCATACTGCGACAGCGAGTTAAATGTCAAGTGCGACGAACAGGCTGCAATCGCGTCGAACTCCTCCTCAGTATAAGCTGGCGAATACGTATGTGCCGGCGCTCCGAACGCCTCGTAAGCAAGCCGTGCCTCTGCCAGCGAACTGGCGGTGGTCGAACGGATATACTCCTTGAATATCGGGAAGGTCTTCCACAAGGCGAAGGCCTTGAAGGCGAGGATCACCTCTATATCTGCTTTCGCCGCAACACCGGCGATAAGCGTCAGGTTGCGGCGAAGTTTTTTCTCCTCTATAATATAAATAGGTGTAGGCATTATTGTTTAAGTGGAATGAAAACGCTGAACGTACTGCCCTGTCCCTCGACGGACTCCACGGTACAGTCGCCGCCATTCTTGCGGGCGAAGTCCTGACAGAGCTGCAGGCCGAGTCCAGAGCCTTCCTCACCGCCCGTACCATAGGTGGTCTCTCCCTTGTGGAAGATGTTCTCGAGGCGGTCAGCGGCGATACCCACGCCGTGGTCGCGGACGCTCACCTTCGCCATCTCTCCCTCCGTGGCCATGATGATCTCGATCGACGAATCCTCGGGCGAGAATTTGATGGCGTTCGACAGGAAATTCCTCACCACAGTCTTGAGCATGTCGTTGTCGGCATTCACCATTAGCGGAGAATCCGTCTTCTGCAAATCCAGTTTGATACGTTTCGTATAAGCGATGGCCTCGAAGATCTCTACCACACCAGGGATGATGTCGTTCAGGTCCAGATCCTGCTTCACCACCGACAGTCGGCCCGTCTGGCTCTTCGTCCATTTCAGCAGGTTATCCAACAAGTCATGAACCTCCTCCGACTCTCTGTTTGCCTGATCAAGCAGCGTGTACAGCTCCGGCCCTACGGTCTCCGGCGTGGCCGACGCCACCACGAGGTTCAACACCATACGGATGCTGGCCATCGGCGAGCGCAAGTCGTGGGCAATCACGGAGTACATCTTATCGCGGTTGGTCAGCGTGGCACGCAGCTCTGCATTCTGCTTCTCGATGATGCGCTTGGCGGCAACGAGCGAGATCTGCTGTGTCACACGCATCACGAGCTCCTCCTTGTTGAAGGGTTTCGTCAGGAAGTCGCTGGCTCCCACTTGGAAGCCATGCACGAGATCCTGCGGCGTATTCAGGGCAGTCAAGAAGATGATGGGGATATCCTTCGTCCCCTCCTCCTTCTTCAGCACGGTGGCCGTGTCGAAGCCGTTCATGTCGGGCATCATCACGTCAAGCAATATCAAGTCGGGATGCTCCTTCCTGGCCATTTCGATACAGGTCGTACCGTTGTTGGCAGTACACACCTGGAACTTCTCATTCGCCAACAGAATCTTGAGCAGCAACACGTTGCTGACCACATCGTCGACAATCAATATCTTGTAATCGCTCCGATTTAGTTTGGCTTCAAACGTCTCAACAGTATCCATTCGCAGTCAGTAATGCTTATAATTTCGGTTGCAAATATAGCACTAATATTTGAAATCTCCAAATGATTACGCCACTTTTTGCAAAAAATTATTCAACAGTCACCGATTTGGCAAGGTTTCGGGGCTGGTCGACATTCTTTCCCTTGCATACAGCCACATGATATGCCAGCAGTTGCAGCGGTATTGTAGCCACCAACGGCTCCAGGCATTCCTGCACGTCGGGCAGCTCGATCACCTCGTCGGCGATCTTCGCAATCACGTCATCGCCCTTCGACACCAGGGCGATCACCCTACCCTGTCGGGCCCTGATCTCCTGGATGTTCGACAGCACCTTCTCATACATCGCGTTGTGCGTGGCAATCACCACCACGGGCATGTCCGAGTCGATCAGCGCAATCGGACCATGCTTCATCTCGGCAGCAGGATAGCCCTCGGCGTGGATATACGAGATCTCCTTCAGTTTCAGAGCACCCTCCAAGGCTACGGGATAAGAGAAGCCGCGGCCCAGATATAGGAAGTTATGGGCGTAGGTAAACGTTCGTGCGAGGTCGGCAACCTTGTCGTTCGTCTGCAGCACCTCGCGGATCTTCACGGGAATCTCGCTCAGACCCTTCACAATCTTCAGATACTCCTGGCGGTTTACCGTGCCCTTTGCCTCGCCAAGTGCCAGGGCGATCATCGTCAACACGGTCACCTGACCTGTGAACGCCTTCGTCGAGGCCACACCGATCTCTGGACCCACGTGGATATACGTACCCGTGTCCGTAGCCCTGGGGATGCTCGAACCGATGGCGTTGCAGATACCGTAGATAAAGGCACCCTTCTCCTTGGCCAGCTGCACAGCGGCCAGCGTGTCGGCCGTCTCACCGCTCTGCGAGATAGCGATTACCACGTCGCCCTTGCCCACCACAGGATTCCTGTATCTGAACTCCGAGGCGTACTCAACCTCCACGGGGATACGGCAGAGCGTCTCGATAATCTGCTTGCCGATGAGTCCGGCGTGCCACGATGTGCCGCAGGCCACGATCACCACGCGCTTCGCCTCCAGCAGCTGACGACGGTAGTCTATCAGCGCCGAGAGCGTCACATGGTCAGCTTCCACATTCACTCGGCCACGCATGCAGTTCGTCAGACACTCCGGCTGTTCGAATATCTCCTTCAACATGAAGTGCGGATAACCGCCCTTCTCTATCTGGCCGAGGTCAATGTCCACAGTTTTGACCTTCAACTCCTGATCCTCTCCGAGGATGTTCACCACGTGCAGGTCTTGTCCCAGACGGATCACGGCGATGTTGCCGTCTTCCAGATACACCACCTTGTCCGTGTACTCCACGATGGGGCTGGCATCGGAACCTAAGAAGAACTCATCCTCGCCAATGCCCACCACCAGCGGACTCTGCTTGCGGGCGGCAATGATCTGCGTCGGGTCGTTCTTGTCGAGCACGGCGATAGCATAGGCACCTATCACCTGGTAGAGTGCCACCTGCACAGCCGTCAGCAGGTCGAGCTGTTTGTGATCCTTGATATACTCTATCAGCTGCACCAGCACTTCCGTGTCCGTGTCGCTGATGAAATGTACGCCCTTCGCCTCCAACTTCGCCTTCAGGTCGGCATAGTTCTCGATGATGCCGTTGTGGATGATGGCGAGGTTCTTCGACTCGGAGTAGTGCGGGTGAGCATTTCTGCTGGAGGGTTCGCCATGGGTAGCCCAGCGCGTATGGGCGATGCCCACGCTACCACTCACGTCCTTGTCGTTGCAGTACTCCGTCAGGTTGTCCACCTTACCTTTCGTCTTATACACGTTCAGATCGCCGTTGGGGTTAATCAGCGCCACGCCGGCACTATCGTAGCCGCGATACTCCAGTCGTCTCAGACCCTTGATGAGGATGGGATATGCATCCTTCTTACCGATATATCCTACGATTCCACACATAATGTCTCTCAGTTTTTGTTCTACAAATTAAATTTGGCTGCAAAATTACGAAAAAACTATCAACTTCCGCCAATAAATACAAAACTTTTTTCTTGTCCACTCCTATTTTTTACACTATGACAGTTAGGAAGTAACATTATACACCTCACAGAAACTGATTGGTGACACTATGACATAAAAAAATTCCCGAAGCGGTTATGCGCCTCGGGAATCAGATGATTAAAAGCGATTACAGATCGTTGTAATTCTGTACGTTGAAGGTCGAGGTGCGCATGTCACCCGTCTCGTAGCCGCGCTTCAGCCAACGTTTGCGCTGGTCGGAGGTGCCATGGGTGAACGACTCGGGTGTGGCACGGCCCTGAGCCTTCTTCTGCAACCAGTCGTCGCCAATGGCCTTGGCAAGTTCGAGACCTTTCTCCAGGTCGCCGTACTCCATCGAGTGGTTCATCTTGTCCTCGTAGTGGGCCCATACGCCGGCATAGTAGTCGGCGAGCAGCTCGAGGCGCACGCTGATCTTGTTGGCACTCACCTTGTCGGTCTGGTTCATCTGGGCGTGGGCCTTCGAGAGGGTTCCCGTGAGGTATTCGACATGATGGCCAATCTCATGGGCGATGACGTAGGCATAGGCAAAGGTGTTGCCCTCGACGCCGAGCTGGCGCTTCATCTGGGTGAAAAACGACAGGTCGATGTAGAGTTTCTGGTCGCCCGAGCAATAGAAGGGACCAACGGCTGCCGTTGCGTTGCCACAGGCGGAGTTCACCTGATTGGTAAAGAGCACGAGTGTGGGCGAGGTGTAGGTGGCACCCATCTGTTCGAACACGGGTCCCCAGACGTCTTCCGTCGAAGCGAGGATTTTCTTACAGTCGCTGGCCAACGCCTGTTCCTCCTCGGTGAAGTTCTGCTCGTCGACGGTCTCCGTGCGCTGGGCCATCTGCTCCTGAGCTGCCTGCAGGCCTGCCGAGAGGGGGTCGCCTCCACTCATCCAGGCAAACAGGGCTGCGATGATTACTGCGCCGATACCACCTCCGGCGACTGCTTTTCCGCTAATTCCTCGGCGGTCTTCCACGTTGGAACTTTCTCTTCTTCCGTCTAATTTCATAATGTTTAAGCTTTAAGTTAATGTATTTAATTATCTCACAGTCATATGGAAACAGCCCTGCTTGACCTCGTACTTGATGTAGCAGCGATCTTGTTCGCGCAGATCACGCAACACCTCGGAGAGTACCCACTTCAGCGTGTCGTTGCGCACCTCGCGACGACGGGGGCCATCGGGGTTCTCGACCGTCTTGTATCGGTTGTAGCAGATGTCGAAGGTAGTGCCGTAGAGGTGGCAGGAATTCTCCGTGGCATTTCCGTTGCGCCGACGGAGCTTCGCCACATCCTCCTGCGAACGGAGCACGCTGGTAACGATGATCTTATGCAGGGGCACGCCCTTGACATAGAGACTGTCGAAGAATGCCTGGCCGATGTCCTGCAGCAGCACGGCGGCACGGGGCACGAGGTAGGGAATGCTCGAATAGAGCGGATCGACGTGGTAATAGGGATTCGCACCAATATAGACCAGTTCGCGTTTGCGCGACTCGGCATCCTCACGGTTCTCCACGGGCGTGACGCCCCAGCGGTTGGCGGCGGTGAGCTGGAGACCATTGGTGTCGGGGAAGGCCACGGCGTAGTTGGCGACGGAACGAATCTTATGATATTTACGATTTACGGATTTCTTGGACGAGCCAAGCGCTTCGCGAGTCCGATTTACGATTTTGGGCTGCGCCAGAATATTCTCACTCCTCACGCAAGCCTCCACAGTCCTCGCCTCAGCGACCTGTGGGAAAGTCCATCGGATACACGCAAGGAGCAAAACGACGGCCATAAATCCTAATAAATATGTCTTTTTTGTTAATCTCATGAATAATTTTCTCAATTCGGGCACAAAGTTACAAACTTTTTTGTAATTTTGCAACCAAATTATAATTTTGTTTTAAGATTGACCGAGAAACATATCGTATTAGAGGATATAGACCCCGTTACATTCTACGGAGTTGGTAACGTACATCTGCAGATGTTGCGCTCTCTGTATCCGAAGTTACGGGTAGTGGCCCGCGATAATGTCATACGTGTGCTGGGCGACGAGGAGCAGATGGCCGCCTTCGAAGAGACGGCAGAGAAGATTCGTCAGCACGTGCTGCGGTTCAACGCCCTGAAGGACGAGGACATCCTCGACATCGTGAAGGGAAAGCAGCGCGACGAGATGCCCGATGACGTGGTGTGCTACTCGATGTCGGGGCGTGCCATCAAAGCACGTACGAAAAACCAGCAGCGGCTGATAGAGGCGTATAAGGAGAACGACATGGTGTTTGCCGTCGGTCCTGCGGGTACGGGTAAGACCTACCTCTCGATAGCCCTCGCCGTGAAGGCGCTGAAAGAGAAGTCGGCGAAAAAGATCATTCTCTCCCGCCCTGCCGTGGAGGCCGGCGAGAAGCTGGGATTCCTGCCAGGCGACATGAAGGACAAGATAGACCCCTACCTACAGCCGCTCTACGACGCGTTGGAGGATATGCTGCCACAGGTGAAGCTGCAGGACATGATGGAGAAGCACGTGATACAGATAGCGCCGTTGGCTTTCATGCGCGGACGGACACTCTCCGACGCGGTGGTGATCCTCGATGAGGCTCAAAATACGACGCCCGCCCAGATCCGCATGTTCCTGACGCGCATGGGATGGAACACGAAAATGATCATCACGGGCGATATGACGCAGATAGACCTGCCCGCAAAGGCGAAGAGCGGACTCATCGAGGCCCTACATATATTAAATAAGGTGGAGGGCATCGGCATCGTGAATCTCGACCGCTCGGACATCGTGAGACACAAACTGGTAACGAGAATAGTAAACGCATACGAGGAATACGATAAGGAAGTTAAAGAAGTTAAAGACATATGAACAAAGCATTAACAAGAACTGAGTTCCAGTTCGAAGGACAAAAGAGTGTTTATCACGGGAAGGTCCGTGATGTGTACAACATCAACGACAAACTGATGGTGATGGTGGCCACCGACCGCATCTCGGCGTTCGACGTGGTGCTGCCGAAGGGCATCCCCTTCAAGGGCCAGGTGCTGAACCAGATCGCTGCCAAGTTCCTGGACGCCACGACGGACATCTGTCCGAACTGGAAGCTGGCCACACCCGATCCTATGGTAACCGTCGGTTTGAAGTGCGAGGGTTTCCGCGTGGAGATGATCATCAGGAGCATCCTCACGGGATCGGCCTGGAGAGAGTATAAGAACGGCTGCCGTGAGCTCTGTGGCGTGAAGCTACCCGACGGCATGAAGGAGAACGAGCGATTCCTCGAGCCCATCATCACCCCGACAACGAAAGCCGACGAGGGTCACGACATGAACATCTCGAAAGAGGAGATCATCGCCCAGGGTCTGGTGTCGAAAGAGGACTATGAGGTGATGGAAGACTACACGCGCAAGATTTTCCAGCGCGGACAGGAGATAGCCGCCAAACGCGGGCTGATACTCGTAGATACAAAGTATGAGTTCGGCAAGCACGACGGCAAGGTGTATCTCATCGATGAGATCCACACACCCGACTCGAGCCGCTATTTCTATGCCGAGGGCTACGAGGAGAAGCTGGCCAAAGGCGAGCCCCAGCGGCAGCTCTCGAAAGAGTTCGTGCGCCAGTGGCTCATCGAGCATGACTTCATGAACGAGCCCGGACAGAAGATGCCGGAGATCACGGACGAATATGCTGAGAGTGTCAGCGACCGCTATATCGAGCTCTACGAGCAGATCGTGGGTGAGCGTTTCGAGCGTGAGACCAGCGATGAGGATATCGCCACACGTATCGAGAAGAACGTCAGCTCGTGGCTGAAAGCGTTTGAGAAGAGGTAAGTGTCAAGAGGCAAGAGGTAAGAGATTACCAAAGGGATGTATAAGCAGGAAGAGATAAAGCCCTATAATGACGGGGAGAAGGCGAAGCAGGTGGAGGAGATGTTCGACAACATCGCTCCGTCCTACGACAAGCTGAACCACCGTCTGTCGTGGAACATCGACAAGGGCTGGCGAAAGAAAGCCATCCGACAGCTGGCACCCTTCAAGCCACAGACGCTGCTCGACATTGCCACGGGTACCGGGGACTTCGCCATCTTAGCCGCTGAGATGTTGCACCCGCAGAAGCTTGTGGGAGCCGACATTAGCGAGGGGATGATGGAGATAGGAAGGAAGAAAGTACGGAAGAAGGGACTGCAGGACATCATCTCATTCGACAAGGAGGACTGTCTGCACCTGAGTTATCAGGACGAGACGTTCGACGCCGTCACCGCCGCCTTCGGCATCCGCAACTTCGCCGACCTCGACAGCGGCCTGCGCGAGATGCATCGCGTGCTGAGAAAAGACGGACACCTAAGCATCGTTGAATTGACATCGCCCGTCAGTTTCCCGATGAAACAACTCTTCCACCTGTATAGCCACACGGTGCTGCCCGTCTACGGAAGGCTCATCTCGAAGGACACCAGCGCCTACAGCTATCTGACGAAGACCATCGAAGCCTTCCCACAAGGAGAGCAGATGGTGGAGATCCTTCACAAGGCCGGATTCAGCGAGGCCAATTTCAAGCGCCTCACCTTCGGTATCTGTACGATGTATTTCGCGAGGAAATAGTTTATAGTTGACAGTTTATAGTTGATAATTATGGACAGGTATGGTTTAATCGGTTACCCTTTGGGGCATTCATTCTCCATCAGCTACTTCAACCAGAAGTTTGCCGATGAGAAGATCAATGCCAAGTATGAGAACTATGAGATCTCAGACATCGACCAGTTGCCGGAGATCCTCGACAGATACCCGGATCTGTGCGGGTTGAACGTCACCATCCCCTATAAGGAGAAGGTGATTCCGTTTCTCGATTCCCTCTCACCAGAGGCCAGAGCCATCGGAGCCGTGAATGTCATCCGCGTCAAGCATGAGGGGAACAACACCATCCTGAAGGGATACAACAGCGACGTGATCGGCTTCACGCAGAGCATCGAACCCATGCTCGATAAGAAATGGCACAAGAAGGCGCTCATCCTGGGAACGGGCGGCGCGTCGAAGGCTATCAACTACGGACTGAAGTCGTTGGGCATCGAACCCGTCTTCGTAAGCCGTTACGAGCGTCCCGGCACCATCCAGTATGACAAGATCACGCTGGAAGTGGTGAAGGAGTATAACGTGATCGTGAACTGTACGCCTTTAGGTATGTACCCCAAGACGGAGGAGTGTCCGCAGCTACCCTACGAGGCGATGGACAACCACACTATCCTTTATGACCTGATCTACAACCCCGACCAGACGCTCTTCATGCGCAAGGGTGCCGAGCATGGTGCCGATGTGAAGAACGGCCTCGAAATGCTGCTCTTGCAGGCTTTCGCCTCTTGGGAGTTCTGGCACGGTAAAGATAAATAGTTTATTGTTTATAGTTGAGAGTTTATAGTTTATAGATGATATGACTGATAACAGATATATGTTAAGGGGCGTCTCAGCAGCTAAGGAAGACGTGCACAACGCCATCAAAAACATCGACAAGGGTATTTTCCCGCAGGCTTTCTGCAAAATCATCCCTGACATACTGGGTGGTGACCCGGAGTATTGTAATATCATGCATGCAGACGGTGCTGGCACGAAGTCGAGCCTCGCCTATATGTACTGGAAGGAGACGGGCGACCTCTCCGTATGGAAGGGTATCGCCCAGGATGCCATCGTGATGAATACCGACGACCTGCTCTGTGTGGGTGCTGTAGATAACATCCTCGTATCGAGCACCATCGGACGAAATAAGATGCTCGTGCCGGGAGACGTGATCTCTGCCATCATCAACGGCACAGACGAACTGCTGGCAGAGTTGCGCGAGATGGGCATCGGAATTTATCCCACAGGCGGTGAGACAGCCGATGTGGGCGATCTCGTGAGGACGATTATCGTTGATTCGACAGTGACCTGTCGTATGAAGCGCGCAGACGTTATCGACAATGCGAACATCCGTCCGGGCGATGTGATTGTGGGACTTTCTTCTACCGGCCAGGCCACGTATGAGAAGCGTTATAACGGTGGTATGGGTTCGAACGGCCTCACCTCAGCCCGCCATGATGTCTTCGCGAAGTATCTGGCAGAGAAATATCCTGA
Organism: uncultured Prevotellaceae bacterium; assembly: GCA_902776545.1. Taxonomy (GTDB): domain Bacteria; phylum Bacteroidota; class Bacteroidia; order Bacteroidales; family Bacteroidaceae; genus Prevotella. Next base: position 12,298 of record CACYQO010000075.1, on the reverse strand, counting down.
GAGTTATGACCACGCCGTGCCCAATGAGCTGGTGTATAGCGGGAAGTATGAATTGCTCTCTGAGTACTCTGAGAATTCTGAGTATTCCGACCTTCCCAATATGGGACAATTGGTGCTCTCCCCTACCCGCACCTATGCCCCGGTGATCAAGAAGCTGCTCGACGAGCTGAGGCCTGAGATCCACGGTATGGTGCATTGCACAGGCGGTGCCCAGACCAAGGTGTTGCATTTCGTGAGTGATAATTGCCGTGTCATCAAGGACAATATGTTCCCCGTGCCGCCGTTGTTCAAGGCCATCCATGAGTGCTCAGGCACAGACTGGAAAGAGATGTATCAGGTGTTCAACATGGGTCATCGCATGGAGATCTATGTACGTCCGAAAATCGCCGATCAGGTGATCGCCCTCTCGAAGAGCTTCAACATCGATGCCCAGGTGGTGGGCCGTATCGAGGAAGGTAAGAAGAGCCTGACCATCCAAAGCGAGTTTGGCACATTCGATTATTAATTGTTTATGGAGAATAATAGCATATTACAAAAACTCGACGGCCTGGAGGCGCGCTTTGAGGAGGTATCGACGCTGATCACCGACCCGGACGTGATTGCCGACCAGAACCGTTTTGTGAAACTGACGAAAGAATACAAAGACCTAGGCGACATCATGGACGCCCGCAAACGGTATATAGCCTGTCTAAACGGCATCAAGGAGGCCAAGGATATCCTCGCCAATGAGGACGATCCTGAAATGAAGGAGATGGCACGTGAGGAACTTACCACCAACGAGGCCCTGCAGCCCAAACTGGAAGAGGAAATCAAGATAGCTCTCATTCCGAAGGATCCCGAGGATGCGAAGAACGTGCAGATGGAGATCCGTGCAGGTACGGGTGGCGATGAGGCCTGCCTCTTTGCCGGCGACCTGTTTAAGATGTATAAGAGTTACTGCGACTCGAAAGGTTGGCAGTTGTCGATTACGAGTGTGTCGGAGGGTGCCGTCGGAGGTTATAAGGAAATCGACTTTGCAGTCTCAGGGGCTGATGTCTACGGTACGCTGAAATATGAATCGGGCGTACATCGTGTGCAACGTGTGCCTGCCACAGAGACACAAGGACGTATGCATACTTCGGCTGCGACGGTGGCCGTGCTGCCTGAGGCCGATAAGTTTGAGGTGCATGTGAACGAGGGAGAAATCAAATGGGATACTTTCCGCAGTTCAGGTGCCGGTGGTCAGAACGTGAACAAAGTGGAGTCTGGTGTCCGTCTGCGTTATATGTGGAAGAATCCAAACACAGGCGAGACGGAAGAGATCCTCATCGAGTGTACGGAGACCCGCGACCAGCCCAAGAATAAGGAGCGTGCCCTCTCGCGCCTGTATACCTTTATCTATGATAAGGAGCATCAGAAGTATATGGACGATATAGCCAGCCGTCGTAAGAGTCTCGTGTCTACAGGTGACCGTTCGGCGAAGATCCGCACCTACAATTTCCCTCAGGGACGAGTGACGGACCATCGCATCGGCTATACAACCCATGACCTACAGGGGTTCCTCGCCGGAGATATCCAGGCGATGATCGATGCCCTGACGGTGGCTGAGAATGCAGAGAGAATGAAAGAAACGGAGCTATAGTCTGTTTATAGTTTATGGTTTATAGTTTATAGATGATATGACCAGAGAAGATTTAATTACGCAAATTAAAGAAAAGCAGAGCTTCCTCTGCGTGGGACTTGATACGGACATCAACAAGATACCCCAGTGCATCATCGACGAGGCGAAGGAAAAAGACGGCGAAGATTATCTCTTCCGAGCCCTCTGTGAGTTCAATGCTATCATTATCGATGCCACAGCCCCCTACTGTGTCGCTTACAAGCCCAACCTCGCTTTCTACGAGGCCTACGGTGTGGACGGTATCCTTGTTTTCGAGGCCACCGTCGATTATCTAAAGGAGGAATATCCCAACCACTTCATCATCGCTGACGCCAAGCGTGGAGATATTGGCAACACGTCGAAGATGTACGCCAAGACATTCTTTGAGCAGTACGACGTGGATGCCCTCACCGTCGCTCCCTATATGGGTGAAGACTCCGTCACACCGTTCTTGGATTATGACGGCAAGTGGGTCATCCTACTTGCTCTCACCAGCAACAAGGGATCGTACGATTTCCAGTTGACAGAGGATGCCCAGGGGGAGCGTCTCTTCGAGAAGGTGCTGAAGACCTCGCAGCAGTGGGGAAACGATGAGAATATGATGTATGTCGTCGGCGCCACACAGGGCAAGATGTTTGAGGATATCCGCAAGGTAGCTCCCAATCACTTCCTGCTCGTGCCTGGCGTAGGTGCCCAGGGCGGCAGTCTGGAAGAAGTATGCAAGTACGGCATGACCAAGGATTGTGGATTGCTCGTGAACTCCTCCCGTGGCATCATCTATGCCTCCAACGGTGAGGATTTTGCAGAGGTCGCTGCCCAGAAAGCCCAGGAGCTACAGCAGCAAATGGCAGAAGAACTGAAAAAGGTGGGATTATAAGTCCTGCCTTCTTTGATTATATGATAGAAGCAAAGATCATCAATGATCCGGTTTTCGGATTCATCAAGATACCACGCGGACTGCTCTACGGCATTGTGGAGCATCCGTTGTTTCAGCGTCTGAACCGCATCAACCAGTTAGGATTGGCCTCTGTGGTCTATCCTGGTGCCAGACATACCCGTTTCCAGCACTCGTTGGGGGCATTCCACCTGATGAGTGAGGCCATTATCTCCCTCCAGCAGAAAGGTATCTTCATTTTCGACGCAGAGGCTGAGGCCGTACAGGCAGCCATCCTCATGCACGACATCGGACACGGTCCGTTCTCACATGTGTTGGAAGACTCACTTATACACGGTATCTCGCACGAGGATATCTCGCTGATGATGATGGAGGAGATGAACGACTACTTCAACGGAGAGCTGAACCTGGCCATCTCGATATTCAAGGGCGACTATCCCAAGAACTTCCTCCACCAACTCATCTCCTCACAGCTGGACATGGACCGTCTGGACTATCTGCGCAGAGACTCTTTCTATACAGGGGTGACGGAGGGAAATATCGGTTCAGCCCGAATCATCAAGATGCTGAATGTGGTAAACGACTCTCTGGTGGTAGACCAAAAAGGTATCTACTCGTTGGAGAACTACCTCACCACCCGCCGACTGATGTATTGGCAAGTATATCTGCATCGTACTTGTGTGGCATATGAGAAGGTGCTGGTGAATATGCTCATCCGTGCCAAAGACCTCATCCAACAAGGGAAAGAGGTGTTCGCCACCCCTGCCCTGCACTATTTCCTCAGCAACGATGTGGACAAAGACTGGTTCATCAGCCACCCGGAGGCCCTGAGAAATTACGAGGAGCTCGACGATTCGGACATCTGGAGTGCGATGAAAGTGTGGAAGCATCACGATGACAAGATCCTCTCCACGCTGGCTACGGACATGCTCGACCGCAGGATCTTCAAGGTGGAGGTGCACGAGGAGCCCGTCGAAGAAAAACGTATCAGACAGATACAGGAAAATATCGCCAAGCAGCTGGGCATCGACGTGAAGGATTGGAGAAATCAAGGACATTTCCGAGGCTTCCGAATTGCTAAATGTTCAATTACTTTCTAAAAAAATAAGAAAATATTACCTTTGTTATCAACGTTTCGAATAATTTTTGCTATCTTTGCAAAATCAATAAAACCCTGAATATGGAATTTACAGCCAAGCAGATTGCAGAATTTGTAGGTGGTCGCGTAGAAGGAAACGAGAATGCCACCGTCTACACGTTTGCGAAAATTGAAGAAGGAACGCCAGGAGCGCTCTCTTTTCTCTCGAATCCCAAATATACCCATTATCTGTACGAGACGAAATCGAGCGTCGCTCTGATAAACGAAGACGTCGAACTGGAGAAGCCCGTGGATGTCACGCTCGTACGTGTGAAGAATGCTTACGAGAGTGTTGCCCGTCTGTTGCAGCTTTATGAATCGATGAAGCCAGCCAAGAAAGGTATCGACGCTTTGGCGAGCATTTCTCCCAGTGCGAAGATCGGACAGGATGTCTTCATCGGTGCCTTTGCCGTCATCGGCGACGGAGCCGTCATCGGCGATGGCACACAGATTTATCCCCACACCGTCATTGGTGACGGAGTGACAATCGGTGCAAAATGTGTGCTCTATCCGAATGTAACCGTATATCAGGGATGCAAATTAGGAAATAACGTGACAATCCACGCTGGAAGTATCATCGGTGCCGACGGCTTTGGCTTCGCCCCCAACACAGAGGGATATATGAAGATTCCGCAGATAGGCATCGTGATCATCGAAGATGATGTGGAGATCGGCGCCAACACTTGTGTTGACCGTTCGACGATGGGTCAGACCGTCATCCACAAGGGCGTGAAACTTGACAATCTGATTCAGGTGGCTCACAACTGTGAGATTGGTGAGAACACCGTGATGTCTGCCCAGGTAGGATTGGCTGGTTCAACGAAGATCGGCAGCTGGTGTATGGTGGGTGGACAGGCTGGTTTTTCCGGACATATTCAAGTGGCCGACAAGACCTTTGTAGGTGCCCAATGCGGTGTGATCAGCAATACGAAGGGTGACGGTCAGCAGCTGATCGGCTCTCCCGCTATGGACACGAAGGTGTTCTTCAAGGCCAAGGCCCTCTATGCCAAACTGCCGGACATGTATCGTCAGATAGCCCAGTTGCAGCGTGAAATAGAGGAACTGAAAAATAGTAAATCGTAAAATCATAAATATTCAGATGAAGCAAAAGACACTCAAAGGCAGTTTCTCCCTCTTCGGAAAAGGACTGCATACAGGATTGAACCTGACGGTGACATTCAACCCGGCGCCTGAGAACACAGGCTATAAAATCCAGCGTATCGACCTGGAAGGCGAACCCATCATCGATGCTATTGCTGAGAATGTGGTAGACACCCAGCGTGGTACGGTCTTGGGCAAGGGCGATGCAAAAGTCTCTACCGTAGAGCATGGTCTCTCGGCCCTCTATGCTATGGGTATCGACAACTGTATGATTCAGGTGAACGGTCCGGAGTTCCCCATCCTCGACGGCTCAGCCATCAAGTATGTGGAGAAAATCAAGGAGATCGGTATGGAGGAGCAGAACGCCCCCAAGGACTTTTATGTCATCCGTAAGAAGATCGAGGTGAAGGACGAGAATACAGGTTCGTGCATCACGATCCTGCCTGATGAAGACTTCTCGATCACAGCCATGTGTTCCTTTGAGTCGAAGTTCATCAGTTCACAGTTTGCCACCCTCGACAATCCCTATGCCTACGATACAGAGATTGCCTCAGCCCGTACGTTCGTCTTCGTCCGCGACATCGAACCCCTGCTGCAGGCTAATCTCATCAAGGGTGGTGACCTCGACAATGCCATCGTCATCTACGAGCGTCAGACCACTCAGGAGCGCCTCGACATGCTGGCCGATATGCTGCACGTAGAGCATCGCGATGCCACAGACCTGGGTTATATCCAGCACAAGCCCCTGCAATGGGACAACGAATGTACGCGCCACAAGCTGCTTGACATCATCGGCGATATGGCCCTCATCGGCAAACCCATTAAGGGTCGTATCATCGCCACCCGTCCTGGACATACCATCAACAACAAGTTTGCCCGTCTGATGCGCAAGGAGATCCGCAAGCACGAGGTGCAGGCCCCCTTCTACGACCCCAATGAGGAGCCAGTGATGGACGTGAACCGAATCCGTGAACTGCTCCCCCACCGCTATCCGATGCAGTTGGTTGACAAGGTGATATCTTTGGGTGCCAACACCATCGTCGGCATCAAGAACATCACCGCCAACGAGCCTTTCTTCCAGGGACACTTCCCACAGGAACCCGTGATGCCTGGCGTATTGCAGATTGAGGCGATGGCACAATGTGGTGGTCTGCTGGTGCTGAACACGCTCGATGACCCCAGCAAGTGGAGCACATACTTCATGAAGATCGATGACGTGAAGTTCCGTCAAAAGGTGGTGCCTGGCGATACGCTCATCTTCAAGGTTGACCTGCTGGCACCTGTCCGTCACGGCATCTCTTCGATGAAGGGATACATCTTCGTAGGCGACCATGTAGTGGCCGAAGCCACATTCACCGCACAAATCGTAAAGAACAAATAATATGGCAAATCAGATACATCCATTGGCAGTTGTCGACCCAGAAGCCAAGATTGGCGACGGTAACATCATTGGTCCTTTCTGTGTGATAGACAAGAATGTCGTCATCGGCGACAACAATAAGTTACTCAACAACGTGACCATTCACTACGGAGCCCGCATCGGCAACGGCAACGAATTCTTCCCAGGAGCCTCTATCTCCACGAAACCTCAGGACTTGAAGTTCAAGGGCGAGGATACAACCTGCGAGATCGGCGACAACAACAGCATCCGCGAGAATGTGACCATCAGTCGCGGTACGGCCTCAAAGGGCAAGACCGTCATAGGCAACGGCAACCTGTTGATGGAGAATATGCACGTGGCTCACGACTGTGTGATCGGCAACGGCTGCATCATCGGCAACTCGACGAAGTTTGCCGGTGAGGTCGAGGTTGATGATTATGCGATTATCTCCGCCACCTGTCTGTTCCACCAGTTCTGTAAGGTGGGCAGCTACATCATGTTCCAAGGCGGCTCACGCACAAGTCAGGATATTCCGCCCTACGTCATCGCAGGCAAGGAGCCTGTGCGCTATGCTGGTGTGAACCTCGTAGGCTTGCGTCGCAGAGGCTTCCCCCGTGAGACCATCGAAGCCATCCACGAGGCCTATCGCATCATCTACTCCCAGGGCGTCCTGAAAGACGGTGTGGCGATGGCCCGCGAACAGTTCCCAGACTCGAAGGAAGTGGAATATATCTGCTCGTTTATCGAGAACTCCAAGCGTGGCGTTATCAGATAGTTTACGGTTTACAGTAGTTTACGGTTTACGGATAAAACGCTCATCGTAATAACAGGACCCACCGCCGTCGGGAAGACTGCCGTCAGTCTGGACATTGCCAAGCATTTTGGCATCCCCGTCATCAATGCAGACTCGCGACAGATATTCAAGGAACTGCGCATCGGCACAGCCCGTCCCACGGAGGCAGAGATGGAAGAAGTGAAGCACTACTTTGTGGGCACACTGGGCATCGAGGACTATTACAGCGCATCGCTCTATGAGCAACAGGTGCTGGAGCTGTTGGATAAGGAGTTTCAATCTCACGACTACGCCCTTCTCTCTGGTGGCAGTATGATGTATATCGACGCCGTATGCGACGGCATTGACGATATCCCCACCATCGACGACCAGACCCGTGAGACCATGAAGAGGCGACTGAAGGAAGAAGGCCTTGAGGCACTCGTTGAGGAGTTGAGAAGGCTCGACCCAGACTACTACGAGATCGTCGATCGTCAGAATCCCCGCCGTGTGGTGCACGCCCTCGAAATCTGCGTGATGACAGGCAAGACCTACACCTCCTTCCGCAAGCGCAGCAAGAAAGAGCGTCCCTTCCGCATCATCAAGATCGGCCTCGACCGTCCGCGTGAAGAACTCTACCAGCGTATAAACGCCCGAGTTGATAAGATGATGAGCGACGGCCTGCTCGACGAAGTGAAGGCACTCTATCCGAAGAAGGAGCTGAACGCGCTGAACACCGTCGGCTATAAAGAACTCTTCGACTATCTCGACGGACGCTGGCCACTGGAAGAGGCTGTGGAGCGCATCAAGGGCAACACCCGCCGCTACGCCCGCAAGCAACTCACATGGTACAAGAAAGACGAACAGATCAGATGGTTTCATCCAGACGACAAACAATCATTAATGAACTACATATCGAAAGACTATGAGTAACGAATCATCAAACATCATAAGCCGCACCCTTCAGTGGTGCAAGCAGAAGCTGGCAGCAGCCTGGCAATGGTACAAGCATCTCTACAAGGGTCGCCCATGGTATATTAAGATACTGTCATTTGTCATATCTGTCATCCTCGCCTTCTTTCTCTACCTTGGAGCCGTAGACATCAACTTCCTGTGGCTCTTCGGCAAGTCGCCCTCGATGTCGACCATCAAGAACAAGCGCCCTGCGGAGGCCTCAATCATCTACAGTGCCGACGGCAAGCAGATCGGCAAGTTCTTCAGTGAGAACCGTACGCCTGTGACTTACGAGGAGGTGAATCCCGTATTCTGGCAGGCACTCATCTCTACTGAGGACGAACATTTCTATCATCACCACGGCATCGACTACACCGCCTTCATAGCCGTCGCCAAGGACTATATCCTGCATCGCGATGCCCGTGGTGCCTCGACCATCACTCAGCAACTGGCCAAGAACCTCTTCCGCACACGTTCTGAATACTCCACAGGCCTCCTGGGAAACATCCCTGGGCTGAAGATGCTCATCATGAAGAGCAAGGAGTGGATCACCGCCTACAAACTCGAGTACTTCTTCACCAAGGAAGAGATCCTGACGCAGTATGCCAACACCGTAGACTTCGGCTCCAACGCCTTTGGCATCAAGACCGCCTGCAAGACCTACTTCGGCTGTACGCCCAAAGACTTGAAGCCTGAGAACGCAGCCATCCTCGTAGGCATGCTCAAGGCCACCACCTATTACAACCCCCTCATCAATCCCGACAACGCCCTCAAGCGTCGCAACATTGTGCTCGACCTCACGCGGCAGCACGGACATATATCAAAGGATGTTTGCGACTCGCTGAAACAACTCGACATCAAGCTCGACTACAGCGTGGAATCGGCCTACGACGGCGATGCCAACTACTTCCGTGAGGCCGTTTCAGACTATCTGAAGGACTGGTGCAAGGAGTTCTACGACAACCGCAACGCCCTCTATACCGAAGGATTGAAGATCTACACCACCCTCGACTCACGCATGCAGCAGTATGCCGAGGAGGCTGCCTACAAGCAGATGAAACAGGTGCAGAAGACGTTCAACGATCACTGGGGATCAACCAATCCCTGGCAGGATGAGCGCCACATAGAGATCAAGAACTTCATCGAGGACATCGCCAAGCGGCAGCCCGTCTACAAATACCTCTCAAAGAAATTCGACGGCAACGAGGACTCCATCCGTTACTACCTGAACCTGCCCCACCCCGTCAAGGTATTCGACTACGAACAGGGCCAGGTCGTGAAGGAACTCTCCACGATGGACTCCATCCGTTATATGGTGCGCTTCATGCACTGCGGCTTCGTGGCGATGGAACCACAGACGGGCCACGTGAAAGCCTGGGTGGGCGACATCGATTTCCGCTCATGGAAATACGACAAGGTGACTGCCATGCGCCAGCCTGGTTCCACCTTCAAGCTCTTCGTCTATACGGAGGCGATGAATCAGGGTATCTCACCCTGCGACACCCGTAAGGACGAATACTTCGCCATGAAGGTGATGGATCACGGCAAGGAGGTCACCTGGGCACCCACTAATGCCGACGGACACTTCTCTGGAGCCAACATCACCCTGAAGCAGGCCTTCGCCATGAGTATCAACTCCGTAGCCGTCCGTCTGGGGCAGGAATGCGGCATTGAGAACATCGTGAACACCGCCCACAACATGGGCATCAAGTCGAAACTCGACCCAACGCCCTCGCTCACCCTCGGCTCCAGCGACGTGAACCTTCTGGAGATGGTGAACGCCTACTGTACACCTGTGAACGACGGCAAGCACATAGACCCCGTGCTCGTAGCAAGGATTGAAGACCGCGACGGCAACGTGATCTACCAGGCTCCGACAGAGGCCAAGCAGGTCATCCCCTACCGTTCAGCCTTCCTCGTGCAGCAGCTGTTGAAGGGCGGCATGAGCGGCACCAGCTCGCGACTGATGGGCTTCGTTGGCTACGACAAGGCAGCCGACACCGACTTCGGCGGCAAGACGGGAACCTCGAATAACCACTCCGACGCCTGGTTCATCGGCACAACACCCAAATTGGTGGTTGGTGCCTGGGTGGGCGGCGAATACCGCAGCATCCACTTCCGCACAGGTATGCTCGGACAAGGCAACCGCACGGCGCTGCCCGTCTGCGGCTACTTCCTCGGCTCCGTACTCAACGACCCTGCCTTCAAGCAATATCGCGCCAAGTTCAGCGCTCCGCACCACGATGCGACGCTCTATGCGACAGAGTATGACTGCGGCGCCTACTTCAGCGCACCTTCCGACTCAGACTCCATCAGCGTCGACTCACTCGACATCGATGAGATCGGCGAATACACCGCCGTCGACGAATGGGGCAATCCCGTGCCGCCGCCTCACGACGAAGACTCTGAGGCTCAGCCGGAACCCTCGGAGTCAGAGAACACAGAGGCCACCAAGGATGAAGACTAAACGCACAGAATATGACACTGTCATTTGTCATAATTGTCATACATGGAATCGTTAGACCTTGACAATAAGGAGTGGCAGGACGCCCTGCAAATCGTGAACTACACCCGTCGCTCGCTTTTCCTCACAGGAAAGGCCGGCACGGGTAAGAGTACTTTTCTCCGCTACGTATCGAAGAATACGAAGAAGAAGCACGTAATCCTTGCCCCTACGGGCATCGCGGCCATCAACGCCGGAGGCTCCACGCTCCACAGTTTCTTCCGTCTGCCCTTCCATCCCCTGCTGCCCAACGATTCGCGCTACGACCGCCGGCACATCAAGGAGACGCTGAAATACACAGGTGCCCAGCGCAAGCTGATACGTGAAGTGGAACTCATCATCATCGACGAGATCAGTATGGTGCGGGCAGACATCATCGACTTCATCGACAAGGTGCTGCGCATCTATACCCGCAACCCAGAGCCCTTCGGCGGCAAACAACTGCTGCTCGTGGGAGACATCTTCCAGCTGGAGCCCGTGCTGAAAGACGATGAGCGCCAGCTCTTGCAGCCTTTCTATCCCTCACCCTACTTCTTCAATGCGAAAGTGTGGCAGCAGATGCCCGTCGTCTCCATCGAGCTCCGCAAGGTCTACCGCCAGTCTGACCCTGCCTTCATCGCCATCCTCGACCGCATCCGCAACAACACCGCCACGGCGACTGATCTCGCTGCGCTCAATCAGAGGGTTGAAGGTGGAGGGAGGAAGGTGGAGGGAGAATACTCTGCTGCAGGCATATCTCCCTCCACCCTTCACCTTTCACCCTCCACCAATCTCACCATCACCCTCGCTACCCGCCGCGACACCGTCGACTACATCAACGAGCAGCATCTCGCAGCCCTCGACGGCTCGCCATCCGTCTTCTTCGGCAGCATCACAGGCGACTTCCCTGAAACCTCACTCCCCACGCCGATGGAACTCCAGCTGAAGCCTGGCGCACAAGTCATTTTCATCAAGAACGACAAGGACAAACGCTGGGTGAACGGCACCCTCGGCACCATCGACTACATCGACGAGGAGGCAGGCGTCATCGGCATCGTCAACGAGCAGGCTCAGGAGTTCGATGTCGAGCGCGAGGTGTGGGAGAACATGCGCTACACCTTCAACGAGAAGGAGCAGAAGATTGAGGAAGAACTGCTGGGCACCTACACGCAGTTTCCGATACGTCTGGCTTGGGCCATCACCGTCCACAAAAGCCAGGGACTGACGTTCTCGCAAGTAGCCATCGACTTCGGCGGAGGCGGTGCCTTCGCTGGCGGACAGACCTATGTGGCTCTCTCCCGCTGCACGTCTCTCGAAGGCATCACCCTCAAGGAGCCCATCCGCCAGAGCGATGTGTTTGTGCGGGCAGAGGTGGTGCAGTTTGCCAGCCGGTACAACGACCAGACGCTCATTGCCAGAGCCCTTGAGGAAGGCAAGGCCGACCGCGAATACCGCGATGCTGTAAGGGCCTTCGATGGTGGTGACTTTGATGCCTTCCTCAACCATTTCTTCCTGGCCATCCACTCCCGCTATGACATCGAGAAGCCCCATGCCCGCCGCCTCATCCGACGCAAGCTGGAGATTATCAACCGCCAGCGCAGAGCCATCTCAGAACTGCAGGAAAAGCACGCCTCAGAGATCCAATCCCTACAGTCCAAGCTTGACGCGCAGAACGAACTCTTAAAACGCCTCGCCGCCGAATATACCATCATGGGCCGCGAGTGCGAGCACGAGCACATGACCGACGCCGCCATCCGCAACTACGAGAAGGCCCTCGAGCTCTATCCCGATGCCGGTGACGCCCGCCGCCGCCTCAAGAAACTCCAGAAAAAGTCCTAAAACCCTACGGAATTAAGGAGTTTGCTTAATCAGAATTAATTTTTAAGTTAATTCCTTGCATATTTCAGAAATAGTTCTTATCTTTGCAGCGTGATAA
>CACYQO010000074.1 GCA_902776545.1 uncultured Prevotellaceae bacterium | reverse complement strand
CGTTGCATTCCCCTCAGAGCAGCATCCTGCTACGATTTCAGGCGTCGGTGCGGTTGATGACAATGGCATGAGACACGTGGAAGCCACGCTACAACCGCATCCGCATCTGGCGCCAGGCATGACAGCATTTGTGACTGTACAAAGCCTCCCGCCCTCAAATCCGTAACCAGGAGCAAAAGTTCGAATGATGCAGGAAAAGCCTAATCGCCAGTCGAAGTTATCGGTAGTTTCTGCCCTTAAGTTTTTCCTTAAGGGTAATATATTGTTCATCCTCTCCAGTGTCACGATCTATTCTTTTGACATTCCGACTCGCATCTTCCCGTCGTTGTTCCAGCAGGTCTATACCGACAATATCATCACGCACAAGAATCCTGAGTGGTTTGCCCCGCTGATGGTGTTCTATGTCGCGTTGTTTGTGATAGAGCTTGCCATCTGGACATCGTTCTCCGTCATACGCAGAAAGAGTTATGCAAGAATCATCATTACTTTATCTACGAAATATATATGGACTGTGTTTCGGCTGCCGTTGTCACTTCTGGCCCAATTCACACCAGGCGAACTGGTGGCACGCTATACAAGCATATCAAAAACGGTCAAGTCGCTGGACTCTGCATTGCCTGCTTTGGTCTTAATGCTTGTACCTATTCTATGCTGTTATATCCTTATATCTTATAGTTGGAAACTGGCTATATTAGAGATTTTCGCTGTTCTCATGCTGCTTTATGTGATGCGTACCACTTCCAGGCTGCAGAAGCAGTATGCTATGGATCTGGAGGTGACGGAGGCACGACTTCAGAATGTCACGATGACGGGCATGAGCAATCTGGAAACGATCAAGTCGTTAGGAAGCGAGCAGTATTTCTTTGAACGCTGGGAAGAAACCTATACGCAATCAATCAATGCCCGCGTCAAATCCTCGACGAATACCATCTTCCTGAGTGTTGTACCGCAGCTGATGCTACAACTCACCAATGCTTCTATACTATGTATGGGTGCCTGGTATGTCATGGATGGTGAACTGACACCTGGTATGATTCTGGCCTCGCAGGGAATGATTAACGAGGCTGTCTTTCCCATCAATAGAATCATTGAAAGCATCATGGGCATACTAAGAGCCCACTCGAGCATCCAGCGTATCAAGGACGTGACCGACATTGGTCAGGAAAGCGCAGAGTTGAGCCTGCCTGAAGGCGACGATCTGCCTGATATAGCGAAACTGGCGGGAGAGATAGAGTTGCGCGATGTCACCTTCGGCTACGACCGCAGCCTGCCACCCATCCTCAACCATTTCTCGTTGAAGATCAAGGCTGGTGAGCGCATAGCCCTGGTAGGCCCCTCGGGCTGTGGCAAGAGCACGGTACTGAGCCTCGTGTCAGGGCTGTATGAACCCTGGGAGGGTGAGGTGCTATTCGACGGCAAGTCCCGCAAGGAGATAGACCGCATGACTTTCGTCAACTCTGTCTCGGTGGTCAATCAGGACGTGACGCTCTTTGAGGGCACTATTGCAGACAACGTCAGGATGTGGGACGAGTCGATAGAGAACTTTGCCATGGTGCTCGCCTGCAATGATGCGCAGATACACCACGAGATTCTGGAACGTCCGGGTGCCTATCAGGGAGCCGTCATGGAGCGCGGCAAGAACTTCAGCGGCGGACAGCGCCAGCGCATCGAGATTGCCACCGCTCTGGCCAAGGAGCCCACCATCCTGCTGATGGATGAGGGCACCTCTGCCTTGGATCCCCAGACAGAGGCTAAGTTGATGAAGCATCTCTACGACATGGGTATGACCATGATCATGATTGCCCACCGGTTGGAGACCATTGCCGGTTGCGACCAGATTTACGTGGTAGAACACGGACGCATCACCCAGCAGGGCACACACGACGAACTGAGACAGATTGACGGTCTGTATAGCAATCTCTTAAAATACGCCTGACACGATGATAAAAGATCCATTCCTTCAACAGTTAGCCCGACGCATAGAAGGCGACCGCGAGGCTATGAGGAAAACGCTCTACATCCTGCGTGCCATGATAGACCGTAAGCTGTGGAAGCAGATGGAATCAAGCGTGGACTTGCCCCAGGACTTAGAGCAGATAGAGACATTGCTTGATAAAAATAACGTCTTTTTCCGCAGTATCAAGTTGACCGAAGGCTGGTGGCGCCTTTGTACGGGCTATATGTTAGGATTTATGGCCGATGACGACTCGCCTGTTATACTCATACCCGGCTTCACGGACTATACTTTCGTCCATCCCAAGACAGGCGAGGGCATGAGGGCGAGCAAAAGTGCCCACCTGCTGAAGAAAAAGGCAGTGATTGCCTGCTTTCCTTTTTCAGACGGAGAACTGACCGTCAAGGGAATTGTACGCTATGCCGTGAGCAGCCTCTGCAAGTATGATTTCCTTTACAGCCTGGCGGCTTGCGTAAGTGTTATTTTGCTGACCATGTTCACACCATACGTGTGCAAACTGATCTTCTCGGAGGTCATCCCCTCGGGCGATGCCAGCCAGATTGTGCCCATTGCCACCCTGCTCGCCAGCGCTGCCGTCGGCATGGCGATGGTACAGATTGCCCGCAACTTGGTAGTTGTCCGTATCAAGGACAAGGTGGAGCATGCGCTGCAAACGGCCTTCATGTCGCGCCTGCTGCTGTTGCCCGCCACGTTTGCCAAGAAGTTCTCACCCGGCGACCTGTCCAACCGCCTGTTGTCGGTATCACGCATCAGTTCTAATCTCACAGTCAGCTTTTTATCGACCATACTCACCTTTCTCTTTTCCGGCATCATGTTCGTGCAGTTCTTCATCTATGGCGGCCCGTTATTCTATACTGGCATCGTTGTCATGATCATACAATTTGCTGCCATTGCGCTGGTCTTTTACTATACAAGGAAAGTGCAATTGAACGTGAACAACGAAGGCTCACATCTTGTAGGTACACTGTTCGGCTTGTTCTCCGGCATCCAGAAACTCAAGACCACCGGTGCAGAGTTCCGGGCATTCCTTCAGTGGGCAAAGGCATATGCTCCATCAGAGATATACAGCTGCCGTCAACCCATAGCCAGTTTCTACGTGAACGGCATTTCCTATTGCATGAAACTGATGCCCATGATAGTAACCATGTGGGCTGCCTGGCACTACGGTCTGTCACTCTCCGACTATATTGCCTATTGCGCCGTACTGATGCTTGTCAACGAGGCGATGATGCAGCTGCAGAATATTACAAAGGATGGGGCTCGCCTGTTACCTGAGATACATCTTTGCCAGCCTATCATGGCGGCAATGCCTGAATTCAAGGACAACCGCCAGGTGGTAAAGCGCATAACGGGCCAGATGGAGATACGTGGCCTGAAGTTTCGCTATGCCGACGACATGCCCCTGCTCTTCGACGGTCTCAACCTGACCATCAACAGCGGTGACTACGTGGCACTTGTCGGAGGTTCTGGCTGCGGCAAGAGCACCCTGATGCGCCTCATGCTTGGACTGGAGCATCCCTTGGCCGGATCCGTCTTCTACGACCAGTACGACCTGAGCGACATTAATCTGCGCAGCCTGAGACGCTTCTGCATCGGCATCTGTATGCAGGACGGCCAGCTCATTGAGGGTACCATCCGCCTGTTCCCCTTAGGCATGGACACACCCATCACCGTCGATGGCAAGGGTGTGTCGGGCGGACAGCGCCAGCGCATACTGATTGCCCGGGCACTGGTCAGAAAGCCCACGGTGCTCTTCCTCGACGAGGCCACATCGGCACTCGACAATATCAGCCAGCACATCGTAGTCGACAACCTGGCCAAACTGAAATGTACGCGTATCGTCATTGCTCACCGCCTGAGCACCATCCGGCAGTGCAACCGCATCATTGTGCTGAAGGACGGTCGTGTAGCTGCCGACGGCAGCTTCGAGCAACTCCAGGCGCGCGGCTATTTCCCGGATGCATAAAATCAAGCAGCATCTCTTTATTCTGCGTACATCGCGTCGATTTCCTTCTTGTAGTTCTCGTTCAGCACGCGGCGCTTGATCTTGAGCGTGTTCGTCAGTTCACCCCGTTCCATCGAGAAGTGATGGGGCAAGAGCGTGAACCGCTTGATCTGCTCGTAGTGTGCCAGCTGCTGCTGGAGGGTGTCGATGCGCTCCTTCATCATCTCGTTGATCTTCGGGTCGGCACAGAGCTGCTCGTGGCTGTCGTACGGGATATGATGCTCACGGGCATACTCCTCGAGGAGCGGATAGACGGGGATGATGAGGGCCGACACAAACTTGCGCTGATCGGCGATGATGGCGATCTGATCGATATATTTGTCAACCAGAAGTTTCGATTCTATCATCTGCGGGGCGATGTATTTGCCGTTGGAAGTCTTATAGAGATCCTTGATGCGCTCCTTGAGGAACAGCTCACCGCCCTTCAGGTAACCCGAGTCGCCGGTCTTGAAGTAGCCGTCGTCGGTAAAGGCGGCCTTCGTCAGATCGTCACGGTTGTAATAGCCGATGGTGATCGTCGGACCCTTCAGCAGCACTTCACCCTCTTCGCTGATGCGGATGTCGATGCCCTCGATGGGGATACCCACACCGCCCACGGTGAACGGCTTGCCCAGATGGTTACAGCTCACCGTAGCCAGACTCTCCGTGAGGCCATAGCCCACCACCATATTGATGCCGATGGAATGCACGAACTCTTCAACCTTGGGATTCACCGTCGCTCCGGCCGTGGGGAAGAAGTGGGCGTTCTCCAGCCCAAGCTCCTTGCGCACCAGAGAGAAGACGGTCTTGTTAAGCATCTCATACTCCAAGTGAAGCGCCAACGGCGGGCGCTTGCCTTTTGACAGATAGTCGATATTATGTTTCTTGCCTACGCTCAGGGCATATTGGAAGAGCTTGCGCTTCGGAGCGCCGGCCGTCTCAATCTTCTCCACCACACCCATATACACCTTCTCCCAGAAACGGGGCACGGATGACATACACGTCGGATGCGTCTCCTTCATCGACTGCTGCACCTCCAGGGGATAGGTGTTCACGATGAGCGTGGCCCCCTCCGTCAGACAGAGTATCTTCCACCCCTTCTCAAAGATATGGGTAAACGGCAGGAAGTTCAGCACACGGTCGTTCTCTCCCACTGGCACGCACTTGTCGTTGGCCACCATGGCGGCGTGGTACTGCCCGCAGGTGAGGATGACGCCCTTCGAGTCGCCCGTCGTACCGCTGGTATAGAGGATGTTGGCGATATCGTCCATCGAGGCCTTCTCCGTCAGCGCATCCACCTCCGTCTGTCGCGGCAGGTTCTCACCCAGCTTCAGGAAGTCGTCGAAGTACATCGCGTTGGCATCCTGTTCGGCGATGCGCACTCCACGGTCGAAGATGATGATCCGCTCCAGCGTCTTGCACGTAGCCAGCACCCTGCGGGCCTTGTCGTACTGCTCCTGCTCGCCCACGAACAGGAAGCGCACCTTCCCGTCGTTCACCATGAACTGTATCTGCTGTTCCGAGCTGGTCGCATAGAAGGGGATCGTCACCGCACGGATGCCCCATGCACCGAAGTCACAGAACAAGTACTGGATGGAGTTCTGCGAGAACACACCGACGTTCTCCTGTACCTTCACACCCAGATTCAGCAGTGCATTCGACACCGTCTTCACCTTCTGAGAGAACTGATTCCAAGAATAAGACTTCCATTCCTTTCCGCCGAAATCCTTATAGATCAGCACCTCGCGGTCTCCATACTTCTTCGCCTGGTCATGAACCAAGCGGCCCAAATGAGTGTTAGTTTGCATAGTCGCTTTCTATAAATCCGCTGCAAAGGTACAAATAAAAGTGAAAAGTGAAGAGTGAAAAGTGAAAAATTTGCTACCGCTGTGTAAAAAAACGTAAATCGTAAATCGTAAATCGTAAATTTTTGCTATCTTTGCACACAAAATATAAATTATTCGGTATGGAGATAACAGATTTCAGTCAGAGCAACTCGATCATCAACCTCTACATGTCTGAGCTGCGCGACAAGAACTATCAGAAGAACCGGTTCCTCTTCCGGCATAACATCAAGCGTATCGGCGAGATGATGGCCTATGAGCTGTCGAAGACCTTGGAATATAAATCCAAGACCATCACCACGCCGTTGGGTACGATTGATATCCCCCTGCCGAAAGAAGACATGGTCATCGCCACGGTGCTGCGCGCCGGTCTGCCGTTCCACGAGGGTTTCCTCAACGTGTTCGACAAGGCCGACAACGGTTTCGTTTCCGCCTTCCGGATGTATATCAACCGTGAGCATACCGAGGTGGGTATCCATACCGAATATATTGCTACGCAAAGTGTGAAGAACAAGACGCTGCTGATTGTCGATCCCATGCTGGCAACAGGCGGATCGCTGGCAGCCGCCATCGACTCTCTGCTGGAGACGGGCAAGCCCAAGAAAATCCATCTCTGCTGCGTCATCGCCGCACCGGAAGGTATCGAGGTTGTCAAGGAGGCCCTGCCCGAAGACAGCCATATCTGGTGCGCCGCCATCGATCAGGGCATGAACGAACAGAAGTACATCGTGCCCGGTTTCGGCGACTGCGGTGACCTCTGCTACGGTGAAAAGCTACAGTCATTCCGTAAAAAAGCTGATAAACGATAACTATGTCTCAAGCCGACGATAACAACAACGGTCATAAGACCCTTACGCTGCCCAACGACGTTCAGGAGGTGCCACAACTGGCCGCCTTCATCGACGAGGTCTGCGAATCGCATGGTGTCGATATGATGACAACGATGCAAATGAACCTCGCCCTGGAGGAGGCCGTCGTCAATGTGATGACCTACGGCTATCCCGAAGGCACGAAAGGCTATGTAGATATCTCTGCCCTGTCGGAGAGCGACTGCCTGACCTTCGTCATCAGCGACAGCGGCCAGCCCTTCGACCCGACGACCAAGGGCGAAGTAGATACCACCCTTTCTGCCGAGGAGCGCTCCATCGGCGGACTGGGCATCCATCTTGTCAAGCAACTGATGGACAGCATCCAATACGAGTATAAAGACGGACATAACGTCCTGACACTAAAGAAGAGAATTAAAAAATTATAAAATTAAAAAATTTAGAAATTAAAAGCATTATGAAAACATCATTTGAGGAAAAAGACGGCAAGTACGTCATGCACTTTGAAGGCCGCCTCGACACAGCAGCCTCCGTTCAGACTGAACAGGAGATGAAGGTACTCCACAACTGCGAAGGTCACGACATCATCCTTGACTGCGAGAAGCTCGACTACATCTCATCGAGTGGTCTGCGCCTCTTCCTGGCACTGCTTAAGGTAGCCAAGTCGAAGGGAAGTAAGGTCTGCGTCGCTGGTATGAACGACAACCTCCGCCAGGTGTTTGCCATGACCGGCTTCACCCATCTCTTCGAGTTTGTATGATCACGCAAATCTCCCATTCTGCGGAACTGCTGGACGCCTATCACAAGCAGTTGCCGCAGTTGGAACAACTGTCAGAGCAGGCTTCAAACCTGCTCCAGGCAGCTTTGCGTGAGCAAAACATCCAGTTGAACACCTTCGAACGTCGCGTCAAGACAGAAGAGTCACTGGCAGGGAAGCTGGAGAAAAAAGGCTATAAGTACAAGACACTCTATGATATCACCGACATCGTCGGTATCAGGGCGGTCACCTATTATACCGATGACGTTGACAAGGTGGCCGCCATCGCCAAGCAGATCTTCGACATCGACTGGAAGAACTCCGTCGATAAGCGCAAGCATCAGCTCAACAGTTTCGGCTACCTCTCGCTCCACTATATCTGCTATCTGAAGGAAGGTCCGCTGCGCGTCATACCCTTCGAGGTACAAATGCGGACGGCCCTGCAGCATGTGTGGTCGGCCATTGAGCATGACATCGGCTACAAGGGCGCCGTCAAGTTGCCGCCAGAGTTCGTCAGGCAGTTCAGCCGTCTGGCAGGCATGCTGGAGATGGCCGACGATGAGTTCAGCCGTCTGCGCACCACCATGACCGACTATCGCCGGCAGGTGCAGTCATTGGTCAAGTCTGGGCTTTTCAGCGAGGTGTCACTCTCCTCTGACTCTTTCCAGCAATTTCTGGACTTGAGGCCCTTCGACCGTCTGAACCAGCGTATCGCTGCCGTGAACCAGGCCGAGATCTTCCCTGCCCCGATGATGCAATTCCTACCCATTCTTGAGAGTTTCCGATTCACGAACCTCGGCGACGTAAAGCAGTTTATAATAGAGAACAGCGATGACGCCTACCAATTGGCCGTCTCTCAGATTGCCATCACCGACCTCGACATCCTCTCTGAGAGCATCGGCCTGCAGAACCTCTGTCTGGTCTATGCCATCAAACAGGGAAGCGGACTCTACGGCATCAAGGCCATCTACGATGCCATCAACGGCGAACAGGAATCCAACACCGCATTGGCAGAGAACATACTCCACCTGGCGTCCCAACTGCCGTTCATGCACTTATAAGTTTCTTATAATAATCCCCCGCTCGATCGAGCGGGGGATTATTATTTAGAGGTGTTATTAAATAAGGTGTAGCGTGCCCATCAGGTAAACGAGGGCGAAACCGAGCACCATCGAGATGACACCCATGATGACACCCATCTTCGACATATCCTTCTGCTTCACAAAGCCTGTGGCGAAGGCCAGGGCATTCGGCGGCGTGGAGATAGGCAGGATCATGGCCGAAGAAGCAGCAATGGCCACACCGATCAGCACGGTGGGAGTACCACCAATAGGTGCAAGCTTATCACCCATGGCACCGCAGACGATAGCGAGGATCGGCATCAGCAGGGCTGCTGTAGCCGAGTTGGAGATGAAGTTCGACAACAGGTAGCAGATGGCACCGCCAAGGAGCAGGATGAGTAACGGTGAGAACTCACCGAAGGGAATGCTCTCCACGGCGTTATGGGCCAAGCCAGAGGAATTCAGGCCATAGCCAAGGGCGAAACCACCGGCCACCATCCAGATGACACTCCAGTTGATCTGCTCGAGGTCACGCTTATTGATGACACCGGTCAGGGCAAACACGGCAAACGGAATCATAGCCACCGTATAGGAGTTGATGCCCGTCACGCTGTCGAGCAGCCAGAGGGCTACCGTAATGAAGAAGGTGACGATAACCACGTTGGCATGGAAACCCTTCTGCATGCCGCCCTCGATATTCAGTTCGATACGCTTCTGGGTAAAGGGGAACATGCTGAGCAGAATGCGCCAGCTGATGAACAGCAGTACGATGACCAGCGGGAACATGAACATCATCCACTGGCCGAAGCCCAGTCCGAGGTTCAGGCCCTCAGGGTCGTTGAGGTATTTCAAGGCGATGGTGTTCGGGGGCGTACCGATAGGCGTACCCATACCACCAAGGTTGGCAGCCACAGGGATCGACATCGCAAGGGCGATACGGCCTTTACCCTCTGGGGGTAGCTGGCGGAACACCGGGGTGAGGAAGGTCAGCATCATGGCAGCCGTTGCCGTGTTTGACACGAACATCGAGAACAGTCCCGTGATGAGCAGGAAACCCAACAGCACCATCTCACTCTTCGTACCGAAAGGCTTCAGCAGCACCTTGGCCAACTGGGCATCGAGGCCCGTCTTCGTGGCAGCGATAGCCAGCACGAAACCGCCGATGAACAACATGATCACCGGATCAGCAAACGTCGCCATCACACCTTTATACGACAGGAGCTTACCCACTTCCGCCTCGTTCACCATCGGCAGCACACCGCTGTCTGTACAGAACAGGAGCATCAGTAAAATGATGGCCACCGACGTAGCCCATGAGGAGACAATCTCGAGAATCCACATCAGCGTGGCAAACGCGAAAATGGCGATGATACGCTGCTGGATGACGGTCAGGTTCTGGATGCCATACCACTCGGCGGGCATGTTCCAGAGCAGAAGGGTGACTAATGCCACAAGGGCAATCTTGACGGCACGCTTCGTGCTGTCTTCGGGGTGATACTTGCGCTGGTGACGCATCTTGTGGTACGTCTCTACCAGATGGAAGCCTTCGTAAATGTGAAACATCGACTAAAAATTTACAATTTTACAATTTACAATTTATTGAGCGGCAATAATT
Source organism: uncultured Prevotellaceae bacterium (assembly GCA_902776545.1). GTDB lineage: Bacteria > Bacteroidota > Bacteroidia > Bacteroidales > Bacteroidaceae > Prevotella. The sequence goes on along the minus strand of CACYQO010000074.1, from coordinate 4,904 downwards.
TTTGCGGTTGCAAAGGTACGAAGTTTTTTTCTTTTCAGCCGATGCCGAATTCTTAAATAATACGAATATTGAGTGTATAAATACACGATTTCGCCTCTCCTCCCCTGCATCAAGACTGATTGATAAGTAGACATAGCAAAAAAACTGTGTCCCTTATAACGCTCACACTCGAAAATATCCAAATTTATTTGTTTGTTTGCTCACTTATTCGTATCTTTGCAGCGTCTATCTCGACGAACGTGTTATGAGCTCCTTGGCGAAACAACTCACTTTCCGCATCATGGCGGTAGTGCTGGTGATGATGGCCGTCATTACCGGCCTTGTCTATTTCACCGTGAGAACCTATATGCTGACGGAGGCTCAGGAGCGCTATGAAGGGGCACTGCTGAGAGATCACGAGGAGTTCCGCCGCAGGCTGTCGGATGTCATGGTAGCCACGAAGAACAACCTCCATAACATCGAGCACGACATCAACGCCCCGGAAAAGATCACCGCCCATCTGGAGCGCATCCTGCAGATCAACCCCACCATCCTCTCCTGCGGCGTCGTTTACGAACCTAACTATTTCCCAGGCAAACCGCGCTGCCTGGAACTCTACGCCTCGCGGGATTCCGCCGGTGTCATACATCTGGGCAAGGTCGAAAACGACAACAATATCTATGAAAACCGGAGTTGGTTCAAGCAGGGGATGTCACAAGACTCCGCCAACTGGTCGGAAGTCTATTTCGAGAACGACCTCATCCCCGACGTCAGCGGCCGCCGCCAAGTGACCACCTATTATATACCCGTACACGACGCGCAAGGGCGACCGGTGGCAGTGTTCGGTTCCGACCTTCCCCTCGAATATCTGAGAAAAGAGATGATGAACGACCTGCAGATCCTGAACGAGGAACATGAGCAGGGCAACAAGCATCATTCCTTCAACTTCGTCATCAATCACAAGGGCACCTATATCATTCATCCTGACGGAAGGCGCATCCAGAACGACAACTTCTTCCAGGAATCCCGTCTCACCTCCAACACCATCGACGACGACGTCGTAGCCAGCATGCGAAACGGCGAGAAAGGCTCGGCAATGATGGAGATCGACGGCGTCCCCTCATGGATATACTACCGCAATGTGAAGCACATGGACTGGATCATCGGCATCGTCGTTCCTAAGGAGACCATCGTCCGCAACGGCAGCACGCTGAACACCATCATCCTGGCCATAATACTCCTCGCCCTCCTGGCCATCTACTTCTTCTGCCGCCGTACGATCAAAGACACCACCTCGCCCGTCACCGCCCATCAGGCTGCCATCGACCGGGAACTGAAGATTGCCCACAACATCCAGATGGCCATGCTGCCCCACATGCCCCCCAAGTCGTTGCCCGGAACTTCTGAGGCAGACGCCTCAGCCATCGACCTCTTCGCCTCACAGACACCAGCCCGCGAGGTGGGTGGCGACCTCTACGACTTCCTGTTGCGCGACAACCGCCTCTTCTTCTGCATCGGCGACGTGTCAGGCAAGGGCATCCCCGCCGCCCTGGTGATGGCCGTCACCCGCAGCCTTTTCCACTCCATCGCCACCGCAGAGACAGATCCCGAACGCATCATCTGGCGCATCAACAGGGCTATCTGCGAAGGCAACGAGGCCTGTATGTTCGTCACGATGTTCGTAGGTGTGCTCGACCTCACCACCGGCCTGCTCTCCTACTGCAATGCCGGCCACGAGCCGCCTCTCCTCACCGGCGAGCTGCTCCCCGTGAAGCGCAATCTCCCCGTCGGGGCACTGGAAGACTGGATCTTCGAAAGCCAGCAGGTACAATTGCAGACGGGTGACATGCTGTTCCTCTTTACCGACGGACTCAGCGAAGCAAAGAATCACGACGGGCAACTGTTGGGCCGTCATCAACACCATCAACTACGGTCAAGCCACCACCATCAACCTTCAGGCTTCGGTGGCCGACCACCAGCTGACACTCATCATCGACGACGACGGCCAGCCCTTCGATCCCACCCAGGGCTCTGCCACAGACCTCTCGACGTCCCCCGACCAGCGTCCCCCTGGCGGCCTGGGCATCATCTTCCTCCAGACGATGACCGACGGCCTCAGCTACCGCCGCACCGCCGATCACAACGTACTTACCCTAATTAAAAAATTAAAAAATTAAAGAATTAAAGTAATCATAAAGCTCAAAGCTCAAAGTTCAAAGTTCAAAGTAATCATAAAGTTCAAAGTTCAAAGCTCAAAGTTCAAAGTTATGGATATTACATTAAAAGAACAAGATGGCCGACTGATCATCGCCATCATCGGCGACCTCGACAACGTTGCCAGCAGTCAGGCAGAGCGCAGCCTTGCCCCCGACTTTGAACGCGACGACTGCGACATCCTTGTCGACTGTACAGACCTCAACTACATCTCCAGCAGCGGTCTCCGTATCCTGCTGAACCTTTACAAGCACACCCGTGCCAACGGTCATCAGGCCATCCTCAAGGGCATGACCGACGAGGTGGAGGAAGTATTCAACCTCAATGGCTTCCTGTAGCTCTTCAAGGTTGAGAAATAGTTGTCTTTGTTGTCATAGTTGTCGTTAATAAAAAGATAGTTTATGACCGAAAAAGAAGCCAAGCTGCAGGAAGAAGTGACCTTCCTGAAGAAAGAAGTAGAACGCCTGAAAGACGAGCTGGTGCGCATGGTCAGCCGCAACCTCGACCTCACAGAGCGCCTTGAATACGACGTAGAGCTGAAGCGCCGCACCGAGGTGGCCCGTGAGATGATCGAGGGGCATGCCAAGCGTCTGCGCAATGCCGACCTACAGGACGACGGGCAGCTCATGGCCATCATCGAGATGCGCCTGGAGGAAGAGCGTCCCCACCTGCGTGCCGACTTCAGCACCCAGGCTCTGGCCGACATGCTCGGCGTGAGCATGAACCGCCTCAACCTGCTCTTCCGTCACCAGACGATGCACCGCCCCCCCGAGGCCTATATCGACAACCTCCGCACGCTGGAGGCCCTGCGCCTGCTGCGCGACAAGCCCAACTACACCATTGCCGTCGTGGCCGAAGAAGCCGGCTTCAGCAATGTCCGCACACTCCAGCGCCGCATTCAGGAAGTCATCGGCATGAGTCCCGTCGACTACCGCCTCATGCTCACCAAAGATTTATCTGTATAATCAATAAACGTTATGAAACAAATGAAACTTTGGATGTTCGCCGCCATCCTGACCATCCTCTGCGGCGCAACCACGTTCACATCCTGTAACAAGACCGACAACCCCGTCGTACCCAGCCCGACGCCTACCCCGACGCCGACGCCGGTGCAGAGGGACTTCTTCCCCAACTGGAACAAATGCGAGGCGCTGACCCGCCTGCAGGATTATGTGGAAGACGTGACCAACCCAAAATCCGCCAACTTCATCAGTGCCGAAGACCGCATTGCCACCTTCGACATGGACGGCACCTTCGTCGGCGAGCTCTATCCCACCTACTTTGAGTACAACATGCTCGAATACCGTGCTCTCGACGATCCCAAATACAAAGACCAGGCCCCCGACGATGTGCGTGAGGCAGCACAGGACATCCGCGACTTCGTGCGCCACGGCAAGAAGCTGCCCGACCATTTCGACATGAAGCACGCCCGTGCCGCCGCCAAGGCCTACGCCGGCATGACCATCGCCGAGTTCGACGCCTATGTCAAGGCCTATGCCGACTTCCCCGCCAATGGCTTCAAGGGCATGACCTACGGCGAGAGCTTCTACAAGCCCATGCTCGACGTCTTCGACTATCTCAAGGCCAACGGCTTCACCTTCTATGTCGTCTCCGGTTCCGACCGTTTCATCTGCCGCTCGCTCGTAGAGTCCATCGGCATCGAGCCTAACAGGGTGATCGGCATGGACGTCATGCTCAAGTCCAACAACCAGGGCGACAACGAAGGAGTCAATTTCACCATGAGCAAAGACGAATACCTCATCCGCACCGACAGCCTGCTCATCAAGAACCTCAAGACCAACAAGGTGAAGCAGATCAGCCAGGAGATCGGCAAGGTGCCCGTGCTCTCCTTCGGCAACAGCAGCGGCGACCAAGCCATGCACAACTACTGTCTGAGCAATGAGAAATACCGAACCGCCGTCTTCATGCTCGTGGCCGACGATGACGTACGCGACCATGCCGACCTTGAAGAAGGAGCCAAGCGCGAAGCCAAATGGCGCGAGAACGGCTACACCGTCATCTCGATGAAGAACGACTTCAAGACCATCTACGGTTACAACGTGGTGAAGACCGACTTCACCTTTCCGGAAGGAGAATAAAAAGTAAAAATGATAAAATGTTAGAAACATGACCATTTTGCTGATGTCAGCAAAATGGTCATTATTTTTGATGATGCCTACGGATGCGCTCGTCGATGAGTACGTCAATACCCACAGCCGAACCCGCATAAATAAGACACTGGGCGAAATACCAAAGAACAGAATCATGTCTTATCCATCATATTATTCTTTTTATCTGCGCTTTGAGTATTTATTTCTCCCCCTAAGTTAGGGGGAGCCAGAGGGGGTCTGAACAAGCGCTGATCCTGAGGCAGATATTGAGGCTGTTCAGACCACCCCTCGCTCGGCTTTGCCGCTTTGCTCTGCAAAGAACCCCTCCTAACTTAGGAGGGGAAGAGATTACCCACCAGCGCCGGGACGCTCGTCATCATCATCGCCGTTAGTACCGCCGCCGTTAGTGCCGCCGCCGCTCTGGGAACCGCCGCCGCTGTTGTCACCGCCGCCCTGGGAACCGCCACCGGTATTTCCGGCTTCCGAAGCCTCATAGTGCAACGGATACAAAATCCGCTCATACGTCGCATACTCCTTGCCGTTAGCCGACGTCTTCGTCTTCTTGGTGGTCTCGATGCGCCCCAGGATGTCGAAGGTACA
>CACYQO010000073.1 GCA_902776545.1 uncultured Prevotellaceae bacterium | reverse complement strand
ATCACATGGTCATTAGGTTCAATGCCGTAGATAGCATCGTTCAGAGTCACCTTGCGTCCGGTCTCCTGACCTTTGATATTTAATACGCTAACTTCCATCTTACTTGTTGATTAATACAGTTGAACCATTATAGCCAGCGCAGCTTCCCTTCACGAGAATCAGATTGTGCTCTGGAATTACCTTTAACACTTTGAGGTTTTGGGTTGTCACGCGGTCGCCACCCATCTGGCCACCCATGCGCATGCCCTTGAACACCTTGGCGGGATATGAACAGGCACCGATAGAACCCGGCTTACGCAGACGGTCGTCCTGACCGTGTGTAGACTGGCCTACGCCGCCGAAACCGTGACGCTTCACAACGCCCTGGAATCCCTTACCTTTAGACGTGCCGACAACATCAACAAACTCTGCTCCCTCGAAGATGTCGACAGTAACGGTGTCGCCGAGGTTGAGCTCATTGTCAAACTTGAACTCGGCCAAGTGGGCCTTGGGCGTCGTGTTGGCTTTCTTGAAGATACCCATCATTGCCTTGGTGGTGTTCTTCTCCTTCTTCTCACCGAAGGCGAGCTGAACGGCCTTGTAACCGTCCGTCTCGACTGACTTCTTCTTACCGTCGGCACTGAAAACGGATGTCATTCCGATTTTTCTTCCAATTAATCCTGGCATTTCAGTTTAAAATTAATAATGTTATAAATATAATAAATTCCTTTTTAAGTGTCATCGCCATCCGAGGCGCACAAACCCACTTAAAAAGGAACCTCAACCGCTTCATTTTTGAAGGCTAAGTTGCTCTTTATCAGGGTATTGATAGCTCTCGGGCCAGCGCAATACGCACTTTTGCGGCTGCAAAGGTACATATTATATGCGATATACACAAGATTTTCTACCTACCCAGCTAAAGATTTAAGATTTTTTATACTTTTAAGTATATTTTATCATTGCAATCCTTGCCACTGTCCACGAATTGGCTTGCATTGTGTGTACAAACTGGGGCAGTTGAACACCTGATGAAGCTCACTGTCCGCCTGCTTGATGATCTCCACACTCCGTTGGTGGGTATCCCAACCATCGCCCATGATATACAAGTAGACCACCCTACCCTCTCCGGAGAACTGCAAATCCTGGTGCGCATTCACACTCGCCTTCATCTCCACCGTATAGGGACGCTTCGGCGAATAGCCGTTCTGCGGCGTGGCACCCTTCAGCACAGCGGCAGGCAGATAACGCTGGTGATAGCTGTCGTTAGCAGGAGCATATTCCGAAGTACCGTACTTCTGCTTCAGCTGTGACACGACGGAATTGACGTTCGACGGCCAGCTGATCAGCTGTATGCAGCGCAGACCCTCCTCACGGTTGCGGCCATAGATCTCCATCGCCATCGGCATCATCGCAGCCGTACCGTGGGGCGTCTTGCCCAGGAACACCTTGTAGAGTGCCTCAAACTCCTCATAGTCCTTCGGCACATTAGTAAAAGTCACCACGCCCGTTGCACTCTTGTTATACTTCTCGGCGGTCAGATTACCTTTCATCGTGTACTGATGCTCGCCATAACTCCACGTGCTCTGTGCCTGAGCCGACAGCCCCAGCACACAAGCCATTACCACAAAAATAGTCTTCTTCATATCTGTCTTGGTTTTGGATGATTACTAATTCGTTTGCAAAGGTACAACAAGTTTCCCAATTATCCAAACATTTCACGAAAAAGTGCAATTCTATATTTACGCTCCGTGAACCTTTGTTCGCCGCCCGTAAACATATGTTCGTGCACCGCGAACTTATACTCATCAGCTGCGAACAAAACTTTTCTTTTTGGGGAACAATTCGGGCGAACCGCCAAACGATCCGCCCGAAAAGTTATATACTGATGTCGTCCTCTCTCTACTTAACGGACTTGAATTCGATTACCAAGGTCGCAAAGTTCGCGGCGTTGTCGAGGTAATCAAAGTGATAATGCGTATATCCTCCCCATCCGTCGTACGTATATTTCTCACAAGAGTAGCCTGATATTCCCATACCATTCGCTGGTGTTCCTTCGAACGTCATCCTACTCAATGATAATGGGTCAGAAGCACTTTTTTTACCTATTTTATTGACTGGAATATTTGAATATGTCGCCGTGAAGTTGTACTTTTCATGTCCGAATACAGATTCGGAGATAACCCTTTTGCATGTCAGGCTTGTTACACGCGCTTCCTTATAGTCGCCCGTTATGCCTGTGACATCGAACGAGACATCATATTTCTGACCACGATACTCATATTCAGCTTTCACATGCAATGTAGAGCCAGAGAAACTACTGGTAATGTTTTCCGCCGTGAAACTTTGGTCCATATATCCCCCTTCGAAACTACTTCCAGATACATATTCTTCTGTCTTATCAAGCTTACCATTTTCATTATAATGGTTCTGCGTACAATTAGCATAAAGGCCTGTCTTGAATTTAAATGAACTTATCTCGACTTGGGTAATCTGCTGCTGTTGACTTGTGTCTCCACTTGTGTCTCCCGCCTTCTGCTTCACCTTGATGGGCAGCAATACAATGTCATCTTTCGTCGGATTCATGGAGTTCGTGGCAAAGGCGTAGATGGTACCCGTGCGCTCTTTGTCGGTATTGTTGGGAGCGGCTGTCACTGTGAAGACGCCATCCGAGACATTCTTGATGGTGATCCAGTCTTCGCAATCAGAGTCGGTAAAACCACCACAGTAGGGGTAGGACTTCTTGTCAACATTCACCGTCTGCTCGCCACCCTCGGCCTCGAAGGTCAACTCAGTGGGCGAGGCGTCTATCTCTGTGTCTTTCTTCAAATTGAAGTAGATATCTGACTGTTCGGTGGAGTTATACCACAACCATAGAATATCAACGCCTTCGCTGCTGAATCCAATATCATTGTAAGGAATGAAAAGCATGTCGCCGACGGTCACCTTTCCACTCTTCGGAAGGATGCGCTCGCAACCCTTTTCGATATAGGTGACATAAAGGGTGATGGTGGTCGGGCTAAGGGCACAACGGCCTTCCAGGAGCACATTCCCATTCTTGTCAGTGCAGTAGAACGTGTAACACCCCTTGCCACTCGGACTTTCAATGCTGATGGTCAGATCATAAGTATCGTTGACATATTCCTGATCCAGGAATCCGGGTTTCCAGTCAATGTGCAAAATATCCTTGGCACGCTGGGTAAACCAATCGAGTTCGTTTTTGCTCAACTGCATGCCGCTGGCATCGTCCAGCGCATTTTGAATTTCCTTCTGCAGCGCCTTAAGCTGGTCGGCGGTCAGGTCCGACAGTACTTCGGTCAGATCCTGCGTCGTAGGCACAATCTCCTTCAATTTTTTCGTCAGGAGCTTCAGGTTGAAGTTCATGGTGTCGATGCACTTCTCTGAGGTGAGGTTGCCGTCGACGGCCTGTAGGACAAATTCTCCGTTGATGTTCACAAAGTCGTAGGCCAGCTTTCCATACTGAATAAGGTCATCGCCAAGGGCAAACACGACGTCGGCACCGGCCGAGATGAGCGGACCAGCACACTTGAGCGTCATGTCAATCTCACGCAGGTTGTTGTCCAACAGATACTCGGCCAGTTCCTGGGCTGCCGTCTGTTTCGACTCCACGTTCTCGGCAAACACAGCGTGATAGATATCAAAGGCCGCACCGTCCAGCTCGCCTTTCGAGAATTTCTCCCAGAATTCGTCGCAGCCCATGCGGTATTGATTATCCAACAAAAAGTCGTTGCTTTTATTCTTTTTGGCATTCATAATCTGATGCCATATCTGCTCTCGCGACTTCTTGTCCATCTTGCCGCTCTTGACCATGGCGCCAATCAGTGTGGCGCGATGAGTTGCCTTCGAACTTTCAACCGCCTTCTTAAAATTATAGGCAGCCAGAATTCCGCTCCACAGGCCTCGCGTAGAGGTCGTCGTAGGTTGGTTAGCCAGCAGTTCGGCCAATTGCCAGTAGCGGGTGACATCGTTGCACGGTGCATCCGGAGCGATGCCATGCATCACGCTGCGAGCAACAAGCTCACTGAAAAAGTTGACGCAGTCCTCTTCTGATAGCGCGACATTCGTTTCGGGAAGTTTGGGCGTATTGCCACCACCGTTGTCATCATCTGTTTTACTACAGGCTCCCATCATCAGAGCCAGCACTGGCAACAGCAGCCAGTAGTAGATTTTCTTTTTGTTCATTGTAAATAATCCTTATATTAAAAACTATGGTGCAAATATAGGCAATTCCCCCGAAAAGGGACTGCCAAATACGGAAAATCGACTGCCAAAACGGATTTTGGCAGTCGATTTTATGTAAAAACCTATAGTTTAGTCCTTGAACCAGCGTTCTATCTGGCACTCATGGGCCTTACCTTATTTATATATATCACACCCTCTTGAACTTCACTTCATACTGGAAGAAGCCTTCATAATCAAGGACCAGATCCAGTAAGGTTGATGTTATGCTCTTGATGTTCATGTATGTGATGACGATTTCATCGTATTCTACGTCATCTGACATCATAGTCAAGACATTCCCACTTACACTCCATCTCCCCGTTTCGTATCGGGTTTGGTATGTGCCATTCGCATTGAAAGTAACGCGATCGCCAGCCTTCAGGCCGTCTATTACTTCAATGTCGCCGATTTCAAATCCGCCGATTTCGTCACCCGCCCCATAAGGAGACGAGAAATCGACTGATGTAACTTCCCAGGTTCCGACAATCGTTGCGTCCCCTTGGATTGCATCATCTTTGTCATCATCTCCGCACGATACAGCTACAAGGCTGAAAACAGCCATCAGGGCAAAAGCCCAAATTGATAAATACTTTTTCATTTTTTTAATTTTTGTGGATTAATAATATTTGAAAATTCATAAAATGCATTTACAGGAACCATGTCAATCATCTAAACCATGGCGCAAATATAGGCAATTTCTGCGAAAAGGGACTGCCAAATACGGAAAATCGACTGCCAAAACGGATTTTGGCAGTCGATTTTCTTGATAAAGGGCTTCGAGAAGGCGATTTTTACATCATTGTGCGCTTAAACAGTATCGTTTTGTCGTTGTGTGCGTATCATGTTATCTGTCGTTCCGGTTGAGCCATTCGCTGGTGGTCATGCCGGTAACGTCCTTGAAGATGCGGAAGAAGGAGCGCTCGCTGGTAAAGCCCGCCGAGGCATAAACCTCGACAACTTTCAAGTCGGGATGCTGACGCAGGAGCCGCTGAACGTAGCCGACACGATACTCATTGACGAACTGCGTAAAGGTTATGCCACGACACGCTCTGATACAGTCGGAAACATAGCGGCTGTTGGTACCCAGCTCTACTGCCACATCGGCGGCCTTCAACTCGCTGTTTCGGAAAAGTTGACGCTCGTCCATGAGTTGGCAGATACGCTCCAGCAAGTCTTCACTACTATTGACGGGACTGGATTCTGGCTCTGACAGCTCTTCACGACTATCCATACACTCTGTTTGTCGGGCAGGGAGTACAGCCTTCTTCCTCCGTCTGTATACCACCACCGATACACTTACCAACAGCACGGCAACGACGGCTAAAAGCCACCATAGCAGACTGGCCGGCCAATGGTTGGCAGCCGACGTCACGCCATCTTGCTGACCTAAAGGAATAAGCCATGCCGAAGCGGTAGGGGTAAAGTTGTCAGAGTCGTAGTCTTTTTTCGAGCTGCCGCCAATGATGGCCAGATTCCCCTGAGGAGTCAGCGCAGGTACGTAGAACCCACAGTCTGGAAGCGGATCGGTATAGTAGAGTTTCAAAGGGGCTGGCCGCTCGGTGTATCCGATACTGACCACGTAGAACCGCTTGTCCTTGTCAACACCACAGAGATAGGCCAGCTTCGCACGGCGGTCGGCCACGATATAACCTCTGTCATATAAGATAGGTTCCGCACCGTCCAACGGACTCATCATGGGTATAGGGCAGACAGTGGGAAGCTGTGTGAAGACGGTGTCTTCCACCAGCACGACGGCCATCTGCCCTGCAGGCTGACCCTTCAGTTCGGGTTTTTCACGTGTACGTTCAAAGTTCCTCACAGCCATGAGGTAAGCAAAGCGTCCCTCCGCCTCATCTCCAATGAAACCTGCATCAGCCGTTGTAGGAGCATTGTATGTCAGCGGTTTCCACTGCTGCAGCAACGGCACAGTGAACGGCTCGCCATGCAGGCGGTCGACGACAATTGTATCGGAAAGATGATCATGGGGATCACGGTCACTCAAAATGAGTACATCACCCTGCGACATGCGAAAGAGGTAGGGAACAACCCGCCCTACGCTAACTGGTTTGACAGAAGTAAAGAATTTCTGACCGTCGAACATTTCAATATCATCGCCGTCATACCAGTTGCCGGTTATGACGACCTGCCCACTATCCAATTCCATAGCCGATGCCAGCGTTCTCTTCTGATTCAGACAGCCAAAGCCCGTGAATGAGTGGTTTACAGGATCGTACATCTCCACCCCATAGGTCTGCCCCACTCCCATCTCTTCCTTGCTGCCTCCGGCCAACAGCACACGCCCGGAACGTAACACCAATGCCGTGCCGTGGTCGTGGATATAGGTCATCGGCAACTGATGCCATTCGCTGCCACTCAGATATTCTGCCGTCGCCGTGGGCACGAAACCATTGGTGTGACCACCAGCCACCATCAGTTCGCCACCGGCACAAAATACGGCGTGGCCCTCACGTGGGGTGTTCAGATCAGGCAGGCGTTCCGGCACGATGTGTACCACTGGGCATTGATTTCCCTCCACAGCCAATACCGGCGCACCAACAGCTATCACACAGAGCAGAAGAAAGAGTCTATTCAAAGTCATTGTTTCGTTTTTTGTTTGCAAAGGTATCACTTTTTCTTCAAATACCGCACATTATCAATAAAAATTCACAATGACTTTCTTACCATTTCTTATATAGATACCTTTTGTGGGTTGTTTTACCTCTACGCCTTGCAAGGTGTACCACTTATCCTTTGAATATTGAACATTGAACATTGAATATTGAACATTATCCTTTAGCGTAGCGCCGATGGCGGTAGGCTCAGGTACATATGCCAGAATCTGTGTCAACACTTTCTTAGACCTGTATGGGAAATATTCTGTGAGCAGACGGTTACGCTCACGCATATAGTATTTGTCTACGGTGTAGAGTTTGCCCGCACCGTATACATATTGGTGTACGTCGCGGCGGTAGTCACCCCAGCGGGCGGACTCATCATAAATGGCTGTAGAGATGGTGTTGTACAGACTGTCCCACACTTCCACCACCGATGTCTCGCCCAGCAGACCGTCTTCGGCTAATAGTTCTTTGGCACGGGTCCGATAACGGGCGGCAAAATCGTTGTTCTTCAGCAGGCCTTGGAAGATGGTGGTGGGGGCTCCCTTATGTTTAGAACCGGCAGAAAGGTTCTCGTCAACATTCTCGAAGATTATCTCTGTATCCCAGCAGAGGAACCGGAACCCCTGACTGTCCTGTCCCCGACGGCGCAGGGCATACCAGTTGTGATGGTCCCAGTCGGTGTTGCCAGCATACTGATTGATGAGCATGTAGTCGATGAAATGGTCGATATCGAGCAGCGTGTCGAGTTTGGCGTAACTCTGTGCATCGGCAGCATCGGCCGCCGTCTCGAGCATCTCTTCCCAGGCATCGAGTGTACCCTCGGCAGCCTCGATATGATTGCCGCCGTCCTCTTCGATCTTAATCACATCGATGTCACTTTTCTTGCCACCGAGATGATCCTTACCAAATTGTCCGTCGACACGCTCGGCGATATTATAGAGTCCCCAATACATACCATTTATAAATAGGTGTACGTAGAGAGCATTGACACTGGTGCGCCCTATCTTGCGCTGCATCCTTCGTGCCCAGACATCGCGGGTGTACTGGGCTTCCTGACGGTTGCCCTCCATCCAGTGCTGCCACGAGTTGCCGAAGTGACAGCGCAGCACCAACTGCTTGAACACCTGCGGTTCATCCTCTCCGAAGAGCGGATAGTTGAGTTCGTCGGGACCGTATTCATCCTTGAACACCAGCCGGAAAGAATGCTTGGGATTCTTCTCCGCCAGCCGACCATGACCGCCGTGCAGCCTCATGCCGCAGTCGATGGTCAGGTCGTGCTGCTGTGGTCCGCCGAAGAGCTCTATGCTGGCAGGACGCGTCCAACCGTGTCCCGTCGCATCGCCCACAGGAGGGCCTGTGTAGATGTAGATGCCTCCCTTCTCCTCATCGTTCACACGACTGAAGAAGTTATCCTTGTCAGAAACAAGTGAGAGGATAGGCAACTGCCACAGGCCCTCGATGATCTTTGGCCGCAGCTCACTGTCGCCGGTCATCTCCGGATCCATCTCATAGTCGGCCACAGCCGTTCCCGTTATCTGGCTGTACTTGCCCCATTTGGCAGGATAGCCTTCTGGATTGTTCGGCTGATTCAGCACGGAGTTGACAAAGATATAGGTGGCCGTAGCGACAGGAGAGACCACGGAGCCATTCTTCACCTCGACAGCTCTCAACAGCGTGGTTGAGGTCAGAAGCAACGGTTCGGTGTACAATGCGCTCTGAGCCGTGGGTTCACTACCGTCAGTAGTGTACCTGATCTCCGAGTCCGCCCCCTGTAGCATGATGCCGACCGTCAGGCTGGCCTCATCATACAGACCATGCGGCAGGTCAAACCGGGGCTGCGCGGTTGCGGCCCATGTCATCAACGCCATCAGAGCAACTGTCACTATCCGTTTCATGTCCGTGTGAACGCCTTTGTTCAGAATATCATCTTCTTTGTCTTGCCGTCGGTACTACGGAGGATGAGGATCTGGCCCTTGCGAGGCGACTGTACTTTGCGGCCCTGCAAGTCATAGAGACCTGTGCTCTGGACTCCGCCAGCTCTCATCTGATGGATGCCACTTGCAGTATCCGTGATAATCTTGCACTCCAACAGCAAGAACTCATGGAAACCGCCAAAGGTGGACTCGTCGGTGAAGCGGATGACGAAGTTACCCTTCTCCGTAACAGTAAACGGCAGCTCATGACGTTCGGCAGAACTCACATCACCCCGCTCACCTTTCACGTTAGGAGCAGCCTGCTGGACTTGTGAAACCACAACTGCAACGCCTGCTGCATCGAGCAACTCCACCTTATACTGAGGCTCCTCTTTCCAGGCGGCCGTTGCATACACGAGTTTGTAACTGCCTGGCTCCAGCGTCAGCGGACTGTTGGTCTGACTGCCGGTCTCTGCCTTTCCGTTACGCCAATAGAGCGCACTGCCATGATAGCCCTGGAATCCGACAAAGGTACGGGCTCCCTGCGAATAGGTGTTGGGATACTGATGGACGTCGTCATTCTCCTGCACACAGAGCCAGCCTTTCGGCATAGCCCCTTCGGCCACATTCGTGAAATCGAGTTTATAGACGGTCTCCTTCTCCTCGTCGATGACCGACTTCTTTTCAAAGACAGGCTGGATGACCGCATTGTCATCAGTCATCACAAAGGTCACCACATTGGCCTCGGGATCGAAGGCGATGGTCTTCTCCATCGTGAAGTAGACAGAGTTTATCACGCGCAGTTCTGTCAGCACATAGCCCTCATCCGGATTGACAGTCAGCGTGACGGTCTCACCCTCTGCAGCCTCCTCAACGTCAGAGACAACGCTGCCATGCTCGGCCTCACGGACGCTGACCAGGAACTTTTCGGCCTCCACTTCGGCAGGCGTGTAGATAATCTGGTCGACGAGCATCCCGATGCCGTCAGTATTGTTCAGGCGGAGGTCGTTGGTGCCCTCGTTCAGATGAACCGTGAAGGTAGACTTCAGCCAGTTGTTCTTGCCGGCTTCCTCGATGTCGATGGACTGCGTTTCGCCATTGACGATGGCCTCCATCTTACCGGGCTGGTACTGAACGAGACATAGCCCAAGGCAGCAAACTCATTCACGTCATCGGGCACCTTGCCGTTGGTGGTAAAGCAGATGCCGGAGACACTCTTGTAGTCCATATTTTCAGCCTCTATGACGATGGGCAGATGGCTCTCGGCAGGCTGTTGGGGAATCGCCAACGGCTGAGCCACACCGGCAGCAGGTCGGCTGTTAGTGCCGGCACACTGGATCGTGACATCGACAGGCCCCAGATGGTCAACGCTCAGCGTATAGACACCATTCTCGGCATCCCACGCCTCCGTAGGTTCGGCCGTTGCCGACTCACGCAGCGTCAATGTGTAGCTTGGAGCAGACGAAACACCCTTGATGGTGATGACGTCTATGACCGTCGTCGTAGTATCCGTACGGAAATTATTCAGATAGAAGTCGATATGGTCGTTGTATTCACGGACGACACCGCTCGACAGCTTGCCGTAGTTCAGGATGAGCGAGTCGCAGGTGTTATACGCCAGGGGGATGCGCCCCTCGGCTGTTGTCTTCTTGTTCAGGTAGGAATACGGGGTGTAGGTTACCAGCTGGTTCCCCATGCGGGCCACAAAGAGGTCGCCCGTCGATATCTCGGGATACTGCTCGTTGAACTCGTCGACCTTCTTCTGGAGGTTACTCCACTGCTGAGTGCGCTTCGACTTCTGCACCTGCACGGGAATGCTCTTTGCCAGGTCATCGTAGAGTTCGAGCGTAACGGGAATGGTGGCATAGCGGCCCGTCTTCTTGAAATAGCAGTAGTTTTCCATCCACTGGCCATTACCCTTGTTCATCGGATCGTCCTGCTTGTAAAGCTTGTCGTAGAGATTGCCCCAGGCGGCATACTTGTCTTCGTCACTGCCTGTATTCACGTCGTTGACCACTACGACCTTCGTGCGGTCGACGACCTCCTTTCGTGTGGGAACGCGCAGGGTGCCATCGATGACCTTACGGAACATATCCGTCCAAATGGCCTTGAAATGGGGAGCCGGTGCCCAGTTGCGACGGCTATAGCCATCAACGATCTTCGCGTTGGTCTCTGTGAAGCCCTCACCGCCGTTCGTCCACGTCAGTTCAGGACCGTCCCAGACGGCACCGCCGTTGATGCCCGTCTGTTCCATCACCGTACCGATGCCGGCAGCACCAGGATACTTGCACTTGCCACTGCCCTTCAGGTCGCTCATGGCACCCTCCCATCCGCAGTAGTCGTAGCGCACGCCATAGTTCTTGGCCAACCCGGAGATGAACGGAGCAATGGTCACACTCTCGTTGTTGTAGAAACAGCTCGACGTGGTGTACTTATATAGCCAGAGGATGCTTTCGGGATACTTCTTACAAGCTTCGAGCAGCTTCGGCTCGCGCTTCATCTCACCTATGGGGTTCAGCGGATGACTCCAGATGTTGCCACAGAAGCTCACCGTCAGGAAACCACCATACTTGTGGGACATCTCTACCAGATTGGCAAACAAGGCCCAGCGTGATGACTGTTTCGATGAGCTCTTGTCGCCAGGCTCGTCGAAGCCCCAGAACTGCTCGGCATAGTTCCAGCCTAAGAAATTAGGATAGCGCTTGAAGAAATATTCAAACGTCTCCAGGTCGCCGTCCTGTATATGCGTATGACCGCCACTGGCCGGCTGACAGGTAAACCACACGCCGTTCTTCTGGCACACAGAGCCCCACGACTTATAGGTTCGCACGGCCGAGCGAGGTCTTGTATAGATATTCTTCTCCTTATCATACGCACACGACATAGAAAGGTTCATACACACATAAGGCCTGACATCCTCTGGTATCAGGTCGATAATTTTCTGCGGATCTGCAGCAAACCATACGTCAACGTGAATCAGCCACAAAGGATGTTCGTTGTCAATAGGACGGCGCTGCTGTGCCGTCGCCGCCAAGGTCATGAGTGCCATCAGGACACCAATCATCATTCTTTTCATATTTCCTGTTCTGTTAATTAGATTTCGACTTATATCGCATATATCCTAATTGTTAGGACCGAGGTAAGACGGTTGCAGACCGCCCCAGTCGATGATGACCTTCTGGAGCATCTGACCTGGGTCGAGGGCCTGGAAGGTGACGGTATGGGAACGTTTGCTCCTGTCGACAGCAAAACGCAGACGGCAGAGAGCACCGTTTCGCATGACCTGATCCTTCCAATTACGGTCATACTCCTTGAACTTATTCTCAAACGTCTGGGGCTGACTTCCGTCAACAGTCACACTCACACAGTTACTCTTTCCGGCATACAGCGGCCAAAAAGGAACCGTATAAAAGAACACATCAACGCTGTCGGCATCAACGGCATCAAAATCATAGGTGGCAGAGCCTAACTGCATCACTTGCCAATCGTAGCCAAGACCTTTGATGAGCCTTGCGTCGTCAGACTTTGAAGCAAACTGAGCGAGGTTGAGCATCTGACAGCCCTGCAGCGGCTCATCCTGAGGCGACAAATCGACAGGCGTCATTCCCGCTCCCTCGGAAAAAGCGACATCCGGCATCTTCTGGTAGAGGGCACACCAGCCCGGAGCCAGAGCCATCATACCACGCCACTTGCCGTCGAGCAGACTGTTGTAACGACGATTGAGCGTATTGATGCTGTCGTAGGCAATCTGCGACTGGCGTGCAGCCCAGTTGGCCTCTGCCCTACGTCCCTGGGCGAGAAGTTCATGATTCAGCTGCGCCATGAGGAACTTACGATTCATCTGATAGGCGGCCTGCATGGGGAACTGCACCATCTCAAACCATGCCGCACTGCCATCTGACAGTCTTTCCGCTTCGTCGGAGATGCACTGGTAGTCAGACAAACGGTGCTGGGCTTCATCGTAGTTCAGGAAAGAATACTCTGTGGGTTTCAAACCTGTGTGAGCCTCATCGTCCCACTCGAACTCCCAACCCATGAATTCTGGCTTACGACTCCAGGCGAGACGGTAGTAAGTGTCGAGGAGACTTTGAACTTTGCGCTCGGCTTTGCCGCTTCGCTCTGCGAAGAACTTTGAGCTTTGAGCTTTATGATTACTTAAGAAAAGGCGGGTGAGGAGGTCGGCCTGATGGCGGTTGGCGGTGTCGAAGTCGAAGGCGTGGATATTCCAGGCCATGTCCATGAAGGTCTGGATGCCGAGTTCCATGGGTTTGATGTCGCCCACGTTGAGCAGCCAGTAACGGTCTGCCCCGTTGTCGTAGGCCTTCTTCAGTTCCTCGTACATCAGCACCGGCGGCGTTGTGTTGAGCCACAGATAGTCATGCGGAGCCCCAAGATAACTCAAGTGGTAATAGACGCCTGCCCTACCCTTGCGCTGCTGCTCTTCGGGATTCGACACACGCTTCATGTAGCCGTAGTTGTCATCGACCCAGACGATGGTGATATCATCGGGCACTTGCAGGCCGTTCTCATAGATATCCATGGTCTCCTTATAGGGCACGAAAATCTGCGGGATCTCCGTCGCCTGCCTGCCGATATGTTTCTCTAACAGCTGACGCTGTTCGTCGATGACCTTCGCTATCAGCGGTACGCGCTCTTCCAAGGGCAGGTTGCCTCGCAGCCCGGCATCATGCAGCCCGCGCATGGCGGTGGTATAGATATTCTCGTATTTGGAGGCCACCGAAAGACGGTCGTCCCACTTCTGCAAGATGGTCTCACGGTTGGTCTTATAATTCCAGTCGCCATCACGCAATTGATCCCATTCCGTAGAAGCGGCATTGTTCAGCAGCAAAGGTTCGCAGTGCGAGGTCGTTATAATGATACCAAATGAATCGCAAACCACCTTACTCTGCGGATGAGAATAGAATGCACCTGTACACGAATGCATGGCCGGAGCCAACATATTTGCTTTCAGACGGAGCAGCA
Source organism: uncultured Prevotellaceae bacterium (assembly GCA_902776545.1). Classification (GTDB taxonomy): domain Bacteria; phylum Bacteroidota; class Bacteroidia; order Bacteroidales; family Bacteroidaceae; genus Prevotella. The sequence continues at coordinate 20,525 of CACYQO010000073.1, read as the reverse complement.
GCTCACAGACACGGGCGTAGGTCTTGGGGCCGATGTCACCCAGCTCTCGCTCATAATTCGACGCAGCCCAGGGTTTCAGTCCCCAGTCCTCATCATTGATGAAGATGCCACGATACCTGACCGTCGGCTCACCCGAGGCATAGTAGTCGCAGTCGACAGCGGCCTGCGGATTCTGACTGACAGGCACGTCAGCCCACCAATACCAAGGCGAGACACCGATGCGTTGCGACACCTCATAGATGCCATAAATGGTACCACGGGTGTTGCTGCCGGCAATCACCAGACGGGGCTTAGGTTCGTTGGTCACAGTGATGACATAACTCTCCCATTTGTCCTTCAGGTCCTGTTCCTTCAGCAGTCCCTTTGCAATGAGCTTTTCAATGGTCTTGCTGCCGTAGGTACCTACGACGATTTGACCACCTTCGTTCCCTACGTCATCTTTCCCTGCACCTGTCACTCTCTCAATATCAAGACGGAGATCATTGATGGCACGGAGCACCTGCTTAGGTTCCTCCTGGGAATAACTGACAGTGGCATTACGCACCTTGAAACTCCGACCCTGCGCGCAGAGAGGAACGACTATCAGCAATAGCAACAATTTCTTCATCATATATATATAATGTTATAATTCCTTGGTTACGACTGATTTGGTTTTTAGAAAAGCCCAGACTTACACAAGTCCAGGCTTTCTTAACTAACAATATTCACTATCTCCATATGAAAAAACTATGGTGCAAAGGTACGATTGTTTTTCAATTTTGCCAAAGAATTTTGTTTCATGCCATATTGGAAAATGTCACAACCAGCAAATAAAGATACGTCTGAAACATTTTTGATGTCTTCATGAAACATTGAAGCATTTGCAAAAAAAAGAGGGCGTGCTCAAAAGTGCACACCCTCTTCGGAATTAATCATCTACTATATATTCAAATGCCGTTTATTTCAGGATCACCTTCTTACCGTTCTGGATGAACAGGCCCTTAGAAGGATTAGCAATGCGCATACCCTGCAGGTTGTAGTAAGCATTGTCTTTCTTCACATTCTTCACGGCCTTGATGGCAGTCTGACCACCCTTCCAGAGATAGACAGCAGTCACAGTTACAGGGAACTCACCACCCCAGGCGTTCTTCAGGCAGTGCAGGTGGCAGAAATCGTCAACACGCTCGTCACCGGTCTTATAACCTTCCTCATCACCATCGCCATTAGCGGTCAGAGTCATGGTCTTGAGCTCTTCCAGGTCGATAGCCAGGCACTCCAGGTCAGCATTCCAGTGGGGATCGTCTGCATTGAAACCAACAACCAGGTTCTTCCAAGCACCCTCGTTGATAACGCGGTTACACATAACGCGCATACCAGGACCACCAGTACCGAAGATGATCAGCTTGTCATACTCAGAGATGTCAGCATACAGGTTGTATGTCACATTCTCTGCACCGAGGATACAAGAACCAGCGCCGATTTCAGCGTTCAAATTCCAGGCAGGAGTCATCTCACCTGTCATCTCGGCTTCCTTAGTACAATGTGTCTCGTCATCAGGATTGCTCCACTGGAACCACATTTCGGGCACTACCTCTACCCACTGCTCAGGATCCATCCACTCGTCCTGTGCGTTTGCTGTTGTTACACCTGCCATCATTGCGATAGCTGCAAAAACTGATTTAGTAAAAATCTTCATAATCAATAAATTTTAGTTAATAATGAATGTTATTTTTTTGTTTAAACGATCATTCTCACTTTTCGGCTGCAAAAGTACAAACTTATTATATAACAGCCATAGAAAAACGTCTCATTACATTGCCCTGATGTTGCAATATAGCGTTGCCTGAGAAAACAGGTCTTCCCAGGCAGCGTTATGAGTGACTACTGCAAGGCATCTGCCAGGCTGGCGTAAGGCGACTTACGGTTCAGGGCAGTTGACCACAGACCGGCATTGGCAGCCGATTCTACCACAGCCCCGAAAGTGATGCCGTACTGCTGGCCGCCCGGTACCTGCTGTTTGTAGGCAGCGACTGCCTGAGCCAGAGCCGTGCCAGCCTCCGCATCCGTACCAGAGACGGTCTGGATGGTCAGGCGGATTAGCTTGCCGGTAGCAGCCAGTTCCTTCAGCATCGTAGCAAATCCGTTCGCATCAAACGAGGCGGCATCAATCGTGACCAGCGCGTCGATACCATTGATCTGATCCATGCCGGCAGCGTTAGCCGTCAGAAGGTGCAACAGCTCAGCACGTACGTCAGAATCCATCAGATATTCGCTCACGAACAGTTTGGCATCGCCGCGCTGCTCGCGCATCTTCTGTGCCGCATAGGCGAAATAGGTCTCACCCAAGGTCTGTTTCCAGATCAGGTCTGCAGCAGACGTGACAGGGCAGTCGGCAACCGTCCAGTAGTTGATCAGGGGAGCAGCCTCCATAGCGGCAGCGATATAGTCGCTCAGGGCGCCGCCGATAATCTGGAACTTCTCTTCAGGAGTCTTCTCCACCTCATAGGTCGGGCGATACTTGTATTTGAACGAGATGTTATCCACCAGGTAGTCGCAGTTCAGCAGCTTCGGACCCAAGACGACAGTCACCTCCGTCTGTCCTTTCTGGTCGTCAGAGAAGGCCAGTGCCTCAAAGTCGATGTTGATCAGCCCGCGGCCCCAGGCATTCTGTTCGCAGCCGAAATCCTTAGGGCTCTTGAACTCGGCGTTCTTGCCGCCCATGGCGAAGAAGATCTTCTGGTTCAGCGCCGTAGCATTCACAGCCTTATAGTCGAGCGTCATTTCAGAGTAGTCGCCCAATTTGCGTCCCTCGGGGAACTGATAGGTGATGGCGACATAAGAGTTATTCGTCTTGGTGACATGGACCACATGCCCCGACTGGGCGTCAGGATCATCCTCCACGACTGCAGAGCCCTTGCCCTCGTCGCCGGTAGCCTTCATCAGAGGATAAGTGGTGCCTGATGCATCCCCCTCGAAGTCGATGACATCATAGCCCGTCACCTCATCCTCTTCGACCGTCTCCGGCGCAATCAGCTGAGAGAGATAGGTCGTATTGATGTTGGTGCTGGCGCAGAGAGCGGGAGCAAACACGTTGATACCCTTCTCGCAGACATCCTTGGCCATCGAGGCTGCTAAGAGCATATTGATATTGCCCTCATTATCCACCTGCTGGCTGTGGACGAAGAGGTCGGGAATCACCACATCATTGAAGTTGGAGAGTGTCAGCGAGGCGGCCGCAGTTCTCTCATCGAATTCTGAAGATGCTAATGTATTGCCCAAATGGAAATTGGCAGCGTCGATATAGGTCACTAATGTGCCGTACGAAGCCAGGCGCTCAGCCTCTGCGACAGATGCAGGTTTCTCGCCGGCAGCAGAAGAATTGTCAAACTCCTTGGCGCATCCCGTCATCAGTGCCGTCGCTGCAAAGAGGCCCAGCAGACAACCGATTGAAAATAGTTTCTGTTTCATAGCTTACTTGTTTCTTGATTACTTAAAAGTCTCTGACTTCACACCGCGGGTCTTGACAGTCAGCACATACTTCTCTGAAGCACTGATGCCGAGGCCGTCGTTCGACACCTGGAAGTCAAGATACAGCGTGTCAGGATGGCGGTTGCCGACAAGCTGTGACTCGTCAGCCTCGACGAAGCGGCCCGAACCGCTCGCCGTGAAGCCCTCGGTATTCGTAGTAACGGTGCAGTTGCCGCTGTTGTCGAAGTTCAGCTGCAGCTCACAGTTGTGGGCCTTGCCGGCCGCATCCTTGGCAGCATAGGTCATCAGTGAAGTGTTCAGGCCCTTCGTAGTGACGAAAGCCGTAGCGCCCTGAAGATCCCCGTTAATGAGATACTCAGCGTGATACCTGTTCACATACTTCACGGCATAGAGCACGAAGTTCTTCTCAGAAAGGATGGAATCGACACCCGTAGCCTTGATCATCCGGACGGGAATCACATAGTGGTTGGTGACCGACAGAGGATCGTCAAAGAAGTCATCCTCTAACTGTACCTCCACGCCGCCGACAGACTCACCCTTAGGAATCACAATCTGATTGCCCAGCAGCCTGTAATATCTCTCCGGCATCGGAGTAACCTCCGTCCCGTCTGCGAAGGTAAGACCTTCACACAGCGAAGCTTCAACGCTGAAATCGATGGTAATGTCACGCGGATTGCTGTAGGCACCGCCCATGGTGGCCTGAATCTGAACCTTGTGCTGATTGTCACGTGTCAGATCAACGTACAGGTCATTGCCCAACTCTACCGTACGGACGGGATACTGCTTGGCGAAGTAACACGTCTGAGATTCGAAATCGGGGAAGTCCTGGTCACCGCTCTTGCAGGATGTCAGGAGGAAAGAGGAAAGTGGAAAGAGGAAAGAGATTACTCCTGCCGCTGTCTTATTTGTTAATTTGGTAATCATAATTTCTAATTTCTAATTTCTAATTTCTAATTTCTAATTTCCAATTTAAATCACCTCCACCCGTCATTCTGCTGCAGGTTATTATACTTCAACACCTCAGTCTGCGGGATAGGACCATAGGTCTGATAAGACTGGAAAGCACGTACCTCAACGCTGTTCAGCGGAGTGTAGGTAATACCGCTGAGGTCTTCATTGACATCAAGACCGCGGGCAGATTCTGTCAGGTCAGACTTCCAACGGCGCAGATCCCAGAAGCGGAAGCTCTCAAAGCAGAGCTCCAGACGGCGCTCGTTGCGAATCAGCTGGCGCATCTTCTCCTTATCGGCAGCGCACTCATCGAGATAACCGGTATCGGTGATGCCTGCACGCTGGCGGATAGCCTTGATGATGTCGTAGGCAGAGTAGCCGTGACCGCCTTCACCCTTCGGGCCCCAGGCCTCGTTGGCTGCCTCTGCATAGTTCAGGAAGATCTCCGTCAGACGGATGCGCGGCGTGATGTGTGTCTGTCCCGAAGTAGAAGAGGGATTACAGTTGACATTCATACGCAGGCGCTTCTTCATATAGTAGCCAGTACGCGTTGACTTGCTCTCCACGACATCGATACCGTCGTTGGAACCCGACTTGCTGCCGGTACGGATCACAGTGCTGTTCACACCGGCAGTGCTGCCATCATGGATGATGTACAGATCCAGGCGAGGATCACGGTTAGCATAAGGAGCCTGGGGGTCATAGCCGGAGCGGCTGTCGCTGATAGGATAACCAGTAGCCGTGGGGAAGGCATCCACCAGGTTCTGGGTGGGATTCATCATACCGTTGCCAAAGAGCGTGGGAGGATAGTTGTTACTCTCCTGTGTCGTACTGTTGGTTTCCTTATTACCGCGCCAAAGGATTTCCTTGGGGTTGGCGCCCTCTGCCAGTGTGGCATCTGCCACGTTGTCACCGTCATAATAAATGATACCGTTTGCAGGCAGGGCAGACACACCGCCTAACTCGTCAATAACGGTAGCAGCAGCATTGGCAGCCTTGTCCCAGCCGTCATTCTGGAAGGCAGGGCTGGCAGCCAGCAGCAGCAGGCGGGAGCGGAACGACTCGACGATCTGGGCATTCACCAGCTGGCGGGCCTCGTTACCCATCACAAGGTTGTACATGGAATGATCGGTAGTGATGTCGCGGAACTTTGCCGGAATCTCAGCGTCATCGTTGATGTCACCATAGTCGAACGGCAGATTCTTCACAGCCTCGTCAAAGTCGGCAAGGGCCTTGGCGACACAATCAGCAAATGCCGTGCGGGAGATATTGAAGTCGCTGTTGATATCCAATGCCTCGTTAAACAACTGGACACCGGTCAGCTGATTACCCGCAAGCCCGGCGTGGTTACGCAGCAGGTAATAGATGTGGATGCCACGCAGACCGTAGGCCTCACCCAGCAAGCGGCGGCTCAACAGGGCGTTCGTGGTCTCATTCTTCACATAACGCTGACCGTCTTTGGTCTGCATGAAAAGGTTCACATACTGGATAGCAGCATACGAGGTGCTCCATACGCTCAAAGTCGTATTGTCAGATGTCCAACCGCCAGTGGCAATCTTGATATAAGGGTCGCTCTTCTGGTTGGTCACCGCATCGTCAGTAGCATAGTCGCTGTTGTCATAATAAGCAGGCAGCGTAGCATAGGCATTCGTCAGAAGACGCTGTACGGAAAGCGCCTCCTTCTCTAAGGCCTCCAAGTCCTTCTGGTTCTCCAACGCAGGCTCCGTCAAGTCGTCGCAGGATGTCAGGAGGAAGGATGTCACGAGGAAGGAGGAAAGAGGAAAGAGGAAAGAGATTACTCTACAGCAGACATTTCTCATTCCACTTTCCACTTTCCACTTTCCACTAAATATATTTATCTTTGTAATCATAATTTCTAATTTCTAATTACTAATTCCTAATTTCTAATTCCTAATTTCCAAATTAAAGATTGACCTTTACACCGAGGTTGTAGAAACGACACTGGGGCATAGCGCCAATCACCGTCTCCATAATCTCACGCTCACCAGAGATGGTCAGCAGACTCTCCCCGTTCAGATAGACGCTCAGGCCCTTGACAAACTTACCCTCAAACCACTGCTGGGGCATGTCGTAGGTCACCTGCACCTTCGTCAGGTCGAACCGGTTGGTAGAATACTTCCAGAACGAAGAGGTCTGAGTGTTGTTAGCATTGTCTGTGGTAGTCAGACGGGGATAAGACGCTGTAGATGCCGTAGCAGGCGTCCAGCGGTCAAGGGCATAGACACTGTACTTGCTCGTACCTGTCGGACAATAGTAACTATTGTTCTTGAAGGCGATACCGCCAGCCTGTCCTGTAGCCAGTGCAAAGAACGTGAAGTTCTTCCACTTCAGTTCCAGGTTCACACCGTAGAAGAAAGGAGCCACGCTCTTGCCCAGGTCAACCTGGTCCTTAGAGTCGATGACACCGTCATTATTCTGATCCTTATACTTCAGGTCACCAGGACGGACCACACCGAAAGTCTGTGTAGCGTGATTGTCTATTTCTTCCTGGCTATTGAAGAATCCTTCACACTCGTAACCCCAGGCGGTGCTCAGGCTGTGACCTGCACGGTACTGGTAGTCATTGGCCCAGAGTTCGTCGCGCTTGTCGGCCTTCGTCGTGTAGTACATACCGACAACACCGAGAGATGCTTCCACCTGGCCGAACTTCTTATTGAAGTGAATATCAAAGTCAATACCGCTGCGTGTGTCAGCATTGAAGTTGGTATTGGGCAGGAAGCTTCCCCTGCCGGTAAAGAAGCTGGGATAGAGTGTAGCCTCACCAGTAGTGATCAGACCGTCGGTCTTCTGATTGAAGTAGTTGATGTCGAACGTAATCATGCGGTTCAGCAGGCTACCCTCCAGACCGATGCGCCACTCCTTGCGCTTGACATAGGTGAGCTCGAGGTTCTCTGCACGGGTGGAGGTGGGGGCGGCACCGCCCTGGTTACCATCCTGCCAGCTGTACCAGCCGCCACTGGCATTGTATGCACCCTGATACATATACCAGCCTTCGAGGTCGATATCCTGATTGAGCACAGAATAAGCAGCAGTGAGCTTCAGGTTATCGAAGAACGAAACGTTCTCCTTGAACCACTTCTCATTGCTGATGCGCCAGCCGAGAGCTATAGAGGGCGAGAAAGCATTACGGTGACCTTCAGCTAATTTGGCAGAATGAACAAATGTTCCGCAGAGCTCTGCATAATAACGCTGTGCATAGTTGTAATCGACACGCAGGCCGAGGTTCAGGTTGCTCGTGCGGTGATAGTCACTGCTGCTGTGGTCAGCGTCACGCGCCAGCTGCTGCTGGTAGCCCCAGCCCATCAGCGTGGCAGCAACGTTATGCAGGTCGAAGCTGTTCACATAGTCGAACTGCGCACGGAACGTAGTGGTCTGCTGGTCAAATGCCTGACCGATATACTCACTGGTGGCAGGCTCATCAAGGCCATACTTGTTCAGACCGATAATGACATCCTGTCCGTTCATCTGAGACCAGATCGGCTCATACACAGCATACTTCTCCTGCCATGCCTCGTTATAGTCATACCAGTAGTCAATGCTATAGACAGTGCTGAAAGTCAGACCATTCAGTATACTGCTCAAATCAGCTTTCAAGCCGACATCAAACATAAAGGTACGCACGCGAGACTTGATATAGCCGGCCTTCAGCATGTCACCATAGACAGTCGTCTGGTTGGCATTGTTACCGCCAAGCAGATACTCGCCGTCAATGATATTCGTACTCGACTTGACTAACGAAGAGACAGAAGACACGTTCTGGTCCATCATGCTGATGGGCAGCAACGGAGAATACCAGTTCGGGCGCAGGGTTGCAGCAGCTCCCCAGAAGTCGCCACGACCAGAATAGTTGTTCTGAAACTTCATGGCAGCATTGGTGAAGCCAGACAGCCAGTCAGTAATCTTCATATCCACATTGGCACGGACATGCAAGTTGAGGTCATCATCGTTCTTCTTGTCACCATACTTCACCATGCTCTTATTGTACTCTGCACCTAAATTGACATAATAGCTTGCACGGTCACTGCCACCGGAGATCTCTGCAGTTACGTCACTGCGGTTGTAAGCCTTGCGCAGGAACTCACTGGTATAGAAGTCCATATCGGGATAACGATAAGGATTGACACCGGTTGCCGTGTTGTAGATGGTGGCCTCGTCATACTGCGGTGCCAGACCATCGTTGGTGCGGGCCTCGTTGTACAGCCTCATATAGTCAGCAGCACCCAGATACTTCGGGTAACGCTTCGCAAAATACAGACCAGTATTGGCGCGGACGTCAATATGCAGGGGCTCGGCTGCACCACGCTTGGTGGTGATCAGGACAACACCCTTGGCGCCCTTGCTACCGTAGAGGGTCACCGCACTGGCAGCCTTCATGACGGTAATCGACTCAATCATAGTAGGATCCACCATGCTTGCCTCGCGGGGAACGCCATCAACCAGGATAAGAGCATCCTGTCCCCAGACACTACCATTATAGCCACCGACCAGGCTTGACAGCTCACCGAGGCTACTGGTATAATAATCCTTTTTCAGCAAGTCCGACACACTCACAGCGCTGACGCCACCAAGGATATTCTCTTTGGCCTGCGTACCGAATGCCACATTGACCTGTGCAGTGTCTGCTACCTGCTGTGCCCTGGCTACTGGCGGCAGGAAGGTGCCTGCCAACAACGAAAGCACAATTATATGTTTTACTTTGGTAATCATAATTTCTAATTTCTAATTTCTAATTACTAATTTAGAATCACCAACCCGGATTCTGGGCAAATTCAGGATACATCTGAACATCCTTCTGCGGGAATGGGAACCAGTTGTGCTTGGGCAGTGAGTATTTACGCTCGACGAGCACCACCTCACGCAAGTTCAACACATGATTCTCCTTAGGATTGGCATAGCGGTCCTTGTCCGACTGATCAGCAGCACGGTCGAAATAGACAGCGGTCTTCTTGTTGTAAGGAGCCTTGTCGAGCAACAGCCAGCGACGCAGGTCGGTGAAGCGGTGCCCCTCGAAAGAGAGCTCAACGGCACGCTCACGACGAACCTCGCTCATGAAATCATCGACAGAACCTAAGAACTTGGAATTGACACCAGCCACACCTGCACGTGCACGAACCTTATCTATTGCACCTACGGCGGAGAGGCTGTAGCCGGAAGCACTGGCAGTGGCAGAGCCATAACCTGCAGCAGTAGACTCGGCATACATCAGATACACATCGGCCAGACGCAGGAGCGGCATCACCAGAACGGTACCTTCCTTATAATCGTCGAAGTCATTCATATACTGAGAGGTGAACTTCTTGTTCATATAACCGGTAAACACACACTTTGAAGGTGTATCGGTACGATAGAGACCGCCCTCATAGAGGCTGGCATACTGCTTGCGCTCGTCGGGCAGACCGTCTTTCAGGATCTTACTACCGTCCAGCACGGTCTTCACAGCATCATAGATGAAGTTATAGTAGAAGCGCGGGTCACGATCCTTGTAAGGATACTCGGGATTGTAACCACTGGCGGCATCAGGCTGAGTGATATCGGGGATCGGCATACCGTTGGCCATGCCGAAATAGTCGGTATAGTTAGCAGCAGGATAGCACTTGATACCCGAGTTGTTGATCAATGGCGGACGCCAGTCGTTGACGAGGTTCCAACGCCATACACCGATATGACAGGTAGCCATGTTCTCCCAGAACATCACCTCCTTCAGACCGTTCAGCTTATTCTGCTTATAGGTATAGAAGATCTCCTGGTAGTGATCCCAGTCAGCCAGTTCGTAACGGCCGGTCTCATCACATATCTTCAGCACCTCTGCAAAGGTATCGGCAGCGCGCTTACAGAAATCTGCGTTATACGTGGCATTACCTGTCGACTCCTGATTCATCATCGGACTACCGGCCCAAAGCAGGTCCTTACCCTTATAGGCCAGCGCCATCACCTTATTAATACGTACAGAGTTCTTACCTAAGGTAGCCTTACCGGCAGCTGTCTGATCCCAATCCACGGGCAGCAGGTCAGCAGCCTTCTGGAAATCCTCAGCGGCCTTCTCGGCGGTAGCCTGATAGCTCAGGCGAGGAAGGTTGAACACAGAATTCGCATCAAGCACCACATCGATATAGGGCAGGCCTCCCCAGTACTGCATCAGCATGAAGTGATTCCAGGCACGGAAGAAATAGAGCTGTCCTGCAATGAGGTTCTTCTCTTCTTGCGTAGCATCCACCATCTTGTCTAAGTTGGCAATACCGATATTAGCCTTACGGATACCAAACCAGCAGAGACCATACAGGTAACCCTTGGTCGATACGTCACTGATCATACGCTCAGGAGTACCGGTGTTCATACCACCCTGCTTCTCTTTGAAATATGAATAGAAGCACTCGTTCCATCCCCAGTAGTTACCCTGGACTGTGGTACTGGTGGCCCGTCATAATGGGCATGGCAGTATACAGTTCCTCCACGAAGCCCTGGAAGTTTCTGAAGTTCAGATAGGGCTGCGACGCGTCAATAATACTTCTCTCCTCCTTGTCCAGATAGTCCGTGCACGATGCCAGGCTCATCAGGCCCATAATGCCCATCAGGCCCATCTTATATATATTCCTTATTTTCATATCGCTTTTTATTTAGAAGTTCAAGTCAATACCCATATTGAAACGGCGTACCGTAGGATAGGCACCTCTGTTACCGGCACCACTGAAGTTAGACTCACGGTCATCGGGCATGTCGGTCCAGAGCAGGAGGTTGTCACCGTTCAGATACACCTTCAGCATGTTCAGACCGACCTTCTTCAACCAGTTCTGGGTGAAGGTATACGAAATCTCCGCATTCTTCAGACGTACGAATGCACCGTCATAGTAGTAGCGGGTACCCTGGTCACGCTCCTCTAATTTGGCCGTCCACCGCGGCAGAGGAAGTTCACCGGACCCTGTGCTGGCATAATAATAGCTGCCCTCCTTGAAGAGTCCGTTGGTGGCCCCGTAGAATTCATCAAAGTTGATGTATCGGGTCACATTATCCACGCCATAGAACTGACAGCTGATGCTAAAGCCCTTCCACTCGGCGCCGATCGTAGCACTATACGAATTCTGGGGAGTACCAGTATATTTATAAGGAGCACGGTCGTCATTGTCGATGATACCGTCGGCATTGAAGTCCACGATACGGTAGTCACCCGGCAGTATCAGATCGTCTTTCGTCACGCGTGAGGTCTCGCCGATTACGTCGTCCCAGGTATTCAGGAATCCTGCATCGATCCACGACGTTGTCTGACCAATGGCATAACCGGCCTTCTTCTGGTAGGCAGGCTTCAGTTCCGGGTCGTCGGCGAAGTCAATCTTATTCACAGCGTGCGTGATGTTACAGTTGGCCCACACGCGCAGCTTGTTGGGGAACACCTTATTCAGACGTACAGTCAGTTCCCAACCGTTATTCTTGATCACACCCACGTTAGACGTAGGAGCCTCGAAGCCGAAATAAGAGGGGATGGCACGCTCGGCACCGCCCACAATCACGTCAGAACGCTTGTCGGCAAAGATATCGAACGAACCGGCAATCAGACCGCCAAAGAACGAATAGTCGAAACCTAAGTTCTTCTTCTCCACCGTCTCCCACTTGATATCGGGGTTACCCAAACGGGTGAATGTGTACTGACGGTAAGGAGAACTGTCATCCATGCCGGGCCCCTGCTTCCAGTAGTTCGACGGATAGTCAATCTCGTCACGATACTGCCAGCGTCCGCCAGGGTTGTCGTCACCGACCTTACCCCAAGAAGCACGGATCTTAAACATATCAAGGAATTTCAAGTTCTTCTTCACGAACGCCTCCTCGCTGATCATCCAACCGGCAGACACAGCGGGGAAGAACTTGAAGCGGTTGTTCGAGCCCCACTTCTCACTGCCGTTATAGGCACCGTTGAATTCTGCGAAATAGCGGCTTGCATAGTTATAGGTCGCACGCATTACCCAGTCCTCACGATAGTGGGGGAACTCAGAGCCCCGTGCATAAGTGTCACGGCTGAACAGTCCTAACGCCGTCACCTCGTGCTGGCCGAACTGTCGTGCATAGTCCAGTTGCAAGCTGTAGTACAGTTTGCGATAAGTATATCCCTTATCCACGCTACCCGCACTCGTACTCCAGAGCACCTGCTCCTGATACGGCGTGTCCTCATCCTGGTTCCAGCGGGAGTTGTAGCTGATATCACCCGACTCAGGGTTGATATACTCATAATAAGGATGGTAGTTCGAGTCATTGATACCGCGCCGAGTCTCCCTCATCGTGTTGTCATACGACAGACGCGCAGAGAACTTCAGACCCTTGGTCACGAAAGCCAGATCCTGCTTCAGGATGAAGTCAGTCGTAATCTGAGTGTTCGTGGCACGCTCGTCACCCGCAAACGTAATGTTGGCCACCGAGTTCGGCTGGTCAGCATCACGCGGAGCATAGAAACCGTACGAACCGTTCGAGTTAATCGGCCGGAACGAGTCAGGAGCCGTCCGGTAGATACCGCCCCAGAAAGCATCACTGCCGCCTGAGTTACCCCAGGGATAGCGGCGCACGCCGTTCGAGCCGAACAGGTTCACCGTGAACTGCGTCGTCTTCGTGATGTCGAAGTCTAAGTTCGAGCGCAGGTTGATACGGTTGTAGCCGAAACCGGAAGTATAGCCACGCTCGTTCGAGAACTCCTTAAAGATATCACCCTCGTGCGTGAAGTCGATGGCAGCAAAATACCTCACCACCTTCGTACCGCCGCTTACGTCCGCCGTCACGTTATAAGACATGGCCGTACTCTTGAACAGTTCGTCCTGCCAGTCCACATTCGGGTAGCGGTCCCACTCCGTCGAATTAGCAGGATAGCGGTACTTCTTGATAGTCTCCATATCCTTGAAGGCTCCCCAGGAACCCGCGCTCACAGGCGTCTCACGCTGGATAACGTCATCCTTAATAATAAACGTGTCGTACGAGTCATACTTCTCAGGCAGCTTTGACACCACCTTCATGGTCGAGTTGGCCTTGATATGTACCTGAGCCTTACCCTCCTGACCGCGCTTCGTCGTAATCAAGATCACACCGTTAGCACCCTTCACACCATAGACAGCCGTTGCCGAAGCATCCTTCAGCACCGAAATGTTCTGCACCGAGCTCAGGTCCACCGTGTTCATCGGTCGCTCGATACCATCTACAAGGATCAGCGGGTCAGCACTGCCGTTCAGCGTAGCGGCACCGCGAATCACAATCTTCGGGTCTTCCTCACCGGGCAGACCAGTACTTGCTGTCGTGATCACACCAGGCAGGTTACCAGTCAGGGCTGCACCAAGCGAGGGCAGTCCGCTGTGACGCTCCAGCGTCTTTGCGTCCGTCTGGGTGATACTTCCCACCACGGATGCCTTCTTCTGCTGTCCGTAACCGACAACCACCACTTCACTCAGCTGGGCGGCATCTTCCTTCAAGACGACCTTGACCGGTTTACCGCTCACCGCTTTCACCTCCTTGGAAATCATTCCCACATAGGAGACGACAATCACACTGTTCTCTTTTGGCACCGTCATTCAGAACCACAGAGGCGCCGATAACGGGTTCCCCGCTCTCGTCGACGACAGTTCCTGTCACGTTGATTCCCTCCTGAGCCCATGCACCAAGGCTGAGCGTCAGCAGCATCAACAATGCAGAGACTGTTCTCTTCATCAGTTGCTTTTGTTTCATTTACGTTAGTTATTTGATTTAAAAAATTTGCTGCAAAGGTAGTTATAAATAGGGATTTCGTCGCAAGGAAAACGTTTCATGGGCTTTCGAAAACCGTGCAAACTGAAGAAAATGCATCATTTGTCCTTATATGACTCCGCATATTCTGTCGGCGACTGCCCGAAATGAGCCTTAAAAGCTGTTGAGAAATGCGCCCGGTCATCATAACCGACACGGTCAGCAACTTGGGAAACGTTTACCGCACCCTCACGCAACAAGCGGGCTGCCTGTTCCATACGCAGGTTACGAAGGAACTTTCCGCTCGAGATACCCGTGATCTCCTTCATCCTGCGGTGCAGCTGGGCACGACTGATGCCGACATCACTGGCTAAGGCGTCGATATTGAAGTCCGGGTCCGACAGGTGGGCATTCACAGAACGCATCACACGCTCCATCAACGCGTCGTCATTACTCTTCACCTCGATATTCTCTACACGTTTTTCCTGTTGGACAGCTCCACTGAACTTCCCGCGCAGGCGGCGCACATTGTCTATGAGGTTGTCTATCTGGATATGAAGCTCTTCCATGCTGAAAGGCTTGGCGATATATGCGTCAGCCCCCGATTTCAGCCCCTCAAGTTTGTGCTCCACCTCCGCCTTCGAAGTCAGCATGATCACCGGGATCTCCGAAATCTGAGGATTATCCTTGATCCGTTTCAGGAGAGTGAGACCATCCATCTCAGGCATCATCACATCGCTCACCACCAGGTCGTAGTCCTCCGTCAGCAGCATCTTCAGACCCTCTTTGCCGTTGGGGGCATGATTAAACTTATAGCGGCTGCCCAGTTCGTTAATGATATAGTCGGCTATCTCCTGGTCATCATCTACCACAAGTATCTTGAACTGGCGGAAGCGGCGCTTGTCACCATTGCCGTCAGAGAGCACCTCACGGGCAGGGCTGTCAGTAACGATCTGATCCGGTTTCAGATGACTGTTGCCCTTGGGCAGCGTCACCGTGAAGCAGGCACCCTGGCCGTCGCTGCGATTGTCGGCCTTGATCTTGCCGCCATGAAGCTGGGCGATGGCCAGACTCAGGTTCAGCCCGATACCAGTCCCCTGCATACCGAGGTCATCCGAGTTACGGCCTTGATAGAAACGGGTGAAAAGACGCTCCTTGTCTTCTTCTTTAATACCGGTGCCGTTGTCCACAACCTTTATTTCGATGTCTTTCTCTTGTTCACGCAGCACCACTTTCACCTCACCCCCGTCAAAGGTGTACTTGAAGGCATTCGACAGGAGATTCGACACCACCTTGTCAAAATGAATCCTATCGACCCATGCCAGCACATGGTCCTTATCATGCTCGAACGTGAACGTAATGTTCCGCTGGTTCGCGTTATACTGATACAGCTTACAGATTCCGCTGATAAAGTCCACCATGTTCGTCTCCCTGCAGTGCAACTGCATCTGGTGTTTGTCTATACGCCGTTCGTCCAGTATCTGGTTCACCAGCAGCATCAGTCGCTGCGCATTCCTGTCAATCGCCTCAATCGAAGGCTGTATAGTCGTATCATACAGAGCCTGAACCTCTGCCTCATTTTTTAATTCTTTAATTTTTAAATTTTTTAATTTCCCCACTCCTCCCATGATCAGCGTCAGCGGCGAACGGATGTCGTGCGTTGCATTAATCAGAAACTTCATCTTCTCCTCGTCCAAATGTTGGTTGGCACTCCGTTTCCACATCCATCCCATCATGCCCACAATGCCGATCACGCCCAACAGATAGATCATATACGCCCAGCCGGAACGGTACCAAGGCGGCGTGACCTCGACGAAAATTGTCTTGGTGTCTGAGCAGACACCTGCCGACAGTGCCCTGACCTCGATCTGATAAGTGCCGGGCTGGAGGTGACTCAGCTGGACACTGTTCTCACGCTCTCGCGTCTGCAGCCAACGGGCGTTGTTAATGCGGTATTCGTAGATGATGTTCCGGGGACTGTTGAAGTCGAGTAACGAAAACTCCAGTGTCACGCTGTTGTCGAGATAGGACACCTGATAGTTGTCTGTCTCGATGACAGGACCGTCGGAAATCATCCGCCCGTCACTCTTGGTCAGGGCGTTTACGGGTTGACCGGCTATATAAAAACCCGTCAGCTTCACAGCCGGCAAATCCTTGTGACTTCCTGTCACGCGGGCCGGACTGAACGCCACCAGTCCGTCATTGTTGGCAAAACAAATCCTGTCATCATCAGTATGCGCCCCGACACAATTCACATATTCCTTCATATTCAGGCCATTACCACTGACATGACCGATGAACTGCTTTTTTCGGTTGTCAAACTGCCATATACCCATCGAGGTGGCACACCAGATATCTTCGTTGTTGGCCTGGACGATATAACCCACCGTCTTGTCAGCCAGTCCGTCGCCATACTTGAAGCGCTTCGCCTCATGGTCACCAGCGTGGTAACTGAACAGGCCCTGATCCGTTCCAATGAGGATTTCACCCTGTTTCGTCTCGCAAAGAGAGTAGCACATCATACCGTCTAACAGGCTGTCCCAGCCATAGGGACGGAAGCTGTCCTTCTGCGGGTCATAACATGAAACGCCTGAGGATGTAGCCAGCCAGATGTGACCATGCTTATCAGGCATCATGGCCAAGACCCAGTTATTACAAAGCGCCCCCCTCACGGGATCCGTCTGCGTAGCCAAGTAATTCCTAACCGTCTTGTCTTCGGTATTATAAGCACAGAAGCCTCGGGAATATGTGGAAACGTACAGATAGCCATTCCCGACATCAGTCATATCATTCACCTTTTCACAGGTAAACGAAGCCTGCCTCTGCGACCTGCCTGTCTGTGGGTCATATGCATAAAGAGCCTCATCATTGCCGATCCAATACCGTCCCTGCCTGTCACGGAAAATAAACTCCGATGCAGGAGGTGCGGCAGGACGGGCCACTATACGCCCGTGACTGTCGAACCCGAACACACCGCTGCCTTGCACGGTACACCAACTCATACCGTTATCCCCCTCGCAGACCGAAGTCACGCTTGAACCGAGACGATAGCCTTGCGCTGAGAAACTCCAGGATGAGAACTGCGGCTGCACACGGGGAATCATCACCAGCCCCTTCGATTGACAGCCTAACCAGATATTTCCCTGACTGTCATTCCTGATACACCATATCTTTGCCGTATTCAAGTCCATACCGTGCAGTCTACATTCCACACGTTCCAACCGTCCGCTACCTTTCCTCAGCAAGAAGAGGCCGGCCCCGCGCGTGCCGATATAAATATCACCGTTATGATCCTGAAAGGCACTACACATCACAACATCTGTACCACCGAGAGGCGACAAGTCTATGTCTGCCTTCATCATTTTGCCGTTATGATAGCAGCTGATACCATGCAAGCCGATAATCAGGATGTCACCATCCACCTCTGCCAGACAGACGATAATGCCCTGTTCAACGAAGAATTGGTGAACACCGGCATGGTCTTTCATCGTAACCTCTTCGCCATAGCCGCACTTCCAGAACCTTCCCTGACTGTCTTCCATCATTTGGTTATAATACCAGTTACCCGTACCGGTAGTATAACCGCCTGGAACCTTCTTGAGAGAATCACCCGACAAGGCATAGAGTCCACGCCCTGATGTTCCTGCCAGGAACTCACCGTTCTTCCGCTCCATGATGGAAATCACGCGAGGTGTTTCCTGATCAGAGAATGAGTAGCGAACAAATTGATCTGTCGCATAATCATAGCGCGACAGGCCTATTCTCGTTCCGATCCACAACTGACCATTATGATCGCAATAGAGACTGGTGACAATATTGCTGTTCAAGGTAGTGGAATCACCAGGCTGGGAGAGGTATGTCGTAAAGCGGTAGCCATCGTATTTGTTCAAACCGTTGTCGGTCGCAATCCAGATATAGCCGTACTTATCCTGACAGATATCATTGATGAGACTACTGGAAAAACGTTCCGATGAAATGAAATGCCCAGTTTGACCAAATGTCATCAAACTGTACAACAAGAATAGTGTTATAGAAAACAAATACCGCATATCGTTTTAGAATTTGACCGCAAAAGTACACAAAAATTTATTTATCAGCATAGGTTTTTGTCTCACAAAGATAGAGAAACGTTTCAAGGCAAAAAAAACCGAAAGCTTGGGGGCTCTCGGTTTCTTAAATATTTGTCGGGATGCAGGGTACTATACCTTGATCTCAACCTCGACACCGCTGGGGAGTTCAAGCTTCATCAGGGCATCGACAGTCTTTGCGGTAGAGCTGTAGATGTCGATCAGACGCTTGTAGTCTGACAGCTGGAACTGCTCACGGGCCTTCTTGTTGACGAAGGTAGAGCGGTTCACGGTGTAGATACGCTTGTGTGTGGGAAGGGGGATAGGACCGCTGATGATAGCACCTGTGGCCTTGACAGCCTTCACGATTTTCTCTGCTGACTTGTCGACCAATTTGTGGTCGTAGCTCTTCAGCTTAATACGAATTTTCTGACTCACGATTGTAAAATTTAAAAGTTATAAAATTATAAAATTAAAAGAAGAGTGCCGCTAAAGAGTCATTTGCTCAGCGGCAAGCTCTTTCTTCTTCATTTCTCAGTTACCTCGCAGAATTAATTTTTTAATTCTTTAATTCTTTAATTTTTTATTCCTACACAAGGTCTGCCCTTCCCTTGACCTCCTCGAGCACGGCCTTGGCCAATGCGCTGGAGAGAGGAGCGTGGTGATCGTACTCCATCGAGCTGGTGGCACGACCGGAGGTGATGGTACGGAGGGCGGTCACATAACCGAACATCTCCGACAGGGGCACCTGAGCCTTGATGACACGGGCACCGCTGCGAGCCTCGTCCATACCTTCTACCTGACCACGACGCTTGTTGAGGTCGCCGATCACGTCACCCATGTTCTCCTCGGGTGTCACCACCTCAAGCTTCATGATGGGCTCCATGAGTACGGGCTTGGCCTGAGCGCAGATTGCCTTGTAGGCCATCTGGGCAGCCACCTCGAACGACAGCTGGTCAGAGTCCACGGGGTGGAACGAACCGTCGACGACAACCACCTTCAGGCTGTCCATGGGATAGCCACCGAGGATACCGTTCTTCAGAGAGGCCTCGAAGCCCTTCTGGATGGCGGGGATATACTCCTTGGGGATGTTACCACCCTTCACCTCGTTGACAAACTGCAGAGGTCCGTT
Organism: uncultured Prevotellaceae bacterium; assembly: GCA_902776545.1. GTDB lineage: Bacteria > Bacteroidota > Bacteroidia > Bacteroidales > Bacteroidaceae > Prevotella. The sequence continues at coordinate 1,199 of CACYQO010000073.1, read as the reverse complement.
CTCCTTGATATCGTAGTCCTCATCCACGGGTCCGACATTGACGATGATGTCGGCAAACTTACCGCGACCACCCGACTGCTTCTTGTAGACCTCACGATAGCCCATGACGGTCTTGGTGATGGCCTCCTTGTAGTTCACCTGGGGCTTACCCTGGTTGCACTCTACCTTGAACTCGCGCTTCAGACGGTCGATGATGATGTCGAGGTGGAGCTCACCCATACCTGAGATGATGGTCTGACCACTCTGCTCGTCGGTACGGACGGTGAATGTCGGGTCTTCCTCAGCCAGCTTGGCGAGACCGTTGTCGAGCTTGGCAACGTCGGCCTGGCTTTTCGGCTCAACGGCAATGGAGATCACAGTGTCGGGGAAGGTCATCGACTCGAGCACGATGGGCTTGTCCTCGTCGCAGAGGGTATCACCCGTGCGGATGTCCTTGAAACCTACACCTGCACCGATATCACCGGCATCGATAGACTCCACCTACACCTGCACCGATATCACCGGCATCGATAGACTCCATGGGAATCTCCTTGTTGGAGTTCATCTGGAACAGACGGCTGATGCGCTCCTTCTTGCCCGAACGGGGGTTGAACACATAGCTTCCGGCCTGCACCTTACCAGAATAGACACGGAAGAACACCAGACGGCCCATATACGGGTCGGTGGCGATCTTGAATGCCAGAGCAGAGGTGGGAGCGTCGTCAGAGGGCTCACGATCCTCTTCCTCATCGGTATTGGGGTTGGTACCCTTGATCACCTCCACGTCGACAGGTGCGGGCAGGAAGGCACACACGTAATCGAGCAGGGGCTGTACACCCTTGTTCTTATAGGAAGAACCAAGGAGCATCGGGGTACACTGCATAGCGATGGTACCCTTGCGGATGGCGGCGATGATCTCCTCCTCTGTGATGGAGTCAGGATCGTCGAAGTACTTCTCCATCAGGGCCTCGTCGTACTCAGCGGCGGCCTCGAGCAGCTTGTTACGCCACTCATCACACTCCGACTGCAGGTCGGCGGGGATGGGTTCGATGTCGTACTCAGCACCCATGGTCTCATCGTGCCACAGGATAGCCTTCATCTTGATCAGGTCCACCAGACCCTTGAAGTTCTCCTCAGCGCCGATGGGCACCTGGATCACAACGGGGTTGGCGCCCAGGATGTCCTTCATCTGCTGCACGGTCTCAAAGAAGTCGGCACCA
>CACYQO010000072.1 GCA_902776545.1 uncultured Prevotellaceae bacterium | reverse complement strand
GGCCAGTGATTTGCCGCTGACTTCCTTCAGACCCAACGTCACCGTTGGCACCTTGTCATTGGCTGTGCGCTTGCCGCTATTAGGCCGCGCTCGGGACTTGCACCCGTTAGATTATGCCCATGTCGGGCGAACCAAAAAAAGAGGATGTGCCTATTTTGACACACCCTCTTTTCATTTTGACCAAGAAGGTAAATAATTTCATTTTGCGTAGCGCTCGGACTGTTGGCGGATGAGGTCGAGATCGTTGAAGTAGTCGATACGCATGGCCTTGCGGACTTCATCCATCGTCTGGACACCGACCTCGCGCGCCTGCGCGGTACCTTTCTTTAATATATTGTAAATCTCAGGGATGTCCTTCTCGAACTCTGCACGACGCTGGCGCATGGGTTCGAGGAACTTGTTGAGCACCTGGTTGAGGAACTTCTTGCACTTCATGTCGCCCAGACCGCCACGACGGTAATGGTCCTTCAGTTCGTCGAGGTTCTGGTATTCAGGCCAGAAGTCGGCGAAGTCCTGATCGCAGGAGAAGGCATCGAGATAGGTGAAGACAGCATTGCCCTCCACATGTCCAGGATCGTTGAGATTGATGTGCTCAGGATCAGTATACATTGAGCGAACCTTCTGCCAGACGTCGTCGGCAGAGTCAGAGAGGTAGATGCAGTTGCCAAGCGACTTCGACATCTTCTCCTTGCCATCGGTGCCTGGCAGACGACGGGCAGTGAGATTCTCAGGCAACAGGATGTTCGGCTCGACGAGCACAGGGGCATAGACCTGATTAAAGCGGCGTACGAGTTCGCGCGTCACTTCGAGCATCGGTTCCTGATCTTCACCTGTTGGGACGGTCGTCGACTTGAAGAGTGCGATGTCGGCAGCCTGCGACACAGGGTAGCAGAAGAATCCGAGTGGTATGCTCTCGCCTTCGAAACCACGCATCTTCACTTCGGTCTTCACCGTCGGGTTGCGCTGTACGCGGCTGACGGAGACGAGGTTCATGAGATAGGTGGTGAGCTCAGCGAGTTCGGGAATCTGGCTTTGGATGAAGAGCACGCACTTCTCAGGATCGAGACCGGCAGCGAGATAGTCGAGAGCCACCTCGATGATGTTCTGACGGATCTTCTCGGGGTTGTCGGCATTATCGGTAAGAGCCTGCACATCGGCCATAAACACGAACATACGGTCATAGTCGCCCGCATTCTGTAACTCGACACGACGGCGCAAAGAGCCGACGTAGTGTCCGAGATGGAGTTTTCCGGTGGGGCGGTCACCGGTGAGTATTACTTTTCCCATTATCTTATTTACAATTTACAAATTTACGATTTATTTCAATTTTGACTGCAAAGGTACGACTTTTTTTTCAGACAGAAGAACATAAGAACATATTTTTTATGTCTTACGGCAGAAGCGCTCACCGAGGGTGAAGCCTTCTTCGTAGAGGGCTTCGAGTTTGTGGACATCGCGACAGATGCGGTCTACCTCCATCGGACGCTCTGGACGGATGCAAATGACCTCGCCCCAGTCTTCCATGCGCTCAATGAGATCCAGCTGTTCGTTGTAAGCCTTAACGTGATGGCTCAGGACAACTCGCAGACGGGGATACTGCTTATAGAACAGCCGCGGTGCCTTGAAGTCGGGTTCTGCAGAACGAAAACCACGGTTGCGCGTCATGATGACCACATTCGGAGAGTATCCTTTGTCGATGGCACGCACTACGGGAATGGAGTCCACAATGCCGCCGTCAAGCATGGGAATGCCGTCGACACAGGTGATCTGCGAGAGATAAGGCAGCGAACTCGACGCCCGTGCTATGGCGGTCATGCGGCGGAAATCGTGCTTCTCAGAGAGATATTCGGCACGGCCTGTCAGACAGTTGGTGGTCACCATCTCATAGATAGCGGGATTATGTTCGTAGGCGTTGTAGTCGAAGGGTACGATCTCGTTGGGAAAGCGCTCGTAGAGGATGTTCGGATCGAAGATGCTGCCGTGCGTCAGGAGACTCTTCAGCGAGATGTAACCATACTTCTGCAGCATGTCGATGTTGGAGTACCGTGCACGACGGGGCTGACGGCTCATGTATGACAGTCCGTTGCAGGCACCAGCCGACACCGCGACGATGTAGGGGAAGTAAAGCTCGTGCTTCATGAAGGCGTCGAGCACCCCTGAAGTGAACACGCCACGCATGCCCCCACCCTCAAGAACGAGTCCAGTTTTTGGTCCTAACTGCATAGTTTTTGTATATTTTTCGACAAAAGTACGAAATAAATGTGAATTGTGCATTGATTTTCGTGAATTATTTACTAACTTTGCAAACAAATTGATTAATGATAACTAAATAAGACAAAGAATGTTCAGTAAAGAGACCTATATCAGACGCCGTGCTGAGTTAAAGAAACTCGTGGGCGAAGGTGTCGTCATCCTATTCGGAAACAATGAGGCACCCTACAATTATCCCGCTAATACGTATGCACCCATGCGTCAAGACTCGTCGTTCCTGTATTACTTCGGCCAGCACCGTGATGGACTGGTGGGTGTGATTGATATCGACAACGACGAGGAGTGGCTCTTCGGCGATGATATCGACGTGGAGGATATCGTGTGGATGGGCTTTACCCCCTCAGTAGCCGATCTCGCCGCAGAGGTGGGCATCACGAAGACCGCGCCGATGAAGGAACTGTCGAGGAAAGTGGAAAGTGGAAAGTGGAAAGAGAACACTCCAATCCATTTCCTGCCACCATACAGGCATGACACGAAGATTCAGATCATGGACCTGCTGGGGATTCATCCGAGCCAGCAGAAGGAGAAAGCCTCGCTGAAACTGATCCAGGCGGTGGTGAAGATGCGCTCCACGAAAGAACCACAGGAGATTGAGACCATCGAAAGGGCCTGCGATGTGGGTTTCGCCATGCACACGATGGCCCAGATGCTGATCAAGCCAGGTGTGACGGAAAGACTCGTGGCGGGTCAGGTGGATGGCATTGCCCGCTGTCTGTCACAGGGAAACGGTTTCCCAACCATCTTCTCGCAGCACGGTGAGATCATGCACGGTGCCCCGTCTGACGCTGAACTGGAAGACGGAAGGCTGGTGATCTGCGATGCCGGCTGTGAACTGGATGACTACTGTTCAGACCACACGCGCACGATGCCCGTGAACGGGAAGTTCACACAGCGGCAGCTGGAGATCTACTCGATCGTAGAGGAGTGTCACGACTATGTGCTCGATGTGGCCAAGCCCGGCGTGAAATATATGGATGTACATTTTGCCGTGTGCCGCAAGATGACGGAGCGCCTGAAGGAACTCGGACTGATGAAAGGAGACACGGACGAAGCCGTGAAGGCCGGTGCCCACGCCATGTTCCTGCCTCACGGACTGGGACACATGATGGGTATGGACGTTCACGACATGGAGGGACTGGGACAGATCCACGTGGGCTTCGACGAGGAGACACGTCCGAACCTCGAACAGTTCGGCACAAACTGCCTGCGTATGGGCCGCAAGCTGGAGGAAGGCTTCGTGCTTACCGACGAGCCCGGCATCTATTTCATCCCTGCACTCATCGACGACTGGAAAGCCAGCGGACACTGCAAGGAGTTCATCAACTTCGACAAGCTCGAGACCTACAAAGACTTCGGTGGCATCCGCATCGAGGATGATATCCTCATCACGAAGGAGGGTTGTCGTTTCCTCGGCTCGAAACGCATCGCATATCATCCCCAGGAACTCGAAGATTTTATGCAGAGTAAACGACAACAATAACAACTTAGACAACATTTATTGGCGACACTGTCGCCATGGCAGCATTGCTGCCTGATAAAGTTGTCACAGTTGTCCCTGTTGTCGTAAAAATAAGATTGTTGTTTTAAATATTATCAATATGAAGAAGATTTTAAGTTTCGCACTTATGGCGATGATCGCCGTCAGTGCCTCGGCAGCCAAGAAAAAGGAAGCCGCCAAAGACGCCAACAAACCCGTCTTTACCATTATCAAGGAACTCCCCATCACCACCATCAAGGACCAGAACCGTTCGGGTACGTGTTGGGACTACTCTACCCTCTCATTCTTTGAGGCTGAGATCCTGAAAGCTACAGGCAAGCGATACACCCTCTGCGAAGCCTTTGTAGCCAACAAGACTTATATGGAACGCGCCATTCAGGTGGTAAGATACCACGGCGATTGCCAGTTCGCTCAGGGCGGAAGTGCCGAGGATGTGCTCTCCACACTGAAGAACCACGGTATCTGTCCGCTGGAGGCTATGCCTTTCCCCGGCTCGCTCTATGGTGACTCTCTGAACAATTTCAACGAGTTCTTCTCGCTTCTGGAGCCATACGTAGCAGCCGTTGCCAAGAACAGCGCAAAGAAGATCAGCAACCAGTGGAAGGTCGGATTGCAGGGCATCCTCGACGCTTACCTCGGCAAGTGCCCTGAGAAATTCACCTACGAGGGCAAGGAGTACACCCCGAAGTCGTTCATGGCAAGCCTCGGCATCAACCTCAACGACTATGTGTCCATCACCAGCTATACCCACCATCCCTTCTATTCAGCCTTCCCCGTGGAAGTACAAGACAACTGGCGCTTCCCGCTGAGCTATAACGTGCCAATGGAAGAGATGATGCAGATCATCGACAACGCCATTGAAAACGGCTATACCGTAGCCTGGGGCGGTGACGTGTCTGAAGAGGGCTTTACCCGCAAAGGACTGGCATATGCCGTTGATGGCAAGGCCACACAAAGTCTCGCCGGCAGCGACATGGCCCGCTGGCTGAAACTGGCTGCTGAAAAAAAGCGCAATATCATCGACTCGCTGGGATGTACTGTACCAGAGATCGTTCCGACACAGGAGATGCGTCAAGAGCGTTTCGACAACTGGGAACTGACAGATGACCACGGCATGCACATCTTCGGTGTGGCCAAGGACCAGAATGGCAAAGAGTATTATATGGTGCAGAATTCCTGGGGTGAATCCGGCGACTACAAGGGCATCTGGTACATGACCAAGGCCTTTATCGCCGCCAACACGATGGATTTCCTCATCAACAAAAACGCCATTCCTGCCGAGATACGGAAAAAACTCGGACTCTGAGAAATGGCCTGAGATTGAGCCTCAAATTTGTTAAAAAGGGCATAATCTGTTAAATTTTACGCAGATTATGCCATTTTTTCATTTTTTATGCTTACCTTTGGGAGCTAAATTGCCGTAAAAAAATAAATATATTAATGCATTTCAAATGGAATTACGAACCACCTACATCAGAACAACAGACGGCAGCTAAGGAGCTGGGAGAGAAGATCGGCATGAGTCCGATCATCGCAAACCTGCTCATTCAGCGAGGCATCAAGACGGAGAGCGCAGCCAAACGATTCTTCCGTCCGATGTTAAACGAGCTGATAGACCCGTTCCTGATGAACGACATGGACGTGGCGGTAGACAGATTGAACGACGCCATGGGGCGCAAAGAGCGTATCATGGTCTATGGCGACTACGATGTTGATGGATGTACGGCGGTAGCTTTGGTGTTTAAGTTTCTGCAGCAGTTCTATTCCAATATTGAATACTATATCCCCGACCGTTATGAGGAGGGTTATGGTGTCAGTATCAAGGCTCTGGACTATGCAGCAGAAAAAGGTGTCAAACTCATTATCATACTCGATTGCGGTATCAAGGCCATCGATGAGATAGCCTATGCGAAGCGGCTGGGTATCGATTTCATCATCTGCGACCACCATGTGCCAGATGATGAACTGCCTGATGCGGTGGCGATTCTCAATCCGAAACGCGAGGACTCCACCTACCCCTTCAATCATCTCTGCGGATGCGGAGTAGGCTTCAAGTTCATGCAGGCCTTCGCCAAAAACAACGGCATACCCTTCTCGCGGCTCATCCCCCTGCTCGAGTTCTGTGCGGTGAGCATCGCCGCAGACATCGTGCCCATCTTAGGAGAAAACCGCATCCTCGCCTATCACGGGCTGAAACAGCTGAACACTACGCCTTCCGTAGGACTAAAGGCCATCATGGATATCTGCGGACTGACGGGAAGGGAGATAACGATGAACGATATCGTCTTCAAGATCGGTCCCCGCATCAATGCCTCGGGACGTATGCAGAACGGTACGGAGGCTGTGGATCTGCTCGTGGAGCGTGACTTCGCGAAGGCGCTCTCCGAGGCGCATCTCATTAATGAATACAACGAACAGCGCAAGGACGTGGACAAGCAGATGACCGAAGAGGCAAACCAGATTGTAGAACGCCTGGTGCATCAGGATCATACTTCGAGCATCGTGCTCTACGATGAGAACTGGAAGAAAGGTGTCATCGGCATCGTCGCCTCCCGTTTGACGGAATTCTATTATCGTCCGACGGTGGTGCTCACGAAGTTCAACGGCATCGCCACGGGTTCCGCCCGCAGCGTGGCCGGCTACGATATCTACGACGCCATCAAGAACTGTCGCGACCTGTTGGAGAACTTCGGAGGTCATACCTATGCCGTCGGCCTCTCGATGAAGATCGAGAACATCCCCGAGTTCCGTCGCCGTTTCCAAAAATATGTCGATGAGCATATCTTGCCGGAACAGACGGAGGCCACCCTCGATATCGATGCTGTCATCGACTTCAAGGATGTCAATAAGAAACTGCATAACGACCTGAAGAAACTCGCTCCGCACGGACCTGATAATCCCAAGCCTATCTTCTGCACCCGTAATGTCTATGACTACGGTACATCGAAGGTGGTGGGCCGCCAGCAGGAACATATCAAGCTGGAACTCGTCGATTCGAAGTCGAGCAACGTGCTCAACGGCATCGCCTTCGGACAGAGTGAATCGGCTAAATTCATCAAGTCCAAGCGCTCGTTTGATATCGTCTATACCATCGAGGACAATATCTACAAGCGCAGTGAGGTGCAGCTGCAGATAGAAGACATTAAACCGAGCGAAACAGATAGTTGATGGTTCATAGTTTATGGACCGATTTAGAAATATACTCAAGCAGTACTGGGGCTATGATGATTTCCGGGGCATACAACGGGAGATCATCGAGTCTATCTGTTCAGGCCACGACACGCTGGGTCTGATGCCCACAGGCGGTGGCAAGAGCATTACCTTCCAAGTGCCGGCCTTGGCACAGAAAGGCGTCTGCATCGTCATCACGCCCCTTATCGCCCTGATGAAAGACCAGGTGGATAACCTCCTCCGCCGAGGCATCAAGGCAGCAGCCATCTATTCCGGTCTGACACACGAGGAAATTATCATCACTCTCGAGAAATGCATCTTCGGCGATGTAAAACTGCTCTATGTCTCTCCCGAGCGCCTTTCCTCCGAACTCTTCCAGACGAAGCTGCGCCACATGAAGGTCAGTTTCATCACCGTCGACGAAGCCCACTGCATCTCACAATGGGGTTATGACTTCCGCCCATCCTATCTCGAGATTGCGAACATCCGTAAGCTGTTGCCTAATGTGCCCGTTCTGGCGCTCACCGCTACTGCGACGCCGCAGGTTGTGGAGGATATCTGTGATAAGTTATCGGGAAAATTTAACGTCTTCCGCATGAGCTTCGAGCGCAAGAACCTCGTCTACGTCGTACGACAAACGAACGACAAGCGCGAACAACTCATCCATATTCTCAGCAGCATGTCTGGCACCGCCATCGTCTATGCCCGCAGCCGTCAGCGCACAAAGGAATATGCAGATCTGCTCACGAAGGCTGGCATCTCCGCCACGTTCTATCACGCCGGTCTCGACACGAGTGTGAAAGATGAACGGCAACAGGCCTGGCAGGAAAGCAGGGTCCGCGTAATGGTGGCCACCAACGCCTTCGGTATGGGCATCGACAAACCCGATGTGCGACTGGTGATACATATCGACTGCCCTGACAGCATCGAAGCCTATTTCCAGGAAGCTGGCCGTGCAGGACGTGACGGCAAACGCTCTTACGCCGTGCTACTCTACAACAACGGCGACAAGCGTAAACTCGAAAAGCGCATTGTGGACACCTTCCCTGAGAAAGATTATATCCGTCAAATCTACGAACATCTGGCCTTCTTCTACCAGATCGGCGTCGGCTCCGGCTACAATCACACCTTTGAGTTCAACATCGACAAGTTCTGTCACGCCTTCCACCATTTCCCCATCGTGGTGGATTCAGCGCTGAAGATCCTCAGCCGTGCGGGCTACATCGAATATACTGAAGAACAGGACAATCAGGCGCGACTGATGTTCACCGTCACGCGTGGAGAACTCTACAAACTGGAGAACACCACGACCATCGAAGAAAAGATCATCACGTCGCTTCTGCGCAACTACGGCGGACTTTTCACCGACTATCATTACATCGACGAAGGCTTCATCGCCAGCCAGACAGGTTTGCAGCCGCAACAGTTGTATCAGACGCTCATCGGTCTCAACCAGCGCCACATCCTCCACTTCATTCCCCAGAAGAAGACACCTTACATCCGCTATACCCAGCGACGGGAGGACAAGGAGTTCCTGCAGTTCTCGCCTGCCGTCTATGAAGAGCGCCTGTCGCAGTTTCGCCAGCGTATTGCTGCCGTCATCGCATACGCCACAGACGATCATATCTGCCGTAGCCGCCAGCTGCTGCAATACTTCGGAGAGACAGACAGCCGCGACTGCGGACTGTGCGACGTCTGTCTGAGTCACCGCAAGGAAGGCCTCGTTTCTGAGCCTCGTATGAACACCGCGATGGAGAAAATTCTCCAACTGCTCAGCGACCGCAAGCCCCACCCCATCACAGACTTACGCGACATCCAGTTGCCTACCGACGAACTGGATGCCGCGCTCTCTTATCTTCTCCAGGAGGAATACATCTTACAAGAAGACGGCCTCCTCTCTAAAAAATCTGTGTAAATCACATAATCTGTGAGAATCTGTGAAATCTGTGGCTCAAAAGTCCAATTTCAATTGTCTTTCGTCCTCATTGTCATACTCGTGACAGTAGCTGCTGCCATCAAAGCAATGCGTACAAAGTTTGCACTTCGGCATGCCTATAGCATCCACGAGATCCTCCAGACGTGCGAACTTCAGCGTCGTCAGTCCCAGACGCTTGGCAATCTCTGCCACCATCCTTTTATACTCCGGCGAATCCGTCTGGGCATACTTCTCGAGATTCTTCTTGTCGTCACCCTCAAAGTCCTTAATGATGCGACGCGTGATCAGTTCCATATCACTCTTCGACGTAGTGAAGCCGATAAACGGACAACCGTACACCAGCGGCGGACACGAGATGCGGCAATGCACCTCCTTGGCGCCATACTCGAAGAACGTCCTCACGTTATCCTTCAGCTGTGTACCACGCACAATGGAGTCATCGCAGAACACCACGCGCTGATCCTTCAGTAGCGAGGGATTCGGAATGAGTTTCATCTTTGCCACCAGCGCACGTCGCTCCTGATTGCCAGGTGTGAACGAACGGGGCCATGTCGGCGTGTACTTCAGAACACTCCTCTTATACGGCACGCCCTTACCCTCGGCATAACCCAATGCCATACCGACACCAGAGTCAGGCACACCACAGACACTGTCCACTTCCGTCTCGTCTATCTCACCCATCTTCTTACCGTTCGTTTCGCGCACAGCCTCCACGTTGATGCCGTTATAGTCTGAGGCGGGGAAGCCATAATACACCCAGAGGAACGAACAGATCTGCTCTCTCTTGAACGGCTCCTGCAGCACCTCCATCGAGTCAGCCGTGAGATACACGATCTCACCAGGACCGAGGTCTCTCACACGGTGGTAGTCGAGGTTCGGGAAACTCGTCGTCTCACTCGATACAGCATAGGCTCCCTCCTTCTTTCCCACCACGATGGGTGTACGGCCTAAGAAATCACGGGCGGCGATGATACCTTTCTCCGTGAGAATGAGCATCGAGCACGAACCCTCAATCTTCTTATACACCAGATTGATGCCATCGACGAACGTGCGACCCATATTGATGAGCAGTGCCACGAGCTCCGTCTGATTGATGGTGTTCGCAGAATACTCGCTGAAGTGCATGCGGCGGTCCAGCAGTTCCTGCGCCACCTCTTCCAGGTTGTTGATCTTCGCCACCGTCACCACGGCATAACGGCCCAAATGAGAGTTCACAAGTATCGGCTGGGGATCGGTATCGCTGATCACACCGATACCCTGATGGCCCGAGAACGAATCGAGCTCATCCTCGAACTTCGAGCGGAAATAGTCGCGCTCCAGATTATGGATCTTACGGCTGAAGCCATTCTCGGTATCGAAGGTCACCAGTCCAGCGCGACGTGTGCCGAGGTGTGAGTTGTAGTCGGTGCCGTAGAACAGGTCGTTGACGCAACACTTTGTAGATATGGTTCCAAAGAATCCTCCCATATTGTATTGTTTACTTAAAATAGTATAGGAACGAGGCGATGCCTTCGAGTGCCGGCTTACGCTGTCCCTCTATCTCAATCTTGAAATCAATCTCCACCTTGCAGATGCCGCGCAGGTTCTGGATGTTGTGCAGTTTCGTGGTCATCCTTACACGCGAACCCGTCACCACAGGCTGTCCGAAGCGCATCTTGTCCATACCGTAGTTCACGAGCATCTTGATATTGTTCACCTCGATGATCTGGTCCCACAGATACGGCAGCACGGAGAGTGTCAGGTAGCCGTGGGCGATGGTGCTGTGATACTGGCTCTCCTCCTTCGCCCTTTCCACATCGACGTGAATCCACTGGTGGTCGAGTGTGGCATCGGCAAAGAGGTTGATACGGTCTTGGTCGATCTGCAGCCAGTCTGATACGCCTAACTCCTGTCCCAAATAGGCTGCGAACTCATCATACGAATTGATTACTAATTTTCCCATTTTTTATAAATTAGGAATAAGAAACGAGAAATGAGGAATGTTGATTACTTTGCATGCCCTTATTTCTACGCTTGGCCGGTTATCATCATTCCTCATTCCTCATTACTCATTTCTCATTATACTTCCTGATTCTCCGGACGAAGCTTGCGCACTGTCTCGCCGGCGCGCCACATCTCCTGATTACGCATGGCCTCGAGTTCCTTCTCCAGACCCGCACGGTAGTCGGGCTTCGAGTTGGCATCGATGGTGATCTGAGCCTCGTTACCCGTCTGCACTGAATAGTACAGCCACTCCATCACAGGCTTGATAGCATCGTGGAAACGGGGAGCCCAGTCCAATGCACCACGCTGAGCGGTAGTCGAACAGTTGGCATACATCCAGTCCATACCCTTCGCACCGAAGAGCGGGCCAAGACTCTGCGTCAGCTCCTCAACGGTCTCGTTGAAGGCCTCCGAGGGAGAGTGTCCGTGCTCGCGGAGCACCTCATACTGTGCCAGCAGCAATCCCTGGATGGCACCCATCAGACTTCCGCGCTCACCGGTGAGGTCAGAGGTAGCCTCACGCTGGAAGGTGGTCTCGAACAGATAACCTGCACCGATACCGATACCGAAGGCGATGGTCTTCTCCTTAGCCTTGCCGGAAGCATCCTGATACACGGCATACGAGCAGTTCAGGCCGCGACCCTCGCAGAACATCGTGCGAAGAGAAGTACCACTACCCTTAGGAGCCACCATGATTACATCAACGTCTGCAGGAGGAATCACACCCGTGCGGTCACTCCAGTTGATGGCGAAGCCGTGAGAGTAATACAGCGTCTTACCGGGCTTCAGATATTTCTTGATGACGGGCCACTGCTGAATCTGACCAGCGTCGCTCAGAAGCATGCAGAGGATTGTACCCTTCTCGGCTGCCTCCTCGATAGAGAACAGCGTCTCACCGGGAACCCATCCGTCAGCCACAGCCTTGTCATAGGTCTTACCCTGACGCTGACCGACAATCACGTTGAAACCGTTGTCGCGCAGGTTACAGGCCTGACCAGGTCCCTGCACACCGTAACCGATCACGGCGATCGTCTCATTCTTCAATACTTCACGTGCTTTCTCCAAAGAGAACTCCTTGCTGGTGACTACTGTTTCCATCACGCCACCGAAATTCATTTCTGCCATAATAAGCGTTATTTTTAATGTTATACTTTTAAATTCGGTTGCAAAGGTACAAATAAGAAAGCAAAAAGCCAAATATTTTTTGCCAAAAAACATGCGAGTTTAGAAATAATTGATTAACTTTGCAGCGCAATCAACCATTTAATAGAGCGACAACTGACAAATAACTTATTATTGATATGAAGAAATTATTGTTTATGATCCTGTTGGCCACGCTGACGCTCAGCGCCTCGGCCCAGCAAAAGTACCCGTGGCAGAACCCACAGCTGCCGACGGCTGAACGTGTGGAGAACCTCATCTCGATGCTCACTCCCGAGGAGAAGGTCGGACTGATGATGAACAAGTCTGTTTCCATCGACCGTCTCGGCATCCCCTCCTACAACTGGTGGAGTGAGGCCTGCCACGGCGTGCGCCAGGGCGGCTACACCGTCTTCCCCCAGCCCATCGGCATGGCAGCAGCCTTCAGCGAGAAGCTCATTTTCGACGTGTTCTCTGCCGTGAGCGACGAGGCCCGTGCCAACTGGAACCGCACCGACCACAACGACTCTAAGTTGTTCAACGTGCCCATGGGCGTCATCTACTATCCCGGCAATCCCGAACTCACCTTCTGGTGCCCGAACGTGAACATCTTCCGTGATCCCCGCTGGGGACGCGGTCAGGAGACCTGCGGTGAGGATCCCTACATGAACGCCGTCCTCGGCGTGCAGACCGTCCTCGGCATGCAGGGCAACGACAAGCACTATTTCAAGACCCATGCCTGTGCCAAACATTACGCCGTACACAGCGGTCCAGAACCTCTGCGCCACTCGATGAACGTAGAACCCACCAACCGCGACCTCTGGGAGACCTACCTCCCCGCTTTCAAGGCACTGGTGAAGAAGGCCGACGTGCGTGAGGTGATGTGCGCCTACCAGCGTTTCGAGGGCAAACCCTGCTGCACCAGCGACCGCCTGCTCATCGACATTCTGCGCAACAAATGGGGCTACGACGGCATCGTGCTCACCGACTGCGACGCCATCAACAACTTCTTCAACCGCGGCCAGCACGAGACGCACAAAGACGGCCTCTCCGCCTCCGTCGACGCTGTGCTCAACGGCACCGACCTCGAGTGCGGCAAGGTCTTCATGGTACTCACTGAGGCCCTGCAGAAGAACCTCATCAAGGAGGAAGTGCTCGACCAGCACCTGCGCAAGTCGCTCACGGGCCGTTTCGAACTCGGTATGTTTGATCCCGCCGACATGCTCCCCTGGGCAAACCTCGGCCCCGAAGTCATCAGCTCTGAAGCCTTCGACGCCCTCGCCACCCAGGCAGCCCGAGAGTCAATGGTGCTGCTGGAGAACAAAGGCGGTGTGCTCCCCCTCTCCAAGACCATCAAGACGCTGGCCGTCGTAGGACCTAACGCCGACGATGCCGCCCTGCTCAACGGTAACTACGGCGGTACGCCCACCGAGGCCCACACCCACTCGCTGCTCGACGGCATCCGCGCCGCCCTGCCCGACACGAAGATCATCTATCAGAAAGCCTGCGAGCTTAACGACGAATACAGCACCATCCACCACCTGCAGGACTTCAACGACGGCAAGGGCGTAAAAGTCGAATTCTGGAACAACCGCGAACTCGAGGGCGAACCCGCCAAGACCGACTATTACAACGAACTCAACTTCTCCACCTTCGGTGCCTGGGGCTTTGCGCAGGGTGTCAGCCGCGACTCGCTCTCCGTACGCATCAGCGGTCAGTACAAGTCCACCTTCACCGGTGAGATGAAATACACGCTGACCACCGACAACGGCTATATCTTAAAGGTGAACGGTGAGGTGGTCGAAGAAGGCAAGCCCGGTGGCCGTCGTTTCTTCGGCTTCGGACGGAAGCCCGAATACAAGTCGTTTCCCGTCGAGGCCGGCAAGACCTACGATGTGGAGATCGAATACCGTCACGGCAACGGACAGTTCGCCATGCTCCGTGGTGACATCTGCGAGCGTATCCTCGCCGACTTCACCGACCTCGCCAAGGAAGTGAGCGCTGCCGATGCCATCATCATCATCGGCGGTATCTCTGCCCAGATGGAGGGAGAAGGTGGCGACAAGGCCGACATCGAACTGCCGAAGGTGCAGCAGATGCTCGTCCGCGCCATGCACACCACGGGTAAGCCCGTCATCTTCGTCAACTGCTCCGGCTCCGCCATCGCCTTCGGCAGCGTCGAGGGAGAGTACGATGCCCTGCTGCAGGCTTGGTATGCTGGCCAGGGAGGCTCGAAGGCCCTCGCTGAGGTACTCTTCGGCGACTACAACCCCGGCGGAAAGCTGCCCGTCACGTTCTACCGTTCTAACGACGATCTGCCCGACTTCCTCGACTATTCGATGAAGAACCGCACCTACCGTTACTTCACCGGCCAGCCGCAGTACGCCTTCGGTTACGGTCTCTCCTACACCACCTTCGCTGTCGGAAAGGGTAAGCTCTCCAAGTCCTCGATGAAGGCCGATGGTAAGGTCACCATCACCGTGCCTGTCACCAACACAGGCAAGTGCTCCGGCACCGAGACCGTACAGGTCTATGTCAAGGCTCTCGACGATACAGGCGCTCCCATCAAGGCGCTGAAGGGTTTCCAGAAACTCTCCCTCGCCCCCGGTGAAACGCAGAAGGCCACCATCACCCTCGACGGCGAGGCCTTCGAATACTACAACGAGATAATCGATGAGCTCTCCGTCAAGCCCGGCCGTTACCAGATCCTTTACGGCACCTCCTCGCTCGACAAAGATCTCCAATCCTTCGACTTTACGGTGAACTAAAATAAATTTATTAAGAAAAGAGCGACCGTCATTTGGCGGTCGCTCTTTATTGTGTATATATTGGTTTAGTAGCCGAGGGGTTCACCGACGAGGATGACGGTGTGCTTGCCTCGGGGGGAGTTGCGGAGGAAGTGGACGTAGTTGCAGATGCTCTCGGGGGAGTTGCAGTTGTGGCAGACACCATCGGTCTGACAGGGTGTCTTGATGTCGAAACGGGCAGCGTTGATGGGCGAAGCGGTGCTGCGGGCACGGGCGAGGGCTGCCTCTACGGTCTGGGCGACCTTGTTGATGCCGATAATGAAGATAACTTTCTTCGGACCCCAGGTGATGGCGGCGACACGGTTGCCGTTGCCGTCGATGTTGACGATGACGCCGTCTTCGGAGATGGCATTGGCGCTGGAGAGATAGACATCGGTGGTGAAGGCACGGACGTACATCTGCACCTTCGCCTCGTCGCCTTCGACAAGGTCACGGTCAAGCACATCGTAACAGCCCTTGGCACGGAGGGCGTCGGGAATGCCGATGTCGCGGATGGTCATAGAGCCGCCCCAGGTGACGCTGCTGCCAGCGGGGATGAGTTCCAACACTTTGCTGACAGCCTCTTGGGCTGTCGGGCAGTAGAATGCCTGCATGTTACGACGGGCAAGATTCTTGATCATGCGCTCGGCCAGGCGAGAATTACGTAATTCGGTAGGAGACATGGACATTGGACTTTGAACTTTGAGCTTTATGATTACAAAAGTGCGTTGATTATTCTGTAGCAGCAAAGATAACCTTACTACGGCAGACTTCGACGGGACCGTCGGGAGAGGATTTGGTGATTCGGATGTTGAAAACGGAGGTACGGGGGTACGGGGGCGCGGAGGCGCGAGAAATGTCTACTGTCTCCTGACTCCCGACTCCTGACTCCTGACTTCCGACTCCTGACTCCTGACTCCCGACTCCTGACTCCTTAAAAAAGGAAAGCTGATCTCCGGCGTGGGCTTCGGCGACGTAGGCGATCTCGAAACGACGGATGCGGTGGGTGCGGTACCAGTCGATGGGCCAGAGGTCGAGGATGTGCTCGATGTATTTGACAGAGTTGATGTGGCCATTGATATCGACATCGTTGTAGTGGGTGTCGATGGTGCGGACGAACGTGGCATCGTCGGACATCTTTACACGACCGCCCTTGTCGATGGGACACTCCTTGTCTTTGACAATCCAGTTGTTGATGGCGCCGTTGTCGATGGCGAAGATGTCGGTGGGCTGGCGCGTCTCTGTGTCGATCATCGCCCAGATGGAACGGCCGTAGCCATACACTTTACCATCCTCGCCGACAACGCGGAAGTTACGGGAGGTGAAGTAGCGCATGGCAGATTCCACCCACGTCTCGACATTGAACTTGGTGTATTGTACAGGCATCTCGTCCATCTCGATGGCGAGGCGCGAGAGCACCCACGAGCGGTTGATAGTCAACAGATATTTCATGCCGAAGCCACGAGCCGAGGAATGGAAGTCGGCGGCATTGAGCATGTGGTTGCCGAGGTGGCCCATAAAGAGGTGCTGCGAGAAGTCGCAGTGGAAGGGCTCGGCAAGAAATTCGTAGGTTCCGATTTTATTCACTTTGAACTTTGAGATTTGAACTTTGAACTTTATGATTACTCAAGAGCGATGATTAGCGGAGGAGAACTTTGCGACCACCATTGATATATAATCCGGGGCGTGAGGGTTTCGAGGGGAGGCGGAGGCCTTGGAGGGTGTACCAGTCGTCACGCTCTCCCACCCGATCATTCAGAAAAGGGACGATGGCGGAGGGGTCATCGGCGAAGGCCTTGAGTTCGTAAAGGGCAGGCAGGGCACGATGGGAATCGTTATCCCACAGGCCACGATTCAGCCAGCCGTTAAGGATGGACTTATTGGGGCCATTGCCGTTCTCCTCCGGGAACCACCAATAGAGGCCATTCACATTGGGATGGTTCTTCAGCTCGGCGATAAGGTCACGAACGAAGGCCAGCTGTCCTTCTGGAGTGTCTGGCCAGGTGGTGAAAGAGTTCCAGTTAAGGCCTGTCGAAGGTTTCCATTGATAATAATAGGCCGTCTCGACAATCTGCACCGGCTTCTCAGGATAGTTCTCTGCCAACAGGTTGAGTGTCTTTGAGAGTGTCTCCAGGTTCTTGTGCCAGAAGGGATAGTAAGAGAGTCCGACGATGTCGTAGTCCACATCGGCTATCCGTTTACAGAAGTCCATCACAGACTCAGGCGTACCCGTACGCTCTGTGTGAATGATGACCTTCGCATCAGGACAAACCTCGCGACACGCCTTCGTTGCCTGCTTCAGCAGAGCGATGAAGCGGTTCCAGTTTGCTGCCGGAGAATCACCGTAGCAACGGTTGTCGTTGGTGCCCTTCTTGCCCCATAGCATACCGTAGGAAATCTCATTGCCTGTCTGGATGAGGTCGGGTGCAGCTCCAGCTTCTACGAGTTTCGTCAGGCAGTCCTTAGTATATTCATAGAGTTTGCTTTGGAGCTGCTCGTCGTTCAGCGACTGCCACTCTACGGGCGTCCATTGTTTGCTGGGGTCTGCCCACACGTCGCTGTAATGGAAATCGAGCATAAAGGCGAAGCCAGCCTCCTTGATGCGCTTGCCGAGGCTGATGACATAATCCAGATCCTGACAGATGGCAGGGTCATTATTGTCGAGACTGGGCGTAGGATTGACGAACAGACGCACGCGCAGGGCATTCCATCCGACGGCCTCACTCTTCAGGTATTGTAACACGTCGTCGATCTTCTTGCCATCCGCATCATAATACGGCACTTCATATTTCTCATACTGGGGCAACAAAGAGATGTCGCCGCCGACGTAGCGTTGGGCGTTGATTTCGAGGAAGGAGGAAGGAGGAAAGAGGAAGGAGAATGCCAACACCGCTACCCTCGCCCATCTGTTTCTAAATGTAATCATCTATAAACTATAAACTTTAAACTATAAACAAAAGAACTAAACTTCTTTCTCTCTTTGTTCCAGGAACTCGCTGACCTGCTCCTGCATGCCACGGGTGACGGCGATACGTCCGGAACGGGTGTACTGCAGCACACATCCGAACGTGTCGAGGGCGCGGTAGAGCGAGATGATGTCCTCGGTGATGCCGTGCTTCATGACAATCGTGTAGGTGGGGTTCACCTCGATGATATGGGCATCGAAACGGCGGACGGTACGGGATATCTCTGGATTGGCCAGAACCTTCTCCGTGGCGAGCTTGTAGAGTCCGGACTCACGGATGAAGAGTTGGTCGTCGGTGAAGTAGTTCGCCTTCACCACGTCGATCTTCTTCTCTATCTGACGGACGATCTTGATGATCTGGTCCTCATTGCTCCAGGCGGTGATGGTGTACTTATGCACGCCGGGGATGCTCGAGGCCGACACATTGAGGCTCTCGATGTTCACCTGACGGCGGGTGAAGACGGCCGTGACCTGGTTCAGAATACCGGCCACGTTCTCGGAATACACCAGCAAAGTATAAAGTTTCTTCTCTTCCATATTTTTATATTTCCAGCATCATTTTATCGATATCCATTCCCGGGGGCGTCATGGGCAGCACGTTGTCTTCTTCGCGGATGGTACATTCGAGGATGAAAGGTCCGTCGGTGGTGAGCATCCGCGTGACGGCATCAGCAAGATCCTTGCGGTCAGTGACAGCCTGATAAGGGATGCCGTAACCCTGGGCGATGGGTCCGTAGTCGGGATTCATCATCTTCGTGAATGACTTGCGACGCAGCCAGAACATATCCTGCCACTGGCGCACGTTGCCGAGGTAGTGGTTGTTCATGACGATCATCTTCACGGGAGCCTTCTGTTCCATAATGGTGCCGAGTTCCTCGATACACATCTGGAAACCGCCGTCACCCATGAAACAGCAGACGGTGCGCTCTGGGGCAGCGAAGGTGGCGCCGATGGCGGCTGGCATACCGTAGCCCATCGTGCCGAGACCACCGCTGGTGCAGATGCTGCGCCTGTGGTGATACTTGAAGTAACGCGTCGCAAAGAGCTGATTCTGACCGACATCCGTCACGAGAATAGCATCGTCAGGTGCCTGTATGGCCACCGCATGAACGACCTCACCCATCAGCAACGGACCCTCCTTCGGATGGATGGCTGGCTCGATGACTTTCTCACGTTCCTTCTCGTTGAGCGGCTTGAAAGAGTCGCGCCACTCCTGATGACTGTTATTGTTCAGCAAGGCCGTGATAGCAGGCAACGATTCCTTACAGTCGGCAATCACCGCCACGTCGGTCTTCACGTTCTTGTCGATCTCGCTGTGGTCGATGTCGAGGTGGATGATCTTCGCCTGCTTGGCGTAGGTCTTCAGGTTACCCGTCACACGGTCGGAGAAGCGCATGCCGATGGCGATGAGCACGTCGCACTCCTGCTCCTTCATGTTCACGGCGTAGTTGCCGTGCATGCCCAGCATACCGGCGTTCAGCGGATGGTTGGAGGGCAAGGCGGAGAGTCCGAGCATCGTACGGCCTGCGGGGATATCGGCTTTCTCGAGGAAGGCCTTCAGTTCGCTCTGGGCATTACCCAGTTCCACACCCTGCCCCACGAGTGCCAAGGGTTTCTTGGCATTGTTGATAAGCTCTGCAGCCTGGCGAACAGCCTCGGCATCGAGCTTGGGATAAGGCACGTAGGAACGGATGAAGCGGACCTTCTGCGGATTGTAGTCGATCTCCTCCACCTGGGCGTTCTTGGCAAAGTCGAGCACAACAGGTCCGGGACGGCCCGTACGGGCGATGTAGAAGGCACGGCTGACGGCCCACGACACGTCTTCGGCGTGACGGATCTGATAACTCCACTTCGAGATGGGTTGCGACACACCCACGAGGTCCACCTCCTGGAAAGCATCGGTACCGAGTGCCGAGATGGGCACCTGTCCGGCGATGACAACGATCGGCGTGGAGTCGAGCATCGCATCGGCAATACCCGTGAGGGTGTTCGTCACACCGGGACCGCTGGTGACCAGGGCCACACCCACCTCACCGGATACTCGGGCATAGCCCTCGGCAGCATGGGTGGCGCCTTGCTCGTGGCGCACCAGGATATGGTCGAAACATTTCTTCTCGCCTCGTGTGTAGTCGAAGAGCGCGTCAAGATGGTCTTCACGCCCTCGGCCTGCAGCGCCCGCATCAGCGCCTTCGATCCAGTAATTCTATCTCTCATCTTCTTTAGAATTAGAAATTAGTAATTATGATTACTCTTTACTCATTACTCATTACTCATTAATAATCCTTATTCCACCCTTGTCGGCAGAGGCGACGCTTTGGGCGTAGGCTCGGAGGGCCTTGGAGACCACGCGGTTGCGCTTCAAGGGCTGCTGGGGACGGGCGGCGAGTTCTTCGTCGGAGAGCTTCACGTTGATGGAGCGTGAGGGGATGTCGATCACGATGATGTCACCGTCCTTGATCTTACCGATGTTGCCGCCGTTGGCAGCCTCGGGAGAGATATGACCGATGGAGAGACCGGATGTGCCTCCAGAGAAACGGCCGTCGGTGATCAGCGCACACTCCTTGCCGAGGTGCATCGATTTGATATAGCTCGTGGGATAAAGCATCTCCTGCATACCAGGACCTCCCTTCGGACCTTCGTGGGTGATGACCACGCAGTCGCCACTCTTCACCTTACCGCCGAGGATGCCCTCACAGGCGTCTTCCTGAGAATCGAAGCATACGGCAGGACCCTCGAAGTGCCAGAGGCTTTCATCGACACCAGCAGTCTTCACCACACAGCCGTCCTGCGCGATATTGCCGAAGAGCACGGCCATACCGCCATCCTTCGTATAGGCATGTTCGATATCGCGGATACAACCCTCGGCACGGTCGGTATCGAGCGTTTCCCACTGTGCATCCTGCGATCCCATCACGGTAGAGAACTTACCACCGGGGGCACTGCGATAGATGCGCTCAGCCTCGGGATCGATGGTCTCGCCGGTGATGCAATATTTCTGGATGTCTTCGCCCAGCGTTGCGCCATTGACGCGCTTGCAGTCGAGATGGAGCAGTCCACCCTTGGCCAATTCACCCAGGATGCCCAGGATACCACCAGCGCGGTTCTCCTCCTGAATGGAGTATTTCTGCCAGTTGGGTGCGAGTTTGCAGAGGAAGGGCACCTTGCGCGACAGGGCGTCGATATCCTTCATATTGAAGTCTACCTCTGCCTCCTGTGCTACGGCCAACAGGTGCAGTACGGTATTCGTCGAGGCACCCATCGCAATGTCGAGTGTCATAGCATTCAGGAAGGCATCACGCGTAGCGATGCTACGGGGCAGTACGCTATCGTCACCCTCCTTATAATATTTCAGCGCGTTCTTCACGATGAGCTGTGCAGCATCACGGAACAGCTGGACGCGGTTCTTGTGGGTAGCCAAAATACTGCCATTGCCGGGCAACGACAGACCGATGGCCTCTGTCAACGAGTTCATAGAGTTGGCCGTAAACATACCAGAGCAGGCACCACAGCCCGGACAGGCGCACTGTTCAATCTCTGCCAGTTCCTCATCGCTCACCGTCGGATCACCACCCTTCACCATGGCCGTGATCAGGTCGGCATTCTCGCCACGCCATTTACCAGCCTCCATCGGACCACCCGAACAGAACACCGTCGGGATATTCAGTCGCATGGATGCCATCAGCATGCCCGGCGTCACCTTGTCGCAGTTGGAGATGCAGATCATCGCATCAGCCTTATGGGCATTGACCATATATTCCACGCTATCGGCGATGATGTCACGCGAGGGCAGCGAATAGAGCATGCCGTCGTGACCCATGGCGATGCCGTCGTCGATGGCGATGGTATTGAACTCTGCGGCATAACAGCCCATCTTCTCAATCTCTTCACGCACGATCTGACCGATCTCGTGGAGATGGGTATGACCAGGAACGAACTGGGTGAAGGAGTTGACGACGGCGATGATCGGCTTACCGAACTGCTCATGCTTCATGCCTGTGGCCACCCACAGGGCACGGGAACCTGCCATACGTCTGCCTTCCGTACAGACGGCACTCCTCAATGGATGTTTATAGGATTCTTTCATATAAGTATGTATTTATTTCCGGAAATTAGCTGCAAAATTACACTAAATCTCCCAAATAGCCAACTATTTCGGGAGATTTTAGCAAATTTGCAGCAAAATATTAACAAATCAGCGACAAGAGAGAAGCCAAGTGGCTATTTCAGCTTTTCAGTAATGAGCGGCACAATCTGCTTGCGCGACAGGTTTTCCTTTGTATAAGTAACGCCATCCCGCAAGGAAGTGCCGAAGATCGACTCTGCCAAAGCCTTCGTACCCTCGCCATAATAAATGAAATAAGTGCCTTCCTCCATATAAGGGGAGGCACTTTCGCTTTTATCTGTATTAGGAATCAGGTTGTCTATCTTCGCAAAGATCATGTCACGCCCTTTCTGTTTCATCACCTCGGGCATCACGGCCAACATACGGGTGATAAAGGCATCCATCTCTGTCTCCTTGCATACCAGACTGCCGAAGCCAATCAGATGCTCGCCGATCTCATAGTCTTTGTAGTCGGAGAGCAGAATCTCAGCATCGGTCATGCCGTCGTAGTTGTACGCAGCCTCTTCCATCCCGCGGTTGATCTCTGCAATCTGGTCTTCCAACCGTAACTGTGAGACGAGTGCTTTCCATGCCGTGGAATCGACACCTTTCGTGGTGGTTTTGGTAAGGTTGCGGGTATCGGAGACAATACCTGCCAGCATAATCCTGGCCGACTCGTCATCGATTGGAACCCCCAATTCGTTAAAGCAGCCGAAGATGATGGTACAGGTGGAACCTACCATCTCACGCCTCACATAAGGTATGGTGGCATCGGCGATGTCACCCTCGATATGATGGTCGATCTTCTGGAGGATCCTGGCCTCCTTGGCACCATCCACGCATTGGGCATAGTCGCTGTGGTCGGTCAGGATCAGTCGTGTGCCTGCCGCCACCGAACTCTTCAGTTCGGGCAGTGCGAAGCCAAGCCGATCGGAAATATAGGCCGTCTCCCTATTGGTAGGGGTTGAGACTTTCGCCTTACAGTTATAGCCAAGGGCACGCATGAGCGAGGCGTATGATAGTGCCGAGGTGACGGCATCCACGTCGGGTGTCTTATGTCCATAGACAAATGTTGTATCTGTGCCCCAGTCAAGTCTGGCCAGGATATCGCGGTATGACGGTATCTGGGGTTCCGGATTGACAGTGGGATTGTCTACGGTACTACAGCTGACAATCAGTAAAGTCAGCAGGGCATACAAAAAATACTTTAATTTCATCATCTCTTTATGTAAGGTTATTATTGTCACTTTATTCGGTCATACCATTCTTTCAGGATACCTCGGGGCGTGCCTTTAGAGACCAGATCATCAAGGGCTTCACGGGCTTCACGCTTACGGCCAAGACGGAGCAAGACATCGACTTTTGAGATCGTGTAGTCAACATTGTCTGGACGAAGACGTGCGGCTTCGCCCCAGTCATAAGCGGCCACATCGTACTGCTGCTGTTCCGTCTCAAAAGCCGCACGGGCAGCATAGGCATCGGCGCTGTCGGGGAACATCTGCACGATATGGTTCAGCTCGTCTGCGGCATCCTTCTTCTTGCCCATCTTCTGCAACACATGCGCCAGTCCCAAGCGGGCCTCCAGGTGCAGAGGCTCGATGGCGAGGAAGGCGTCGTAGTCGGCCTTCGCCTCGGTATAGTGGCGCTGCTTCTCATGGACGTATGCCCGGAAGAAGAGCGCCGCGAGGTTCCGTTCGTCAGCCCTCAGGATACGGCCGTACTCCGCCAGGGCATAGTCCCACTCCTCCAGATTAACATTCGCCTCAGCCTTCAGCAGCCTGAGGTTTACGTCATTCGGATGCTGCCGCAACTGGCTATTCAGCACCTCGAGGGAATCACGCCACTGGCTGCGCGTTTGCGCAGCCAAATTAGGAATTAGGAATGAGAAATTAGAAATTATGATTACCATGCAAGCCCAGAACCTGCACCCTATAATTCCAGACCGTGTCATCCACCCGCCAAAAATCTCACGCATAATCAACCATCCGCTGGAATTCTCACACCGCATTATCCGCCTATAGAAGATATCATAATTCCTCATTCCTAATTCCTAATTTCTAATTTCTAATTTCTAATTCCTAATTTCTAATTCCTAATTATATAATCAACGATCCACTCTCCTACCTCACGGGTGCCATACTTAGCTCCGCCTTCCACCTGAATCTCCGGCGTGCGGACATTGGCATCGAGCGAGGCATTCACGGCATCACGGATAAGGGCACCCTCCTTGTTCAGGCCGAAGTGCTCGAGCAGCATTGCGGCAGAGAGGATCTGTGCCAGGGGATTGGCGATGTTCTGTCCTGCTGCCTGCGGCCAAGAACCGTGAACAGGCTCGAACAACGGGGTGTGCTCACCTAATGATGACGATGGCTGCAAACCCATAGAGCCTGTGATACACGAGGTCTCGTCGGTGAGGATGTCGCCGAAGGTGTTCTCCGTCACGATGACATCGAAGAACCGGGGCTCCGTCAGCACACGCATCGAGGCATTGTCGATGAACATGTAGTCGGTCGTCACCTCGGGATAATGGGGTTCTATCTCTTTGGCGATCTGACGCCACAGACGACTGGAAGCCAGCACGTTCGCCTTGTCAACGACCGTCAGGTGCTTACGACGCGTCATCGCCATCTCGAAGGCCACCTTCAGGATGCGTTCGATCTCAGGACGGGTGTAGATGTCGGTATCGTAGGCCTTGTCGTTGTCCTGATATTTCTCGCCGAAATACATGCCGCCCGTCAGTTCGCGGATCACCACGAAATCGGCACCACGCAGCAGTTCCTCTTTCAGGGGAGACTTGTGCAACAGACAGTCGAACGTAGCCACAGGACGTACATTCGCAAACAGTCCGAGCTTCTTACGCATCGCCAGCAGACCTGTCTCAGGACGGATCTTCAGCGTGGGATTGTTGTCGTACTTCAGGTCTCCCACAGCGGCAAACAGCACGGCGTCGGCCTTCATACACACCTCGTGGGTGCTGTCGGGATAAGGATCGCCCACCTCTTCGATGGCATGGGCACCACAGATGGCCTCCTCGTATTCAAACTCGTGTCCGCACTTCTTTGCCACAGCGTCGAGCACAGCCACACCTTGTTTCATAATCTCCGGTCCGATACCATCGCCCGCGAGAATCGCAATTTTAAGTTTCATAGTTTTTTTTATTTTGCAACGGACTACAGGACTAACACGACTCTTTTATAAAGTCCTTAAGTCCTGTTGTCCGTTGCTGATTATAATTCATTTTTCTGTTCATTTTCAAAGATGTTCAGCATCTTAAACGTAGCCTTGATGGCAGCCTCCGTCTGGTCGGCATCGAGGCCACGGGTACGGAGAATCTTGCCGTTGTCATTCCACGTGATGACCGTCTGCACGAGGGCGTCGGTACGGCCACCCGGCGGGATGGTGACGGCGTAGTTCTCGAGGATGGGGAACGTACGGTTCAGGTACTTCTTATAGATATACCTCAATGACTTCACGAAGGCGTCATACTGACCGTCGCCCGTTGCCGAAGCCTCATAAGCCTGACCGTTGATCTCCACCTTGATGTTCGCTCCGGGCTTCAGACCGTAGGCCGTGGATACCACATAACTCACCAACTTCACCTTGTCCTCGGGGGCATCATGCTTCAGCACATCGCTCACGATGAAGGGCAGGTCGTCTTTGGTCACGCGCTCCTTCTTGTCACCCAGTTCTGTGATGCGCTGCGTCACGCGTCGCGTCTGTTCCGGCGTGAGTTCCAGACCGAGTTCCTCCAGGTTCTTGGCGATGTTCGCCTTGCCGCTGTTTTTACCCAGATCGTACTCCCTCCGGCGTCCGAAACGCTCCGGCACGAGGGCGTTCTGATAGAGTCCGCTCTTCTTGTCGCCGTCGGCATGCACACCCGCCACCTGCGTAAACACGTTATCGCCGATGATGGGCTGGTTCGGGGCGACGGCGATGCCGCTATAACTCTCCACCATACGGGAGATGTCGTTGAGCTTGTCTTCGCGGATATTGGTCTTGGCATTGAACTGGTCCTTCAGAATCACCTGCACACTCGACAACGGGGCATTGCCGCAGCGCTCCCCCAGACCGTTTACCGTCACATGCAGACCTTTCGCCCCGCTCAGGGCAGCAGCGAGAGAGTTCGACACGGCGAGGTCGTAGTCGTTGTGGGCATGGAAGTCGAAGTGCGTATCAGGATAGCGCTTGATCATCTTCCGGAAGTACTCGATACACTGCAGGGGATTCATGATGCCTAATGTGTCGGGCAGCATAAACCGCCGGATGCCGATGTCGCAGAGGGCGTCCATCACCTGATAGACATAGAACGGCGATTCTTTCATACCGTTCGACCAGTCTTCGAGGTAAAGGTTCACGGTCATCCGTTTCTGCCGGGCGTACCTCACCGCTCCGATGATGTCGTCGATATGCTCCTCAGGGGTCTTCTTCAACTGCTCCTGACAATGGCGCAGCGAGCCTTTCGCCAGCAGGTTCACGGTTTTACAGCCACAGGAGTCTATCCAGTCGATGCTCTGTCCGCCGTCGATGAATCCTAAGACCTCCACCCTACTGAGCATATCCACCTTCGCAGCATAGCGGCAAATCATGCTCACGGCTTCCTTCTCACCTTCCGACACCTTCGCCGAAGCCACCTCGATACGGTCAACGTTCAGGTCGCTGAGCAGCATACGGGCGATGATCAGTTTCTCGTGAGGCAGGAAGCTCACGCCGCTGGTCTGCTCACCGTCGCGCAACGTGGAGTCCATGATCTCCACAAACGGCTGCAGACGCTTGTACTGTCCTACTTGTTCAGCTGTTCCCATTGTTCCGTCTTGTTTTGGTTCTCCATCAGGAAGTCAATGTCGTCGAGGCCGTTCATCAGGCAATGCTTCTTATAGCCGTTGATATCGAAGTGCTCGCTACGGCCGGTAGAGAGGTTTGTGACTGTCTGATTGGGGAGATCGACTTTAATCAGAGTACTCGGATTGCTCTGAATACTCTGAAAGAGCTCAGCGAGGAAATCCTCGCTCACTTGCACAGGCAATACGAAATTATTCAGCTCATTGTTCTTGTGGATATCGGCGAAGAAGCTGCTGATGACCACGCGGAAGCCATAGCCTGCGATGGCCCAGGCGGCATGCTCACGACTCGACCCCGAGCCGAAGTTCTTGCCTGCCACGAGGATACAGCCGCCGTAGGTGGGATCGTTCAACACAAAGTCCTTGTTCAGCGTGCCGTCGGCCTGATAGCGCCAGTCGCGGAACAGGTTATCTCCGAAAAAGCTCTCCTCCCTCGTCGTTGCCTTCAGGAAGCGTGCGGGTATGATCTGGTCTGTGTCCACATTCTCCAACGGCAGCGGCACACAGGTACTCGTTATTACGTCAAACTTCTGTTTCATATTCTTTATTTTTTGCAACGGACTACACGACTTTAGGACTTTTTTCTTTCTGTATACTGTTTTTAGGATAAAGTCCTTTAGTCCTGTCGTCCGTTGCTAAATTAATTCTCTAGGATCTGTAATCACACCTGTGACGGCGGCAGCAGCGGCGGTGAGGGGCGATGCGAGGACGGTACGGGCACCGGGACCCTGACGACCTTCGAAGTTACGGTTAGAGGTAGACACGGCGAGCTTCCCGGCAGGCACCTTGTCGTCGTTCATCGCCAGACACGCGGAACATCCCGGCTGTCGGATCTCAAAGCCAGCCTCAGCCAGCACCTTGTCGAGACCTTCCTCGCGGATCTGCTTGTCCACAGCCCACGAGCCTGGCACCAGCCACGCCACCACATCTTCAGCCTTCTTACGTCCCTTCACGATCGAGGCAAACGCCCGGAAGTCTTCGATACGGCCGTTCGTACAGGCCCCGAGGAACACATAGTCCACCTTCGTGCCCAACAACTTCTGCCCGGCCTCGAATCCCATATATTCAAGCGCCCTCTCCTGACTCCTGACTCCCTTCTCCAGACTCCTGACTCCCGACTCCTGACTCCCAGGAATCTTTTCCGTAATCCCTATCCCCATCCCCGGATTGGTTCCATAAGTGATTCTCGGTTCGATATCTTCTGCGCTGAAAACCAGCTCCTTATCAAACACAGCGTCATCGCCGCTCTTCAACGTCTTCCAATAGCTTACGGTCTTCTCCCAGTCCTCCCCCTTCGGGGCATACTCACGGCCTTTCAGATACGCAAACGTCGTCTCGTCAGGCGCCACGAAACCACCTCTGGCACCCATCTCTATCGAGAGGTTACAGAGCGTCAGACGGCCTTCCATCGACATCTCGCGCACCACGTCACCGGCATACTCCACGAAGTACCCCGTGGCCCCGGAGGTCGTCAGCTGCGCCATCAGATAGAGCGCCACGTCTTTCGCCGTCACGCCCTTCCCTAACCTGCCGTTGATCGAAATCCGCATCGACTTCGGCTTCTGCTGGAGAATGCATTGCGAGGCCAGCACCATCTCCACCTCCGAGGTGCCGATGCCGAAAGCCACAGCACCCATCGCACCGTGCGTCGAGGTATGTGAGTCACCGCAGACGATGGTCATACCCGGCAGACTCAGACCCTTCTCAGGCCCCACGACGTGGATGATGCCGTTGTCCTTCGAGAACATCCCGAAGTGCGTCAGTCCGAACTCTGCGGCATTACGCTCCAGCGCATCCACCTGTTTCTTGCCCACAGGATCGGCAATCGGTTTGTCCTGATCGTGCGTGGGCGTGTTATGGTCGGGCATGCAGAAGATCTGCTGCGGACGGAAACACTTCAGTCCCCTCGCCCTCAGTCCGTCGAAGGCCTGCGGCGTCGTCACCTCATGACAGTACAGCCTGTCGATATACAGCTGCGTCGGTCCGTCCGCCACCTCCTGCACCACGTGCCTGTCCCAAATTTTGTCGAATAATGTATTCATACCTTTTTCTTTTTGTTTACGGTTTACAGTTTACGGTTTACAGTTGATTACCTTGCAAGCCCAGCACATGGAGCCTATAGAAGTAATCATCTGTAAACTGTAAACCGTAAACTGTAAACTATTACTCATCTTTCTTAAACTTATTAATACAGTCAATATAAGCCTCGACGCTGGCCGTGACGATGTCCGTGTTCGCACCGAAGCCGTAATACAGCGAGCCGTCGTACTCCACCTGCATGTGTACCTTTCCCACGTCGTCCGAGCCCTTCGAGATGGCCTGGATGGTGAACTCCTTCAGCGTCATCTGCTTCATGATAATCTTCTTCAGCGCCTTGATGGCGGCATCCACAGGACCGTTTCCGCTGGCGGCAGCCTCGAACTTCTGACCGCTGATGTCGAGACCTATCGAGGCCACACTGCGAACACCCTTGCCCGTGGTCACCTGCAGAAAGTCGAGTCTCACGGCGTGCTGTTCGGCCATGTCCGCTCCGGCGAGCATCAGCACGTCGGCATCCGTCACCTCCTTCTTCTGGTCGGCCAGCTGCAGGAACTTCTCGTAGATCTTGTCCAGCTTCTCCTCCTCCAGTTCCACGCCGTTCACGTGCAGACGGTACTTCAGGGCGGCACGTCCGCTGCGGGCGGTGAGCACGATCGAGTTGTCGTCGATGCCCACGTCCTTCGGGTCCATGATCTCATACGTGTGTACATTTTTTAATACACCGTCCTGATGGATGCCCGAGGAGTGTGCGAAGGCGTTGCGGCCCACGATGGCCTTGTTCGGCTGCACGGGCATGTTCATCAGACTCGACACCATCCTCGACGTCGGATAGATCTTCGTCGTGTTGATGTTCGTCTCGATGCCGAGGCCCTTATGGCACTTCAGGATCATCGCGATCTCCTCCAGACTCGTGTTGCCCGCACGTTCGCCGATGCCGTTGATGGTCACCTCCACCTGTCGCGCTCCCGCCATCACGCCGTTCAGCGAATTGGCCGTCGCCATGCCTAAGTCGTTATGGCAATGCGTGGAGATGATGGCACGGTCGATGCCGTCCACGTGCTCTATCAGATACTTGATCTTGTCGTGATACTCCTGCGGCAGGCAGTAGCCCGTCGTGTCGGGGATGTTTACCACCGTGGCACCGGCCTTGATCACCGCTTCCACCACCTGCGCCAGATACGCGTTGTCCGTCCGTCCCGCATCCTCACAGTAGAACTCCACGTCGTCCACATAGCGCTTGGCGTACTTCGTGGCCTCCACGGCCTGTTCGAGGATACGCTCACGGGTGGAGTTGAACTTAAACTGGATATGCTCGTCGCTCGTGCCGATACCCGTGTGTATGCGCTTGTGCTTGGCATACTTCAGCGCCTCGAAGGCCACGTCGATATCCCTTTCCACCGCACGCGTCAGCGCACAGATCACGGGCCACGTCACGGCCTTCGAGATCTCAATCACCGAGTTGAAGTCGCCGGGACTCGACACAGGGAATCCGGCCTCAATCACATCGACGCCCAACTGCTCCAGAGCCTTCGCCACCTGAATCTTCTCTACCGTGTTCAGCTGGCATCCGGGCACCTGTTCACCGTCCCTCAGCGTCGTGTCAAAAATGTAAAGTCTGTCCATCTTTTTATTTACGATTTAATTTTTCACTCTTCACTTTTCACTTCTCACTTTTCACTTCTCACTTTTCACTTTTCACTTTTCACTTCTCACTTTTCACTTAAAAAGCCCCTCTGCACTCGGAAGTGAGAAGGGCTCGTATTTCATTATTTAATTTTATAATCTTTTAATTTTATAATTTTACCTACGCCTAATCACTTCCGACCGCTCCCTGCAGTCGAATAATAATAAGGCCACTAATTAGATTAAACATCTTCATTATTTACGATTTACTTTTGACGATTTTCGATTTTATTATCGTTTTCGGCTGCAAAAGTACACATATTCTTCGTAACAAACAAATCTTTTGTCACTTTTTTACGCAAATACGCAACAAAAAGCCATTTCCGCCCATTTTCTCCCCCTGAGTCAGGGGGAGCCAGAGGGGGTCTTTGTTTCTCCCCCTAAGTTAGGGGGAGTTAGAGGGGGTCTGAAGAAGTGAACAGTTTCCCGCGTTCAGACCACCCCTAACCCCTCCTGACTCAGGAGGGGAAGAGATTACCCTCCTGCGCCCGGACGCTCATCGTCATCGTCGCTCTTGGTGAAGGTCTCTGAAGCCACCTCGCTGCTCTGACCGCCCAAGATGGCGATGGCCTTCACGGTAGCCGTGTCGCTCAGGGTGATGGGCTCGCTGTAGAGCGTGCTCTCAGCCGTAGGTGTGCTGCCGTCGGTGGTGTAACGGACCTCCGCACCCTGCTCAGCCTGGATGCTCACCTGTGTGCTCTCGGCAAACGGCGTCGTACCGGTGATCTGTGGAGCCATCACGGTCTGACTGTTGCTGCCGTTCTGACTGCCACCACCTCCCGACTGCTGACTACTGCCTCCTGACTCCTGACTGCCGTCCTTTGCAGCCGCAATCTCAGCCTTGGCTTTGTCAGTCCAGGCCAGTTTGACGTCCTTCTTCAGCTCATCGCGGGTGAAATCACCAGTTGACTGGGCCAGCAGTTTCACGGTCTTGATGGCGGCGCCGGTCTTGGCACCTTCGGCCAACGTACCGATGGTTGCAGAGGCCACCTGTTGCCGTTAAGAACTTGCTCGCGCACGCACTTCACGAAGTCGATCAGGATACCGGTGATGGATCCCTCAGAGAACATGGTGTTGTGCTCGGCCATGTGCCGTGCCATTGCCTGCACGTCGAGCGTTTGTTTGTAACTGACGCGGGCGTAGAGTTTGCCCGCCTGTTCCGATTCCGAGGAATCAGTCACTTTCGAAAGATAAAGTTCAATCATCTTCTTACAGTTTTTAAAGGGTTAAACATGTTGATAACTTTAGCACTATTGCTGGTACAAAATTACTCATTTTCAGCGAATTATGCAACATTTCCAACCCACTTGAGTGCGTTGTTTGTACTTGATATGCGTTATGATGAATTAGGTGTGAAATAACGGCTTAAAACCTTGGTATTCTCGCATTTTTTTAGTAATTTTGCATCATGGAAACAGCAATCAAAACATACGGTCGCACAGAGCTTGCCCAGCTCTATTTCCCGGCCATCTGTCCTCGCGCAGCATGGGCAAAACTGCGCTTATATATGTCGGGCTATCCCCAGTTGAACGAATTGCTTCAGACTGGCCATCGCTCGTTTATGCCTTCCGAGGTAGCCATCATCTTCGATTGCCTCGGTCGTCCGTAGTTACGTTTTTTCCCTACGGCATATCCCACTGATAACCCACCCTTATCGACCAATAAGGGTGGGTTATTGCACAATAATGGCAGGTTATCGGAACTGGCAGTTTACTGTTCTGACTTTTCCTGTTTCTGACGGTTTACCTTGACATAATTCCCTTGGCTGACACGCTCTATCAACTGATAGCGGCTGATGAAATTGCCCAGATAGCGTTGGGCGGTCTTTAGCGGGATGCCAAGGGCTTTGGCCTTCTCGTTAAACATCTTGGTGGTGAACTCGTCTGGCAGTGCCAGATAGAGTTGAAGCTCCCGTCCCTTCAGAGGCTGAATGGTAAGGGGCGTTTCGTCAGACGGATGCAACAGGTTCTTATAGACGTATGCAGTATGCTCCACCAGACAGTCGATGATGGTCATGGCTGTTTCGTAGTCATCATGAGTAATGACGAAGGCCTGCTGCTTGGGGTCGCTCAGATTGCCTTTCTCGAAGTTACGGACAGTGGTGAGTATCATCATCATGCGGAAAGCAACGAGAGCTATACGCACCGTGAAAGCAGCAAAGTCTTCACCATACATGCCGATATGTTCGGGCAAGAGGGGTCTGAAGTGGTCGCTAAAGGCCTTGCGATGTTCCTCAGAAATCAAAATCTGAATACGATTGTTTGAGCGGGCTTCCAGTTGCTCATACATCCTCTTCACGTCTTTGCCGATTTCTTTATAGTAGTCGGCTGTAGGCTCCTGGGTTTGGAATGGGTCAATCCACTCCTGATGGCCTTCCGTACAATAGAAGAGGTCGCGTGAAGAAGTTCCGTTCTCGCTCTGTTTGGGCGACAACATTTCCACAATCTGCTGTGGGGTACAAGTCACGAGAATGCCAAGCTGAGGTTCGTTGATGATGATGCGAAGCTTATCCTTAGTGCGCGAACTCTCTATGCTTTCGTGGTGGAACGCCTGACGGAACGCATCGGTAAACTGACCCCATTCCTGACCAAGTGCCTGAGTCAGCGTGTCGGCCTCGGTTGAGAAGATGATGCCGCGGCCGCCAAAATTATAGAGATCCTGCTTGAAAGATGAAGCGGAGGAATCGGCGGAAATGAATATGCGACGATACACCGGCTCCTCAGGTTCCACCCCCGCACTCTCGGCATTCTTGCCGCGTTGCGACTTCTTTGCCTCCCATGAGGCATGTTCCTTCTTGTATTCTGCCATTTGTGCATAATACTGATTACGGAAATACTCGTCAATAGGCATCAGCATCTCCTTGGCATCAGAGATGGCACCCTTCAGGCTGATACCTGCCGGACCTAAGATAAAAAGATAGAAGGGAGTATACACACGCTTACCGCCATAAATGCCATAGACATTAGGTTCTGCCATGGCCAGAAGGTCAAGAATGGCCAGCATCACTTTGTCCTTGTCAGTGTCCGTTTCTTGTCTTGCAATCGCACGTTGTAAGGTCACAGGCAACTTCGCCGGATCTATATTCTGGCTGAAGGTACGACTAAACGAAAACCTCATTACCTCACTTTCCTCACCGCTACGCGTGAATGCAGTGCTTGAAGCCGGACATGCAACAGTGTTGTTGGTAACTGTCTGAGTATTATTATTTTGACTCGTCTCAGAACTCTTATTATCTTGCTGGTTGTCGTTGGCCGCAGAGCCGTGAGGATTTTGAGGTTTTGAGGAAATGTCGGGTGAAGGATATTGGCGGGCGATGGCACTAAGGTCAACGCCAGCCTCCTTTGCCAGGTTATAGAATGCCGAGATCTGAGTCCGTCCGTCATGCTTCTCCAGACATTGCTGCCATTTCTTCTCGCACTGCGCCTCGTTGTATTTTGGCGACAGTCGGCTGACACGGTGGAAGTATTCGCCACCAGCACTGCCAAGTCCGTCGGCCAAGGCAAATCCCAGACGGCAGTACCAGTCCTTGTAGGAGTCTGAGGGACCGCCGATACGTTCCAGTTCTCGTACCACAGCTTCGACTTTGGCCAGTTCAATGTCGCTTTCTGCCTTCAGACCGTCATTTTCAGTCGTGCCGGCGGGCTTCTGAGATGCCCAAGCCAGCGGATCAAAATTCAATTTATTGTCCATGATGTATAAATATTAAATATGTTATTAAACGAAAAATTCATATTGGTCGGCACGTAGATACGCCTCTGGGTCGTACGAGATAAAGCAGGCGTGACTCTGGTTGGCTACCGTCGAGTCAATCTGCTTCTCCCCGAAACCGTATGTTGCGAGGAGATAATTTCGAACGGCGTTAAACCACGTGCCGTAATCACACTTTGTGAGGTCAATTTCGACCAGCCATTTCAAACCGTGGCCGCGCGGCGAGGTAAACATCATCAGCGTACGCTCGCCCCAATAGGGGTCAGCCAGCAACAGACGTTTCATCTCCTTAGGTGTGATTCTGCGCTTCATCTGTGGACTATCATCGTCCAAATGGTCGCAGTCAACACATAACATACCCGATGCCTCGACAAGCGAGTTGTCGGCACAATAGGAGAAGGTGCCACCAGGTGTAACGTAGTCGAAGTTCTTACCTTTGAACTGCCGTTGTCCCTCTTCACCGGTAATACTTCTCAGCGTACTCGTCCTTGATACGAGATCAACATTTCGGTCTGGGTCGTAACCAAACTGTAGATACTTCATGGTTACATACATCCACACCCAGAACAGGCTCACCACCTTCATCGGAGTCTTATTCCAGATGGGAGCCCTGAAAAACGACATTAAAAATTTCTTTGCCATAAGCCAAATAGAATTAAGTACGTTAAGACCATCTGATAAGCCCTATAGCGACAGACGGCCGAGAATGAACTATTCAATTCTCGGCTGCAAATAGACTAATGTTTTTTTATGCCCACAAGACATAAAAACCATGTTTTTTTACTGCATAGTTTTTATGGCATTTTGTGGCATGTCTGAAAATCAGCAAGTTACAAGCACAAAAAAAATAGCTGCAGACAATAAAATTGTATTGTATGCAGCTACTTTATCTTGCAATGTTGGAGTAGATGTTGAGTTTGTACTGCCTTGCCGTTCTGACCCACTTGGCAGGTACGGCGATCCCATCCAAAGTCGTTGTTCTGGCGGTCGAAGACCTGCTCTGATAGCCTATCAATTTACTGCGAAGTCCCAGGTGGGAGTCGATTACAGAGGACAGAATACGGTCAAATTTGTCCAAAACGAAAAATATTCCGCCAAAAGCGCTGATTTTCTCAGATTTTTGTTGTACCTTTGCCATGTCATTGATGATTTTGCTTGTCTTGATTTGCA
>CACYQO010000071.1 GCA_902776545.1 uncultured Prevotellaceae bacterium | reverse complement strand
GTTTTAATAAACAAATGATTGTTTTACAGATTTAAAAGCATTAGAAAAAATGAAGAAATTAGTATTTATGTTCGTAGCAGTTGCTGCTATCTCTTTCGCTTCTTGTGGTAACAAGGCTCAGGCTCCTGCTGAGGAGACTGTAGACTCTATCGCTGAGGTTGTTGATAGCGTTGTTGACAGTCTCGCTTCTGATAGCGTAGTTGCTGACTCTGCTGCTGTTGCTGAGTAATTTATTATTCAACGAACAATTGAGAGAAAAAGGCCGTTGGACGGGAGTCCAGCGGTCTTTCCTTTTCAAGTGACAGTTACATGTAACTTCACTTGAAATTATGGAAAAGAAATCCCGAGGACTTCGAAAAGCCCTCGGGACGCTGTTGTAATAATAAATAATGATGCCTTACAGCAGTGATTAATTATTAATTGTTTTGATTTAAAAATCGAAAGGGTTATGCCTCTGCGGGAGTTTCCTCAGGAGCATCGATGGCCTCGAGAGCTTCAGCCTCAGCCTCTGCCTCAGCAGCAGCGGCCTCGTCGGCAGCAGCCTTCTTGGCATCAGCGGCAGCCTTAATGGCAGCTTCAGCCTCAGCAGCAGCCTTCAGCTCAGCAGCGTTCTCAGCCACAACCTTCACGGGGATCTCGACGGTCACCTCCTTGTGGAAGTGTACGAGAGCCACGTAGTCACCCAGCTTCTTGGCATCCTTCATAGTGACGATCTTACGATCGACATCCTTGCCCAGCTTCACGAGCTCGTCGGCTACCTGAGCGGCACCAACAGAACCATAGAGCTGACCGGTGGCACTCACCTTAGCGGCAATCTCGAGAGCCACGCCTTCAAGCTGTGCAGCCTTCTGCTCAGCGGCAGCCTTCTGGGCGGCAATCTTGTGAGCCTGCTGCTTCAGGTTCTCAGCGAGGATCTTCTTGGCCATCGGGCTGGCGATGACACCCTTTCCCTGAGGGATGAGGTAGTTACGGCCATAGCCTGACTTGACGTTCACGATATCGTTCTTGAATCCCAGACCGATAATATCTTCTTTCAGTATAATTTCCATAATCTTGCGTCCTCCTTCAGTTACTTCATCATGTCAGTTACATAAGGCAGCAGCGCAATCTGGCGGGCACGCTTCACGGCCTGAGCCACACGACGCTGGTACTTCAGAGACGTTCCAGTGATGCGGCGGGGAAGAATCTTACCCTGCTCGTTGAGGAACTTCTTCAGGAACTCGGGATCTTTGTAGTCGATGTACTTGATGCCGCTCTTCTTGAAACGACAGTACTTCTTCCTCTTCGTGTCGATAGAGGGAGCGTTCAAATAACGGATTTCACTCTGCTCTGCCATAATTAAGCCTCCTCTTTTTTACCAAGCTTTGCACGACGCTTCTCGGCGTACTCAACTGCATACTTGTCAAGTTTAACGGTCTGGAAACGGATGACCTTCTCGTCACGACGGAAAGCGGTCTCCAGCACTTTGATCACTTCTGGCTCAGCCTTGAACTCTACAAGGCAGTAGAAACCTGTAGACTTCTTCTGAATAGCATAAGCCATCTTCTTCAATCCCCAGGCCTCTTCGTTGACGATCTCTGCACCCTGCTCGGTCAGGACCTTCTTGAATTTTGCGGCCGTTTCCTTCATCTGTTCATCAGACAAAACGGGAGTTAAAATGAAAACGGTTTCGTATTGATTCATACTTCTTTAATAAATAAAATTAATAATGTGCTTCGAAAAGTGGGTGCAAAGGTACGAAGTTTTTTTGAACTTTGAACTTTGAGCTTTGAACTTTATGAATACTTTAACAGTATTTAATACTTTTCACTCTTTTTATACTGTCGGACATGGAGAATGACGCCTATGATAATTAGCAGCAAGCCACCAAGTAGCACCAGATTGCTTGATGTCCAGCCGACAAAATAGGCAACCATCAAAAGGATGGCGCCAATAACTATTAGCGCCAATCCTCCATATCGTCTCAGAGTAATCATAAAGTTCAAAGCTCAAAGTTCAAAGCTCAAAGTTCAAACTCCCCTACTCTTCCTCGGGTGTGATGAGTTTGTATCCCTTGCCATGGATGTTGATGATCTCAATCTGGCTGTCGGCCTTCAGGTGCTTGCGCAGCTTGGTGATGTAGACATCCATCGAACGGGCATTGAAGTAGTTGTCGTCGATCCAGATGGTCTTCAGGGCGAAGTCACGCTGCAAGATCTCGTTGGAGTGAGAGCAGAGCAGGGCGAGCAGTTCGTTCTCCTTCGTGGTGAGCTTCGTCTGCTTGTCGTCGATGCTGAGCAGCTGCTTCTGGGTATCGAAGGTGAAGCGCCCGATGTGGTAAACGGTCGATTCCTTGGACTTCTTACCCTTGGTACGGCGCATGATGGCCTCGATGCGGAGCACGAGTTCCTCCATGGAGAAGGGCTTGGTGATGTAGTCGTCAGCACCGAGCTTGAAGCCTTCGAGGATGTCGTCCTTGTGAAGCCGTCCTTCTTAGGCATCATTACGTCGAGCACGCAGATGTCGAACTTGGTCTTGAGGAAGGCCTTGAAGCCTGCCTCGCCGTCGGCACAGAGTTCTGCCACATAGCCTTTAGCCTGTAAATACTCGCGGAGCAGCATTCCGAGGTTCTCGTCGTCCTCGCAAAGCAAGATTTTCATTTTGTCGTCCATAATTCCTTTTATTTAAATTGTTAATACTATGATGTTTCTTTCAAAACGGGCAGTGAGATGGTGAAAGTAGTACCCTTTCCGAGTTCACTCTCACACTTGATGTCACCCTCGTGGAGGTTGATGATCTTCTTGACGTAGGCCAGACCGAGACCAAAGCCCTTCACGTCGTGGACATTACCCGTGTGGACACGGTAGAACTTGTCGAAGATCTTCTTCACGTTTTCCTTCTTGATGCCCAGACCTGTGTCGCGGATGCTGAAGCAGAGACGTTCTTTCTCGTTCCAGGTACGGATATAGAGGTCGAGCGGCTGGTCAGGCTTGCGATATTTCACAGCGTTGTCCATCAGGTTGGTGATGGCATTCTGGAAGTGAACCTCATCGACGAAGATGGCCGAATCGACGGCTTCTATCTCTGTATAGATATGTCCTCCAGTGTGCTCCACTCGCAGGGAGAAGGTCGAGGCAATATTCTCCAACAGCTCGTTGAGGTCGAGTTCCTTCTTCTTGAACGATACCGACTGCTTATCGAACATCGACATCTGCAGCACCTTTTCCACGAGGAAACGTAGGCGTTTCGACTCGTCGTTGACCACCCCACCCAGATGTTTCAACATCGAGGGCGTCTTGGGTACTGCGTCGTCGTTGAGCATCTGTGCAGCCAGCGAGATACTGCTGATAGGTGTCTTCAACTCGTGTGTCATATTGTTGATGAAGTCGTTCTTGATCTCTGTATAGCGCTTCTGGCGGAAAATGATATAGATAGTGAAGATGAAGGTGATGAGCAGAACGACCGTAAAGACGACAGCAGGGATCATAAACGTCACACTGGAGAAGATGTAGGCGCTCATGTTGGGGAAATGGATCTTCACCACACCCATCTTCGGCGACGGGTCATTACGGAAAAGCGTCTGCTTGTAGGTATATTCCTCTCCCTCCTCGCTATAGTCCGGACAACGGTACACCTCACGGCCGTCGGCTGTTTCCACACGGAAGTGGTAAGGGATATTGACGCCGTTGTTCATCAGTTCGACCTTGATGTCACGATCGAGCAGCTTGAAGTTGATGCGCTCCTTCAAGGGCTTGTCGC
This sequence comes from uncultured Prevotellaceae bacterium, assembly GCA_902776545.1. GTDB lineage: Bacteria > Bacteroidota > Bacteroidia > Bacteroidales > Bacteroidaceae > Prevotella. The sequence continues at coordinate 17,847 of CACYQO010000071.1, read as the reverse complement.
TGGCGGTATAGAGAATGTTATAGACCACCTCGTCGAGCAGTGCCTTCTGATAGACATAACGGTTACGGACAATCTCCTGCAGCGATTTCGAGGCCTCAGAGATAGAGTTCTTGTCTGTACGCAGAATCATGGCCTTGGGTACATTGGCGGGCTTGATGGCGAAGGTCTTTAGCTCGAAGGAGCTATAGACAGTACCGTCATCGGCAGCCACAGCAAACTGATGGCTCTGACGGATGGTGCCGTCGAGACCATCGACAGACACAGAGTCCTGGTGGATAGCTTTCCGCTCTGTCTGATTCACATCCTTCATGAGATAGCGCTGCGTCTCGTTCATCTCCAGATTACGAGAGGCCTGATAGAGGCTGCGGTTCACAGACTCGTCAAACTGTTCCTTCTTCATCTTCACCATCTCCTCGATGTAGGAGATCTGAAGGATGAGAAGTCCCAGGAATGAGAGTCCCATGATGGTCGCTATGATCCAAATCGTACTTTTCTTCATTGGTCTTTATGATTCTGGATGCAAAGGTAATGGAATTCTTAAAACAACGCATGCGCTTTGTTAAATAATTGGGGCAAATTTTGCAAAATTAACAAAAGTTTCAAATATTAGTTGTATATATTCAAATACCAAACAACAGGCAGGAGATAAAAAAAGATGGCAGAGACTCTGCTCCACCATCCCATTTACATTATATAAAGTAGTCAGTATTAGTCTTCCTCCTTCATCTCCTCCTCGTGCTGCTTGATCAGTGCCTGCTGGATGTCGTTCGGCACGAGCTCGTAGCTCGAGAACTTGGTGGTGAACGATGCACGACCACCCGTCAGTGAGCTCAGGGCAATCGAGTAGCTGGCCAATTCCTTCAAAGGAATCTTGGCAGAGAGCTTCTGATAACCTGCCTCTGAGTCCATACCCATGATGATGGCACGACGACCCTGAAGGTCAGACATCACATCACCCATGTAATCGCCAGGCACGAGCACCTCGAGGTCGTAGATCGGCTCGAGCACCTTCGGACCTGCCTCCTTGAAGGCAGCGGAGAAGGCATTACGGGCTGCGAGCATAAACGAAAGTTCGTTGGAGTCAACGGGGTGCATCTTACCGTCATAAACGATGACGCGGACGTCACGGGCATAAGAACCTGTCAACGGGCCCTGCTCCATACGTTCCATGATACCCTTGAGGATGGCAGGCATGAAGCGGAGGTCGATAGCACCACCCACGACGCTGTTGATGAAGACGAGCTTGCCGCCCCACTCCAGATCGATCTCTTCCTTACCCTTGATGTTCATCTTGAACTCCTGACCGTTGATCTTGAACGATGTGGGATCAGGCATGCCCTCTGTGTAGGGCTCCAGGATGAGATGTACCTCACCGAACTGGCCAGCACCACCCGACTGTTTCTTGTGACGATAGTCGGCACGGGCCATCTTCGTGATAGTCTCACGATATGGGATCTTCGGCTCGACATATTCAATCATAATCTTCTCGTTGTTCTCCATACGCCACTTCAAAGTGCGCAGGTGGAACTCGCCCTGTCCGTGGACGATGATCTGACGGAGCTCCTTAGACTGCTCAACCACCCATGTGGGATCCTCCTGACGCATCTTGGCCAGAGCTGCCATCATCTTCTCTGTCTCAGCCTCGTTCACAGCCTTGATGGCACGAGAGAACTTAGAGTTAGGATATTTAATGAAGTCGAACTTGTTCTCACAGTCCTTGCCGTTGAGGGTGTTGCCCGTCTTCACGTCCTTCAACTTCACGGTACAACCGATATCACCGGCCACGAGCTGATCAACCTGTACACGGTTAGCACCAGCACAAGCATACAGCGTACCGATACGCTCCTTAGAACCACGGTCAGCGTTCGACAGGTCGTCGCCGCTCTTCACCGTACCGCTCATCACCTTGAAGTAGCTCACCTCACCGATATGGGGCTCCACACCAGTCTTGAAGAAGTAAAGCGATGTGGGAGCAGAAGCATCAGCTGGCACATCCTGACCAGCCACGTTCTGAACGACAGGCATCTCGCTGACGAAGGGCACCACGTTGCCGAGGAACTCCATCAGACGACGGACACCCATGTCACGACCTGCACAGACGCAGAATACAGGGAAGATGGAACGTGTCACGAGACCCTTGCGGATACCCTCACGCATCTCGTCCTCAGAGAGGTCTTCCGTCTCGAAGAACTTCTCCATCAGCGTGTCGTCGCCAGCAGCAGCAGCCTCCACGAGGGCAGCCTTCATCTCCTTGGCCTTGTCAAGCTGATCGGCAGGAATTTCCTCGATGATGGGGGCACCACCCTCGGGCTTCCAAGAGTACTTCTTCATCAGCAGCACGTCGATGACGCTGTTGAAGCCTGCACCTGTGGCGATTGGATACTGCACAGGTACGCAGTTCGGACCATAAACCTTTCTTCAGCTTCTCCGTGTTGCGGAAAGCGTTCATCGTACCTACCTCAGGACCATACTGGCCATTGATGAGCAGCACGGCCTGGTCGGTGACGTTCAGGGCGGTGATGGCACCTCCCACGAAGTCGTCAGAACCCGGACAGTCGATGATGTTCAGCTTCTTGTTGTTCCACTCCACGTGAAAAACGGTTGAGAACACGCTGTAGCCATACTCCTGTTCTACAGGGAAGTAGTCGCTCATCGTGTTCTTACTCTCTACGGTACCGCGGCGCTTGATGATGCCAGCCTCGTAGACCATTGCTTCGGCAAGAGTCGTCTTGCCGCTACCCGCACTGCCAAGCAGTGCAATGTTTTTGATTTCGTTTGTCTGATAAATCTTCATATCATTTAGGTTTTAGATGAATAATCTTGAAAAGCGGGCACTAAGGTAGACATTTTTTGAGAAATAGCCAAGGAATTCTTGGAAATATTAAACTAAATTAGTAATTTTGCGCTCATAATGGCAGGAATCTACATACATATACCGTTTTGCAGGTCACGATGCATCTATTGTGGCTTCTATTCGACGACAGCCCTCGACCTCCGTCAGAGGTATGTCGATGCCTTATGTCGGGAGATGGTTCTTAGAGGTAAGTGGAAAGAGGTAAGAGGTGAGAGAATAGATATAGAAACGGTATATATCGGAGGAGGAACTCCCAGCCAATTGACTTTCGATCAATTACGCCAACTCTTTATATATATAAATAAGGTGTACCCTCTCCCTTCAGACACATCTCTCACCTCTCACCCCTCTCCACACACCTCTAAAAGAGAAATCACCATCGAGGTGAATCCCGACGACGTAACCGTTGAGTTTGCTGCCGCATTACGGCAACTCCCCGTCAATCGCGTCTCAATGGGCATCCAGACCTTCGACGATCAGCGCCTACGTTTCCTCCATCGCCGCCATACTTCCCGTCAGGCCATCGAGGCAGTCTCAATCCTCCGCTCCGCAGGCATCAACAACCTCAGCATCGACCTCATGTACGGTTTCCCTGGCGAAACCCTTTCCGACTGGCAATCCGACATAGATTCCGCCCTCGCCCTCAACGTCGAACACATCTCTGCCTACTGCCTGATGATCGAGGAAGGCACCCCACTCCATCAGTTATATAATCTCGCGCCACTGTACCCACGTACCCCCGCACCACCGACTGAAGAGACGGAGCGCCAGATGTACTACACTCTCATCGACCGTTTGACAGCTGCCGGCTACGAGCACTACGAAATTTCCAACTTCGCCCGTCCAGGCTTCCGTTCCCGCCATAACTCCAACTATTGGAACGGTACACCCTACATCGGCCTTGGCGCTGCAGCTCACTCCTACGATATTCGAAGCCGCAGTTGGAATATCGCAGACATTAATGCCTATATCGAGGGGATAGAACGTGGAGAACGCCTTTTCGAAGAAGAATTTCTCGACGATGACACCCGCTACAACGATGCCGTTACCGTCGGACTGCGCACTTGCGAAGGCATCGACCTCAATACGCTCCCAAAGAAATACAGGGATTACTGCATAAAAAACGCCCGCCGTTATTTGGACGACGGGCTGTTAGAACTTTCTGCTGTGGGGGACTCCCACGCCCCCACCCTTCACCTCACCCGTCGCGGACTCTTCGTCAGCGACATGGTGATGAGCGATCTCATGATGATATGACTTCCCCTCCTGAGTAGGCGATTGCGTCTTAATGGAGCAATCTTCTGTGCCCGTCAGGGCGGGGTGGTCTGATCATCCTCAAACTCACTCTCTATCAGCCATGTCAAGCGAATCACCGGCAACCTCCTCTTCTGCGACATCACCAGAACGGGTGGTATCCGTAGAATCGACAACCTCCTCAGCGAAATCTGCCTCGTTGTACTGCGTCGGCACAGGACCATAGCAGGCCATAAAGATAAAGGGTGTCGCGCCGAAGCCCAACCAAATCAATCCCTTCGTAGAGACCCATCGCACGATCTGATTCAATTTCCTTTTCATATCGAATAACGTTTAAACGGTTTGTATTTATCTTCCCAAAAGGTAGCGCTCTGCAAGGATGGCAGCCTGACAGCCACTGCCAGCGGCCACCACAGCCTGACGGAACACAGGATCGGCACAATCGCCAGCCACATAGATTCCAGGGATCTTTGTCTCTGGTGTGCCATTGATCTTCTTGAAGTAGCCCACCTCGTCCGTATCCAGCCACTCGCGGAAGATGGCGGTATTGGGTGTATGACCGATGGCGAGGAAAAATCCATCGATGGCGATGTCCACCAGTTCCTCGTCAGATTCCCCCTTACGCTTCACTAAATGTGCACCCTCCACACCGTTCTCTCCAAAGAGTCCTAATGTGTTGTGCTCAAAGAGTATCTCGATGTTCTCACGCTCCATTACCCGTTGCTGCATCACCTGCGAGGCACGGAGGTAGGGCTTTCTGACAATCATATACACCTTCTTGGCCAAACCTGAGAGATATAAGGCATCCTCACAGGCCGTATCACCACCGCCAACCACAGCCACAGTCTTCTTGCGATAGAAGAATCCGTCGCAGGTCGCACAGGCAGAGACACCCTGACCATTGTACTTACGCTCATCGTCGAGGCCGAGGTATTTGGCAGAAGAACCTGTGGCGATAATCACCGTATCGGCAGCAATCTCCTTGCCGTCGTCAGCCGTGCAGACGTAAGGAGCCTTCGAGAAGTCCACCTTCACAATCACACCGTCGCGGATGTCAGCTCCAAAGCGCTCAGCCTGTTCACGGAATTCCATCATCATCTGGTTGGCGTCCACACCCTGCGGATAGCCTGGATAGTTCTCTACTTCCGTGGTCTGCGTCAACTGTCCGCCAGGCTGCATGCCACAGTATTCAATCGGACTGAGGTTCGCACGTCCGGCATAGATGGCAGCTGTATAGCCCGCAGGCCCGCTGCCGATAATCAAGCATTTTGTCTGTTCCATATTTATCTATTTGTTATTTGCCAATCATATAATTCTTTAATTCTCTAATTCTTGATTGAAATTTCTCAGTCCTTGATTGAGGAAGTCCACGTAAGCAGAGACATCCTTATTATGACCACGACTGCCTGTGAGCGGCTTGCCAGTAAAAGGATCGACGGCTACATAGAACGGCTGGGCATTGGCACCAAACTTATGACTCTGCAGATAGCTCCACTTAGCCCCCACCGTGCGCAGCGTCTTTTCATTTCCCTGAGCATCAGTCACCACAATCGGCTCCTTCAACGGCGTCTTGTCGTCGACATAGAGCGAGATGAGCACATAGTCGTTCTTCAGTTTGCTCGACACACGCGGGTCTCCCCAGACGGTACCCTCCATCTCACGACAATTCACACAGCCATAGCCTGTGAAGTCGAGGAAGACAGGCTTGCCCTTCGAACGGGCGGTGGCCATTCCAGACTCGTAATCGTTGAACTCTGCCTCAATCACCTTCTCACTGAGGTTGAAGTCCTGCGTGCTGATGGGAGGTGCAAAGGCACTGACAGCCTTACAGGGAGCACCCCACAAGCCAGGAACCATATAAACGGAGAAGGCAAACGACAGCATACCTGCCAAGATGCAAACCACAGGCATCGGCTTGTGGAGATTACCACCTATCTCGTCCTCTTGGAACTTCAGCCAGCCCACCAAATAGGCGCCTAACATGGCGAAGATGACTATCCACAGGGAGAGAAACACCTCACGATCGAGGATATGCCAGCCGTAAGCCAGATCGGCTACGGAGAGGAATTTCAAGGAGAAGGCCAGTTCGATGAAGCCCAGCACCACCTTGATGGTTGTCATCCAAGAACCAGACTTCGGAGCCGACTTCAACCATGAGGGGAACATCGCGAAGATCGTAAACGGCAGAGCCAAAGCCAAGGCAAAGGCGAACATACCGATGGCTGGAGCTAACCAGTTTCCGGTCGTGGTGGTCTGCACAAGCAGCATGCCGATAATCGGACCTGTGCAGGAGAAAGACACCAGTACCAGCGTGAAGGCCATCAGGAAGATGCTCACAAGACCACTCGTCTGCGATGCCTTCGTATCCACGCTGTTCGCCCAACTGTCAGGCAACTTAATCTCAAACCATCCAAAGAAGCTACAGGCAAAGACAATAAGCAACAGGAACAAGAACACGTTGAATATCGCACTCGTCGAGAGCGAGTTCAGCGTATCAGAACCAAAAATGGCCGTCACCAACAGCCCCAATCCCACATAGATTACCATAATGGAGAGACCGTATGTAATCGCATCTCGGATACCTCTCCGCCTCGCTTCCCCTCCTGAGTAGGAGGGGCCAGGGGTGGTCTGATCCTTCGAGCGTTTCAAGAAGAAACTCACGGTCATGGGAATAATGGGCCATATGCAAGGCATGCAAACAGCAGCCAAACCTGCCAAGAATCCCATCAACAACAGCCACCACAACGACTTCTCAGCCAAATCCTCACCAGAACCCAGCGACCGCAGTTCGTCTATGACAGGCTCCCAGAGATCCGTTTCAGAAGTAAGAGGTGAGACGTCAGAGGTAAGAGGTATGACCGACGCAGAGTCTGAGACAGCGACAGAGACTGAGTCTATGACAGCAGCAGAGGCTAAATTTGGGCTCTCGGCAGAAACTGGTTCAGCGGTGGTAGCAAATTTTTCACTTTTCACTTCTCCCTTTTCACTTATAATGGGACTCTTGCCGCTCTGTTTCAACGCCACCTCCGATGGCGGCATACAACTGGCATCGCTGCAGGCGCCATACTCTAAATAGCAGTCTATATCATACTCAGACTTGGTGAATCGAATCTTCTGCACGAAGGTCGCTTCGCCCTCAAAGTATTTCAGTTCCATGCCAAACAGCTTGTCCATCTTCTTGATGACATTTCCCTTTGGCATCAACTTACCAACCAACTCAGCGCCCTCCATCTTCACCACGTTAAACGTCGCCTCGATGGGGCCGTCCTCGCCAATCTCCGTCGAATACACGTGCCATCCCTGTTCAATCGTAGCATGGAACACAATCTCTGCCTCTGCCCCACCACCAGTCTTCAGCTCCGCCTTGAAGTGCACAGGATCCACAATCTGGGCCTTTACCGCCAAGACGAACACCAAGCATATCCACGTTAAAAGCGTTTTCTTCATCTCAAAAATCCTTTTCGCTGCAAAGATACACATTATTCTCTTATCTTCTATATTATTTGTTGATTATTTATTCTTTTTTAGTGGTGTCCCATAAAAGAAAAATGGATTTTTCTTTGGTATTTTGCCTGAATTGCACTATCTTTGCGGAAAAATAAGAAACGTATGAAATATCCATTAGGTATTCAGAGCTTTGAGAAGATAAGAAATGACGGTTATTTGTATATGGACAAAACCGCCATGGTTTACAATATTGTAAAGGGTGGCACATACTATTTCCTCAGCCGTCCGCGCCGTTTCGGAAAGAGCCTGCTGATTTCTACTTTGGAGGCCTACTTCAAGGGGAGAAAAGAGTTGTTCAAAGGACTGGCAATCGAACAGTCTGAGCAAGAATGGAATGTCTATCCTGTATTCCATCTGGACCTGAATGCAAGGAACTATTCGGATAAGGATGCCCTGTTGGCTGAGTTGAACAAACACTTGGAGATATGGGAAGCCGAATATGGAAGCGAATACAAAGACAGAGCCCCGGAGGAGCGTTTCCAGCATGTCATCGTCAAAGCATACAAGAAGACTGGCAAGAAAGTAGTCATCCTCGTTGACGAATACGATAAACCTCTGCTACAGGTGCTCGACAATAAACCTCTGTCAGAGGAGTATCATAAGATACTGAAGGCTTTCTACGGCGTAGAGAAGACGATGGATGCTTACATACAATTCGGTTTCTTTACGGGAGTGACCAAGTTCTCAAAAGTCAGTGTATTCAGCGACCTAAACAATCTGACAGACATCACGATGGATCGCCGATATGTGGAACTCTGCGGCATCACGGAAAAAGAAATCAGAACCAGCCTCGACAGTCAGATAGGAGAAATGGCAGAGGCGAACGATATGAGCAAGGACGAGTGCTATGAGAGACTGAAGAAGACCTACGACGGCTATCACTTTGAGGCCGACACCATCGGGATCTATAACCCGTACAGTCTTCTGAACGCTCTGTCAAGCAAAGCTTTCAAGGACTATTGGTTTGAAACCGGTACGCCTTCATATCTCATCGAACAGCTCAAAAAGACAAACTACCCCCTGACCAATTTAGGCAACGAAGAGATAACTGCCAACGTGCTCGGCAACATCGAGACCATCGACCAGAGTCCCATACCGATGCTCTATCAGAGCGGCTATCTCACTCTGAGGGGCTACGACAAAGAATTCGAGATGTACCGTCTAGGCTTTCCTAATCTTGAAGTGGAACGTGGCTTCACACGTTTCCTAATCCCTTACTATACCAAGTTGAAGTCGGATCAAGGTCAGCTTTTTGTGGCCAACTTTGTGAAGGAACTGCGTGCCGGAAAGGTGGAGGCATTTATGAAGAGGCTTAAATCACTTTTTGCCGATGGCGACTATCAGGTCATGGGCGATGCCGAGCTCTATTTCCAGAATGTCGTGTGGGTCATCTTCAAGATGATAGGTTTCTATACAGAGTTGGAGAGACATACTTCGGATGGCCGCATCGACATGATCGTCAAGACCTCAGATTACATCTATATTATTGAGTTCAAACTTGACAAGACCGCAGACGAGGCCCTGCAGCAGATTGAAGACAAGCAATACGCCAAGCCCTTCGAGCACGACTGCCGTCATATATATAAAATAGGTACCAACTTCTCGACAAAAACCAGACGGATTGACGACTGGAAAATAGCAGAATAACCGTCCTCCATGTCAGGATTTATCCCCGCCTGAGCAGCCAGAGGGCGAAGAACTGGTCGTAGACAGAGTAGGCATCGCCTTCCTGGGTGATGAAATCCTTGTCAAGCAGGGCTTTGACGGCAGACATCACACTGCTGGCAGACCACAACTGGTATTTCTTGATGAACGCTCCTCCTGTGATATTCTGTGCCCTATCCTCCTTCGCAATGGCAGAGAAAACAAGGCGTTGGCGCTCGGACATCTGCCTGAAGAGCATTTCATAGTGTTCGGAATAAAGGTCCAGCAGATAATCGACAGCCTTGTCGACCATCTCCACGGTACATCGCTCATTCCGCTCCGTATTGAGAAACAGCACGTTCATCACCCTTTGTAAACAGGAAGTAACACCGCAAAAACGAGTATATACCTCATGGACGACAGCCTCATCGAGCGATTTTCCGCCCTTCTGAAACTGTCTCACGGCAAACTCTGTATAAACTTTTTCAGATATAGGAGCCAGACCCATTGTGATGACAGACTGATAGAATGGTCGCGAGGGAGAGAGGAATATCTCGCTCATCATATGTCGCTTGGAGCCGGAAAAGAGAAAGGTGGCATTCGGACAACGTTGGATATGGGTACGCAGGGCAGCCTCCACATTTTTGTCGGCATACAGAATTATCTGCTGGAACTCATCGATGGCAACCAAACAAGGTTTGTCGGCAGTTCTCAGGTAACTGAATATTTCGTCAAGAGTCGTGGATGGGACAGAACTGTTTCCAAGTCCGATTCCCCACACGGGATTACCGTTGATGTCAAATGAAATCTGTTGCTGCAGGGATTTCATGGCAGATACGAAACGTTCCCACGACTTACGTCCAAAGGGCTTCAGTTCTTCCAAAATAGCTTTTCCGAAGACATCCACAAAGTCGCCTAACGAATTAGTGGCATAGACATCTATGACAAAGGTGTAATAGCGTTTTTTGATCTCCGGCTGGTTGAATACATGATATATCAAGTCCGTCTTCCCCAGCCTTCGGGGGGAGATGAGCGCCATATTGTTGTCATTGGTGAGCAGCTTCACCAAGTCCTCTGTCTCCTTCACACGGTCGCAGAAATACTCTGGACCTGCATAACCTTTTGTCACAAATGGGTTTGTCATACGCCTAACGTTTAATATCCGCTGCAAATTTAAGCAATAATTTCCTAATATGCAAACATTTTATCGAAAAGATGATAATCATAAACATGATAATCACAAATTCGGTAATCCTTCTTCTTTGCCATAAGCACCCTATCCTCGACAGCTATCGTAGGTATCGACACGCTCATTTTCATCATTGCGAACATCTCCATTAACCATAGAATCAAGTCCATTGCTTGATTCAGGCTAATGCACCCTGCATGAAGAAAGAAGGCAGGTAACAGGGAGAGAACCCGTAACTAACAGGGATTTACATCGTACCTAAGCGGGAGGGAGGCCATACCTTCCGATTTCGCAGCGGATGCGGAAATAATCAGCAGCGCCCGCTGCTAATATCGGCAGCGGAAGAAGGAATTATCGGCAGCGTTCGCTGCGTACCAAGTTTTATTCTGAGGGAGTAGTCGGTCGTATGGTGTAGTGCCAGGTACGGCCCTCTTTATAGCGGCTCAGACGTGGATTATCGCCTATGCAGAGACTGTCGAGATAGGCCTGTGCTGTCTTGTATTTCAGGCCGCTATACCATTGGAAGACCTTGATGGTGATGTATCCGTGCCGTATACTCTTTTGCAACGCTTCGTCCATCGCCTTGGGGTCATACATCTGGCTATTGCCCACGCTACCCTGCTTTCGGCGAAAACCATCGCGGCTACAATCGGCATCCTTGACGAACTGCTTGGCAGGAATGAACTCAACGCCACCATACTTTACATCGCGTCCCAACACCTTTTCAGGGTCTGTATGCTCGCCTAAGAGTTTCAGCTTGGGGGCAAATGAGCCGAAGGGTGTCTCTACACGATAGCCTTTTCGCAGCCACATGGTGGTGACCTCTTCTAATAAACTGAAAAACAGCTTCATCTCGCCCTGGCTGGTATGACGGTATTTGGCACAGAAGTCATCAATATCGTCAAGGTTGTACTTACGCTCTATGACGGGTTGTGCGTAGAGTAGCGGTTTGCCGTCCTCACCCTTCGTGGGGCGCGGCTGCAATTCAAAGAGTATTCCGTCAGTCTTACGTGGCATAGTCGTTACGTTCAAATATTTATGCAGATGTTATCAGATGCTATCTTGGAGGGAAAGGCGGCGGAGGGCGAAGATGTAGTAGGCGATGAGGAGGGGGTAGCCGATGTAATAGAGGGTGGTGATGCTGAAGACCACGTAACAGACGGCACAGATGGCGAGGAGGCCGCCGAGGTAGAGGATTGCACTACCCAAGGGGAGGTGCTTTGTCACATCGTCGACGGTGGCGATGGCAACGATGATGATGGCCCAGACGGAGGTGACGAAGAGTCCCAAATGGAGGGGCATGCCGAAGGGATTGAGTGAGGGATGGTAGTAGAAATGACGCCAAGACTCAGGGCCGAAGAGTTGGATGGAACTGTAGAGTACGGCCGAGGATGCCACCAATAAGCAGAGGGCCGTCGGATAGAACGAAGGGATATCGTTAAAATGCACGATCTTCGCGCCACGTCGCATCAGGCGACGAACACCATAGGCAGCCACGATGACCACACAGAAGGCTAAGAACACCAGCAAATGGACATTAGAGAAGAGGTCGATAAACTGACTGATGGGATCATCTGGTGAGACTTTCGCCAGGAGTTCGTTCTCATGTATCCAACCAAAGGTCAGTTGGTCACGGGCTACCTTTACCCAGACGGAGTCAATGGTGTCTGAGGGAACTGTCCTGATGTCAGCTACGACGATACGCTCGCCTTTAAGAAGTGAATAATGAAGAGTGAAGAGTGAAGAATCGTGAAGAGTGAAGAGCGAAGAGTCGGCTTCGTCGTGGAGTGTGGACAGCACCTCAGGAATGGGCATAGCCTCCGGTTCTTGGGCGACGACGACGAGTGAGTCACCTGTCACGACGAAGTTGTAGTTCTGGGTGTAGTGATGGGTGGTGTAGAAGGAAATGGAGTCAAGCTGTTGCTCCGTCAGGTTCCAGGCATCGGGGGTAATGGGGCCGCGATTATAACAAGAAATGAAAAGTGAAAGGTGAAAAGTGAAAAGTAGTGGCAGAATCCTCAACCACCATTTATTGCATTTATCCTTTTTACACAGTTTTCTCATCATCCTATACATTTCACTTTTCACTCATCACTTTTCACTACTATAGACGTTCATCTGACAGTGCTTACAATCGAACTCAAGACGGAAGCGACGACCGTCGCCTAAGACGAGAGAGAGCGGTTCGTGCCAAGTGGGACGCTGACCACCGTGCTTGACACAATAACCAAGGGCATAGCGGATGCAGTGGCGACACTGCATGATAGGGCCATTGCCACCTTTCAGCTCGTAGGCTGAGAGATCCTTGGCGCCATAGAACTGTTGGGAGAGGCGGTTGGAGATATTATAGAGGTAATTGAATGAGTAATGAGGAATGAGGGATGAGGAATGGTGATTACTTCTAAAGGCGGAATCTGCGCTTGAATGGTAATCATCATTTCTCATTCCTAATTCCTCATTCCTCATTTTCTCTATGAGAGCGCGACGCATGTCGGAGAGGACGCTGTTGGGAATGAAGTAGTTGAAATCGGCAGGGATGTCGACGGAAGAACAGGTGTAGATAGTGTCGCCAAGTTTTGAGAGTTGACGGATGATGTTGTCGTGGGGAGGTTTTTGGGCCTGCTGATGTTCAGCGCGGAGGTGAATCATGGGGACAGTCCCCATGTGTTTCGCAAGCTCCGCACACAGGGGAAGTTCTTGCGTCCCTTCGGTAGCAAGCGGCAAAGCCGAGCGCCCCTGATTCACAGGCTGCGCCAGAAAGGCGGAGAGGGTGAAGCCATCATCGACGGCACAGAGGGAGAGACGGATGGGGATACGACGCTCTGCGCTGGGTTTGGAGAGAAGGCGTTCCTGTTCTTGATCGCTGTTGCGATAGAGGCGCACGCCAGGACGAAGACCTTGAGGCATGCGATAAGGCCAGATGCGGTTACCCTGCACACGATTGGCACGGAAGCCCTCCAGTTGCCTGTCGGCATTGATAAAGCAAAGCCCATCGCCATTCGCAAAGCTTGCGACACCAGCAACAATGATGTAAGGGTCTTTCGGAGGTACGGGGGTACGGGGGTACGGGGGTACGAGATTACTATCAGCCAAATATGTATTCTCGCGCCACCGCACCACCGCACCACCGTCCCCCCGAATTTCCTTCACCGTTCCGACATATTCGCCAACAGCCTTCGGGGTATCGAAAGAGGCGATATTGGGCTGGCGGCCATGCAGGAAATAGGTGGTGTAGCCACGATTGAAAGTCTTGCGCAGGTCCGGGGTAAAAGTGTAACGACACTCGCCCAGCGAACTGCGACAGTATTTATCAGGATAGCGACGGATAATGTCATTGAGCCGTTGGCTATAGGCTGCCGTGACATTCTTCACATAGCTGACATCCTTCAGACGGCCTTCTATCTTAAAAGAGGTGGCACCCGCCTCCATCAGTTCCAGCAGGTGATCACTCTGGTTCAAATCCTTCAAGGAGAGCAGATAACGGTCACGCTCCACTTCCCTACCCTCGCTGTCGACCAACGAAAACTTCATCCGACAGAACTGTGCACACTCTCCACGATTGGCCGAACGTCCGAAACAATACTGGGAGGCGTAGCAAAGTCCTGAATAACTGACACACAAGGCGCCATGAACAAAGACTTCCAATTCGACATCTGGCACCTCACGATGGATCTCTGCAATCTCCTCGACTGAGAGTTCACGGGCCAAGACCACACGGGAGAAGCCTAAATCACGCAACCAACGTACTTTCTCTGGCGTACGGTTGTCGGTCTGAGTGCTGGCGTGAAGTCGAGGAAGGAGAAAGGAGGAAGGAGGAAGGAGGATGGCCATGTCCTGGACGAGGATGGCATCGACACCAATAGTCTGGAGGTCATGAAGGAGCTGGCGGGTGGCATCGAGTTCATCGTCATAGAGAATGGTATTGACGGTCACATAGACCTTGACGCCAAAGGGATGGGCGTATTCGCAGAGTTGGCGGATGTCATCGATACTGTTGCCTGCTGCCGAACGGGCTCCGAAGCGTGAAGCCCCGATATAGACGGCATCTGCGCCATGATCGATGGCGGCTATGCCACATGCCAAGTTCTTGGCAGGCGCCAACAGTTCAAGTGATGTCATCAATATTATAAGGTGTCTCCTGATAGACGTAGTAGTTCACCCAGTTAGTATAAAAGAGGTTCGCGTGCGAGCGCCAGGTGACCATCGGGGGATTGGCAGGATTGTCATTCTTATAATAATGCAGCGGTGGTGCTACATCCTTACGGATATCCTTGTCACGCTTGTATTCGTTATCGAGCGTATTCGGCGCATACTCCAAATGTCCTGTGATGAAGAACTCACGACCGCCACGGGCCATCACGATGCTGACACCGCTGTCCTCCGATTCTGCGATAAGCGTCAGTTCGGGATTGGCGAGGATATCCTCACGATGTATCTCCGTATGACGGCTGTGGGGCATCATGAACTCATCGTCAAAGCCTCGGAAGATAGGCAGACGCGGATCCAACGGTTTCTGCGGGAAGATACCGAACATCTTCATCGGCAGCGGATACTTGGGCACACCATAATGATAATACAGTCCGGCCTGAGCTGCCCAGCAGATATACAAGGTACTGGTGACGTGCGTCTTTGCCCACTCGAAGATATCGGTAATCTCATTCCAATAGCTCACCTCCTCAAATTCCAACTGTTCCACAGGAGCACCCGTGATGATCATACCGTCGTACTTCTCGTGGCGCATCTCAGCAAAGTCACGATAGAACATCATCATGTGTTCTATCGGTGTATTCTTGGGCGTATGGCTCTGCAACTTCATAAAACTGATCTCCAACTGCAACGGTGTGTTCGACAGCAGACGGATCAAATCTGTCTCCGTGGTAATCTTCAACGGCATCAGGTTCAAGATGGCTATCCGCAAAGGTCGGATGTCCTGCGAATGGGCCCTGGTGTCGTCCATCACGAAGATGTTCTCCTGCTTCAACAGGTCGATGGCAGGAAGTCTATCTGGTAATCTTAATGGCATCTTGGTAATTTACAATTTGACAATTTACAATGTACAATTTACGATTTTCTATTTAATGGTTATCACACAACAGGAGACATTATCGATACCTCCTGCCTCGATGGCTGCGCTGCAAAGGGTATTGGCATCTGCTTTTCCTTCTAACAGTTCGCCGATCGCCTTGTCTGAGAGCATGTCCGTCAGTCCGTCGGTGCAGAGCAAATAGACATCCTTAGGCATGATATCGTTTGTCATCGTCACCATATCAATAAAGGAAGATTTGCTCCCCCCACCGATACAATTGGTGATGATGTTTGAACGCTTCTCATCACCCTCGAGATTACTCAGCGAATGGTCTGTCGTCAGCTGAGCCAACTGGTGGTCACGGAAACGATAGAGTCTGCTGTCTCCACAGTTCAAGGAGTAGAATTCGTTATTATAGTAGGCGAGACACACCAAGGTTGTCCCCATGCCCTTATACTGTTCGTCGGCACGGCCTTTCGAAGCGATGTAGTTATTGATGGATTCGAGCCAACCCGCCATCGCCTCGTTGAATTTGCTGATATTGAGACACGACGGAATGTCGTAGAAGAAGTAATGAAGGTTGCGAAGGGTGTCGTTGCTGGCGATATCACCTCGGTTATGGCCTCCCATACCGTCTGCCACAGCTATCATCATCCGGTCTTCACGCCCCAAGACGATCTGTGTCTTGTAAGTGTCATCACGGATAAACTGGTTATCCACCAATATCATATCCTCGTTCTGACTCCTCACACGGCCAGTCCAACTCGCTGCCGATATATCTAATATAACCATCTGTTACTATCTGATAATGACTTGCAGATTAACATTTGCTACCGCGAGGACATCTCCATTGTTCAATGTCATTTCCACATCGGGCTGTATCTGACGCTGGTTCAGCTTCGTTCCGTTCGAGGAATGTTTATCCACCACGCACCAGCCCGTCTCTGGTTTGAATATCAATTGGGCATGAGTACCCGACACGTATGCCTGTTTTTCGAAGAACTGCGTATAGGGTCCCTTACGACGTCCGATGATGGCACCGTTCATGGCAACAATCCGGATGTTCAGGCTGTCGTTGGCAAGCGTCAGCACAGGCATACCGCCTTGAGTTCCTTGACGGGAATCCTCCGGTCTGATGGATCCGTATGTGGCATATCCAACGGATGCGATGCTCTCCGGTTGTTGCGCCTCTCTGCCAGGAACCACCATAAGGCCACCGCAATAGGTGCAACGTCGGCCAACCCCCACCCGACCACACTGGTTACAGTACAGCAGAGCTTGTCCACACTGGTCACAATAGCGGGAGTCGTCGTCAATCTCTTCTTTGCAAGTCGGACAAATAATCATATTTACGATTTTCTAATTTTCGATTTAAATATCCTCAGGCAGGATGAGCTGATAGGTTTCTTTCGTCACCTGATCACTTGGCATCTGCGACACACGGAGAGACAGCTTCTGAATCGTGGCATCCAGCAAGTTACGCATTTCACGGGCATTGCCCCACGACTCGTCCTTGACCAGCACCATCTTGTAAATGGTATCAAGTGCCTTGTATTCTGCTGTCTGCGAGAGCGTGTACTGCTCCTTCTGTGCCATGTGCTTGTAGATGGCAAGCAGCTCGTCTTCGTTATAGTCGTCGATATGGAGTTTGTGGGTGAAACGGCTGGCAAGACCCGGGTTCATCATCATGAATTCCTCCATCTTGTCCTTATAACCGGCAGCTATCACCACAAACTTACCACGGTCGTCCTCCATACGCTTCATCAACGTGTCGATGGCTTCCTTTCCATACTGGTCGCCACCCTCGCTGAGAGTATAGGCCTCGTCGATGAACAGGATGCCTCCCATAGCCTTATCGCACATGCTGTTGACGATCTTCGGTGTCTCACCCATATACTTACCCACCAGGGTGGCACGACTCACTTCCAAAACGCGGGAGGTAGGCAGAATGTCCATGGACTGGAGAATTTCTCCCATCTTCCTGGCGATGCTGGTCTTACCCGTTCCCGGATTACCCGTCAGAACGAAGTTCATCGCCATCTGCTGAACCTTTCCGGCACCCATGGCAGCACGCTGTTTCATAAACATGCTCTGCACAGCCAGACGGCGGATGGAGTTCTTAACAGACCGCATGCCCACAAACTCATCGAGTTCGTTGAGCACCTCGTCGAGCGGACGGGCGGTATCGCTCTGAGCCATCGGCAGGTCTTCGGTGGTCAGACTATACATATCGCTTTCCTGGAAGCCTGGATCGTTCATCAACTTCACCAGACGCTGACTCTGACGCTCGACAGCCTCATCGAACACCTTCCTGGCTTCACGGGCATTGCCGAAGTTCTTGTCACGACGCAGATAGAGCTGTTCGAACTGACG
>CACYQO010000070.1 GCA_902776545.1 uncultured Prevotellaceae bacterium | reverse complement strand
CATAGGATGAGCTTGTACTATAGCTAAGATTCCTACCAATGAATACTGATTGAAGCGGACAGTCAAAGAACATGCCCTTACCACCATTACCGTTATATGTATTATACCCTAAGGACAACGTCTCATCGCCTTCCTCAAAGACGACACCCGTCATGGAAGTACAGCCGTTGAAGGCATAGTTGCCAATACTCGTTACAGTTTCAGGAACGACGAACGATCTGAATGCCGTACAGCCAGAGAATACCCCTTCACCTAATTTGCTAACCTTCTCAGGAATGGTTAATGATGCCAAACTTGTACAATCAGCAAAGGCATAATCACCTATGGCGGTAATTTGTTTGGGGATAGTAAATGAGGTTAAACCTTTAAACCCATGAAAGGCATGGTTGCCGAGACTGGTAACAGTAGCAGGTAATTCAATTGATGTAATGGCTACATTACCAAAGAACATGTAGGGAGAAATGGTAGAAACATTGGGGCCAATAGTTATTTTTGACAAATTGGGCAGGTTTGCTATCGGAGAACGGCCATAATTCGTGTTGTAACTCAGTGGACGTCCCCAATAAAAAGTCCGCAAATCTGTATCTGCAAACAGCCCATTGTTATAACCATCATTCGAACCATAGCCCAACGACAGAGTGGTTGTAGCATCCTCAATTGTTACATGCTTTAGGGTAAAGCAGCCTGAGAATGCATAATTACCTATGCTTGTAACGTTCGACGGTATAGTTATTCTGCTCATCGCATTACAACCAGAGAAGGCATGATCTTCAATCGTTTTGACATAAGTTTTTTCATCAAAAGTAATTGTAGTAAGTGCGGTACATCCCGAAAAAGCATAACTACCAATCGCTGTTACATAGTATGTCTTTCCATTATAAGTCACTTGATTAGGAATCGCATAAGTCGCATCTGTGTATTTATCACTACTATTATAAGACACTTTTACTGTCATATTCGTTGAAGACGTAATAGTATAGTAGAGACCTCCGCTCTGAAAATTGTAGCCATAGGCTGCAAATGCAAAGAATGCACAAAAAAATAATAATAAAGCTTTTTTAATCATATCATAAAACTTTTATAATTAATACTTGTCTTCGAAACTGCACTCATACATAGTTTTAAATCTACGGTGCAAATTTAGAAAAAATTTTGGAACTATGCAAATAAAAACGCAAAAAAAATGGTATCAAGCTCTATTCCTCTGACCAGAGAACCTGGATGAGGGTCTGGCCGACAGCCTGGAGGGTGTTGCGGTCGATATGGTCCATGTCGTCGTTGATGGTATGCCACGTGGGGCCGAAGGAGCTCTGGGCACAGTCGGGATAATAGGGTATGATATCGATGCAGGGGATTTTCGCCACACGATTGACAGGGATATGGTCGTCGGTGATACCTACGCCCTCTCGTGACGGGAAGAAACTGCCAAAGCCTACGACCTGAGAAGCACGCCATACCTTATCGACGATGCTACGGGCATACTGAAGGGACTGCTGTTCCTGATAGAACTGCGCACCCTGGCCACCCACCATGTCGAGGAGGATACCATAACGGGCCTTGTAACCATCCACATGGGGGTTGGCAGCCCAGTATTGGGCACCGAGAGCCCAGGTGTTACCAGGGTCGTTGGTCTCTTCCCATTGGGGGAAGCCCCAGTCTTCGGCATCGAAACAGAGGAAGTCGAGGCCAACTTTTAGATCGGGGGTACGGGGGTGCGGAGGTGCGGAGGTGCGAGAAGTGTCTGCGGCAGAGGTATCCTCGTACCCCCGTTCCCCCGTGCCTTCGTACCCCCGAAGCAATCTTGCTATCTCGAGCATGACGGCGACACCGGAGGCGCCATCGTTGGCGGCGAGGACGGGTTTATGCCAGTTGGCCTCATCAGGATCGTTATCAGCCCAGGGGCGGCTGTCCCAATGGGCACAGATGAGGATGCGGTCTGTGAGTTCAGGACGATAGCTGGCGATGATGTTCGTGGCACGGAGCATCGTGCCGTCGTAGCCTTTGAGCAGGGCCTGCTGGGGGGTGACACTCATGCCATAGGATTTGAATTTCTCCATGATCCACGCACCACAATCTTCGTGAGCCTGACTGTTCATGGTACGAGGACCAAATTCGCATTGGGCCTCGCAGAAAGCGAAGGCACTGTCAGCACAGAAGGCAGGGCCTACGGGCTGGATTGAGACAGTCTCTGTGGATGCAGCCTGCTTCCGAAGACCGCAAGATGTTACGAGGAAAGAGGAAAGAGGAAGGAGGAAGGAGAATAGTATAAGCGGATTACAAATCCTTATACTCTTTGCTACCGAATTGCAAATTCGGCAGAACGACATCATGCTCATTTCGTTTATCTTAGTAATCATCTATAAACTATAAACTTTAAACTATAAACTAAATATCTTGCGCCTCGGCCATCACACGGAGGAAGTTGCCTCCCCAGATCTTCTGGATATCCTCTTCGCTGTAACGCTTACGGAGCAGTTGGCGGGTGAAGTTGAGAAGTTCGGAACTGTCTGCCAGACCAGGGACACCACCATCGCCATCGAAATCGGTGCCAAGACCCACGTGGTCGATGCCCATCACGTCAATCGCATGCTCCAAATGAGCCATCACGTCGAGGATGGTAGCCTGAGCGTCCTTGCGAAGGAAACCGTTATAGATAGTGGTCTGCGCCACACCACCCTTGGCAGCCAAAGCACGCATCTGATCGTCGGTGAGGTTGCGTGGATGATCACAGAGGGCACGGGCAGAGGAGTGACTGCAGACGATGGGTTTCTTGCTGATGTCGAGGGCATCGTAGAAGCTCTTCTCGCCAGCATGGCTCATATCGACGAGTATGCCCAGGCGGTTCATCTCAGCAATGACCTCAGCACCAAACTGACTCACGCCACCATGCGTCTGGTTGCTCTTTGAGGCAGAGTCGCAGATGTCGTTATCGCCATTATGGCAGAGCGTCATATAGACGATACCACGGTCAGCGAAATGGCGGAGGTTCGAGAGTTTACCATCGAGGGCGATGCCATTCTCGATGCCCAGCATGATGCTCTTGAGGCCTAAGTGTTTGTTCTTCCAGAGGTCCTCAGGTGTACGAGCCAGGGCGAGATAACGGGAGTTATCACGGACGATGGTCACAATCTTATCGAAGATGTTATCTGCGAAAACCGTAGGATTGTCGGTGGGTTGTGGGAGGTAGGCTACCATGATGGTAGCGTCCTGACGACCCTCGGTCATCTTGTGGAGATCGACGAGGATATGGGGATCACGCTGTTCGAAGTGGATGCCCTGGGGGAAAAACATCGGCGTGTCGCAGTGGGTGTCGAGGGTGAGGATGCTGTCGTGAAGCTGATGAGCCTCGCGATAGTCCATAGCCTCCTTCACCAGCCACTGGAAGAGCGGCAGACCACTCTCCATGCACTCGGGATGCCACTGAACACCCAAGATGGGTTTGTATTCGCTGCTCTCCATCGCCTCGACGATGCCATCGGGGGCTGTGGCAACGACACGGAACTTGGGGCCAGCGTCGCTGACGGCCTGATGGTGGAAGGAGTTCACGAATAACTTTGAACTTTGAACTTTGAGCTTTGAACTGTATGATTTGCAAATGCCTGAGAGAATAGAGTCAGGTTCGATGGTGACGCTATGGGTGGGTTCGGAGCGGTCGGCATCCTGCGAATGTTTGATATCTCGCACCTCCGTACCCCCGTGCCCCCGTACCTCCGAAATATCCTGCGCCACCTTACCGCCCAAGGCCATGGCGAGGGTCTGGATGCCACGACAGATGCCGAGGATGGGAATCTGACGGTTGTAGGCGAGACGGGTGATCAGCAGTTCGGCGTTGTCACGTTCCTGATTGATGCCATGCAGCAGGGGCGACGGTTCTTCACCAGCCCAGAGAGGATTGTAGTCGCCACCCCCGCTGAGGATGAGACCATCGATCCGCTGGAGGGTGTTGATGATCACATGACGGTCGGCCACAGGAGGGATGATGACAGGTACGCCACCTGCCTCCACCACCGACTGGTAATAACCACGGCCAATCTTACACGTCAGGTCCTCGTAGTTACCCGTGATACCGATGACAGGCTTGGGCGCTGCCTCTGGGAACTGGGCGTAGATGCCCTCCAGTTGCGCCTGCAGGTCAAATTTATTATTCATTCCTCAACGTTTATGGGAATCTCACGCTTCAGACTCTGTTCAAGGGAGATGAGCGTCTCTGTAGCCACCACACCATGGATGCTCTGCAACTTACCATTCAACAGATCCATCAACTGTTCGTTGTCGCGGGCATAGAGCTTGACGAGCATCGTGTAAGGACCTGTGGTGAAATGGCACTCCACCACCTCGGGGATGAGTTTCAGGCACTCGACCACGTCCTTGTACATCGAACCTTTCTCAAGGTTGATGCCGACATAGGTACAGGTGCTGTAGCCCAGACTCTTCGGATTGACATCGAAGCCACTGCCTGTGATGACGTCGGCATCGATGAGGTGTTGTACACGCTGGTGGATGGCAGCACGGGATACATTACACTCGGCTGCCACATCCTTGAACGGGATACGGGCATTCTTTGACAGGATGCTCAGAATCTTCTTGTCTAAGAGATCGATTTTTTCCATTTTTTCCTCGGTTTGTTACATTTTGATAGCAAAAGTACGATATTTAATTGAATAATGCAACTTTTTTGAGGAAAAATTAAAAAAAGTGTGCCACTTTTGTGACACACTTGCTTATTTCTTGACTATTTCGACTAATTCAACGTCGAAGATCAGTGTACTGAACGGTTTGATCTGTCCTTGATCCCTGTCGCCATAAGCGAGATCACTGGGGATGAACAGACGCCACTTCGAACCCACAGGCATCATCGTGAGTGCCTCAGTCCAGCCCCTGATGACCTGCTGGGGTGTGAACTCAGCGGGTTCACCACCATGACGGGCAGAAGCATCGAACACGGTGCCGTCGATGAGACGACCTTCGTAGTTCACCTTCACACGGTCGGTAACCTGGGGCACCTCACCCTCACCCTTCACGAGCACCTGATACTGCAGTCCGCTGGGGAGTGTGACCACGCTGTCACGCTTGGCATTCTCCTCGAGAAACTTACGTCCGGCCTCACGATTGGCACCATAGAGTTTCTCCTGCTTGGCAGCCATGTCGGCCTCATGCTTCTGACGGAAATATGCCTCAGCAGTCGTCTGGGTGAAATGCGTGGAATCATTTGTCAGTGCATCGGCAAAACCACGATAGAAGAGGTCTGCGACGATAGAGTCGGGAGAGTCAGTAAAATCTTTGCTCATACCAGGTATCATCCGGTCGCGCACCTGATACCAGCCTTCACCATCTCCTTGAAGCCACGGATAAAGTCGGCCATATAAGTGGTATCGACACCCTGCTGCTGGATGAGGAAGGGGATCAGTCCGTTGGTGACGCTCATACCACCGGCATAGCTGACAGAGTCAGAGCTGGTAAGGAGCTGAACTGGCTCTTCGACGGGAGCAGCGGGCTCCACAGCCTTTGTCTTCTTCTTAGCGGCATCAGCCGTATAGAAAGAAGCACCCGCCACGAGGGCGAGTGCGATAACCATGAACCTTTTCATTACTTCTTAGCAGGATCTACTTCGAGCAACTCCAGTTTGAAGATCAGGGCAGAGAAAGGCTTGATGTCCTTACCCTGTTCACGCTCGCCATAAGCCAGCTCCTGGGGAATGTAAACCTCCCACTCTGAACCAGCAGGCATGTGGCAGAGGATCTCCGTCCAACCCTTGATAACGCTCTTCACGGGGAAGGTAGCAGGCTCGCCGCGCTTGTAAGAGCTGTCGAACACCGTACCGTCGATGAGACGACCCTCGTAGTTCACCTTTACCACAGAGGTGTCGGTGGGGATGGCACCGTTACCCTCCTTGATGACCTTGTACTGCACACCGCTGGGCAGGGTCTTCACACCATCCTTCTTGGCGTTCTCAGCAAGGAACTTCTCACCAGCCTCCTTGTTCGGACCATAGGTCTTCTCCATCTGCTTAGCCTTGATCTCACGCATCAGACGCTCGGCAATCACCTGGGCAGAGTCAACCGTCATCAGCCCCTTCTTACCTGTCGTGGCAGCCACGAAACCAGCCATGAAGTTCTTCAGAGAGATGGTCTTCGTAGAGTCATCACCAAACAGCTGGAAGTTGATGCCCTTCACCATACGGTTGGAAATCTGCTGACCAATCTGGATACCGGCATAGTAAGCAGCCTTCTTCTTGTTGTCACCGGCATTGGCACCCTCGTTGAGACCCTTAATGAACTCGGCCATATAGGTCGTGTCAACATCCATGTTTCCTACGAGGTATTCCTTCAGACCCTGAGTCTGAGCCATACCGATTGCATAACTCATCGTGTCGATGTCACTCTTCAGGTTAGCCTTCGGAGTGCCGTTGCCACATGACGAAATCATGATGGCAGCTACTGCTGCAACTGCAGCGAATGTAAACTTCTTCATATTCTATAAACTTTTGTTTTATAATCTTTTAATTTTTAATCTTTTAATTTTTTAATTTCATAATTCCTCATCACACCACTTGAATCAGCTCCACGTCGAAGATCAGGGCTGCGAACGGGGGTATCTGTGCACCGGCACCACCCTCGCCATAGGCCAGGCGATAGGGGATGAAGAAACGGTATTTCGCACCCTCCTGCATCAGCTGCAAGCCCTCAGTCCAACCGGCGATGACCTGTTGCAGGGGGAAGGTGGCAGGCTCGCCACGCTTGTAACTGCTGTCGAAGACGGTACCATCAATCAGCGTACCTTCATAGTGACACATCACCGTATCCTTGGCTGTGGGCTTCTTGCCGTTACCCTCTTTCAGTACCTGATACTGCAGGCCGCTGGGCAGGGTGATGACTTCTGACTTCTTGGCGTTCTCGGCGAGATACTTCTCACCAGCCTCCTTATGCACCTTACCCTGTTCGGCACGCTCAGCCTGGAGCTTCTGCTCCTGCTTCTTGAAATAGTCCTGTACGATCACCTGGGCCTCACGATGAGACACCTTCAGCTCCTTACCCTCAAGCACGTCCTTGATGGCCTGAGCGAAGTCGTCGGCACTGATGTCCTGGGCACCCATCTGTGCCAGTTGCTGGCCGATGCCAAGGCCCAAAGCATAACTTAATTTATCCATTCTTTCTATATATTAATAATGTGTAATCTCAAAAATCGGCTGCAAAGTTATACAAAAATGCAACACAGAGGCACAAAGATACAGAGTTTTTAATCTTTTTTATCATAAATCTCTGTGCCTCTGTATCTCTGTGTTCAAAAATAATCGTATCTTTGCACCATAAAACCATTATTATGCTTATGAAAAAGATTGTTGTATTGACAGGTGCCGGCATGTCGGTGGAAAGTGGTCTGAAGACTTTCCGTGATGCCGACGGACTTTGGGAAAACTATCCCGTGTCGAAAGTGGCCACCCACGAAGGCTGGGAGGCAGACCCTACGCTTGTGACGAACTTCTACAACATGCTCCGCAAGAAATGCTGGGGTGTGCAGCCAAACGAGGGTCACAAACTCGTGGCAAAACTGGAGGAACAGTATAACGTGACAGTGGTGACGCAGAATGTGGACAACCTGCACGAAATGGCTGGTTCGTCGAAGGTGATCCACCTGCATGGCGAACTGATGAAGGTCTGTTCGAGTTATAATGTCGATGATCCCCGTTATCAGATCCAGCTCACGCCAGAGAACTGTGAGATTGAACCTGGCACGAAGGCTGGTGACGGTTCACTGCTCCGTCCATTCATCGTGTTCTTCGGCGAGGCTGTACCTAATATCACTATTGCCGCTGAGGAAGTGCAGGAGGCAGACATCCTCGTGATCATCGGCACGTCATTAGTGGTCTATCCTGCCGCTGGATTATTACACTATGCCCGTCCTGGCGTGCCTGTCTATCTCATTGATCCGAACCCCATCAATGCGGGTAGTCGTGTCACACAGATCCAGAAAGGCGCCTCAGAAGGCATGAAGGAACTCATGAAGATCTTGATGTAATCTCTTCCCCTCCTAAGTTAGGAGGGGTTAGGGGTGGTCTGAAGTAGCGCTTGTTCAGACCCCCTCTGACTCCCCCTCGCTCGGCTTTGCCGCTTGCAACCGAAGGGAAGCAAGAACTTAGGGGGAGAACCTGTTACCCCTGACGATCTTTGCGGATGAGCTCGAGCAGTTTCTCTACGGCCTCGGCCTCTGGAATATTCTTCTCAACACACTCCTTTGCCTTGTAGAGGGAGATCTTCCCACGTCCAGCACCCACATAGCCATAGTCGGCATCCGCCATCTCACCAGGACCATTGACAATACAGCCCATGATACCAATCTTCAGCCCCACGAGGTCTTTCGTGGCGGCCTTGATCTTCGCGATGGTCTCCTGAAGGTTATAGAGCGTACGTCCACAACCCGGACAGGAGATGTATTCCGTCTTGGTGAACTTAATACGGGCCGCCTGAAGGATGGTATCGGATAACTCCTCTAATTGTTTCGAAGGTACGGGGGTACGGGGGTACGGGGGTACGAGATTACTACCTGCCTCAGAACTATCCTCGTGCCCACGCGCCCACGCACCTTCGCACCCCCGAATTACCAACTTCGTGGCTTTACGGTCGATGAAGAGGGCACCCACAGCCATCGCAGCCTTCAGCTGGAACGTCTCCCAGTCTGGGGCATCAAGCGAGAGGGTGACGGTATCATCCTTGATACTCGCCTCAGCCTCCTCACGCAAACGGCAGCACTCAGGAATCATATCCACAAGTTTACGGGCGACAGGAATCTCACACTCTGGCTCCTCAGAAAGAGACACACGGATGGTGTCGCCAATGCCCTCTGTCAGCAGGGCACCTATGCCAACAGCCGACTTGATACGTCCGTCCTCACCTTCGCCAGCTTCCGTGACGCCCAGATGCAGCGGATAGTGCATATCCTCCTTGTCCATCGCCTGCACCAACAGACGGACAGTGGTCACCATCACCACCGTATTCGACGCCTTGATGCTGATGACCACATCATTGAACTGCTCTCGCTTAAAGATCCTCAGGAACTCCAAACAACTCTCCACGATGCCCTCGGGGGTGTCGCCATAACGGGACATGATACGATCCGAGAGTGAACCGTGGTTCACGCCGATGCGTACGGCTGTATGATGTTCCTTGCAGATATTCAGGAATGGCACCAGCTGGCGCTCTATCTTCTCCAACTCAGCGGCATACTCCTCATCGGTATACTCCAGATGCTTGAACGTACGACCAGGATCCACATAGTTGCCTGGGTTGATGCGCACCTTCTCACAATAGAGCGCTGCCACATCAGCCGTATGGGCCGTGAAATGGACATCAGCCACCAACGGCTGGTTGTATCCTTCTGCCTTCAGACGGGCAGAGATATTTTTCATATTCTCAGCCTCACGCGTGCCCTGGGTGGTGAAACGCACCAGTTCGCCTCCGGCATCGATGATGCGTTTGGCCTGTGCCACACAACCCTCGGTATCGTTGGTGTCCACCGTCGCCATCGACTGGATGCGGATGGGATTATCTCCTCCAATGCCGATATTCCCTACACGGGCCTCTGTTGATAGTCTTCTTTTGTACATATTATACTTTATACTCATATTTAAGTTGCGAGAGTTCTTCATTGGCCTTCTCGATCTTCACACGCAGACTGCCCTTATAGACAGCCAGGCGCTGAGCCAGTTCGGCATCGTAGAGCGACATCATCTCCACAGCGAGGATGGCTGCATTCTGGGCACCATTCACGCCGACCGTTGCCACAGGGATGCCTGGGGGCATCTGGACGATGGAGAGCAGGGCGTCGAGACCGTCGAGCATACCCTTGATGGGAACACCGATAACAGGCAATGTGGTAGAGGCGGCAATCACTCCCGGCAAGGCGGCTGCCATGCCGGCACCTGCGATGATCACCTTCACACCACGGTCCTTGGCGGTCTGTGCAAACTGTTCCACGGCATCAGGGGTACGATGGGCAGAGAGGGCATTCACTTCAAAAGGTACCTGCAACTCGTCGAGCAGCTTGCAGGCTTTCTCCATAACGGGCAGGTCACTGGTGCTGCCCATGATAATACTTACTAATGGCTTCATATCTTGACTTTGAACTTTGAGCTTTGAACTTTGCATTTATGCTTGAGCTTGCGAAAAACTTTATGATTACCTTAGAGGTAGACGAGGCCGAGGATGGAGCAGATGGCTCCTACGAAAAAGCCTGTCACGACCTGGGCGAGGGAATGTTGACGGAGAATCATACGGCTGGTGCCCAAGACACCTGCGAGGATGAACACCAGACAGAGCCACCACACGGGATTAAAGCCAAACAGCTCACCAAATACGAACAAGGCTCCCGCTAC
Organism: uncultured Prevotellaceae bacterium; assembly: GCA_902776545.1. Classification (GTDB taxonomy): domain Bacteria; phylum Bacteroidota; class Bacteroidia; order Bacteroidales; family Bacteroidaceae; genus Prevotella. Next base: position 10,478 of record CACYQO010000070.1, on the reverse strand, counting down.
ACCACCTACTGCTGCCGTATGCGTGGAGATCTTCCACCACACGTTGATCAGGGCGCACACCACCTGGATAAACAACGCTGCCGAGAGGATGGCGCTCATGAAATGGGGGATGTGTACCATATCCATCAGGTAGATGCAGAAGAAATAGCAGAGGATGGAGATGACGTATGGCACCATACGACGCTCCTTATGACCAAGTTCGATAAGGTTCCACCCCTGATAACGGCGATAGAGATGGATGAGTACCGTGGGCAGGAGGATAGTGAACACATACACCAGTGTGAGCACCTGCAACTTATACGCCCAGGGCATCAGCGAGAGGTAACTGAAGGCAAACAGTGCCATCAGTCCCATCAGCGGCAGATAGAACGGTGTGAACACCAGACTCACGATCCGTGCCGTCAAAATTGCAGTCTTCTCACGTTTCCTCATCTTTCACCCTTTCACTTATCACTTTTCACTTCTCACTTTTCACTTCTCACTTTCTCAGTCTCGCTATAGGAATTCCTAATTTCTCCCGATACTTCGCCACCGTACGACGGGCAATGGGGAATCCACGCTCCGTCAGGGCTGCCTTGATATCATCGTCGCTCAGAGGATGTTTCTTATCCTCCGCGTCCACAATATCCCTCAGCGCCGCCTTGATCTGACGTGTCGACAGTTCCTCACCACTCTGGGTGACATAGCTGTCGCTGAAGAAATGGCGCAGGGGGAAAGTGCCCCAACGTGTCTGGGCATATTTCGAATTGCTCACACGCGAGACCGTCGAGAGATCCAGCCCCGTCTTCTCCGCCACATCCTTGAGGATCATCGGACGCAACGATGCCTCATCACCATCGACGAAGAACTGATGCTGCAGCTGTACGATGGCCCGCATGGTGATGGTCAGCGTGTGGCGCCTCATCTTCAGCGCCTCGATGAATCCCTGGGCGGCATCCACCTTCTTCTTGATATAGAGCAGCGCCTCTTTCGACTGGCGGCTCATGTGGTCGCGGTTCTGCTGGAACTCTGCCATCGAGTCGATAAACGACTGCGACACCTTCAGTTCCGGCAGTTCGCCATTATTGAGCGTGAACGTCACCGTACCGTCGTCGTGGGTATCGACGATGAAGTCGGGCGTGATCTGCTGCAGGCTCCTGCCGACGGTCTCTCCCAAAGAGGCTCCTGGACGTGGATTCAGCTTCCGCAGTTCGTGAAACACCTGTTCGGCCTGTGTGTCGCTGAGCGACAGGCTCGACTGTATTTTGTCCCAATGCTTACGGGTGAACTCCTCGAAATAGTCGGTGACCACCTTCTCCATCTGTTCCTTCACCCACGACGGATCCTTCCTGTCTATCTGCAGGAGCAGACACTCCTGAAGCGTCGAGGCGCCGATACCTGCAGGGTCAAAGCCCTGCAACAACTCCTGCACTTCACGCAGTTCCGCCTCCGTGGCGTCGATGTTACGATAGATGGCCAGTTCGTCGCTGATGGCATCGAGAGACTTACGGAGCAGCCCGTCATCGTCGAGCGAGCCAATCAGATACTCCATGATGTCATGCTGACGGGGTGTCATATCGAGCAGTCCCATCTGTTCCTTCAGCTGGTCGTAGAACGAGGTGGTCTGACCGTACACCATCTCCTCGCGTTCCTCCGCCACAGCACTCCCACCGTGATAGACGGGCAGTTCGTCGTCATCACGTCCGATATTGCTCAGGGCGTCGTCGAGCGCCGACTGGCGCTCCTCCCTTTCCGTCAGCACCTCATAATCCTCAAGACCATCACCATCAGATGACTCCGAGTAATCTGAAGACTCCGAGTAATCTGAACTGTCCGAATAATCAAATGGCGACTCCTGTTCGAGGGCAGGATTATCGTTCATCTCCGTATTCACACGATCCACGAGCTGCATCAGCGGCAACTCCACCAACGAGGTCTGAAGCAACTGCTGATGGGAGATGGCCTGCGACAGCTTCTGCTGCTGTAACTGTTCCTGTGTCTGTCGAAAAGAATCACTCATACGGCGGTAGCAAATTTTTCACTTTTCACTTCTCACTTTTCACTCTTCACTTTTCACTTCTCACTTCTCACTTTTCACTTCTCAAAGTATGCTTTTAACTGCTCGGCATAGGAGGCGAGTGCCTGCACGTCGGAATTACCATACCTGCGCCAGATCTCCTGACAGGGGATCAGCAGCGGATGGAAGATCACACCCCTACGGTTCAGGTAGGGATCGCAGTATTGGAACACCTCCATCGCCTCCGTCACGTCTGTCGCCTTCAGTTTCATCAACTTTGCCAGTTCCTGTATCTCCGGCGTCTTTGCCACCATCGTCTGGGGTGTCAGACGGAAATAGAGGTCGAGGATGAGGATGAGCATCACAGGCATAAAGCGTTCGTCCTCCTCCAGGGGACGGAAGTCGCGCTCGAACCCCTCGTTCAGCTCCACGCCGTCGTAGAAGGCCTCAGAGTTATTAAAGCCCCTCATCTCGCGCCACAGGCTGACAGCCCGCGACAGTTTGGAGGGATTGCGGCCATACACCTCCCAGATATGTTCGATACGGGGTGTCTCGAGGTTGGCTATCTGGCACATCCTATTAAACAGCCTTTCCGGCGCGATGTGCAGTTCCAGGCTCAGGTCCACCATCTGCCGACAGTACATCGGTTTCAGTCCCACAGGCTTCTGGAGATAGATCTGCATCAGCAGCAGCCAGTATTCATCCTGCCATTTGGAGTCTTTTGCCATAGACTTAACTCTTAATTCTTTTTACGGTGCAAAATTACGAAAAAAATAAGAATAAAGGGTTAAGAATGAAGAAAAATGTTCGGCGGCAGCAATTTTTTCACTTTTCCCTCTTCACTTTTCACTTTTTGTCGTACCTTTGCATGCAGAAATTATAAACAGAACATCATGATGAGGAAGATTCTATTTTTGTGTTTATTGATGTGTGGCGCCCTTGAGTCACACGCCCTTGAGTTGAACGGGAAGTATGTGTCTCAGAGTGGAGAACTGCTGTTCAGGTTCACGGCCGACAGTTTGTACATCGACATCGCCCAGAGCCAGCGCAATATCTCTTCGTTCAAGCTGGTCAAGAACAAGGACAGCAAGAAGTCCACCTCGTTCAATGCCTACGAGAGTTACATGGACAATGGCCGTCCCACCTATAGGGAGGTGCTTATCAAAGTCACGAGAGTCAGGGGCAAGAAATATCTGCTCGAGTATTTCGGCAAGGACAAGGACCGCGACTACAACTCCAACGAGAGATATCACATCAAGCAGATAGACTAAAAAGACTCAAAATCTCACACCTACGGATGCATTGATATACCAGTCGTTCAGGTGGCCGTGCATCGCATTGTGCCTATAGTTGAAGTTGTTGAACTGGCCATTGGCATTGATGAAGTAGCGGTTCCAGTTGTAGGTTACAGAAAGGCGCGTGGTGAAATTCAAGGCAACACGGTTGTTGCGCGAATGTTCACCTGTGCTGTATATTTCGTATTCGTCTGAGAAATCCATAAGATCAACATTGACGCCTTCATCTACAAACAATTGCCCGATAGCATATTCAATAAGATGTTTATTCATCACCTCCTCGAGATTGCTTTCGTAAGTGTTGATGCGCGTTTGGTTCAGTAGCGTCACCATCGGCATCGCCAAGGCGCTGATAAGCCATCCCTTGGCAGGTACGAAGTTGTAGGCATAGCCGCCGCCCACAGCCAGCTGATACTGTCGCAGGCGCCCGATACCGTCCATCCAATAGATAAGCTCGGCATTATGTTTGTCGGCATAGTCGAAATCAGCATAATAACCCATCAATCCCACGATGGGTGAGCCTGCCGAACGAGCCTGAATCGTCTTCTGGTTGTAGGCAGCGGCGTAGGAGAACTTCTTGTGGTTGAAGATGTAGAAACCGTCGAAAATCAGCGTCTTGATGGTTATGGGCGGGGATACTTTCTCCTCCCCCGTTTCATCCCACATGATTGTCTCTCCCCAATCAGAGAAGATGTACTTATTCGTTTCCTCATTATAGTCTATGATACCCCTGGCTCTGACCATTCCTGAATAGTGTGTGCTCATGGTGTTCGACTTGAACTTGTGCCAGCGCAGGTTCACGCTATACCAGTTGCCCACACCTCTGAGCGTAAGGTTCTGACTCTTGTCTCCCCCTACGGGAAAGGAGTAGCTGACACTCAGGCCCTTGTAGCCCACTTTGACACCCACCGAGGTCGAGACTTTAGTCATGATACGGGGGTCGGTGGCCATGTCGCCCACTCCCACCATAAAGGGCATCACCCTCTCTCCGTCGAACAGATCGGTGCCATCGATGACGGAGTGCATCTGCAAGTCGGTCTGAGCCACACGGCTCTTGACGCTGACTTGCCAAGGCTGCGCGGGTGTCTTCACATAATTCGTGTCAACCCCATGAACGACAGACCTGTTCAAAAAGGCCTTGGCCTTTGTAAACAGGTTACTCTTATCGTCTTCAGTTTGCGCCGCACCGTTGCCTGCGACCGACAACAGACAGAGGCAGGCAACAGATGCACGCACCCCACGAATCATCTTTTTATTAAAATCTTTCACTTACATTTGATGTCCTTGAACTGCCAGAAGGTGGAAGGCTCGATGAAGTCGAACTCCTTGGCCTCCTCAGGCAGAGGTTCGAAGATCAGGGCAAAGCGCAGCTTCTGACCTGGCCAGGGAATCTTGATAGATGCAGGAGCCATCACGATGTTCTCCACGCCTACCAATTGCTTCTTGCCTCCCTTGTTGCCCTTGATATAAGCTTGGCCCTTGACGTTCCAGCCGCCGTTAACGCCTCCAGCCACAACCTCCAACTCGAGGCGTGTCTCCGTGTCAGAGCAGCATACACGCAAAATCTTGGTGTTGGTAGTCTTCTTGTTGACATACACCGGGTTTTCGCGTACATATCTGTATTTGGAATAGTCGGCCAGCGTCACCTTGTCATTGTTCAGGATGCTGGGACCCTCTTCCGTGCGACCAGCCTTCACGTAGAGCTCGCTGATCTTCCGGCTGATCTGCAGCTGGTCTGTATAACCGTAATTGCAGTTCAGTCTGGCAGCCTCCTCATACTTGGCGAGGGCATCCTCCCAATATTCACCACCTTCGTAGTCCTTAGCGCTTTGCATCGCATCCTTGAAGCTCTGTTCATACTGTGCCTTCTCCTGGGCTTGGATCTCCATCGCCTTTTTGCGCTCGGCAGATTCAATACTGTGGTTGATAGCACCAAACACGCCACTGATCGTGCTGCTGGTGTTCCACGAATTCCACTGTGCCTTCGCTGGCATCACTGCGGCCAGTCCCAAGGCTAAAATCATCAGATTCTTTTTCATTTATTTATTCAATTATTTTATTTGTTTCATTCGTGTACTGTGTATGTCCAGGAATAGGTGCCATCACCGTTATTGGTCGGTTCGGAAACACTCACTTTTGGTTTAGATAGCCCGCGATCAGCCTGGATGCCTTTTGACGTATAACTCTTGCAAGTGACGGTCAATTTAGCTCCGATTGAACCTGTGAGGTACATCTGACCAAACACGTAGATACACTGGTCCTTGTTCTTGCAGGTGATAGCGTTGTTACCTTCAAGGGCGAGCGTGAGATCGTCATCGCAGTCGAAGAATCCCCACAAACCGCTGTTAAAGGCATTGTATGTGGCACTAAAACCATTTAAAGTGATAATAGCCGCTTTCTTAAATCGGAAATAGTAGCCGATGCTGGTACCGCTGAGGGTAAACGTAGCTTCATTGTTGAATATATATCCACCTTTAGCGTTAGGCTGCGGAGCAGTAATACCTGTGAAAGTCGGGCGTCCCGGGGTGTCTGGATCCGTGTTATCTGTTGTTAGGGTTCTTGTTACGTTATATACCTTATTGGTAAATTTCTTATCCCTAAGATCTATTTTATACCAATCACCAGAACTTGGTTTAAAGCGGATGGCATGAGAATATTCTGTATCATCTTTCATGTTCGAGATATAGTAGGCAAAGGTGGCTTTACCACTGCCGTCGGTTTTCACTTCACCCACACTGGTAGTCCAATTTTCCGTGCCGAAGATGTGCTCCACCTGATAAGTGGTGCTTGCAGCGAGACCGCTGATGTTGCAGTTGAAGATGGGGGAACAATATTTCGTTTCTGCTGCCGCAAGCGAGAACTTGCTATCTGAATATGGACCACTCACATAGAGGCGCTTGGTCATCAGTTCATTAACAAGATTGTCACCAGTAGTAACCAGGAAATTGGTATACATAGGCATCAGCTGAGCATAGCTTAATCCAGGGTCAATCTCCAAATTGTCTATCGTACCATCGTGTACCAGCAGGGCCGATACGTATGTACATTCACCTAACGGATCGGTGGTGCCGAAAGTATGTGAAACCGTAAGATATTTCTTACTATCTGTATCGTATTGATACACATGTAGTCCCGTAGCATTACTAAATTCCGAACCATTCGTGGAGGTGTATGTTCCTGTGAACGTGGCAGACGTGCCAACGCTAAATGACGTATTGTCAATCTCAAGGAAACCGGCAAGAATCTTTCCTTCTTCAACAGTTCCCGTCACATAGAGTTTATCGCCATTGGTGAACTTCAGCGTGCGTGTAGTGCTGGTGCCCTCGCCCGTTGTTTCAACTGTACTACGTGTCGATGCGCCGTTTTCAATGCCTGCGCCAACAGTAATCTGAATCGTCTGCGGCACGGGGTTCGTAGGCTCTTCTATTGGCTGTTGTGCCATCGGATCGTCACTACTACTTGAGCAAGACGTGAAGGCGAAGGTCAGGGCCGCTGCTATCGTCAGCGCCCCGAATTGTAATGTCAGCTTATTCATTATATAGTCTGCTCTCCATATTCTACATTCATGCTCGCTTTGCGATTAACATTAGCACTTACTTCCTGCAGTAGCGGCTTAGATCGTAGTACAACCACCCTCATGCTGGGTTTCATATATTCCCTTTTCATTATCTTCTCGTTTTTTTAATTGGCAACCTTGACCGTAATAATAAATGGATTCTGTTTCTGCTTCACGACCGGGTCTTGGGTGTACCACTTGATGGTGAATTTCTCTATGCCCAGCGACTCCGCATAGTCTAATATCTGTTCGCGTAAGTCGTCCTCTGTATCCAGTATCGTCGAGGCTACGCCCACGTTATACTTGATGACCTCGACACCGTCATCCATTGCCTCTGCCACATCGAATCTATTACTGAACATGGTTGGATTGATGTCATTCTGCAGTTCTACACGAAGAAGGTTTATTGCATCCCTTGTGAGGTTTTCACCATTGACCTTGATGGCGCAGCGCCATTCCTTCTTGAAGCGGCGGGGCGCTGTCAAAGTGAAATCTTTTGAAGAACTACTGCTTAATGAATAACGAGTGCCAGAACTCTTACCGGTTTTTACAAATTGTGCCTTTGTCCAGTTACTTCTGTACCAATTCAATTTATATTCCCCCGAAGGATTCTTTACCGACCAGCAAACTTTGTTCTCTATGTCGCAGTCGGAGGTCAGGATAGGAGCAGCCATTTCATGCCAGAAATTGTCCCAAAGGACTGTAGGAGTATGGCCTGCTGCGTAATCCCATGTCACTTTAGTGCCGTCCGTGTTCTTCTTGATGGCCAAGTCTTTGCTGACTTGCGATGTGCTCATGGTGAAATTCGTTGAGTGGGTTTCGGTATTAGTATCCGAATAGCTGAAATTAAAGCTAGGACCATTTTTATCAACACTACCACCAAAGCTCCAACCCGACGTATGAGAGGTGACGTCGGTCTTGCCGATGGCAATGATCTCAGTGGAACTATTGTTGTCTGTGGTGGGCAGGCTCTTCTCCACCTTAATCTCACCGGCGCCTGTCATATTCATAGTATGAATAGACTCATCGAGCCAACAACCGTAAAAGTATTCCCAAACATCGCCATATATTTCATAGCCTTCAACAGTAAATAATGCAGGAAACATAATAGAACCAACTTTACCTGTTACGTAGTGTGCCCAATCCTCCTTTCTATAGGGTCCCCAATAGAGTGTTTTGCTTTTATCCTTGTTCTCACCGCCCATACGGATCTGGTGGTCTTCCTCTACATAGTAGAAATCGCGGTTGCTGTTAAAGTCATGGATGCTCCACGAACGGATGGTGGTGTTGGACCTGTTCTCACTATAGTATCTCTTACCTCTCTCAGTATAAGCCCAAAGACCACCGGAAACGGTAAACTCGTCAGTGGCTGACAAGATAGAGTTAATCACCTGATCGCCACCGGCTCTGGTGCGAGCCCTTGCTGCTGCCGGCTGCTGGGCCTCTGCCTTCTGCTTCTCCTTGGTGTTCAGCCACGAGGCCGCGCCGTCGGCCAGCCGGCCATAGTGATAAGGATTCAGTAAGTTCTTCACCTTATGCTCGACGGTCGTCTCCTGCCCCTGCTCGTCTTCCATCTTGCTTTCGAAAATCATCTCCTCGCTGTAGGGGGGAATCAGATAGTTGGCATTGATGGAGAAAACCATGAGTTCATCAATCACGGTATTTGCGTCTATCTCCTCGCCACTTCTGGTCAGTGCACAGGCATTGTTGATCCTGCGCACCATTTCGCCGCCGTCGCTGCTGCTGCGAGTGGCTGCTGCGCTCACTCCAGTTTCTTGTCCTGCTTCGTCATCAGACTCAACACCATTCTCTTTCAGAACAGCATCCAGAACATCATCGAACTGGTCATTCAAGGACACGCCGAAGGAAAGCCCCTCTTCGAACGTGGGGCGATGAAGGGCGATGTATCCGCCATTCATCAAGACACGGGCCAGCGCGAAATAGTCGGCCTCTGTCAACGACTTTACCTGACTGCCGTCCAACAGGGCAAGCTTCGTGTTGTCGTCGATGGCAGTGGTGGTCGTCGTGAGACGCTTGATCAGGGATGTAGCCACCGTATTCTCGTCGAACTGGGTCAGTACGGCCGTAGGCATGTCCGCAGTCACCTTCACCTCCAGTTGGTCGTCGGTGGGCTCAACGTAGGGTTCTGTCACTTCTCCCCCTGGTTGGGGAGTCGTATCAACGGTATTGTCTTCATTGGCCACACAGGAGTTAAAACCTGTCAGCACAGTTGCGGCGAACAGCATGGTAGCCATTGACTTTCCGACAGTGCGGAAGATATTCTTTTTGTTCATAGTCATATATTTTTAATGTTTTAAATGTTTTAATCCTCGTTTTTTAGAAACCTTCGAGATCTTCGGGTGAAGGATGGCGGCAAGCATCCATAAATTCTTTGTTCTCATATGTTATTATCGTTATATTTATTCAACGTCCAAGATAAAATGGGAAAGGATGGTCGGTAATGGTTATAGTTCTAAAAGTGTTTGTGTTATCAAAACACGTTGCAAAGATACAGTATTTTTTTCGGATTAACAAATATTTTACCCACTTTTTTCGTTAGGCCTCAAAAATCACAGAGGGTTACTGCCCCCTGTGACCTTTATTTACTTCTGCAAGAACATTGTTTTTCTCCGATTGTCCTTTGGCCTTACCGCGAAATGCAACCAGTAGCCACCATTACTATTCCTCTCAATAAGGATTTCGTCATAGTCCTGCTTGGTCTCGTCGGCATAATCCATCAGGATTACCGCATATCTCATCGCCTGCTCAATGCCATACACTCTGATATCCACGGCGCACCCTGTCAGATGATTGCTCGTCGGAGAGCCGCCTACCTTCTTATTCAGCTCCGGACTCCTGTATCCGCTGCTAATCACTATCGGCTCTTCGGTATCTATTTCCCCTCCTAAGTTCTTTGCAGAACAAAGCGGCAAAGCCGAGCGAGGAGGGGTGCCCGTATGGGTGGGGTGGTCTGAAGAAGCGCCAGACATTCCCTTGTTCAGACCACCCCTAACCCCTCCTAACTCAGGAGGGGAAAACGAGCCGCAGACATACCGCTGATTATAACGGAGGCGGAGGGCTTCTAACCAAGAACATACGCGTTTCAGATTCTCGATGGCGACATGACTGGGGATGTTGTAAATCTCAGTATGCCTGCTCTTGGTCAGCTCTCCCAGCGAAAAGTGTTCACTCAGTCTTGCCTGCTTATTAATACTTACTTCTGTCATAATCTCTTTAGTTTAATTTTTCAATTTCACAAATGCAACTGTGTAACTGCGTAACTGTGTAACTGCGTTGGCAGGGCCGAAGCCCTGCCCGTAGTCATCGTCAGATCATCACAGCTCCAGTCTTCTTGTACTTAGCCTTGGTTGTGCCGTTCTCCACAAACTCATCCACCTTCTCTATCAGACCGTCCTTCAGCAGACGGAACACCCTGGCGCGAGCCGAGTTGTTATGTGTCAGACCGAAGCAGCGCGTCACATCGTCGATGGTAAACACCTCAGGCAGGCGGTTGAAGGCCTCGATGGTCTTTGCCCTGCGCTGCACATTGGCAGCAGCATCGCGTGTCTTATCGTCAAAGTACTTCTCGGCAAGCGCCCCAAAATAATGACGCTGGCAGGCATACTGAATG
>CACYQO010000069.1 GCA_902776545.1 uncultured Prevotellaceae bacterium | reverse complement strand
AGTTCATCTGCATAGAGACGCAGGGATGACCCATCTGGTCAAAGTCGTCCTTACCGTTTGTAATGACATCACCTTCCAGCGGCGCACGGCCTGAAGGCTCTGTAATCTTCAGAGCATAGAGTTCGAAGATGTCACCCTTCGTATTCTGACCACCGAAATCCTCAGCCTTGGCACCCCAACGGAGTTTCAACTCTGCAGGCAGAATCTGACGGGCGAGATCGGAGTAGATGATCTTGTTGACCTCTGCGGTATCGCGGGCATTGGCATAACCAACCACAGCGAGCGTGTTACCCTGAGTGGGCTGGAAGATCGAGAACAGCGGGTTCTGCTTCTTAGCCAGTTCCTTTGCCTGAGCTTCAATGCTGTTGTCCTTCTTGGCCAACTTGGCAGCCAAATCGTTGGCAGCAGCCTTCACGGTGTCGGCAACAGCCTTTAAAGTGTCAGCGACAGCCTCAGCAACAGTGGTGTCTTCCTCCATCACCTCTCCACCCTGGATAGCGTAGCGCTGGTTCAACTGGGCCAGCAACGGAGTAATCTCCTGAGAGTTGTAGGTCTCCCAGAACTCGAGGTTGGCACTTCCCTGGAGGAGTTTACGCACACGCTCCGGCTCCTTGATACCAGGCATCTCGACCATGATACGGCCGCTCTGGCCCTCGAGTTTCTGGATATTGGGCTGAACGACACCAAACTTATCGATACGGTTACGAACGACATTGAATGAGTTGTCGACTGCCGATGCCACCTCGGTACGGAGGGCAGCCTCGACCTCAGAGTCGCTGCTCTGGGTGCTCACCTTACCCTTCATCTGCTGGGTGGCGAAGATAGCGGCGAGGGGACGGCCGTTACCTTCTTGTTTCCAATACTTAATGAACAGGGAGATAAAGTCGTTCTGACTGGTTTCCTCTTCCTTCTTGGCCAGTTCCATGGCTTTCTTGTAGGCAGCGTCCTGTTTGTGGTCGGCAAGCACGTCGACAACATCGGGCACAGACACCTCGAGGATTACGTTCATACCGCCTTTCAGGTCAAGACCCAGGCCAATCTCCATCTCACGGCACTGCTTCAATGAGTAGACGCCCATATAGACCTTCTCGTTGTTGATTGAGTCGAGGTACTCCGCACCTGCTTCCTCACCCATAGCGGCAGCCTTACTCTCGTAGTGGCGTGTCACGAATGAGAAGGAGAGGTAGAAGCAGCACACGAGCATCAGAAGCACTGCGATTACTTTTACAATTGAGAAGGAGAGGTAGAAGCAGCACACGAGCATCAGAAGCACTGCGATTACTTTTACAATTCCTTTGTTTTGCATTTTGATTTTTGATGTTATTTATTATCTATATATTCTGTTCGCGTACATTTTGAGCGTGCAAATATAGACATTTTTTCAGATATGGAAAAAAATATTGGCGTTTTTCATTCATTTTTTAAGGTTTATGCACTAATTTTAGCCAACAAAAGATAGGATAATGGTCGCTGGCGTCAATTTTGTCATCAACTTGGCAATTATACGGCGTGAAGTGATCAGAGCATAAAATGTGGTCAATCCGGAAATAAAAGCCTTTCCGATTATATGACAAACCGAGTCCTTTTCCGGTCTCTGCAAAGCAGTCCGTCAGTCCCTTGGCTATCACATGACGGGAATAGGAAATGGGATTGTCGTTAAAGTCGCCGCAGACAATGGTGGGATACTGGCTATGTGCTTCGACATACTTATGGACTGCCTCCGCCCCTGTAGCCCGTAACGCATTGGCATGCCCCAGCTTCTCCATCAGCATCTTTGACTCCTGCCTGGCTGTGTCTCTCTGCATCTTTCCCTTCAGCATGTCCTTATAGCGCGTTCGCTCCTCCTTCGAGAGGTGTGTCGACTCCAAATGGTTGTTGATCACCAGCACAGTGTCTTTACCCACCTGCAGATACCACGCCACGGAGCCGTTAGCCCGCGACTCATACTGGATTCGCTCACGGCGGATGATGGGGAAACGTGTGTGGATGCCTAAGCCGTTGAAGTATTCATCCTTCGTGTTGAAGAGAATGGTGTCGTTATACGGATAGGTCTTCTCATAACGAAGGAACACATAGCGCCGCCAGGTGTCCACATCCTCCTGCAGGCAGACGATATCAGCATCCTGCCGGAGCAGATAGGGACAGATCGTATCAAAGCCCGCACCCGACTTATAGTCGTCCACTCCCAGATAGGAACAGACATTATACGAAAGCACCTTGATGGCCCCTTCGGGCACCTCCTGGGCCGAATGCATCGGCATGTAAAGGGATATCGGGGGGAAAGCCAGTAGATAGCCCACGATCGGGATCCACACCCTCCGCCACTTAAAGGTGAGCCAGAAGAAGATGAAGACAAGGTTGACCAACAGGAATATGGGGAACGCCATACCCAGATTCGAGAACAACGGAAAGGACGCCGGACTGATACGGTCAGAATAGCCAGATGCCAGCATCAGCAGCACAGTAGCCACATTCGCCCCAGCGAAGATATTGACGGTAAGGGTTTTCAGTTGCTTGATCATCGCTCGTTACTCGCATCGAAGAGTTTCTTCTTCTCTTCCTTCGTCAGACTATCGTAGCCACTCTTCCGGATCTTGTCGAGAATGGCGTCTATCTCTTCCTGATTCTTACGTTTCCGGGCGTTATACTCCTGGTCTGTCTCCCTTGCCCCACCCTGCTCGGCGCGCATGTGCGGCGACTGAGGCTGATGGCTGCTCTGCTGCCGCTGGTCGAAATTGCGCTTCAGGTTCTCAAAGAACTGCTGCCCGCGACTACGGTCGTAACTCCCGTTGGGATGCTTGTTCCAGTAGCGGATCATCAGGTAGCCGAAGAGCATACCACCCAGATGGGCCGTATGCGCCACACCGTCACCAGAAGAACCGAGGGCAGAGAAGAACTCAATGGCCACATATCCCAGCACGAACCACTTCGCCTTGATGGGGAACGGGAACGGTATGATGAACAACCGCTCATTGGGGAACGTCATACCGAAGGCGAGTATCACCGCATAGACGGCACCCGACGCACCGATCGTCGTCCAGGAATTCAGCGCCGGGGCATACTGGCTGCCATACTCCAGCACCATCCCCAACGTGGTCTCCGGAACCTGCTCTGCAACAGTCATATAGAACGAGCCGAACTGTGCCAGCTCCTGCAGCAAGCCCGCTCCTATACCGCACGTAATGTAATAAAAAAGGAATTTCTTCGGGCCCCATACATTTTCTATGACACAACCGAACATCCAAAGTCCGAACATATTTGACAGGATGTGCATGAACGAGGCATGCAGGAACAAATAGGTCACCAGCTGATAATAATGGAAGTGGCTGGCCATGAAGAAATGCAGTCCCCCGATGTCTGCCAGGTCAATGCCGCGCATCTGGAAAACCAGCGTGGCAAGGAAGGCAATCAGGTTGATGATCAACAGATTCTTCGTGATGGGTGGTATGCGGAACATCATGCTATTTACGATTTACTTATTTACGATTTTCGATTTTAGCCTTGCGGCGTTATTTCGGCTGCAAAATTACGAAAAATATCTCGTTTTTTCCCTAAAAATGAGGGGAATACTACTTTTTTTCATTAAAAAAGCTATTTTTTCTCTTTTTTTGTTGTTTCTTTGAATAGTTTACACTATATTTGCCATCAAATTCAGTTAAAAGTTAGTTTTATTACTATTAATAATTCATTTTAAAATTAAAAATTATGAACAAAACAGAATTGGTAGAGAAGATTGCAGCAGGTGCTGGTCTCTCAAAAGTTGACTCTAGAAAGGCTCTGGAAGCCGCAATCGCAGCTATTAAGGACGCTCTCGTAGCAGGTGACAAGGTTGCTCTCGTTGGTTTTGGTACATTCAGCGTAAATGAGCGCCCCGCTCGTGAGGGTATCAACCCCGCTACAAAGGAGAAGATTCAGATTGCTGCCAAGAAGGTGGCAAAGTTCAAGGCTGGTGCTGAGCTCGCTGATGCAATCTAATCCAAAAAATGTAAAATAAAAATAACGTGGAGGCTTCGGATGAGGCCTCCACGCTATTTTTCATTTCTCACTTATCCTGATCCAGTCGGCATCCACCCAGCCACGGTCGCATTTGGGATCGCCCTCCGCAGCAATGAAGCCGAACTTGGCTCCGATCCACTTCCCCTCCTTCATCTGGAACGTTTCCCCGCAGTCCGAGAATTTCTTACCATCCTGGCTCCACTTGAACCTCACTTTCGAGTCCTTCACCGTCAGCCTCAGGTAGATATCCTCATGGATGCCCGGCTTATAGTCTGTCTGATCCTCGGCCGTGGGCTTCAGCCGGGCAATGACCGTTTCCCGCTGGGGATTCCCCTTGTCGGCACCCTCGCAGGTCATCTGCACCAACTCAAACGCCTGCCCCACTCTGCGCACCACCAGCGCACTGTAGTTGAGTCCCATCATGATCAGACCGCCAAACTGTCCTTCAGCCTTCGAGGTCATGCGCAGCTTCGTGGTGACGGTAAACTGCTCGGCAGGCGTCTTCTGCAACAGCAGATTAGGCACCTCCCAGAAATTCTTCCAGCCGTTGGAGAGTTTATACGTATAGATGCGGAACGTGCCGAAGGCGGTCGGAACGCCGAACTTCTCGTCGTAATTCGCATGCCACTGCCACTGCTTGCCCAGCACCGGCTTATCAAACTCATCACTCTCCACCGGATTCACAATCGGGCCTGAGGAACATTTCGGCTTCCTGTATGTCTTCACCGGCTCACCGTTCTTACCCATGATGGGCCAACCTGATGACCAGTCTACCGGATTCAGATGCACCACGCGTCCGTACGCCTCCTTATCCTGGAAATGTACGAACCAGTCCTCGCCATACTTCGTATGCACCCATCCCCCCTGATGAGGGCCGTTGATGTCGGTCTTGCCCTGAGCGAGCACGATCCTGTGCTCATAAGGCCCGTAGGGCGACTTGGCACGCATGGCGAGCTGGAAACCCGTCGGCACACCGCCCGCAGGACACATGATCCAGTACCACCCGTCACGTTTGTAGAACTTCGGCCCCTCACACGTGCGGTTCTCCGTGCCGTTGCCGTCAAACACGATCACCGGCTGTCCGATAGCCCTCTCACCGTCAGCAGACAATTCCCTGACCATCAGCACCGAGGCGAATTTCGCCCTTGAGTTCGCCCAGCCGTTCACCAGATAGCAGCGGCCGTCGTCATCCCAGAGCGGAGTCGTGTCGATATAACCCTGTCCCTTGATCACACACACAGGCTTCTCCCACTTGCCCGCAGGATCCTGTGTCTTCACCATATACACGCCATAGTCAGGATCACCCCAATAAATATAGTACCACCCGTCGTGATAGCGGATAGACGGTGCCCACACCCCGGCACCGTGCTGCGGCTTACTGAAATGTCTCAGCAGCTCCTCGTCGCCCTCATAGAGATTCCCTATCGCATAATTGACGATCTCCCAGTTCACCAGGTCCTTCGAATGAAGGATGGGCAGACCGGGCACACACTGGAACGACGAGGCCGTCAGATAATAATCCTCCCCGCTGGCACCTACGCAGACATCTGGATCAGAGTAATCTGCGTTGATGACAGGATTCGTATAGGTGCCGTCGCCATTATCGGGCGACCATACCTCAGAAACAAACTGGGCATGAGCCATCACCGGGATGACCCATGCCAGAAACAATAACTTTTTCACCTTTTCACTTTTTCACCCTTACACCCTTACTTCGGCTGCTTGCCGATGTAGGCCAGGATACCACCATCCACATAGAGCACATGACCGTTCACGGCGTCAGAAGCATGAGAGGCAAGGAACACAGCGGGACCGCCCAACTCAGAAGGATCGAGCCAACGGCCTGCGGGCGTCTTGGCACAGATGAAGCTGTCGAACGGATGGCGGCTGCCGTCCGGCTGGCGCTCACGCAGCGGAGCCGTCTGCGGGGTGGCTATATAGCCCGGACCGATACCGTTACACTGGATGTTATACTCGCCATACTCCGAGCAGATGTTTCTCGTCAGCATCTTCAGGCCGCCCTTGGCAGCAGCGTAGGCACTCACGGTCTCGCGGCCCAGCTCAGACATCATCGAGCAGATGTTGATGATCTTTCCCTCCTTGCGCTCCATCATCTCAGGGATGACAGCCGAAGAGCAGATAAACGGACCCACGAGGTCGATATCGATCACCTGCTGGAACTCTGCGCGCTTCATCTCGTGCATGGGGATGCGCTTGATGATACCGGCGTTGTTCACAAGGATGTCGATCTGTCCCACCTCAGCGTGGATCTTCTCCACGAGAGCCTTCACAGCGTTCTCGTCTGTCACGTCACACACGTAGCCCTTCACGTTCTCGATGCCAGCCTCCTTATAGTTGGCCAGACCGCGAGCGAGAAACTCCTCATTAATGTCGTTAAAGATGATTGTTTTGATGCCGGCAGCCACGAAAGCCTTGGCGATGTTGAAACCGATACCGTAAGATGCGCCGGTAATCCATGCGTTCTTACCTTCCAATGAAAATAGATTTGCCATAATTATTTGATGATTTATAATTTTGATGCAAAGTTATGAAATATAATCGAATTTTGCAAGCACTACCCCCGAAAAAAAACTGTAAAGGTTTACGTAAACTGCGGTTCAGATAAAAATATTTAATGTTCGCGCGCACGTAAAAGTTGAATATAAAACTGCCGCTCTGTAAGGTTTACATAACCTTACAAAAGTCTCTATTTCAAACTAATAGCGATTGGGGAAGTTGGACGACTCGGATTCGAACCGGGAATGACAGAACCAAAACCTGTAGTGTTACCATTACACCATCGTCCAGAATGCGGGTGCAAAGTTAGTGAAAATTTGGCAAACCGCCAAATTTTCACTAATCTTTCTTATTTTACGATGAGCAAGTAGTAGTTCTTCTTGCCTTTTTGGGCCAAAAGATACTTGCCGTCGATAAGGTCATCGGAGGTAATCTCACGGTTCTGGTCGGTGAGCTTCTCCTTGTTCAGAGAGACGCCGCCGCCCTGCACCATCTTGCGCATCTCACCCTTTGAGGGGAAGACGGGAGCCACCGTGGTGAGCAGCTCGATGGCGGGCTGCCCGAGCTGGTCGCGGGAGATCTCGTGCTTCTCCACGCCGTCGAAGACGTCGAGGAAGGTCTGCTCGTCGAGCTTCTCGAGGGCCTCCTTGGTGGATTTGCCGAAGAGGATGTTGGATGCTTCGATGGCCATGTCGAGGTCTTCCTTGGAGTGAACCATGACCGTGACCTCCTCGGCGAGGCGCTTCTGAAGGATGCGGCGGCCGGGATCCTGGGCGTGCTCGGCGATGAGGGCATCGATGGTCTCCTTGTCGAGCGAGGTGAAGATCTTGATGTAACGCTCGGCATCCTCGTCGCTGACGTTGAGCCAGAACTGGTAGAAACGATAAGGCGTGGTGCGGTTGCGGTCGAGCCAGATGTTACCGCTCTCAGTCTTACCGAATTTCTTACCGTCGGACTTCGTGATGAGGGGACATGTGAGGGCGAAGGTCTCGACCTCATTGCCCAGCGTACGGCGGATGAGCTCGGTGCCGGTGGTCATGTTACCCCACTGGTCGTTGCCACCCAGCTGCAGCTTCACGCCATAGTGCTGGTAGAGATAGAGGAAGTCGTAACCCTGCAGGAGCTGATAGGTGAACTCGGTGAAGGAAAGTCCGTCGCGGGCAGTACCGTTGAGACGCTGCTGCACCGACTCCTTAGCCATCATATAGTTGACGGTGATGTGCTTACCCACCTCACGGGCGAAGTCGAGGAAGGTGAAGTCTTTCATCCAGTCGTAGTTATTGACCATTATGGCGGCATTGGGCTCCTTGGACTCGAAGTCGAGGAAACGGGCCACCTGGGCCTTGATGCACTCCTGATTGTGATAGAGCGTCTCGTTGTTCAGGAGGTTACGCTCCTGCGACTTACCAGAGGGGTCGCCGATCATACCGGTGGCTCCACCGACGAGGATGACGGGACGGTGACCACAACGCTGCAGATGGCGGAGCATCATGATGCCGCAGAGGTGACCGATGTGCAGGGAGTCTGCCGTAGGGTCGGTACCCAGATAGGCGGTGACCATCTCCTTCTGGAGCAGTTCCTCGGTACCAGGCATCATCTGTGCCAGCATACCACGCCATTTGAGTTCTTCAATAAAGTTCTTCATACCTTATTATATATATCTTCAATTATTTAATTCTTTAATTTTATAATTTTATAATTCTCCTACGGAACGGGATCGTAGCCGCTGCCGCCCCAGGGGTTGCATCTCAGGATGCGCCAGATGGCCAGCCAGAGGCCTTTGATGGGGCCGTGCTTCAGAATGGCCTGCTTGGCATATTCGCTGCAAGTGGGGGTAAACCGGCAGGAGGGTCCCAACAGCGGGGAGATGCACAGCTGGTAAAACCGGATGGGCTGAACCAGTAGCCAGGACAATATGCGAGACAACCACTTCACCTTTTCACCCTTTCACTTTTTCACCTTTTCCAGGATCCTGACAACTCGGGACTCCACGTCGCTGGTGGGGTAATGGCGGTCGGAGAGCCAAATGAAACCTAAGAGCATCTCCTGATGGTCTGCCAAAACTCCCCAGAGCAACTGCTTGTGGCGGCGGTAAGCCTCGCGGATCTGCCGTTTGACGCGGTTTCTGTCCACAGCGTGCTTAAACCGCTTCTTGGGGACACTGATCAGGATCTGTACCGGTGCGTGGCCTTCACGACGTTCGACGGTCTGATATACGGCTCTGAGGGGAAAGGCAGAGACAGACTGGCTGCTGCCGTTTTCAAAGAGCGCCTCTATCAGCAGATTGCTTACCATGCGCTCCCGTTTCCTGAAAGTAGGAGCCGCTGCCATCGTGCTAACCTTGTGTCTCCAGGAGATAATGCAGGAGGGCGCCCGTCATAGAGGGGTATTTCTCAGACGGAGCCTCGATGTCGAGACGGAGACCGGCTTCCCTGGCTGCCTTGGCGGTGGCAGGACCGAAGGTGGCGATGGCAATCTCACCCTGCTTGAAGTCGGGGAAGTTCTTCGTCAACGCCTCAATACCCGACGGGCTGAAGAAGATCAGCATGTCGTAGTCGAAGGTCTTGACCTCCTCGGGAGTGAAGTCGTTGCTGACGGTCTTATACATCACGCACTCCCTGTGATTGAGTTTCTTGGACTCCAACAGATTGGAAATGCTGTCGTTGTGTACATCGCTCATGGGCACGAGATACTTCTCGTTCTTGTGCTTCACCATCGCAGGGATCAAGTCGTCCACACGGCCTGACTCGCCGAAGAACACCTTGCGCTTGCGGTACTGCACATACTTCTGGATATACAGGGCGATGGTCTCTGTGACGCAAAAATACTTCATGTCCTCAGGGATGTTGACGCGCAGCTCCTTGGCCATATTAAAGAAATGGTCAATGGCGTGACGCGAGGTAAACACGATGGCCGTATAGTCAAGGATGCTGACCTTCTGGGCACGAAACTCTTTCGCACTGATGGCTTCCACCTTGATGAAGGGACGGAACACCAGCTCAACCTCAAATCTGCTCGCTATATCAAAGTACGGCGACTTCTCACTGGCAGGTCTGGGCTGTGAGACTAAAATTTTCTTTATCATCTCTGTCTTAAAAAATTACTCTCAAATGATTTACGAGAACCGCCAATCCACCCCAAAGTGAAAGCAACGGTACCATTTCAAGGGCGCAAAAGTACAAAATTATTTGCACATAAAGCGCTTTTTGAGCGAAAAAGATGACATAAGTTTTGTAAATTGTTAGAATTTTAATGAAAAACACCACTAAAAAGGCGTAAACAGCGGCTGCTTGTATGGGAAACTGGAAATAAGCGCGCAGCAAGAGAACGGGAAACAGGAGGACGCCCTCCATGGATACGATGAAGAGAAGTGATGTAATAAATTTTTTATTCGCCGAATCGCCGAACATAACCGTGTTGACGATGGTATAGATCAGGAATTTCAGCAGGAAATAGGCTGTCATGATGAGGAAGATGATGCCCAGCAGGAGGTGGTCGTCAGAGAAGATGAAGGTGTCGTCGACCGACGTGAGCACATAGAGATAGTAGAGCAGCGAGCTGGTAAGACTGGTGATGACGGAGAAGATGATCTGGATGTTGATCTCGTCGCCCGTCTCTGCCATGCTGTGCAGGCCTCTCTGCACATAGAAGAAGTCTTTCACCTGACGGGCGATGAATCCTGAGATACGGGAGAAGGAGAAGGTCATCACCAGGAAACAGAGGATGAGCAGTCCGGAGATGAGACTGTCGTTGCTCACCGTCTCAGGCACAGGGTCGCCAGCGACGCCATAGCGTCCGGCATCGAGCTCGGGATGGTAGAGCGAGTCGTTGGAGAAGAAGTTCTCGCGATAATAGGTGGGCAGCTGCACATCCTTCAGGTCGCGAGGCACCTCCTCGCCTGGGAGGTGGAGGGTGTCGGGTTGCTCGCTGTAATGGATCTCTTCTGGCGCGAACCACGCCTGGATGGCAGAGTCCTGCTGGGCAGGCGTCGCATCCTTAGGCAATAACCGCAGCACCTGATAAGGTGTCTGCGGCTTTGCAGGGGTTCGTGGCACTAAGTCGAGTGCAACGATACTGGGTGGTTCTACGTAGATCGAGTCTTGCATCAGATTCCAAACTCCTTGCGGATGTCGTCCACACGGTCAAGTTTCTCCCACGTAAACAGTTCCACTTCGATGGTCTTCGTCTCGTGGTAATGGCTTGTGAAGGTCTTCTGCTTCACTTCACACTTCCGTCCCATGTGTCCGTAGGCAGCGGTCTCGCTGTACATGGGCTGGCGCAGCTTCAACGTGCGCTCGATGGCTTTGGGACGCAGGTCGAAGAGCTTCTCGATCTTCCGGGCAATCTCGCCGTCGCTCATATTGACCTTGCTGCGGCCATAGGTGTTCACGTAGATGTTCATAGGCTTGGCGATACCGATGGCATAGCTCACCTGGACGAGCATCTCGTCGGCCACACCTGCAGCCACCATGTTCTTCGCGATATGACGGGCAGCATAGGCGGCCGAGCGGTCCACCTTCGAGGAATCCTTACCAGAGAAGGCACCGCCGCCGTGGGCACCCTTGCCGCCATAGGTATCGACGATGATCTTACGGCCCGTGAGACCGGTATCACCGTGAGGACCGCCGATGACGAACTTGCCCGTGGGGTTCACGTAGTACTTGATATCCAGCCCAAAGAGATCGAGCACCTTCTGCGAATGAATCTGCTGCTTCACACGGGGGATGAGGATATTGATGACGTCGTCCTTGATTTGGGCCAGCATCTTCTCATCCTCGTCGAACTCGTCGTGCTGGGTAGAGACAACGATGGTGTCGATGCGCTCTGGGATGCCGGCGTCGCTGTACTGGATAGTCACCTGACTCTTGGCATCCGGACGCAGATAGGTCATCTCCTTACCCTCCTTGCGGATGTCGGCCAAGGTGCGCATGATGAGGTGTGCCAGGTCGAGCGAGACGGGCATAAAGTTCTCCGTCTCGTTGGTGGCATAACCGAACATCATACCCTGGTCGCCGGCGCCCTGCTCTTCCTCGTTGCCGTTGTCGACACCACGGTTGATGTCGGCGCTCTGCTCGTGGATGGCACTGAGGATACCGCACGAGTTGCCGTCGAACTGGTATTCAGCCTTCGTATAGCCAATACGTTTGATGGTATTGCGGGCGATGGTCTGCAGATCGATATACACCTCGCTGCTCACCTCACCCATGATCACTACCTGTCCTGTGGTGACAAACGACTCGATGGCACAACGGGCCTTGTCGTCGTAAGCTAAGAACTGGTCTAATATAGCGTCAGAGATCTGATCCGCCACCTTGTCGGGATGGCCTTCAGACACTGATTCTGATGAAAACAAATAACTCACGATTATTTACGATTTACGAATTTACGATTTACGATTTATTACTGTGGCGGCAGCAAATTTTTCACTTTTCACTATTCACTTTTCACTTCCTCAGCGGGCATCATGATGACCTCGGCACGGTTACCAGCCTTCAGCATCTCAGCCATGAAGGCACTGATCGACTCCGGCGTCTGGGCGCTCACCACCTTCTCATAGTCCGTATGGAAGTCGATACCCCACTTACGCCAATTGTTGATGCTGCCCATCCAGTAGTTGTTCTGCTTCAACTGGTCGGCGTGGCTCTTCAGCATATACTCCTTCACCTTCTGCAGCTTGTCGGCATCGCAGGTCTTGGCAAGGGCCGTCACCTCGTCGCGCATGATCGTAATGGCAGTGTCACCCTTCTCAGGCTTCATCGGACAGTAGATCAGCAGCTGGGCTTCGGTCTCGAAGTCGTTGCGGCTCATCGATGACATCACGAAGACAGTGTAGGCAGCGCTGGCTTCCTCACGGATCTCCTTGGTATATACCATATCCAGAATCTGACCTATCATATCGGTCTTGATGCTGTTCTCCAGCGTGAAGGGCTGATCCTTCGTGTACCACACCATCACGGCGATGGCCTTGGGAGTCTCAGCCTTCTGCTTGAAGCTGTTGACGACGACACCCTTGAAGTCGGTCGATACATCCTGACTCTTCACCACCTCCTTCTTCGAGGGCAGCGAAGCCAAGTACTGCTCGATGAGCGGACGGATGGTGGCCTCGTCGTAGTTACCAACAATAGTGAAGGTGAAGGCAGCGGCATTGCTGGTCTGCTCCTTGGCCATCTCGAGGATACGGTCATAGTCCACGTTAGCCAGCTCGGCTGCCTCAAGCGCCTTGAAACGGGGATTATGGCAGGCAATGGTAGCCGTGAGTGAGTCGCTGAACACGGTCTCAGGCCTCAGCAGACGGTTCTTCAACGATACCTCTGCGGTCTTCATCAGGTTGTCATACGACTTCTGGTCTTTGGCGATATTGGTGAAATAGAGATACACCAGCTGCAGCATCGTCTCCACATCCTTCGGCGTAGAGCTGCCGTTGACGAGCTGACGGTTCGTACTCAACTGGAGGGAGGCGCTGGCAATCTTGCCTGCGAGGGCTTTCTCCAACTCGGTGTGAGAGAAGTTACCCTGTCCGCTGGCTTCGATGACGTCGCCGAACATCTTGATGTTTGCAAAGTCTTTCTCGCCATAGAGGGCAGAACCTCCGAAGCCCTCGCCGCTCAGCAGCACCTGGTCTTTCTTCAAGTCGGTCTGCTTCAGCACGACGGTAGCACCGTTAGAGAGTTTCAGCTCCGTATAGCCGAAGACATCGTTCTTCGTCTCGCTGACGATAGAACCCTTCTGAGGCAGATCCGTCATCAGCGGCTCGTCCTTCACATTATCCACATAAGCCTCAATCTGTGCGCTGCGGGCATCGGCGATGGCCTTCTTCAGGCCGTCCTCCGTCGGATAGACGGCACCCTCTTTCTCTGTATTGAAGCTCAGCACCACAAGGTTTGTGTCCGTCGGCAGTACGAATTCCCTCATCACACTGTTCACAGCCTCCAACGGCAGCATCGGCATGAGCTGTTTCATCGTCTCATAGGTGTAGTCGATGCTGGGGATGGGATCACAGTCAAGGAAGTGACCTACATAGGCGTCCACAAAAAGGGAATTATAACGCTTGTCCTTATTCAGATACTGCTTGTCGAGCTGGCTGAGATAGTTCTGCTTGAATCGGTTGTACTCCGTAGCGGTGAAACCGAATTCTGCTGCACGACGGGCCTCGGTGTAAGCGGCAGTCACAGAAGCATCCGTCTGTCCGTCCTTCGGCAGCACGTCGATCTCAAAAGCATCCACCGAACGCGACAGCAGATACTGTTCGTAGGATGTCGATGCCTGCAGGAACGGACTCTCGGGCTTCTCGGCATACTCCTTCAGACGGTCGTTGAGCATCGAGACGGCGGCATCCTTCACATAGTCGAAGATCATATAGGCCATCGTGTTCTTCATCGAGTCGGGGAAGGCCTCACGCTTCATCATCACATGCACGTCGTTGGTGCGCTGCTCCTTGTCTTTGTCGATCACATAGATAGCCTCGTTGTTGTCGGGCACGGGCTCCATCGTCACCAGAGCCCGGTTCTCGGGCAACACGATGGGCGAGAACAAGTCTTTGATCTTCTGCTCAATCTTATCGACATCCACGTCGCCCACCACAATGATAGCCTGATTGTCAGGACGGTACCACTTCTCGTAGTACTGCTGCAGGAAGGGGCGCTCGAAGTTGTCGATGATCTCCATCAGTCCGATAGGCATACGGTAGCCATACTTAGAACCGGGATAGAGCTTCGGCAGGTCGCGCTCCAGCATTCGCATCTGGGCTGAAGTGCGCAGGCGCCATTCCTCGTGGATCACGCCACGCTCCTTCTCAATCTCCTCCTGCTCCAAGAGCAGACCGTCGGCCCAGTCGTAGAGGATCAGCAGACAGGAGTCGATGATGCCCTCACGCGTCGTGGGTACATTACTTATATTATAGACGGTCTTGTCGATGCTCGTATAGGCATTCAGGTCACCACCGAACTGGATGCCCACGCTCTCACACCAACGGATCAGCTCGTTGCCCTTGAAGTGCTTCGAGCCGTTGAAGGCCATGTGCTCCAGGAAGTGGGCCAGTCCGCGCTGGTCGTCGTTCTCCTGAATAGAGCCCACGCGCTGGGCAATGTAGAACTCAGCACGGTTCTCAGGCCAGTTGTTGTAACGAATGTAATAAGTCAGTCCGTTGTCGAGCTTACCAATACGTACATCGGGATCAACGGGAAGCGATGGCATCTTCATTTGAGCCATCATTGCCACTGTACCAACTATGGTCAGCAGCAGGCTAAGGAATAGTCTTTTCATCTTCATAAGTTTGGTTGTTGTAAATTTGGCTGCAAAATTACTGCTTTTTTTCTGATTAGACGCAGAAGTATTCTAAAAACTACGTTTTTTTTGTTTTGTTTATAGTTTATGGTTTATAGTTTATAGATGATAACCTTGCAAGCCATTCTATCTTCTCATGTTCCTCGGATGATGCTCCAGTATCTCCCTGCGGAGCGTCGAGGTATCGATATGGGTATAGATCTCCGTTGTGCCGATGCTCTCGTGGCCCAGCAGCGCCTGAATCACCCTCAGGTCGGCACCTCCTTCGAGCAGGGCGGTGGCAAACGAGTGGCGCAGCGTGTGGGGCGAGATGGTTTTCTGGATACCTGCTGCCTCCGCCTGCCGTTTGATCATAATGAGGATCATCACACGCGTCAGGTGTGCCCCACGACGGTTCAGAAACACGTAGTCTTCCTCGCCATCCTTGATGCCCATATGCTGACGGTCGTCGAACCAGAACCCGAGTTCCTGGATGGCCTTCTTCGAGATGGGCACCAGACGCTCCTTCGATCCCTTGCCCATCACTCGGATGAACTGCTCGTCGAGATAGAGGTTCGACAGCTTCAGATTCGTCAGTTCACTCACGCGAAGGCCACAAGAGAACAGCACCTCGATGATCGCCCTATTCCTGTGTCCCTCCCATTTCGAGAGGTCAATGCTTGCCTCCAGACGGTCCACTTCAGCCGTTGTCAATACCTCGGGCAGATGCTGTCCTATCTGGGGCGACTCCAAAAGTTCCGTGGGGTCATCGTCGCGATAGCCGTCGAGCTGCAGGAATCGGAAGAAACTCCTCACGCCGCTCAGTATCCTGCACTGGCTCCGCGCATGGATGCCGATGTCGTGCAGTCCGGCGGAGAACTGTTCCAGGTCTTCCAGCTGCACCTCACGAGGATCTTTTCTCTCCCCTTCCAAATAGTCAAGCAGCTTCCGCAGGTCACGCTGATAGGCGTCGAGCGTATTACCCGACATGTTACGTTGCAGCTTCAGATACCGCACGTACCGTCTCACCATTTCCTTGTTCGCCTGTTCTGCCATTTTTCAGATGACCATCATTTCCTGATGAACCCTTTGGCTTTTAGCCATTGGAGCATATGCGAGCCCCAGGCCTCCGTCGTCGTCTCACCCGTTTGCGGCATCTTCATGCCCTGCGGCATCATCAGCAAAACGAGCAAAACGCCCTTCATCAAATCCTTCATATCATTCATGTATTTGTAATCGTGAGTGCAAAATTACGAAATAATAATGATTATTGCGTACCTTTGCCGAAGTTTTTAATGTGTTTTGTAAAAAATGCTGAGTTAACTCGATTTGTCGTTTGAGTTAACTCGATCGATGTTTTGAGTTAACTCACGTATTTTTACTACTACGGATGTTGAATTTCCGTGAAATGATGTTGAATTTCCGTGAAGGGAGTTTCAGAATCTGCAAAACTTGTTTTAAAATATGCAAAATGTGTTTGGAGGGACGATTGGGGCTTGGTAGTTTGGTGGAAAATGTTTATATTTGCAAGCAAAAACATAAAAATATAAGATTATGGAGCAACATGAGCTTAGAGAGAAAGAGATGTACGACGGCGTGAACAAGCCGATTACCGATGGTCATTATGACCAGTCGCTGGCCGTCAAGTGTATCAACGGAACCTTCGTCGGCAAGAAGTCGGAGAATGTTATCACCTATAAGGGTATCCCCTTCGTTGACAAACAGCCTGTCGGAGACCTGCGCTGGAAAGCACCGGTGGAATATACGCCGAACGACGGCATCTATGAGGCCTATAACTTTGCGAAACTCTCCTGCCAGGATCTGTCGATCACCGACTATCAGGGTGAGGACTGCCTGTATCTGAATGTGTTCAAGGCTGCGAGTAAGCAAGAGCAGAGTCAAGGATGCTTGAACTCTGCCGAGCGTGAGTCATGGCATGGATCCACGGTGGCGCTTTCGTGGCAGGCGGAACGGGAATTCCTTTGTTTGACTGCAGCGAACTCGTCAAGGAGAATCCCGATGTCATCTTCGTGACCATTCCCTACAGACTCAGTGTCTTAGGCTTCCTCCATCTGTCACACCTGGCCGACGGCAAGGACTATCCTGACGCACAGAACCTGGGACTTTTGGATCAGAAGATGGCCCTGAAGTGGGTGCACGAGAATATCGCTGCTTTCGGCGGCGACCCCGACAACGTGACCATCTGGGGTGAGTCGGCTGGTGCCGGAAGCGTGACCATGCAACCGCTTATCAAAGGTTCGCAGCAATATTTCCAGAAAGTCATCGCCCAGAGCGGCGCCCCCATACAGACGAATTCTGTGGAAGAGAGCATCTCCACCACGAACGATCTGATGGAGACCCTCGGCTGCAAGACCGTTGCCGACCTGATGAAAGTCGATGCCCGCACGCTGATCGATACAGCCGCTGCCACCGTCGCATTACGCATTTTCCCCGTCAGAGACGGAAGCATCCTGCCTTTCGACCCGTGGGAGGCTTATGAAAACGGCATCGCGAAAGATATCGTTTTCCTTCAGGGCTGCAACAAGGACGAGATGAATTGCTTCGTGGCTGACTGGACGGTGGAAGGCTTCAAAGCGTGGGCTGCTGACCGCAAGACGAAGAAATATGCCCATCTGCTCACGGATGAGGAGAAAGCGAAGATCGAGTCGTTCTGCAAGGAAGGAGCGGTAGAAGACTGGGAGCCCGACAGCCGTCTGTTCGGCCACAGCTGGTTTATCGAGGGCGCCATCAAAATGTCGGAGAGCCAGACCAAGGGCGGTGGCAAGTCCTATACCTATTATTATAGAGTAGAGTCTTCAAACCCTATCCGGAAGAGTGCACATTTCGAAGAGGTTCCCATCGTGTTCGCTCATCCGGAAATGATCGAAGGAAGACAGTATGACGCCACCTTCATGAAGACCATGCGTAAGATGTGGGTGCAGTTCGCCAAGACCGGCAACCCGTCGCTCAGTGCCGACATCTCTCCTGACGGCAAGGCGAAGGAGTGGCCCCTCTACGACCTGGAGAACAAGCGGGTGATGGTGCTCGACGAGTTCGACATCCATCCCGCGAAGGAGTCTGAGGTGAAGATCGTGGATTGGGACAGAACCTACTTCCTGATTAAATATTATATGCTCTGACAGATTCAAGCATATGGCTAAAAAGATCAAAGACAAAGAAAGAGACAGTATAGACTTTGGAAAGACGAGGATTGAACCACTGTTTAACAGCATCTTCTATCCTACGTTGTTTTCAATGGTGTTTGCATCACTCTTTACGGTTGCAGACGGTATATTCGTCGGACAAGGAGTGGGAAGCAATGCGCTGGCAGCCATCAATATTGTCTCGCCTTTGTTTTTGATTACGACGGGCCTTGCGCTGATGTTCGGTGTGGGCGTGTCAGTTGTGGCAAGTATCCATCTGGCACAAAACAACCACAAAGCCGCAAATATCAATATCACCCAAGCCTTCGATGTGGCAACACTGCTGATGGTCATGATTGCCATTGCTGTATTTCTCTTCCGCATACCTTTCTTGCGACTTTTGGGAAGCAGTGATGCATTATTGCCTTTATGTCAGGCTTATCTTCTCGCCATTCTTCCTGGCTGTATTTGTATCGTCATCCAGATGATTGGCACCTTCGTCATCAGACTTGACGGATCCCCCAAGTTTGCAGCCTCATTAGAGATTTTTCCTGGCTTACTGAACATCTTTCTGGACTGGCTGTTTGTATTTCCGATGCAGATGGGTATTGCAGGTAGCGGCATCGCATCATCGATCAGCTGCGCCGTTGCCGCAGTAATGGTTGTCTGGTATATGTTCTTCCGTACACAGACCGTCAGGATATTGAGACTAAAGCTCAGCCGTACCAGTTTATATCTGACAGCACGCAATGTCGGCTATATGGCTCGTAGTGGTTTTTCCTCTATGCTCGGAGAACTGGCTATGTCCATGGTATTGCTTACCGGCAACTACGTCTTTATACGAGAATTGGGCGAAGATGGTGTAGCCGCCTTCTGTGTAGCCTGCTATCTCTATCCTATCGTGTTTATGGTCAACAATGCGGTGGCACAGTCGGCCCAGCCTATCATCAGTTTCAATTATGGTGCAGGCAATCGCTACCGTGTGCGGAAAGCCTTCAGGGTTAGCTTCAGTACCGCTACCATCTGTGGCGTATTGGCAACAATGTTTCTCACTTTGTGTACCAAACCACTTGTCGGCCTTTTCCTGCAAGCAGACACGAAAGCCTATGAGATCGCTATAAACGGACTTCCTTTGTTCGCTTATTCTGCCATATTCTTTGCTATGAATGTGGCCATTATCGGATATTATCAAGCCACCGAGCAGAACACCAGGGCTACGCTGTGTATGCTGTTCCGCGGCCTGGTATTCCTTGTACCGGCATTTATCCTGATGCCTATCTTCATTTATCCACAAGGCATGTGGCTCGCCGTTCCTGTTGCAGAATGCATGACGCTGGGTGTGATACTATTGACAAATAAGAGCATCATTAGTCGATATTAGCGCTTCCTTGAAAAAGATGTCAAAGCCATACTCAACAGATTCTCTATGATTATCTGTTGGAGATACGAAAGGCAGGAAAATTAAGACCATGATAATCTTTTTGCAATATTTGTGCAATTGATGAAGTCAAAAGCTATACAATTTCTTGAAGCTAATCAGTCAGGTGATCGCTCTACGTTTGTTGATGATGCCAAATGGAGGCAGGAGAATGAAACTTGGTTAAGAAGGGTAAAGACTGACTTTGGGGCTCGTCTCTCCCACAATCCTTGAAAACGCCTTTGTACAAAGGGGAAAGAGTATGGGAGAGAAGCCTTTCATCTCTCCCAAATCTCTCTTAAATTCCTCCCGTCATCTCTCCCATGACTCTCAGGCTGCATGAAGCGGCACCACTTCGTAGTAGGCCACATGCGAATGCTCCTTGTGGTTGTATCCGAGGGCATTGATGATCTTGCCCAGACGAACCCTGTTGCCGATGGTGTTCTGCAGCGAAGGATAATCCTGTTGGATGATGGAGATCATCTGGTCACAGTTCAACTTCTTCACCACCTCGCCCTCTTTCGGCTGACGGAAGCAGGCCACAAATATCTCGCCAAGATCCTTCTGATCCATGAATTCCTGATTCAGCTGCTGGATGCGGGCCACCTCTTCGTTGTTGAACCAATAAGGTGCCTTCAGCTCCTGCAACTCATACACCACCTGGGCATACAACTGACCATAGTCAATCTCGCCCGTGTTGTCAATCATCTGACCGTCAGGAATCCTGATGCAGATGTAACGACGGCTGCCTGTCGAGTCCTGCAAGGGATGACGGTTGTTGGTAGTCGCCACGAAGGAGGCAAATCGAGGACGATCCTCCTGGGTACGTCCGAAGATGGGACGACTGTTCACCTTGTTTACTGACAGCGCCTGCTTCAACGATGCCTGCTGGGGGGGACGGATGGCATCCAACTCGTCGAGGTTAACGAGGAGGTTGTTCGTCAGCGCCATCTCCTTGTCGAACTTGTTAGCAAGGTTCAGGTGTCCGAGGAAATACTCTCGCAGATGCGGAGGCAGAAGCCTTCTGACGAAGACGGTCTTTCCACAACCCTGCATACCAATCAACGTAGGTACACATTCGTTTCCGTGCAGCATGTCCATCTGCATCCAATGGGCTACGGCTGAGCGCAGCCAGATGGTGAGATAGTTCAGCTGCTCAGTACTGATGCCTGGGATTCGGCTGAACAAACGTGCGATGTGGTTCTGTCCGTCCCAAACAGGCAGACCATCGAGGAACACCTGAATCGGATTGAACTCAGGTACCTCCTCCGATTCCACATAGTCCTTGATTTCCGACTTCGGACTGCCCTTCTCGAGCACCTCCTCGCGCTTGGCACGAATGATGATGCTGTTCAGAGCCGCTGGCGTCAGCGTCCTGAATTCCAAACTGGCTTCATCGAAGCCGCACGAGAGACTGCCGGACAGTCCGACAGTATTGCTTTCGGCTGTCTGGGCAGCCTTCGGCAAGGTTGCAAACTCTACCTTTCCGTTGAGGATGTTTCTGCGGAAGCGGTAGTTCTCCATGAGGAACAGCTCGGTGGCGAGCGTTCCCTGCTGCGAGGCTCCTGGAGTCTCGACAGCCATTAGTTCATTTTTCTCCATAACTATATCTGGTCAATAAATCAATCTCTGCTCCTTTGGGCAGTCATCTGCAGTAGTAATGACGCGCTTTTCACAGCGTGTTTTTTCAGACCGCAAAGGTACAACATTTTTTGTTGATTTGCAAATGTTTTCCTAATTATTTTACGTTTTAACAAATACTTTTTTGCGATTCCACATTATATATAATAAGGTGTATGGCTGACGGATCCAGAAGGATACTTGACGGGAGGGATGATGGGAGAGATGATAGTAGAGATATGGGAGGGATGAAGGGAGAGATGAATTTCTCAAAGTCCCTTTAAATAAAGGACTTATGCTCATTAGAAGGGAGAGGTGACGGAAAAACGAGTTAGCATCGCAAAAAAACGATGATTTTTAGGCTTCATAATGTGTCAGTCAGCTCGCCAGAAGTTTGGGCTAAGTAAACTGGGACTTTCCTTAGGGTAAACTCCCACTTTCCTTAGGGGAAACCTCTGAATTCTCGAGAGAATTTCAGAGTTTAGTGCCACCTTTCTCATAGGTCCCAAGCACCTTTCTTGGACTTTGGACTAACCTTTCTTGGCAAAACCACGCTTGTTGTTCGGGCCACGAATCCTTCACAACATCAGCACGAAGCCTTGATTAATTGGCATACAGTTATTTAACCGTTTTGCCAATTTTAATTGGCAAATACGTGAATTTATCACAAAAACCGGGTCAGCGGATTTTCCCGGTTGGCAGTTACAGACTGGAAAGGAGATAACGCCACTATCAATTCCCTACAAGATGATGCTAATCGTATCGCTGATGGAACCTGGGAGTCATACCATCAGAAGC
>CACYQO010000068.1 GCA_902776545.1 uncultured Prevotellaceae bacterium | reverse complement strand
AAATGTTTTGACTACTATTTTTGCACTTAAAGTGTTAAAAATCAGCAAGTTACATTGAACTTTCGCGCGAAATTTTAGTACATCAAATTGGACACCCTAGTCACAAACATCAAAAAATTCAAATTACGAGCCAACTTTTTCTCATTTAAAGATTAAAAACGGCATCCCAAGACCTTTCTACTACAGGATAAGAAGGATGCCTGCCAGTCTCCGGCTTCGAGAGAAGCTATCCACGACTGGTTCCTAAATTTTTCTACCACTCTGTTTCCTTCATCTCTATTTCGAGATTGGGGAATGCTTGTCGCAGAGCATAGAGCAAAGGCTCCATCGTGTTAGCTTCGGCATGGAGGACGATACACTCAGGATCGTCAGTGTTCATCGAGAGCAGATTGCCGTCATAGTAACGTGAACCAACGAGCGTCTTCATCAGGATGTTCATTGGAATGTAGAGACCAAACTCATTACAGGCATCACCATATTTCTGAGTCAACTCGTCAACGAGGGCCTTTACAGCTGCAAGTTCCTGAGCAGAGCCTTTCAGGAAATAGTCAGCTTCGTGCGGATCTTCCTCTTCTGGCTCATATTTATATTTCTTGCCAGCCAGTTTAAAATACTCTCTGGCTTTCAGTGGATGTCGGAAGATACCGTTCTCTTCGTCACCTTTATCATACATCTGACCAAGTTTCAAAGCTGCACTCTTACTCCCATTATTACAGAGTTCTTGAAGAATTGCAGGGTTTTGAATGGGATTGGTGACATCGACATCAGGATTCCCAATGGCAATAAGAATCTCTCTACGAATCCACCACACGGCAAAAGCAATAAAACTAAAACCACGAGTTGCATCATATTTCAAGGCGGCTTTCGCCAGACCTTCGCGACCAGCCTTCAGTAACTCTTCCAGCGAAAGACCTTTGTTCTGATACAGTCTGGCAACACTCAACACAAAACGCTCATTGCACTTTACTAGTTTCTTCATCTCGTCGCAGTCTGCACCCTTCTGCTGTACAGCCTTTGACAACTCAATTTCCTCTTCGATACTGAGCAATGGTGTCTTATTAATCTCAATTAAATACTCTTCTAATTCTTTGTTGTCCATAATCAATCATTTTGAATTTGTATGTTACCAATATAGACGACAAAAAGAAAAAATTCAAAAAAGCGCCAAACTTTTTTTGAATTTCTTATAAAACGGCATCCCAAGACCTTTCTACTACAGGATTAGAAGGATGCCTGCCAGTCTCCGGCTTCGAGAGAAGCTATCCACAACTGGTTCTTATTTCTTTGCTCACAACCATTATCACGTGCAAATTTACACATTTATTTTGAATTGAACAAATAAAAATCGAAAAAACTGCTAAGCAGCGAGAGCCAGGCTCCAGCTGCTTGGTGAGGTGGAAGCATCCCAGGACGCAGTGACACAGCTACACAGCGTCATAAGGTTTTGTTTTGTCAATCACGCAGTTACACAGTTACGCAGTTTCATTTGCGTTCGACGAAGTTTCATATCTAAATCGGATTTACATTATATATCACTCTAAAAGTCACAACGAAATTTCACCTTATGCAACTGCGTAACTGCGTAACTGCGTAACTGCGTCAGTGTACGGTATATGTTGACATTTGCTTATGACGCTGTGTAGCTGCGTAGCTGTGTCACTGCGTCATGACAGCTGATTTAGAAAGAAAAGTCTTTACAGAATTTGGACACATAATTAAGATACTGAGAGTACCCTGAGGAAAAGGGAAGTTTCGTTAGGGGAAAGTCCGGGTTTCGTTAGGGGAAAGTCCGAGTTTCCCCTAAGGAAAATTCAAGAGGCTGAAAAGGGCTGAAAAACGGGGAAATCTTGGCGAAAATCAAGGTTGCGAAATTAGTTTACAGAATCTAAAATATTTTAGAATAAATTGAAAAAATACTTGGAGAGCATTGGGATATTTTGTAATTTTACACCTGTAAACAAGTTCAGGTGCGAGACACTGCGCATGCTATGGATAATCACGACGCTGGGGTTTCTATTGATAGTGCTTGCGGTCGAGTTTGCCGTTGTAAGTACGGGCTATGGTGTCGACCTGCTCGTAAAGCATGGGAACCTTATAGGGTTCGAGACGGTCGGCTAAGTAACGGGCGATGGAACGCTTATCGAGGGTCTGACCTGAAGGGGTGACAACCAAGAGTTTGAGAGCTCGGCCTGTGACGGGATGAGCAGCAGAGATACAGATGCAGTCGCTGACCATAGAATTTGACATGGCCACCTCTTCCACCTCAATGGGTGACACCTTGAAACCTCCTACATTGATGACATCTGAAGCACGGCCTGAGAGATGAAGCATTCCCTCTTCGTCGAGGGTGCCGATGTCAGAGGTAAAGATAGTGTCATCACGAAGGACTGTGGCCGTGAGTTCCGGATCACCCACATAACCACTCATAAGGGTATCACCCTGACAGGCGATAAGGCCATCGGAGGTGATGAGCACATGGGAATGAGGCATCGGACGACCTAAACAGTTAGCCATACAACGACCGTCGTTATAGTTATAAGTGGCGATGATACCCGTTTCTGTAGAGGCATAGGTATTATAAAGGCGCGTCTTGGGCAACAGTTCGCAAAGACGGAGCATATCCGCCTGTGGCAAAGGGGCTGCACCTGATTCGATAAAGTCAAGTTTGTCTGCATAGGAGGCCAGCTTGTCAGGTGCAAACTGGAGAATCATCCTGATGGTGGCAGGCACAAAGAAAGTGGCGAATTTCTGTTTCGAGGAGGGAGGAGTGTGGAGGGAGGAGGGAGGAGTGTGGAGGGAGGAAGGAGAATAGTCTAAAGCATGGAAAAAAGCATTGAGGTCTTTCATGCCTTCGATGATGATGATGGTGGCTCCCAGGATGATGCAAGGCCAAATCTTAGAGAGACTGCCGATGTGGTTGAGAGGTCCGTTGACCACGAAGACCAAATCATGAGAAAAGCCCTGACCAGCAATCAGATTCTCTGCATCAGCTATGAGGGCACGATGACTGACCATCACACCTTTAGACTGGCCCGTAGTGCCTGTGGTATAGAGAATGTCTGCGATACCGTCAGAAGCCTCACGCAAGCGGCCACATATTTCCTCAAACAAGGCATCAGGCATACCATGTTCCAAAGGAGCAGCCACCCCACCAGCCAGATGAACGGCCATATAGGTGACGAGGAAATCGATGTCCTGCGAAGAACGGAAACAGACTACTTCATGAGGACGGAAATCGTGCGAGCGACGTTCCACCTCCTGCCACAACTGAGCATAAGTCAGCGACCTATCCCCACAGACAACCGCCACCTTGGACGAATAGCGCTGGGCATTCTGATACAGATAATCCACGAGAGACATTGAACTTTGAACTTTGAGCTTTGAACTTTGAGCTTTGCATTTATGCTTGAGCTTGCGAAAAACTTTATGATTACTTTTGGCCAAGTTTGGACTGGACGAGGGCGACGAGACTATCGAGGGAACGGAGGTTGCGGGGGGTGGCGTCAGTGGCATCGAGGGTGATGTGATAGGCATCGGAAAGGGTCATGAGGATGGTCGTGACACCAAGAGAGTCGAGCTCACTGAACAGGAAGTCGCTGTCGAAGTTGACAAGCGGCAGTACATCTTCCAACATTTTACGAATATCTTCTTTCATCATAAACTACGAATTATATTTTGACCACGAATTTCACGAATTACACGAATTTATTATTTATACCACAGATTCTTGCGTCCCGGTGGTAGCAAGCGGCAAAGCCGAGTTCACAGATTTAACGGATTTTTTTTGAGAAGCGGATCCAGAGGCGGAAGACCATAGGAGGAATGACGAAGGCCATGAGGACTACGGAGAACATACCTACGATGGTGACCTCAGCGAGGGAGTGAAGGGCAGGGTGACGGGCAATGATGAGGGAGCCGATGCCAATGAACATGATGAGCGCAGAGAGCATGATCGCCCTGCGATAAGAGG
Source organism: uncultured Prevotellaceae bacterium (assembly GCA_902776545.1). GTDB lineage: Bacteria > Bacteroidota > Bacteroidia > Bacteroidales > Bacteroidaceae > Prevotella. The sequence continues at coordinate 27,653 of CACYQO010000068.1, read as the reverse complement.
CGAGCATGGGACGATGGTGTTTGTACTCATAGACCGTTCCCTCTGTCATAAAGATGGTATAATCGTCGCCCTGGCCAAAGATGAAGGTGCTCAAGATGATGTTGATGATATTGAACTGAATGCCCAACAGCGCCATGATACCCAGTATCCACAACCAACTGACAGCCATAGGCAGAAATGACAACAATGCCAACGGCAGACTGCGGAATGAAGCCCAAAGGAAAAAGAACACTATGCAGGCACACGCCCAGCCGATGTAGTTGAAGTCGTCAGAGAGATGGGAGGCGATGGAGGAGAAGAGAGAGGAGTAATTCGAGGAAGGAGGAAGAAGGAAGGAGGAAGGAGATATGTCTGAGGCAGAAAGGAGGGCGAAGAAGGGATCGAAGGAATCGGGGGTGAAGCCGGCTTTTGTGGCCTCATCACGGAGAGAGGTCTGAAGTTGGTCACGATGGGAAGATGTCCATGACTGCCAGAGTTGGAGGCGCTGCTGTTGTGCCTCTAGCGTTGTGGGGATACGACGGTTGAGCTCCTGTTGACGCTGGGAGTCAGTAGGCATCAGCTGTTGCAGGAGAGCCATATCTGCGCGCTGCACAGGCGACATATAATTAATATGTGTCAGATCGGCATCGAAAGCGGTATGAAGGCTGTGATAGCCGAAGAAGGCCGTGAGCAGAAGGAGGACTATTGGGAGAACTTTGTGGAATTTTTTCGAGGAAGGAGGAAGAAGGAAGGAGGAAGGAGATATGTCTGAGACAAAATCAGCGGCAGGAGTATTCTCCTTCCTCCTTCCTCCTTCCTCCTTCCTCGAATAACACACCATCTGCGGGAGCCAGATGAGTGTGAAAAGGATCGTGCCGATGAGGAGGAAGGAACTGAAGAGCCCTAAGTCACGCAAGGCGGCAGCACGAAGGGGAACGAGGGCGAGGAAGGCGCCCACAGTTGTGATATTACCCACCACAAGAGGTTTGACGATCTCCTGCAGGGCCTGACGCACATCAGAAGTATGCCCGAGATGGGCGATGAGATGCAAGGGATAATTGACGGCGATGCCCACGATGATCGAAGAAATGCCGATGACAATGACAGACACCTCCTGATGTACCCAAGAGAGACAGGCAATGGCAAAGACCCACCCCCATCCAATCGTCAGCGCAATCAACAGGATGTGCCTCAGACTGCGCAGGAAGAACCAGAGTAGCAGCAAAATCAGCACTGCCGCGATACAGACAGAGAGCAGTGAGTCTGTCTTTATCTGCGAGGCATTGGTGACAGCTACGACAGGGGCACCACAGAAGCGGATAACTAAAGGAGTCAGGAGACAGGAGTCAGGAATCAGGAGACGGGAGACACTGTCGGCCTTGGCATTCAGAAGATCCAGGAGGCGTTCGTTAGAGGCCGTTTCACTGCCGCCATAGGAAGAGGTCAGCATTACCAATGCCCTGCGATGGTCTGCCGTGAGCAGACAACCGTCATAGATATCGAATCGCGACAACATAGCCGTATCTCTCATCAGCGACACTACAGGCGAGAATAATCCCAACGGGTCGTGGGTGATCTCGTCTTCCACCATACTGCCCATACCCATCGGTATCAACAGCCGTTCCTTAGCCTCCTGCAGTCGTGAGGCCATAAACTCTGGCTGCCGTAACAGACTGTCCATCCTTTGATAGTCCGCAGCCTCCAACAGGTAAGGCAACTGACGATACGCCTCTTCCTGTTGTTCTTCCATCTGCGAGAAGTCCGTTTGTACCGTCACGCCCTCCAGTCCGTCGATGGCGTCGAGGAAGGTCTCCACGCCCTCCACAAGCAAGTCAGGATCATCAACGGTACTGTCGCGTTGTTCGATGATGGCGACGATGAGACTGGTCTGCGCCTGACGGTCGTAGTCGTTGAGGGCGGCACGTTCCTTTTCGTCGAGGGGCAGGAAGTCGCGGATGTCCTCCCTGTAAGAGAGGCGTGTCACAGACAGCAACATCAGCAGTGTCACTACCGCCAACGATGCCAGACACCACCAGCGGTGGCCGCTCATCCAATCATATATCCTCAGCACCAAGTTCTTCATCTTCACCTTTTCACTTTCTCACCTTTTCACTTCCTCTCCACAGGATTAGAATAAATGCCCAGGAAGATATCCTTCAACTGGTCGAGGTCGCAGTCGTCGTATTTTTCCAGCTTAGCCAGCCTGTGCTCGAAGGCCGCACGCTCTTCCGACGTATAGAAGCCACGGAAGGCCTTGCTGCCATAACGGATGTCGTGGGCGATGTAGTTGTTGGGCCAAAGACGGTAGCCAGCGCTGATACGACTGTCGATGAGCTGTGCCACAGCCTTGTGGTACTCGTTGTTCGTCAGATCGTCATACTGCATCAATTCATCCTCCGTGATAGGCTCGCAGAGTTCGAAGTGTACCCTACCCTTCGCCTGCAACAGTCCTGTGAGGATGCTGTTCAAGTCTTCGCCAGGCTTCTTGATATACTTCGAGAACTGCGACTGATAGAGTTCCAACGTCTTGAGGATGTCACACGACTCCCACTCATAACTCACGGCCACAGGTACGATGTTCAGTTCACTCAACGCTTGAATCTTATCATCCGTCCTACTCATGCAGAACATCTTGATGATGCCCTGATCCGTAGCGTCCACACCGTCCTTCGTTCTTCCGTTGCGCTGGGCGATCCACACGCTCTGATGCTTCTCCAAGATGGCATAGCGGATGTACTCCGACAGATGGAGCGAGCTGCGATAGAAATCCTTGATGCTGCCACCAGGCCGCTCCACCTTGAACATCTTATTACACTTGCCGATGTCGATGACCAACTGACTCGACATGAGGTTCGCGCCAAAGGTGATCTCCGTCGTATCGAAGTCCTGCGTCACTAAGTAATACTGCAACAGACTCGAGTCGAGCATGATGTCGCGATGGTTGCTGACGTAGAGATAATTCTTGTCGCGGCTTAGGCGTTCGATGCCGTCACACGTGAACTCACTGATGCTGTCTTCAATCACACGCTCATTCACACGAACCATCGTCTGCGTCTGGAAGTCGTGCACATTCTGATAGTTGGCTATGCGCTGGCGCACCTCTTCTATCGGTTCGCCAGGATAGACATATGATGCCAACAGCGGGAACGAGGTACTCGCTGCGATACGCTTCATCGCCTCAGGAAACTCCTCTGCGTTATACGGCCGAATATCATCAAAGTTATTCATTTACGATTTACATATTTACAATTTACGATTTATTACTGCGACGGCAGCCAATTTTTCACTTTTCACTGTTCACTTTTCACTTCAACTCCCTTACCCAGGCGAGGAAGGCCTGTTTCCACTGACGGCACTCAGGCGAGCCCTTTTTCTCAGAGGCGCCAAAGCCATGACCGCCCGTCTGATACTGCAGATACACATGAGGTATGTGACGCGCCTGCAGGGCAGAGTCGAGCAGCACGGAGTTACGATAGTCCACCACGGGATCGTCCTTGCAGTTCACCAGAAACACAGGCGGACAGTCGGCAGGCACATGCTGCTCCAGCGACAGGCTGTCGCGAAGCCTTGCATCCTTCACCTTGCTCTCACCCAACAACGCACGCCTCGAACGCTTGTGGACACAGTTCTTCGTCATCGTCACCACAGGATAGACGGGTACCACGAAGTCCGGACGCTCCTGAGGACGGAACCACTCAGCTGCCGACATCACCAGATGACCGCCAGCCGAGAAGCCCATGGCCCCTACACGATGAACATCGACACCATACTCCTTGGCATGCTTGCGCACATAGGTCAACGCCTGACGGAGGTCGTCCTGCGGATCAGGATAGCGGTTGCCACGGAAGAGGAATCGAAACCTCGTGATGAAGGCAGGCGTATAGGCCGTCCGATAACGCAGCACGAAGGCAGAGATGCCGTTCTGCTGTAGCCATCGCGCCACCATGTGTCCTTCCGTCTCCATATCGTGCCAGAAGTAGCTGCCCCCAGGGCACACCACCACGGCTTTGTTCTCCATACCTGGCACGAGGTAGGGCGTCATCTCCACATTCATACTCACATCCATTCCTTCCCAGATATTCACCGTCTGTCCTGTCTCGGCAGAAGAGAAAAGTGAGAAGTGAAAAGTGAAAAGTATCAGCAGTATTCTATTTCTATATGTAATCATCTCTAAACTATAAACTCTAAACTATAAACTCTCACAGCTTCTCTATCACTTTATTCAGTCCGAGGATGGCCTCACAGGTGTTGATCGCCGTCAGAGGCACCCCACAGAAGCCGTGCAGGTTGTTGTTCTGTCCTGTCAGCAACAGGTTGCTCACCTTCGTCACCACAGGCAACTGCGAAAGGGTGATGTTCTTGCAGTCCTTACTGAAACCGCAAATGGCACCATCCTTCACGCCGTAGAAGTCACGGATGGTCAGGGGCGACGAGGCATTCACCGCCTCGATAGCCTCACGGAAGCCAGGATGCATTTCCTCCACCAGCGCCAGCAATTCGTCCGTCCGCTGCTGTTTCCACTCTTCGTAGTCCTCACCACGTCGGCCTACGGTGGTATTCTCCCACCGCTTCACCATATCAAACTGCATGGGCGCCGTCACCAGCACTTTGTTCGAACACGGTCCTTGGTTCTCCACTGGTGGTGTCATCAGCAGGAATCCCATCGGCCATGAAGCCTCATCGTGACAGAAGTTCCATATCTCATCGTAGCGCTGGGTGAAATACTCAGAATGGTTGATATAGGGGAAGCATCCGTCCTTCATCTTGATGTAGAGCGAGAAGGCAGAATAGCTGTTGGGAATCTCGTTCATACGGTCGCGGAAAGCCTTGGGGAAGGTTTTCTCGTCCATGAGTTTCAGCAGCGTACAGGGGTGGATGTCGGAGATATACCAGTCGGCCTCGTACTGACGTCCCTTCGCAGTCTTCACATACGCCACTCTTCTTCTCTCCTGACTCCTGACTCCTGGCTCCTGACTCCTGTCTACCTCCACCCATGTCACGCCGTCGCCAGTCAACACCTCACCGCCATGCTCGCGGATTACATCAGCCAGCAGTTCTGCAAAATGGCTGCTGCCTCCCACGAAACGACTGGCACCGTTGATGTAGAGCACACTGATCACGGCGTGCACATAGGCCGGGGTGTGTCCTCCCTTGCCGCCATAGAGCGGGTTCATATAGGCCACCACACTGCGCAATCGCTTGTCGCTGATATATTTGGCGATATAGTCGTCAGCCGCCATGAGGAAGTCGCCGGAATGGTTATAGAGGTCTTGACGCATCGGACGGAGATAGAACAGGTCGAGTTCCTCCGTCAGTTCAAAGAGGGCATCAACATAACGCTTCAAGTTCTCCCGTTCATGGGGGAAGTCCTTAGCCAACGTCTCGACATACTGTTCCTTGCCCTTGGCTATTGTATAATAATAGTGGTCCTCTGCGAAGTAGAGACGGTCTGCGCAGTCTGGATCTACATCCTTCACGCGCACCTTGTCTGCAATACCCAGGTATCGGCAGATGCGCCAGATGTTACCGCCTGGCTGCAGGCCTCCCACGACGTGCATGCCTGTGTCGAACTCCTCGCCAAAGCGTGTAAACGTCTGCAAACCGCCGCCGATGGTAGCGTTTTTCTCCAGCACGGTCACCTGCAGCCCTTCCTTTGCCAGGATGGCGCCGCAGAACAGTCCGCCAAGACCTCCACCTATGATAACAACCTTCTTTTCCACCTATAATCTAATCATCTATCAACTATCAACTGTAAACTATAAACTAAATCCCCAGCGGCCCTACGATTTCCGTACACGTCACGATAGTCCCCACCAGCACCCCTAAGATGCCATGCGAGTTGATGTTCTGTCCCGTCTGCAACACATTAGGCACCCTCGTGCGATGGGGAACCCTGCAGGCAGCACCCAACGACACATCCTTCGCGATGCCGTACATCGATCCGCCCTCAGTACCTGTATAGTCCAGATAGGTCAGCGGTGTCGAGGTGTAATAGTCCGCTATATGGTTGCGCAGCCCAGGGAATTCCTGTTCCAGCGCCGCCAAGAGCCGTTCCGCCTTCTCATGCTTGAAGGCCTCGTAGTCCTCACCACGATGGCCCACACTCGTACCTTTCCATCGCTCCACATCCGCCATCTGCATATACGAGATTATCACGCCCGTCTTGGCAAACTTTGGCTGCGGCTCATGACAGAGGTGCATATAGAGATAGCCCTTCGGCCAGGAGGCGTGGTCGTAACGCTCACAGTCCCACGGCGAGTCTTGCAGATAACCGTAGAAGTTCGAATTCAGATAGGGCACGGTATTGTCTTTGAAATGCAGATACACAGAGAATCCACCAACGGTCTGCGGAATGGCGTTGATGCGTTTCCTGAAGGCCGGACGTATCAGATTCGTGTTGAGCAGTTCCAATGTCCGCATCGGATGGGCATCAGATATTACAATATCCGCTTCCAAGTAATTTCTACAGACTCTTGTCTCCTGACTCCTGGCTCCTTCAAACTCCACCCCAACAGCATGACTCTCATCACACACGATCTTCGTCGCCTTGCTCCTTGTCAGCACTTTTCCGTTATAACGCTCAATCGTGCTAACGAGCGAGCGGGCTACCATGTCGCTCCCACCCACGATACGATAGGCACTCTGGTTGTAGAAGTCCATGATGAACGCATGCGTGGCAAAGGGCGTCTTATCCTTCTCCGCTGCATAGAGCGGCAGGTTGCCCACGAGCACCTTCGCCAACAGCGGGTCGCTGACCGTCGAGTCTATCACCTCGTTGATGGTGCGCATCTGGAATTCCAAGTTCACCGCTGCGTCCGTCTCCACATGATTCAGCGAGTGCATCGACGAGGCACTCGCCACCTTGTCCACCAAGTCGAAATACCTCTCAAGGGCGTCGCGCTGCTTGGGGAAGTAACCGCTCATCTGGTCGATGAACGCCTCACGACCGTTGGCGAAACGGAAGTGCTGGCCGCAGAGCGACACGATGTCATAGCCTGTCGGATCGAGCTGCGACAGGGTGATGTCTTGTCTGACCTCGAGGAACGACAACAGACGGTCGAGCGTCTGCCCCTCACTGGCACTGCCGATGAAGTGCATGCCCGTCTCGAACTTTCCCCCTCTGCGAGTGAAGCACTGAAGGCATCCGCCCACCTGTGCTCCCTGTTCCAGGACGGTCACGTCGAAGCCCTTACGAGCCAGAATCACCCCGCACGAAAGGCCTCCTAATCCACTTCCTATGATCACAACCCTTTTCACTTTGAACTTTGAGCTTTGAACTTTGAACTTTATGATTACCTTTCAAGCCGATTGGATAGTGCTTCGTATCTCTCTTTATAGCGTCTGCGCATTTCTTTCGCCTGTGCCATATGATCACCCATCGCACGGAGTTCCTCGAGGCTCACAGGATCGTCCACCTCAATCCTCACAAGACCCTTCTGAAGGGTGTATGTATTCTTCTTCAAAATCTTCCCGGCGCCATAGAGACACATGGGCAGGATATCCACCCCCAATTGCTCCGCCAGCCAAAACGCCCCCTGATGGAACCGTCCAATCTGGCAGTCCTTCGAGCGCGTGCCCTCCGGATAGACGGCTATCGAATAGCCCCGCTCCACCAACGACCGCAGCTTCGGCAACAACTCTTCTAAGCCATCACGCACCGGATAATACTCCGCATTGCGGATCAGCAGGCCGTACGACGGATTGTTCCATACCCAGTCGTTGGTCAAGAAGATGATGTTGGGCGTAAAGATCAACTGACAGAACAGGTCGAGATGCGACTGGTGGTTACAGATGACCACCCGCGGGCGGTCGAAGAACGAGCTGACTCCTGTCTCCTGACTCCTGTCTCCTGACTCCTGTCTCCTTAAGCCATACGAGAACTTCACGCCTGGGATGCCGTGTGTCAGCATCACAAACCGCGAAGCCCTGTAGATCAGATTATGCAGCCACCTGTTTTCTTGTTCCTTTTCACCTTTCAACCTTTTCACCTTCAAAATCACCCACACTGCCGGCTTGATCACCACGAACATAAAGAACAGGAAAAACAACAGCGCATACACCGTCCTCACGTATTTCATCACCCACCGCCAGAGTCTCAGCGGCAAGCCGTAGACCACGGCGAGGAAACACAACACCGTATTCAGTACCGATATCCTCGCGAAGTCCATGCCCGGACGGAAATGGCTCACGCGCTCCTCCTTCGGCGGATAATACACGTCGATGGGCGTCTCTACGAGTTCCACGCCGTGCCACGAGGCGAACACCAGCAGCTCCAACTCCGCCTCATAGCGTGAGGTCAGCAGACTGAGGCCGTGGAGCCGTTTCAGCGGATAAAGCCGATAGCCCGTCTGCGTGTCTGAAAGCTTTCTGCCCGTCTGCACCCAGAACCAGAAGTTCGAGAACTGATTCGCAAACCGGCTGCTATCCGGCTGACCTTCCAGACGATTCTCACAATGGGCCGCTCGGCTTTGCCGCTTGCTACCATCGGGACACAAGACTTCTCCATTATGAGATTGCCTGCTGCCCACAATCAGCGACCAGGGATGCTCGCGGTTGACCTGAAGGAACAGGCTGATTTCCTTCGGATAGTGCTGGCCGTCGCCGTCGAGTGTGATGGCATAGGCGAACCCCATGTCCATCGCCTTACGGAAACCAGCCTTCAGGGCCGCACCCTTACCGCCGTTCTTCGTGAGTGTCACCAATGTGATACCATTGAAACCACTGAGGATACTGGCCGTCGCGTCTGTACTGCCGTCGTTCACCACGATCACATCGTCGCATTCCGCCAGCGCCTCCTCGACCACCCGGCCAATGGTCCCGCCGTTGTTATACGTCGGAATCACCACACAGATTCCCCTGTTACGGAGTACCTCTTTCTGCCGATTCTGGTCTATCGTTGACATAATCGGGCGCAAAGGTACTACTTTTATTTCAATCACGCAACACATTTTGCAATTATTATATAATAATTCTACCCGTCTTCCAGAACAAGGCCTCACGCGTCTTGTTGTCGAAGTAGGTCTCAGCCAGGGCGCCGAAATAGTGACGCTGGATGGCGTACTGGATGTTCGTCAGCAGACATTGTGACTTTGTGACATTAAGCATATATAATATAAGGTAATAGTACTGCAAAATAACCTTTTGCCTTGATTTATGTCAATAAAGTGACAAAAAGACAGATTTTCGTCGAAAAAACTGATAAAATGTTTGCTATTTCAGATTTTTGATGTAATTTTGCAACCGATTTTGAAAAGAATCATACTTCAAACAACAGAGAATCATTAATTCAATCAACAAATAACACTTAAAAAACAACAAAAAATTATGAATGCAGCACAAGTTGTAGAAGATCTCAAAAAGAGATTCCCCAATGAGCCGGAGTACATCCAGGCAGTATCGCAGGTTCTTCCAACCATCGAGGAAGAGTACAACAAGCACCCCGAGTTTGAGAAAGCCAATCTGATTGAGCGTCTCTGCATCCCCGACAGAGTGAACGAGTTCCGTATCACCTGGGTGGACGATAAGGGCAACGTGCAGACCAACATGGGTTACCGTATCCAGCACAACAACGCCATTGGCCCGTACAAAGGTGGTCTCCGCTATCACAAGAGCGTGAACCTCGGTATTCTGAAGTTCCTCGCCTTTGAGCAGACTTTCAAGAACTCTCTGACTACACTGCCGATGGGTGGTGCCAAGGGTGGTTCAGACTTCTCTCCCCGTGGCAAGAGCGACGCTGAGGTGATGCGCTTCTGCCAGGCATTCATGAATGAGCTGTACCGCGTGATCGGTCCCGATGAGGACGTTCCCGCTGGTGACATCGGCGTAGGTGGCCGTGAGGTCGGTTACCTGTTCGGACAGTACAAGAAGCTCACCCACCAGTTCCAAGGCGTGCTCACAGGTAAGGGCATCCCCTTCGGCGGTTCGCTGATCCGTCCTGAGGCTACTGGTTACGGTACCGTATATTTCCTCTGCTCTATGCTTGCTACCCGCAACATCGACATCAAGGGCAAGAAAGTGCTGATCTCTGGTGCCGGTAACGTGGCCCAGTATGCAGCCGAGAAGTGCATCCAGCTGGGTGCCATCCCCATGACGATGAGTGACTCTGACGGTTACATCTTCGATCCCGATGGTATCGACCGTGCCAAGCTCGACTACATCATGGAGCTGAAGAACGTGGAGCGCGGACGTATCAAGGAGTATGTCGAGGAGTATCCGACAGCCAAGTACTACGAGGGCAAGCGTCCTTGGTATGAGAAGGCTGACATCGCTCTGCCCTGCGCTACGCAGAACGAGATCAACGGTGACGAGGCTAAGGCTCTGGTTGACAACGGTGTGATCGCCGTGGCCGAGGGTGCCAACATGCCTTCACTGCCTGAGGCAATCAAGATCTTCCAGGATGCCAAGATCCTCTACTCTCCGGGTAAGGCTTCTAACGCCGGTGGTGTGTCGGTATCTGGTCTGGAGATGTCGCAGAACTCAGAGCGTCTGTCATGGACGGCTGAGGAGGTGGACAACTACCTGAAGCGCATCATGAACGACATTCACGAGAACTGCGTGAAGTACGGTACTGAGAAGGACGGCTACATCAACTACGTGAAGGGTGCCAACGTGGCCGGCTTCATGAAGGTTGCCAAGGCCATGATGGCTCAGGGAATCGTATAAGACTTTGAGCTTTGAACTTTGAACTTTGAGCTTTATGATATGATATAAAGACAGAGTGGAGTTCATAAGGAAAAGATAAGAGAAAGAGGCGGACTCTAACGAGTGCCGCTTCTTTTTTGTTAATAATCCATAAAAGAAATCATAAAGTTCAAAGTTCAAAGTTCAAAGTTCAAAGAAAATGAGTACCTTTGTAGCCGCTTTGTGCCTCAGAAGGGGCAATGGGAGCCGGAACAGACGCTGACTCTCAGGATTATTAACAATTTAAAATATGGTCTGATGAACGTCTGTTCAGACCCCTACCCCCTGAGAAAGGGGGCATAAAAATGTCAGAATTAACAAAGAACGTGAAGCCGCTCGACGATTTCAATTGGGACGAGTTCGAGAATGGCACGACCGCCGGCGTCAGCAAGGAAGAACTTGACAAGGCGTACGACGAAACCCTCAACAAGGTGGCCGACCATCAGGTGGTGGAAGGTACCGTGATCTCCGTCGACAAGAAAGAGCGCTGAGGACAAGAAGGGTCAGCTGATCCTCTCTCACAAGAAGGCCCGTCTGAGCAAGTCTTGGGACGAGGTGAACGCAGCCCTCGAGCAGGATCTGGTTGTCCAGGGCTTCATCAAGTGCCGCACGAAAGGCGGTATGATCGTCGACGTGTTCGGCATCGAGGCATTCCTCCCCGGCTCACAGATCGACGTTCACCCCATACGCGACTACGATCAGTTCGTAGGCAAGACCATGGAATTCAAGGTGGTGAAGATCAACCAGGAGTTCCGCAACGTCGTTGTCTCTCACAAGGCCCTCATTGAGCAGGAGCTGGAGGCACAGAAGAAGGAGATCATCGGCAAGCTCGAGAAGGGTCAGATCCTCGAGGGTACCGTGAAGAATATCACCAGCTACGGCGTGTTCGTAGACCTTGGTGGCGTAGACGGACTGATCCACATCACAGACCTCTCTTGGGGTCGCGTGGACGATCCCCACAAGGTGGTGGAGCTCGACCAGAAGCTCAATGTCGTCATCCTCGACTTCGACGACGAGAAGCGCCGCATTGCCCTCGGTCTGAAGCAGCTCAGCCCGCATCCTTGGGATGCTCTCGACCAGACCCTCAAGGTGGGTGACCACGTGAAAGGTAAGGTGGTTGTCATCGCCGATTACGGTGCATTCGTGGAAATCCAGCCCGGTGTGGAGGGACTCATCCACGTGAGCGAGATGTCATGGAGCCAGCACCTCCGTTCAGCTCAGGACTTCCTGAAGGTGGGCGACGATGTGGAGGCTGTCATCCTGACCCTCGACCGCGACGAGCGCAAGATGTCTCTCGGCATCAAGCAGCTGCGTGAGGATCCTTGGGAGAACATCGAGACCAAGTATCCTGTCGGTTCTAAGCACAATGCCAAGGTTCGCAACTTCACCAACTTCGGTGTGTTCGTAGAGCTCGAGGAGGGTGTCGACGGTCTGATCCACATAAGCGACCTCAGCTGGACCAAGAAGGTGAAGCATCCTTCAGAGTTCACGAAGGTGGGTGACATGATCGACGTGATCGTGCTCGATATCGACAAGGAGAACCGTCGTCTGAGCCTCGGCCACAAGCAGCTGGAGGACAATCCTTGGGATGCCTTTGAGGAGAAGTACACCGTCGGCAGTATCCATGAGGGTAAGATCACCGAGCTGCTCGAGAAGGGAGCCGTGGTTTCTCTCGAGGAGAACGTTGAGGGCTTCGCTACTCCGAAGCACCTGGTGAAGGAGGACGGCAGTCAGGCCGCTAACGGTGAGACCCTGCCCTTCAAGGTGATTGAGTTCAACAAGGACAGCAAGCGTATCATCCTGTCACACAGCCGTACCTTCGAGGATCCTGCACGTGAGGAGAAGAAGGCCGCTGCCAAGAAGACACGCGCTGCCAAGAAAGACGAAGCTCCGAAGATCGAGAATGTCGCTGCCAGCACCACGCTCGGTGACATCGACGCTCTGGCAGAGCTGAAGGCTAAGCTCGAAGAGGGAGAGAGCAAGAAAAAGAAGTAATTTCTTACCCTACCCTATAAATATTCCCTCCGATTGACCATCGGGGGGATTTTTTTAGGGTTTCCACTAAGGGGGCTATGCAGGGGAACCCTGCAAAATGTTTGGCACGGTTTTTGCTATGCCAATGGTAAAATTCTAAATATTTGATTTATGCAAAAAGGTAATATTGGGGTTACAACTGAGAACATTTTCCCCGTCATCAAAAAGTTTCTCTATTCAGACCATGAGATTTTCCTCCGTGAGATGGTGTCAAACGCCGTCGATGCTACACAGAAGATGAAGACGCTCCAGGAGAAAGGCGACTTCAAGGGTGAGCTGGGGGACCTGACCGTCCGTATCAACTTCGACAAGGACAAAGGCACCATCACCATCAGCGACCACGGTATCGGCATGACCGAGGAGGAGATCGACAAGTACATCAACCAGATTGCCTTCTCAGGCGTCTCGGACTTCCTGGAGAAGTATAAGGACAATGCCAACAACATCATCGGTCACTTCGGACTGGGATTCTACTCTTCGTTCATGGTATCGAAGAAGGTGGAGATCGTCACGAAGTCGTGGCAGGAGGGTGCGAAGGCTGTGAAGTGGAGCTGCGACGGAAGTCCTGCCTACGAAATCGACGATGCAGACCGTGCTGAGCGCGGATCGGACATCATTCTCTATATCGACGACGACTGCAAAGAGTTCCTCGACAAGTATAAGCTCGAGGGCCTGCTTCAGAAGTACTGTAAATTCATGGCCATACCCGTGGCCTTCGGCAAGAAGACCGAGTGGAAGGACGGCAAGCAGGTGGACACCGAGGAGGATAATATTATTAATAATGTGGAGCCGCTGTGGACAAAGACACCCAGCACGCTGAAGGACGAGGACTACAAGTCGTTCTACCGCACCCTCTACCCCATGAGCGACGAGCCGCTGTTCTGGATCCACCTGAACGTGGACTATCCCTTCAACCTGACGGGTATCCTCTATTTCCCGAAGATCAAGTCGAACATCGAGCTGCAGCGTAACAAGATCCAGTTGTACTGCAACCAGGTGTTCGTGACGGATCAGGTAGAGGGCATCGTGCCTGAGTTCCTGACATTACTGCACGGTGTGATCGACTCTCCGGATATCCCCCTGAACGTCTCCCGAAGCTATCTGCAGAGCGACCGTGAGGTGAAGAAAATCTCCACCTATATCACTAAGAAGGTGGCAGACCGTCTGAAGGCCATCTTCTCAGAGAATCGTAAAGAGTATGAGGAGAAGTGGGACGACCTGAAGCTGTTCATCAACTACGGCATCCTCTCTGAGGAGAACTTCTACGACCGTGCAAAGGAGTTTGCGCTGATGAAGGATACGGAGGGCAAGTACTTCACCTTCGACGAGTACAAGACACTCATCGAGGCCAACCAGAAGGATAAGAACGACCAGCTGGTATATCTCTATGCAACAGACAAGGAGGAGCAGTACTCATATATCAAGGCTGCTCAGGACAAGGGCTACTCTGTGCTGCTGCTCGACGGTCAGCTCGACGTGCCCACCATCCAGACGCTGGAGCAGAAGTTTGAGAAGAGCCACTTCACACGTGTGGACTCCGACATCATCGACCGTCTGATCGTGAAGGAGGATGCGAAGAAGAGTCAGTTGAGCGAGGAGCAGTCTGACAATCTGTCAGCCGTCTTCCGCACGCAGATGCCAAAGATCGACAAGGCAGAGTTTATGGTGCAGGTGGATGCCCTCGGTGAGGAGGCTCGTCCGGTGATCATCACACAGAACGAGTATATGCGCCGTATGAAGGATATGAGCAAGTTCCAGCCCGGCATGGCATTCTACGGACAGATGCCCGATTCGTATAATATCGTGCTGAACTCCGACCATCCGCTGGTGAAGAAGGTGCTCGACGACAGCGAAGCTGCCACCGCCGAGGCCCTGAAACCTATCGAGTCGGAACTGAAAGGTCAGGAGGCACGTCTGGCTGCCATCCGTCAGGCTCAGGACAAAAAGAAGTACGACGAGCTGACACAGGAGGATAAGGATCAGAAGGCCGAGGCTGAGAAGGCCGTACAGGAGCAGAAGGACAAAAAGCAGGCTGTCATCGCCGACTATGCGAAGGACAACTCGATCGTCCACCAGCTCATCGACCTGGCATTGCTACAGAACGGTATGCTGAAAGGCGAGGCTCTCGACAAATTCCTCAAGCGTTCAGTAGACCTGATTAAGTAAGAGAGGATCAGATATTTAGGCACGGATTACACGGCTTTTATCAAAGACACGGCTTTTTCTGCAATAGAGAAAGCCGTGTCCTTATTATAAATAAGGCCGTGTTAATCCGTGCCTAAATCTATTTACTACCTATATAGAGGAAAAGCATTCCTAAGAGTACCAAGGCGAGGTCGAAGGCTTTGGCTTTGAGGTTCTTTTCACGGAAGAAGAGGGCGCCGAAGAGGAAACTCACGATGACACTGCCACGACGGATCATCGACACAATGGAGATCATCGCATCGGGCAACAAGAGGGAATAGAAATACATGAAGTCGGCGGTGGAGAGGAAGATACTCACGCCGAGGATAAACCACGACCAATGAAACGGCGTCGTCTCCTGATGTTTCGGCCACCAGAGCAACCACAACATCAAGGCCATCATCCCACACTGGTAGATATTGTACCACGACTGCACCATCATACGGTCAAGTCCCACACCTCCACTCTCTACGGGTGCCATGAGGTATTTGTCGTATAGACCACTGACAGCACCCAGCATGGCAGCTCCGACGATCATATAGATCCAGTGGTCGTGCTTGAAGTCGATGCCTTCTTTCTTGCCACTACGGCTGAGCATCAGGAAAGAGGCCACAGCCAACAACACACCAATCCACTGCCATACGTTCAGCCGTTCACCAAAGAACAGTAGCGCTCCTACGAGCACCATCACAGGACGGGTGGCGTTGATAGGACCGACGATGGTCAGCGGCAGATGCTTCATGCCGAAATAGCCGAGGATCCAGCTCGACAGGACGATAAGCGCTTTGAGTACGATGTATTTGTGCATCTCCCAACCACCGGAGGCCGTCTGGAAGATGGTGCCTTGTAAAGTGTCTGTCGTCGCGCTGAGAACGATGAAAGGCAGGAAGATGAGGGATGAGAATAAGGTGTTGAGGAACAATACGGGAATGACGGCATTCGACTTGAGCGCCTGTTTCTTAAAGGAATCGTAGCAGCCTAACATCGCTGCCGACATAAATGCGAGAATTAACCACATCGGATTCTATTTTTATAATTTTCGAAATAACGGTATAACGATATAACAATATATCCATTTAATACCGCACATCTTCTAAGAAGAGGGCATTGGCCGGCATGGACTCACCGGCTTCCGTGCGACGCTTGCCTTCGATGACCTTGCGGAAATCGTCGAGTGAGAGACGTCCACGACCTACATCGATGAGGGTTCCCACGACAGCACGCACCATATTACGCAGGAAACGGTTGGCGGTGATCTCAAAATACCAAGCCGAAGGTGAGATCTGATGCCACTTGGCGGCGGTGATATGACAGAGGGTGGTCTTCACGTCAGCGTGGGCCTTGCAGAAAGCACCGAAGTCCTCATATGTCATCAGGATGGCAGCTGCCTCGTTCATCAGCTGAAAGTCGAGGGGATAGTGCAGTTCGCAGGAGAATGCCCTGAGAAACGGATCCTTCACGGTATGTATATAATAATGGTACGTGCGCGAGGTGGCCGAGAAACGGGCGTGCATCTCATCGCTCACGGGTTCCATCTTCTGGATGGCAATGTCCTGCGGCAACAGACGGTTCAACTTATACGTAAAGTCTTGCAGTTCGAAGTCCATCGTCTCCACATCGAAGTGAGCCACCATCATCCTGGCATGCACCCCTGCATCGGTTCTGCCGGCACCTGTCACCTGGATGTTCTGGCGGAGAATGGTTGACAGTCCCCATTGTAGTTTCTCCTGCACGGAAGGTCCGTTGGGTTGTACCTGCCAACCGTGATAGCGTGTGCCGTCGTAACTCAGGGTGATGAAGAATCTCATTCGTTGTATGCCTTTTCACCGATGGTCTCCTGCGAGCCGATGGTCATCTGACGGAGATCGTAATAGGAACCGTTGTAGATGTTGAAGTCCACATTGCCTTTGATGCCCGGCAGACGGCCTGCATCCGTATGCTGCCAGAACTTCCACTTACCCTTATATTGGAGGGAGTCGACATAATAATGGGCAATCCAGTAGGGATATTGGTCGAAGATAGAGTCGTTGAGATAACGTGTCTTGAACTTAAAATAGGTATAGAGTATGGGTTTCACACCATAGTGCTTCTCCACCATGTTCAGCCATTGCAGCACGGAAGCCTTGAACTCCTCATCGGTCTGTTCCTGCGGTTTATGCTCCACGTCGAGCACGGGAGGCAGGTCACCGTTCTCCAACCTGACAGTGTTGATGAAGTGCCAGGCCTGTTGCTCCGCGGGGGAATGGACACTGTAGAAATGATAGACGCCACGGGTGAAACCGTTCTCCCTGGCCTGATAGAAATTATCACGGAAATTCTCGTCTATCAGCGTGCCTCCTTCCGTCGCCTTGATCATCACAAAACGGATGGGACACTTGTTGATGGAGCCATTGTCTTTCAGTTCTCCCCAGTCGATACGTCCCTGGTGATGGGAGATGTCGATGCCGTGGATCTCGTAACCTTCTGGATAGTTGACGGTACCATAGAGGGCACGCCAACGGAAGCCGAAGGGTCCCACGAAGAAATAATAGAAGAACCAGATGTAACCCACGACGATGGCACCGCCACCGATCCACCATCCCCAGGAAGGCACCTTCTGCAAAAGGCGAATCACGGTCCCAGGGCGTTTTCGAGGTCCTGGGCCGTGATAGGTCTTAGTGGTTCCGACACCTTTTCGTCGGATTACACGTTTCTTCGACATGTATGATTACTTTGCCTGCTCGAGAGCCAGAGTCTTTGTCGGCTGGTCGCAAACTTCAGACGGTCCCCAGTACTGGATAGGACCGGGATAGACGTAAGCGGTCTTACGGGCCCACTCGTCACGATGAGCAGCAAACTCCTTGAAGGGTGCACCGTCGAGTTCGACGAGGGCCTTGCGGATCACAGGCTTCATCTCACCGGCACGACGCTCCATGTTCATCATCATCGTGATGGGCACACCACCGGCGATCCACTGGTCAGCGGGAGCGGTGGTATTCTTCACGACTGCCATGTAACCCGTCTTACCGTTGGCAATCAGCTGAGCAGCGCTCGTTCCGAGTGCATAGCAGTAGTCTGCATCGAAGTTTGAAGGAGCTGCGCAACGTCCCTCGTAACCGAAGAAGTGGTGCATAGCAGCGAACTTGCCTTTGTAAATACCCTTCTTTTTCATCTTCTCCAACTTCTGGGCCACCATTGTAGAGAGCAGTTTCTCGGTCTCGATGAGTGACACCTGTACGTTGCCATGAGGATCGCGATCGAGTGCCAGCTGACGAGCAACACCAGTAGGCAGGCTGTTGAATACTGCAAGATTCTCCTCTGTCAGATGACTCTTTACGAAGTCGATAGACTCTGAACGTCCCAGATCCTTTGCCTCAGGAAGAGCCAGAGTATCGTTAAGCTGGGCAATAAGTTTCTTGATGGCGGGGATGAACTCGATGACACCCTCCGGGATGATGACTGTACCGTAATTATTACCATCAGCGGCACGAACGGCAACAGCGGCAGCGATGTAGTCCACGATATCGTCGAGACTCATGGCCTTAGCCTCAATCTCCTCAGAGATAAGACAGATGTTCGGCTGAGTCTGCAGGGCACACTCCAAAGCGATGTGGGAAGCCGAACGACCCATCACCTTAATGAAGTGCCAGTACTTACGTGAAGAGTTACAGTCACGCTCGATGTTACCGATCAGCTCTGAGTAGGTCTTACAAGCGGTATCGAAACCGAAAGAGGTCTCAATCTGGTCGTTCTTCAGGTCACCGTCGATGGTCTTCGGACAACCGATCACCTGCACACCGTACTTCTGTGCGGCATAGTACTCTGCCAGCACACAGGCGTTGGTATTTGAGTCGTCACCACCGATGATCACGATAGCCTTGATGTCGAGTTCGCGGATGATTTCCAGACCCTTCTCAAACTGATCCACCTTCTCCAGCTTCGTACGACCTGAACCGATCATATCGAAACCACCGGTGTTACGATACTCGTCGATGATCTCCGGAGTCAGCTCCATATAATTATGGTCTACGAGACCACCAGGGCCGAGGATGAAGCCGTAGAGACGGTTCTCGGGATTGAGCTTCTTGATCTGATCGAACAGACCTGTAATCACGTTATGACCGCCAGGAGCCTGACCACCACTGAGAATGATACCTACGTTCATCTTTGAAGTGTTGGCCTCTGTTGCGGGCTCAAACTGTACGATGGGCATACCATAGGTGTTGGGGAACAACTTCTTGATGTCTTTCTGGTCACCTACACTCTGTGTGGGCTGACCCTCCTTGATTTTCACTGCACCCTGAAGCGCCTTGGGCAACTTCGGCTGATAGGCAGCTCTTGCGATCTGCAATGCACTTTTTTCCATAATTGCTAATTGTTAATTTTGAAATGAATAATCCTTTTCGACGTGCAAAATTAGTTTATTTTTGTTAGAAATACAAAAGAAAACAGGCTAAATTCGACTTTTTAATATTTTTTGTGTCGGAAAGGCTTTGTATCTCGAAAAAAATGCTTATCTTTGCTTAGTCAATTTAGCAAATAACACTATTTAAGGAGGAAAGAACATGGCAAACAAAAGAAAATTAAAGAAGAGGATCAACCTGATTTGTGAGGCTCTATTCGCAGAATGTGTAGCAGTGTCGCTCTACGGACCGTCACCCAACAAAGAAAATCTGAACGCGCACGCGTTCTCGATTGTGAAGTTGCAGGACAATGCCATCCGTCGCGTGTCACACCCTGAACCCGGTGTCCAGGCCAAGAAGTATTTCAAGGATCTGAGAGAGCAGTTCAGTGCACAGGTCAGTGACATCCTCGATCAGATAAACGCTTAGGAAATTCATGTGGAAATCAATTTGTAACTGGCTGTTATACAAACGAATGGGATGGGCTGTTGAAGTGACAGAAGACCATCCAGACAAGTTCATCATCTGTCTCGCTCCCCATACCAGCAACTGGGATTTCATCCTTGGACTGCTGTATAGTAGGGCAAGAGGTATGCAGTGTAATTTCATGATGAAGAAGGAGTGGTTCTTCTGGCCCCTCGGTCCCATCTTCCGTCGTCTGGGTGGCATCCCCGTGTATCGTCAGAAGAAGACGAGCATGACGGATGCGATGGCCGAAGCAGCGAAGACAGCCAAGACCTTTCATCTCTGCATCACCCCTGAGGGCACGCGTTCGAGAACGGCAGACTGGAAGAAAGGCTTCTATTTCATCGCCCTGAAGGCGGGACTTCCCATCCTGCTCTATGGTGTCGACTACCAGCAGAAACGCATTGTCTGCACCAAGACCGTCATCCCCTCCGGCGACCTGGACCGCGACATGAGGGACATCAAAGTGTATTATAAGGACTTCAAAGGGAAGAAGCCCGAGAACTTTACCATTGGAGAACTCGTATGAAAAGATTTTGTTTACTGACCTTTGCTGCCTTACTGATATTCCCTGTTAACGCGCAGGACATCAAGAAGTCTCTCGACAACTATTTCCGGACATACCGACCCTACGGTCAGTTCGTACGCACAGCCTCACGCCTGCAGAGTGTAACTGTCAATGATACCACCAGAACCATCGAGGTCTGTGCCGACTCACATTTCGGCGAACAGCTTTTTATGCCCAAGTCTGCAGAAGACATTTATGACGCTGTGAAGAATATCGTCTCCCCAGCCTACAAGCACTACCGTCTCGTGGTGAAGACAGGAGGCTGGGACATTCGTCAGCTGGTGCCCACCCGTCTGCAGAAAGACCAGGATCCCAACCGTCTCTGGGGCGACATCGACTATACTGGCCGTCCGTGGGTGAGCAACGCCTCCCTACCCTATAAAGTCACGCGCGGCTTGCAGAACCGTCATCTCTCCGTCTGGGCGAGTCACGGACGTTACTACAGTCTGAAAGACCACATGTGGCGTTGGCAGCGTCCTGCCCTCTTCGGCACCTGTGAGGATCTCTTCACGCAGACCATCGTCACCCCTTACCTCATCCCCATGCTGGAGAAAGCAGGTGCCATCGTGTTCACCCCTCGTGAACGTGACTGGCAGGACCATGAGGCCGTCATCGACAACGACACGAAGAAGGCTGCCGACGGTTCACGCTATAAGGAGACAAAAGGTCTCTTCGACTGGTATCCCACCAATATCCCAGGTTTTGCCTTCCATGAGGGCGGCTATGAGGAAAGGGAGAATCCCTTCGAGGCAGGAACGGCCCGTCAGACGAGCACCGTCAACAATGCCCACCTGAAGAGCACCATCACCTGGTTTCCCACCATCCCTGAGCCAGGACAGTATGCCGTCTACGTGAGTTACCAGACCGTAGACCGCAGCATCGACGATGCCCACTATACGGTGTGGCATCAGGGCATCCCCACGGAGTTCCGTGTGAACCAGCAGATGGGTGGTGGCACATGGGTGTATCTGGGCACGTTCCAGTTTGACGAAGGCAACAACGAACGTAACTGTGTGGTCATCGACAATCTTAGTGACCACGACGGCATCGTCACAGCCGACGGTGTGCGTTTCGGAGGTGGCATGGGAAACATCGCCCGCGAGGGAGAAGTCAGCCTCCTGCCGCGTTGCTTCGAGGGTTCACGCTACTTTGCACAGTGGGCTGGTATGCCCTACTCCGTCTATAGTACGAAAGACGGACAGGATGACTACGGCGACGACATCAACGCCCGTTCCTGCATGACTAACGAACTTGCAGGCGGTTCCTGTTATATGCCTGATACCACAGGCCGTAACGTTCCCATCGAACTCTCGCTGGCCATACATAGCGATGCAGGTTATACCGCCGACGGTAAGACACACACGGGAACACTCGCCGTCTGTACCACCTACATGAACGACAGCATCCTCAGCACAGGCCGCAGCCGTCTGGCATCACGCGACCTTGCCGACGAACTGCTCACCATCATCCCCAACGAGATGCAGGCCATCTACCACGAATGGCAACGGCGCGAGCTCTTCGACCGCAACTACTCCGAGAGCCGTGTGCCGAAAGTGCCCAGTGCCATCATCGAGACAATGTCGCATCAGAACTTCGCCGACATGCGTTTCGGACAGGATCCCAACTTCCGCTTCAATCTCGCACGCAGCATCTACAAGACTTTGTTACGCTACGTCAGCCGTATGCACCACGTGCCTTTCGTCGTCTCGCCCCTCACCCCTGACCATGTGTATGTCGTCCTCACCAGCAAGGGCGAGGCCGAGATCCACTGGACAGCTGTCGACGATCCCCTCGAATCCACAGCCAAACCTTCAGGCTACATCGTCTATACCGCCACAGGCCGTAGTGGTTTCGACAACGGACAGTACATCAAAGGCCGCAACCATAACAGCGTAAAGATTCCCATCGCCCCTGGCCGTCAGTACTCCTTCCGTGTGGCTGCCGTCAACGAGGGTGGCGAGAGTTTCCCCAGCGAGGTGGTGTCGTGCTATTACGCCCCAGAGGCTACAAAGACGGTGCTCATCGTCAACGGTTTCCATCGTCTCTCCTCTCCCGCCGTTCGCGACAACTCCGTTGAGCAGGGCTTCGACCTCGAATACGATGCGGGTGTCACCTATGGCCGCACGGCTGGATGGCTGGGTTATCAGACGTGCTTCAACAAAGCCGCGATGGGTAAGGAGACCACTGACGGACTCGGCCATACCGACGAGACCCTCGCAGGTCATTTCATTGCGGGCAACGACTTCAACTATATCCGCACCCATGCTGACGCCATTTCCAATACAGGAGAGTATAACATCGTGAGCTGTTCCTCCGAGGCCCTCGAGACCAACGAGGTCATCCCGATGAAATACGATATGGTAGATCTCATCCTCGGCCTCGAGAAAAACGACGGTCACTCGCTGCGCCCCTATAAGGCGTTCTCGCCGATGATGCGCCAGCACCTGCAGCTCTTCACCTCGCGAGGCGGTGCCCTCCTCGTTAGCGGCTCCTACGTAGGTGCTGACATGCGGATGCCGGCTGACCGCCGCTACCTCGAAGAAGTGCTCAAATGCAACTATTTGGGAACGGATGCCGACACGCTGAACCGCAACCAGATCAGCGGTCTCGGCACCACCTTCGCCTTCTACCGCCAACTCAACGAGCACCACTATGCCGCCACCCATCCCGATGTGCTGCAACCTATCTCACCCGCCTTCTGTGCCATGCGCTATGCCGACCAGCAGAGTGCCTGCGTCGCCTACAACGGTTCAGACTACAAGGCCATGACGCTCGGCTTCCCCTTCGAGTGTATCAAGGAGGAATACGTGCGCTTCGCCCTCATGCGAGGTATCCTGAAATTCCTATTACATTAAATAACAATTATTAAACAACTAAACAAAATGAAGATCCAGACCAATTCCTCCGGCACACGGAGCATCGAGATTGAAGAGACTCATCTCCTGACCATTGAAAAGTATCAGCTTTTTCGCGACCTCATCGACTCCAACGGCTACGTTGACGAACAAGTGTTAGACAAGCTGAAGCTGAACATCCGTTCCCTGCTCGAGTCACAGGCAGGCATCGACAAAGAACTGCTCGACCTCTGCCTCGATGTCATCTATCATCCCAACATGAAGGCCTTCGGTCTCCAGCAGCTCGTGCTACTCTACATCAACTGGAAGGACCGAGGCAACGACAACCTCGGCTCCACCACACGAGCCTTCCAGGGAACACCGTTCAATTAAATTTTGAACTTTGAACTTTGCATTTATGCTTGAGCTTGCGAAAAACTTTATGAATACCTCTAAAGATAATAAAACTATGAGAGCGGATGCCGAAGATACAAACCGCTTCCAAGGTAATCATAATGTTCAAAGCTCAAAGTTCAAAGTTCAAAGTAAGTTAACGGATTTTTTGCCAACGACGAAGAAGGAGTTGGAACTGCGGGGATGGGATGAGCTCGACGTCATCCTCTTCTCCGCCGACGCCTATGTCGACCACCCCTCATTCGGCGCTGCCGTTATCGGACGCACACTCGAGGCGGCAGGTTATCGTGTGGCAATCGTCCCACAGCCTGACTGGCACGGTGACTACCGCGACTTCAAGAAACTCGGCCGTCCTCGTCTCTTTTTTGGCGTCGCACCAGGCTGCATGGATTCGATGGTGAACAAATACACCGCCGCCCGTCGTCTGCGCTCTGAGGATGCCTACTCTCCTGACGGCCGTCACGACATGCGACCTGAGTACCCCACCATCGTCTATACGAAGATCCTCAAGCAGCTCTATCCCGATGTGCCTGTCATCCTCGGCGGCATCGAGGCCTCCCTGCGTCGCGTCACCCATTACGACTACTGGCAGGACTGTCTCCGTCCCTGCATCCTCTGTGACTCAGGGGCCGACATGATCACCTACGGCATGGGCGAGAAACCTACCCTCGAACTCGCACGCCGTCTCAGTGAGGGAGAGACCGTCAGCGACATCACGGACCTTCCTCAGACCGTCTATCTCTCTGCCGACGTCCAGCCTACGCCAGACGACATCGTGCTCCACAGCCACGAGGAATGTCTCCACAACAAACGCGCCCAGGCAGAAAATTTCCGCCACATCGAGGAACAGTCCAACATGCTCCACGCTCAAAGGTTATTGCAAGCCGTTCCTGTTTACGGCTGTACTACAGCCGTAAACGCAACAACGGCCTACGTCGTAGTCAATCCTCCCTTCCCCCCGATGACCACCGCAGAGCTCGATGCCTCCTTCGACCTCCCCTACACTCGTCAGCCCCATCCGAAATACAAGGGAAAGCGCATACCGGCCTACGAGATGATCAAGTTCAGCGTCAACATCCATCGCGGCTGTTTCGGAGGCTGTGCCTTCTGTACCATCTCCGCCCATCAGGGCAAGTTCATCACTTGTCGCTCGAAGGAGAGCATCCTCCGCGAGGTCAGGCAGGTCATCCAGATGCCCGACTTCAAAGGCAACCTCTCTGACCTCGGCGGTCCTTCGGCGAACATGTACGGTATGGCTGGCCGCAATAAGAACGCCTGCGAGAAATGCCGACGTCCCAGTTGCATCCATCCGCAGATATGTCCGAACCTCAATACCGACCACTCGAAACTCCTCGACATCTATCGCGCTGTCGATGCCCTCCCAGGCATTAAGCACAGCTATATCGGTAGCGGTGTGCGCTACGACCTATTATTATATAAAGGTAAGGACGAGGCCGCCAATCGTGCTGCTGAGGAATACACCCGGGAACTCATCTGCCATCATGTTAGCGGACGTCTGAAAGTAGCACCAGAGCACACCAGCGACCGCGTGCTCCACCTGATGCGCAAACCTTCCTTCCAGCAGTTCTATGAGTTCAAGCGCCTCTTCGACCGCATCAACCGCGAAGAAGGACTCCATCAGCAGATCATCCCCTACTTCATCTCCTCCCATCCCGGCTGTCAAGAAGAGGATATGGCAGAGCTCGCCGTCATTACCAAGGGTCTCGACTTCCACCTCGAACAGGTGCAGGACTTCACCCCCACGCCGATGACAGTAGCTACCGAGACCTGGTACACGGGCTACGACCCCTACACCCTTGAACCCGTCTTCTCCGCCAAAAGTCCTCGTGACAAACTCGCCCAGCGGCAGTACTTCTTCTGGTACAAGCCCGAGGAACGCCGCAACATCGAACAGAGCCTCCGTCGCATCGGACGCGCCGACCTCATCCCACGACTCTACTCAGGCAACGCGCCTAAGTCGTATAATCCCAACTTCACGCATGAAAATCATCGAGCAAAGCCTCACACCAAAGAACCCCGCGAAGAAAAGCGAGGACGGAATCGTCGTCACAAATGACTTCATCGCCGTCATCGACGGCTCCACCTCGAAGGCCACGCGCCAGTGGAGCACCCGCATGTCCAACGGCCGTTATGCGATGACCATCGTCAGCCGCATCATCAGAAAGCTGCCGCCTGACGCATCGTGCCATCAGTTCTGCATTGCTGCCACAAAGGCCATCCGCTCCATCTACACCCCCTCCTGGTATCATTTTCCCCTCCTGAGTAGGAGGGGTGCCCAAAGGGCGGGGTGGTCTGATCCGCCTATAGCGTACCTCGCCTCCCACCCAGAAGAACGCCTCTGCGCCTCTGCCGTCGTCTACTCCATCCGCCGTCGCGAGATTTGGCTCGTGGGCGACTGCCAGTGTCTCTTGGATGGCGAACTCTGCGAGAATCCCAAGCCCTACGAACAGCGGCTGGCCGAGATGCGTGCCGTCCATGTGAGAGAACTACTTTCCGCAGGCAAGACGCCTGAGGAGATCCTTGCCGACGACCAGGCCCGTGCCGCCATCATCCCAGAGATGCTCCGTGAGATGCAGCAGCAGAACAAGTCCTATGCCGTTATCGACGGTTTCCCCATCCCTGAGACGCGTGTGCCCATCATCACCCTCGACTTCCGTCCCTGGGAGATCGTACTCGCCTCCGACGGCTATCCCTTCCTCTGTCCCACACTCGCTGAATCCGAAGCCCGTCTCGACGAACAGCGTCGCAACGATCCTCTCAACATCGGCGAATTCAAGGCCACAAAAGGCTTCACACCAGGCTTCAACAGCTTCGATGACCGCTCATACATCAGATTTTCAGTCTAAAATTTGTGGGATTGCGAAAAAATGTCTACCTTTGCACCCGCAATACTGCAACAAGGTCGGTTCGGTAGCTCAGTTGGATAGAGCAACTGCCTTCTAAGCAGTAGGTCTCGGGTTCGAGCCCCGACCGAATCACTTAAAGTCTCAGAGATAATCTGAGGCTTTTTGTCTTATATCCACTGGATTTAGGGTCAGCGGATTTACCTGCGCCACCTATCAGACTTTGGCATGTCTAGCAACCTCATCCATATGCGCCGGTCTTATATCCAATTCGTGTACGTCAGGCCAGATGTTTGCCTCGGGCTTCCTTCAGATTCCGTCTCACGGCGGAAACCTTGCCTCCGGCTGGACGCAATCGAGTAGGAGGTGAACACTAATCAGAGGTGTTCACCTCTTTTCATGTTCACTTGTCCTCTCACACCACCGTACAAGCGGTTCCGCATACGGCGGTTCCTCAACCTTTCGGCAGCGCGGATGCGCTGTAATAACAACCTATCCAGCTATAGCCCGCCCTGCGGAGTGACTCGTCACCAATTGCTCGGGCGAGTATCCAACTGTCGGCTATGCGCCAGTACCCCTTACCCGTATTACCCCATTGATAGGCGTGCCATCTGTCTATCCCGCATTGAATGAGGTTATTAACCCTCGTTCGTGGCTTCTTCCACGATTTCCAAATGCACATGCGCAGACGGCGACGAAGCCATTGGTCAATATCTCTGACCTTACTGCCCATGTCGGCATATTTGAAGTATTCCGTCCAGCCTTGGAGGTAGTTCCGCAGGGCGGTCTTGCGCTGTTCATAGCCCATGCCGTTACTCCGCGAAGTAATCTGTTTGAGTTTGCGGCGCAGCTTGGCCTCGCTCTTCTCATGCAGACGCAGACGGCATTTGCCCCGGCTCACATAGAAGCCGTAGCCAAGGAACTTCAATCTGCCTATGTAAGCGCACTCGGTCTTCTCGCGGTTGACCTTTAGCTTCAACCTGCCTTCTATAAACACGGTGATGCTGGCCCTTACACGTTCTGCTGCACGGAGGCTCCTACAGAAAATAAGGCCGTCGTCGGCATAGCGAACAAAGGGATGGCCTCGCCGCTCCAGTTCCTTATCGAGTTCATTCAGCAGCACATTGGCAAGCAGAGGGCTCAGAGGGCAACCTTGCGGTGTACCCTCACGGGTCGCCTCTACCTTTGTGCCAACCATCACGCCTGCATTGAGGTAGCGGTGAATGAGGGAGATGACTGCATCGTCCTT
>CACYQO010000067.1 GCA_902776545.1 uncultured Prevotellaceae bacterium | reverse complement strand
CATTCCGAACAGAGAAGTTAAGCCCGCCTGCGCCGATGGTACTGCAATGCAATGCGGGAGAGTAGGAGGCCGCCTTCTTTACATGAAATAGGAGTCGCACATGCGGCTCCTATTTTTTTGTGCATATTTTATTGCTTATTTCTTTGTCAAATGAAGAATAATTGTTATTTTTGCAGCAGAGAAACGAAATAGACATTAAATTAATCTAAAAGTAGTGACTATGGATATTTTGCATATTATAGCTGTAGTAGCGCTGGTAGTTATCGGCGGAGTGATTTATTGGAACAAGACAAGAGGCTAATTGGTAGAACGAGATGAGAAGAATATGTTTTTTTCTGATGTCGCTACTGATGGTGCTGGTTGCTGTGTCATGCAGCGGGCAGTCCGGAGAGCAGAAAAGCGATCAAGATGAGGTTCGTGAGATGGAAATCATCCCAAAGGTAAAGGAGCCGCAGACGGAAGTCGTAGATACGGTAGGCTTCCCTGAGGAAGCAACGGGCACACCCATCAGAGGTTATCAGGGGTATCCGGAGGATGACTTGGTAAAGGAATCAAAGGATGATGAACTCGTGGACTTTGCTGGCGGAGCTGACGTCGACTATTATAACGGCGGAGGTAGTTCTGACGGTTATTAAGTTGTGGATAGAGCTGATTGATGATTATTGACGTCTCAATTCCAAAGTCTTGGGTAATTTCTGCCACTTCCCGTTGTTTGGTATCTTCAGCGTACTGCCTTCAATCTGCTTTAGCACATAGACAGAATCGCTCTCTGCCGTGAGAGTGGCAGTCAGGTCTTCACTGCCATAGTCGTTGATCATCTGTAGGGTAGCCTTGTTTCCCTCAACCTCAGCAGAAGTAATCAGCCAGCAGAAGGAGTTGTGCTGTTTCGACAGATAGCCTGGCAGTTTACCATAGAGATCTTGTCCAGGAACGGAAATGCTCTCCTGATAAAAATCGATCCTGAGATAGACGCTATATTCTTTATTAATAAGGTACGCGCGGAAGGGCTTTTTGCTTTCCTGGGCGAAGATGGGGGAAAGCATGAGTGTTAAAATGAATGTGGCAATAATCTTCTTCATATTCAGTTTGTTCTCTTTTTTGTAGACAAAGATAATAATCTAAATCATGATTTGAAAGAATTAACAGAAAAAATTAGCAAATTGTTTGTTGATTTTAAAATAATTTAAGTAACTTTGCACGCAGATATTATTAAAACGATGGCAAAAAAGCAGTTAATGCCAGACTACATCTTCGAATCAAGTTGGGAAGTCTGCAACAAGGTAGGGGGAATCTATACAGTCCTTTCGACACGAGCCAAAACCCTACAAGAGGTACTTCAGGATAAGATTGTCTTTATCGGTCCTGATTTCTGGAAAGAAAGTGAAAGTCCTTATTTCAAGGAGGATGAGTCGCTCTTTGCTGATTGGCAAAGTGTGGCTAAGGAGCAGGGGCTTAAAGTAAGGGTAGGCCGTTGGACGGTGCCTGGAGAGCCTGTTGCCATCCTTGTGGACTTCAACCCCTATTTCGAAAAGAAAGACGAGATTTATGGTTGGCTGTGGGAGCATTACAGCGTAGACTCACTGCATGCTTATGGCGACTATGATGAGGCATCGATGTTCTCGTATGCAGCTGCCCTGGTGGTGGAGAGCTATTACAACCACTATCTCGATAGTTCAAAGAAGGTCATCTATCATGCTAATGAGTGGATGTGTGGTCTGGGTGCTCTTTATATCAACAACAAACTGCCTCAGATAGGTACCGTCTTCACGACGCACGCTACTAGCATCGGCCGTTCTATTGCCGGTAATATGAAACCCCTTTACGACTATCTTTTCGCCTATAACGGAGACCAGATGTCATGGGAACTGAATATGCAGTCAAAGCACTCGATTGAGAAGCAGACAGCCCATTTCGTGGACTGCTTTACGACGGTGAGTGACATTACTGCCAAAGAATGTGTTGAGTTGCTTGACAAACCAGTTGATGTTGTGCTGCCTAATGGTTTCGATGACAGCTTCGTACCCAATGCTACAACGTTTACCCGTAAGCGTAAGTTGGCTCGAAAGAAGATGTTGGATGTGGCTAATGCCTTGTTGGGTGAAGATCTCGACGACGACACGCTGCTCATCTCAACCTCTGGTCGTTATGAATTCCGAAATAAGGGTATTGACGTGTTTGTGGAAGCCATGAACCGTCTGCTTCGTGATCGCGACCTGAAGAAAAAAGTTGTGGCTTTCATTGAAGTGCCCGGTTGGGTAGGGGAGCCACGCAAGGACCTGCAGGAGCGATTGAAGAGTGGAAAGAAATATGACACACCGCTCGATGTGCCACAGGTAACACATTGGCTTCACAACATGAGCCACGATAATGTGTTGGGTATGATGAAATACTACGATATGCACAACCGTAAGGATGAAAAGGTAAAGGTAATCTTCTTGCCTTGCTACTTGGACGGCAAAGACGGTATTGTGGATATGCCCTACTATGATGTGGTGTTGGGTAATGACTTGTGCATCTATCCTTCGTATTACGAGCCTTGGGGCTATACCCCATTGGAGGCTGTAGCTTTCAAGGTGCCTTGTATCACGACAGATCTTGCAGGTTTCGGTCTTTGGGCCAATACGGTGTTTGGTCATGAAGGACAGATTGCGGATGGTGTGAAGGTGATTCATCGTACGGACTATAACTATTCTGAGGTGGCCGATAATATCAAGGATACGGTAGCTGATTTTTCAAATATGACAAAAAAGCAGGTAGATACGTGCCGCAAGAATGCTGGTGATTTGTCGAAGAAGGCCCTTTGGAGTGAGTTTATCAAATATTATTATGAGGCTTACGATATAGCCCTCACCAAGGCCGAAGCCCGTAAAGTTGAAAAGTGAAATATAATAATAGAATTCAAATAGATTAATTTGATAGAATTATGAAAATTAAAGCAGATTACACAAACTCCCCCTCTTGGAAAATGCTGACCGTGAAGGCCACGCTCCCCGAGGAATTGAAGTGTTTGGAAGAGATTGCCCACAATATGTGGTGGGTATGGAACTTTGAGGCCCGTGACTTGTTCCGTGACCTCGACCCTGAGCTGTATCACGATGTGAAGCATAACCCTGTGATGCTGCTTGAGCGTCTGAGTTATGAACGTAAGGAAGAGATTCTGAAGGATAAGGCGCTGATGAAGCGCGTCAAGAGCGTTTACGACATGTTCCGTAAATATATGGATGTGAAGCCCGATAGCAAGCGTCCTTCTGTGGCATACTTCTGTATGGAGTATGGTATCCATTCCGCCCTGAAGATCTACTCTGGTGGTCTGGGAATGCTGGCTGGTGACTATGTGAAAGAGGCTTCTGACTCTAATGTTGATATGTGTGCAGTCGGTTTCCTTTATCGTTGTGGCTACTTCACACAGAGCCTGTCGATGGATGGTCAGCAGATTGCCAACTACGATATGCAGAATTTTGGTTCGCTGCCTATTGAGCGTCAGCTCGACAAGGACGGCAATCCTATGGTGGTCGATGTGCCCTATACCAACTATCAGGTTCATGCCTATGTCTGGCGTGTGAATGTCGGTCGCGTGAAGCTGTATCTGTTGGATACCGACAACGAAATGAACTCAGACTTCGATAAGCCCATCACGCACGCTCTCTATGGTGGTGACTGGGAGAACCGTCTGAAGCAGGAAATCCTGCTCGGTATCGGTGGTATGCTGCTGTTGAAGAAGCTCGGCATCAAGAAGGATATCTATCACTGTAACGAAGGTCACGCCGCTCTCTGCAACCTGCAGCGTTTGTGTGACTATATTGAGGAGGGACTGACCTTCAACCAGGCTATGGAGTTGGTTCGCGCCAGTGGTCTTTATACTGTTCATACACCAGTGCCTGCAGGTCATGACTATTTCGACGAGGGGCTGTTCGGCAAGTACATGGGTGGTTATCCCGCAAAACTGGGTATCTCTTGGGACGAGTTCATCGGCATGGGCCGTACCAATCCTGAGGATAAGGGCGAGAAGTTCTGTATGTCAACCTTCGCCTGCAACACCTGTCAGGAGGTCAATGGTGTGTCGATGCTTCACGGCTGGGTTTCACAGAAGATGTTCGCTCCCATCTGGAATGGTTACTATCCTGAGGAGAACCACGTAGGTTATGTGACCAACGGTGTGCACTTCCCCACATGGGCTGCTGCCGAGTGGCGTCAGGTTTATGCCAAGTACTTCGGTGAGAAGTTCATGGGCGACCAGTCGAACGAGGAAATCTGGCACGGCATCTACAATTGTCCCGATGAGGAGATTTGGGCTACTCGTCAGGCTCTGAAAGCTAAGCTTTTCGACTATATCAAGATTCAGTTCCAGGAGACTTGGTTGAAGAATCAGGGAGATCCTGCACGTGTGGTGAAGTTGGTTGAGCGTATGAATCCCAATTCACTGGTTATCGGTTTCTGCCGTCGTTTCGCTACTTATAAGCGTGCTCATCTGCTGTTTACTGATCTGGAGCGTCTTGACAAGATTGTCAACAATCCCGATCGTCCCGTTATGTTCCTCTTTGCTGGTAAAGCTCACCCCGCAGATGGTGCAGGACAGGGTCTGATCAAAAAGATCTTTGAGATCTCGCAGATGCCTCAGTTCCAGGGTAAGGTTATCTTCCTCGAGGACTATGACTTCCTGTTGGCCCGTCGTCTGGTATCAGGTGTTGATATTTGGATGAACACGCCGACACGTCCGCTCGAGGCTTCTGGTACCTCTGGTGAGAAGGCCGAGATGAACGGTGTTGTCAACCTCTCCGTGAAAGACGGTTGGTGGTTGGAAGGCTATCGTGAGGGAGCCGGATGGGCACTCACTGAGAAGCGCACCTATCAGAATCAGGGCTATCAGGACCAGCTCGACGCTGCAACTATCTATGGTCTGCTCGAGAATGAGATTGTACCTCTTTATTATGACAAGGATAAGAAGGGTATCTCTAAGGGATGGATTAAAGTCATCAAGAACTCCATCGCCCAGATTGCTCCTCATTACACGATGAAGCGTCAGCTCGATGACTACTATTCTAAATTCTATGAGAAGGAGGCCAAGCGCTTCAAGGAACTCTCCAAGAACGACAACCGTCTGGCTAAGGAGATAGCTCTGTGGAAGGAAACCATTGCTGAACGTTGGGATGCCATTAACGTGGTATCATGCGAGTGGGACTTCCCTGCAGCTGGTGCCGAAGCTGGTCAGAAGTACACCCTGAAGTATGTCATCAACGAGCAGGGTCTCGACGATGCCGTAGGTCTGGAGAAGGTGAACCTGATGATTGACAAGGATGGTAATGAGAAGGTATTCAGTGTGGAGCCTCTGAACATGACAGGTCACGAGGGCAACGACTACACCTTCGAGGCAAAGCTGGCTCCGCGTCAGTTTGGCCAGTATAAGAGTGCTGTCCGCATGTATCCGAAGAACAAGAACTTGCCTCACCGCATGGACTTCTGCTATGTGAAGTGGCTGGAACTGCCTGACTGCAACAACTAATGTGAGACTGCAATTATAAACAAAGCGCCCGGTTCATTTGAACTCGGGCGCTTTATAATTCTGGTTGATGTATTGTCCTAAAGGATTATCGCTGTTACGGCGAGCGGTATTGAGGATGCAGTCAGACATCCGCCGGTGAAGGCTGTCGACGGCCTTTACCCGTAGCAATTGCGTTGCACTGTCTGTCACCGGCAACAAAGAGGTCTTGACCACCTCCTGACCAAGTATCCATATAGAGTCGTTCAGTTGTTGCCAGGTATTGTTGATAGTGGTGCCGGATACTCTGTTTCTCTCAGGCAAAAGTGACAACTCAACGGTTATCTGCGATGGTTCGAGGAAGATGGATACCGAGTTTTCTGGTCTGTTCTTTGGATAGATGTGACAGAATGAAATGGCATCCGTCTCACCAGAAAATGTGAACTTCCCATCGGTAACCTGGGTGATAGTGACTAATCTGTCTTCGTCAGATTCTAAACGTAGGCAGATGGTGTCACCATCCATAAAGTCGTGTGCAAAGCCACGGATCTGATAAACATTGGACTGACAGGAGAGGCATAACATGCCCGCTGCTGTCAGTCCAAGAAAAGTCTTGATACTCATATGATTATCAGATGATATAGAGGTCGCTGATGCTTTGGTTGCTGATTACGCGACGTATGGCTTCTGCGAAAGTGTCGGCCACGGAGAGCTGTTTCACCTTGGCACAGCGCTGGGTGTAAGGGATAGAGTCGGTAAAGACGATCTCTTCGAGGGCCGATGTCTGGACACGGTCACTGGCAGGACCGCTCATCACACAGTGTGAGGCACAGGCACGGACAGTCTTCGCTCCATTCTCCTTCATCAAGTCGGCAGCCTTGGTGATAGTACCTGCCGTATCGACCATATCATCAACGATGACAACATTCTTACCCTCTACTTCGCCGATAATCTGCATGGTGGCCACCACGTTGGCACGGGCACGGGTCTTGTTGCAGAGTACGAGTGGGCAACCAAAATACTTGGCATAAGTGTTTGCACGCTTCGAACCGCCTACGTCTGGAGAGGCGATGACCAAATCTTCGAGATGCAGGCTCTCGAGGTAAGGGATGATGACGCCTGAGGCATAGAGATGATCCACGGGTACATCAAAGAACCCCTGAATCTGGTCTGCATGCAGGTCCATCGTGATGACACGGTTCACGCCTGCCACACTCAGCAAGTCGGCTACGAGCTTAGCACCGATACTGACACGCGGTTTGTCCTTACGGTCCTGGCGCGCCCATCCGAAGTAGGGGATTACGGCATTGATGGTACGGGCTGAGGCACGTTTGGCGGCATCGATCATCAGCAATAGTTCCATCAGGTTGTCAGAGTTGGGGAAGGTGCTCTGTACCAAGAAGATATCACGGCCACGGATACTCTCCTCGTAGGATACGGCAAACTCTCCATCGGAGAACTTCGTGATTAGCAGTTGTCCTAACGGACATCCCAGACTTTGGCAGATTTTCTCTGCCAGGTATTTCGTGGCAGTGCCAGAAAATACCATGTAGGAGTTGGTCTCACTCATCTTTTCCATATTATTGTTCTATTCTTAATCTTATTCAATGGTCTTACGCAGACGCTCAAAACGGTTGAGCAGTTCCTTATAGTCAATCTCGTTGTGGATATTGAAACGGTTCCACAGGTCACCGCAGATGACAACGCCACCGAAGCCAAGATCCTTTGCTTCCTTCACATTGTCGAGGTTCATACCTCCTAAAGCATACACCTTCTTGTCTATCAGTCCTTGACGGGAGGCCTCTTTTAGTTCGTCGTAGGTGAAGGTTGATTTCTCGTCGGCATTAGTCTGACTGTCGTAGATGCAGTGCAGGAACACATAGTTGCAGTGCTTCTTCGCTTCCTTTAACTCACTGATGGCATGGCAGGTACGGGAGATATTCCCCTTATAGCCTACAGGTGGTTCGGTGTGGGCATCGTCGATGTGGATGCCTTTGAGCCGGAACTCCTCTTTCAGGTAGAAGTGACCATGGACGGTAATCCTGTTGTTATAGTCCTCGCCCAACAGTGTCAGCAGCCGTTCTGAATACATCGGCGAGGCACCGGGCTTGTACAGATGAAGGTTTTCCAGACCTTCCTCAAACAGGTTAGCCAGAATCTTGTCTTCTTCCACGAAGAAGGTTGGCTTGGTCATTACTATGAGCTTCATTTTGTCAATAGTTCTCTTTCTGCACTGCAAACTTACATAAAAAAATCGATAATCACACGACTTTCGGTAAAAAAATAGTCGCAGAGGCTCTTTTTTCAGATTTTTATCGTAATTTTGCAGTCCGAAACGACATTATTTATAAATATAGTAAGAATATGAAAGCATTTGTATTTCCCGGACAGGGAGCACAGTTTGTAGGCATGGGTAAGGATCTTTATGAGAACAATCCCCTTGCCAAGGAACTTTTTGAGAAAGCAAACGACATTCTTGGATATCGTATTACCGACATTATGTTCGAGGGAACAGACGAGGAACTGAAGCAGACGAAGGTTACTCAGCCCGCCGTATTCCTTCACAGTGTCATCTCTGCCCTTTGTATGGGCGACGCTTTTGACCCGAAGATGGCTGCTGGACACTCATTAGGTGAGTTCTCAGCCCTGACAGCTGCCGGTGCCCTCAGTTTTGAGGATGGCTTGAAACTGGTCTATGCTCGTGCTATGGCTATGCAGAAGGCCTGTGAGGCTCAGCCCTCGACCATGGCTGCCATCATCGCACTGCCTTTCGACAAGATTGAGGAGATTTGTGCCGAGGTGAGCAAGATGGGTAAGGGTGTGGTGGTTCCTGCCAACTATAACTGCCCTGGTCAGCTTGTGATCTCTGGTGATTTTGATGCCATCAACGAGGCTTGTGAGCAGTTGAAGGCTGCTGGTGCTAAGCGTGCATTGCCTTTGAAGGTGGGTGGCGCCTTCCACTCTCCTCTGATGCAGCCTGCCAAAGATGAGCTTCAGGCTGCCATTGAAAAGACGGAGATCAAGACACCAAAGTGCCCCGTCTATCAGAATGTGGACGCCAAGCCCCATACTGATCCCGCAGAGATCAAGGCAAATCTCATTGCACAGCTGACAAGCAGTGTGCGCTGGGCCCAGAGTGTGGAGAATATGATTGCCGATGGTGCTGACGACTTCACCGAGTGCGGTCCTGGCAAGGCTCTGCAAGGTATGATTGCGAAGATCAATAAAGAGGTTTCAGCCCATAGTATCGGAGAATAATGAAAGAGAAAATTGTTATCTACCAGATTTTTACCCGTCTCTACGGCAATCGGAACACCACCCGCAAGGAAGGTGGAACGATAGAAGAGAACGGTTGCGGAAAACTGAATGACTTCACGCCCAGCACCCTGAAGAAAATCAGGGAGATGGGCGTGAGCCATATTTGGTATACGGGTGTCATCCGCCATGCCACACAGACAGACTACTCTGCTTATGGCATTCCCCGTCAGCATCCTGCAGTTGTCAAAGGTCGTGCCGGTTCACCCTATGCCATCACAGACTATTATGACATAGATCCGGACCTGGCAACGGACGTGAACAAGCGTATGCAGGAATTTGAACGGCTCGTGGAGCGAACCCATAAGGCAGGCATGAAGGTGATTATCGATTTCGTGCCCAACCATGTGGCTCGTCAGTATCATTCCATTTGCAAGCCTGAAGGTGTGAAGGATCTTGGTGAAGATGACAATCCTCAATTAGGTTTCGACCCGCAGAACAATTTCTATTATTGTCCAGGTGAGCGGTTTATGCCTTACTTTGACCTCTATCACGGTGAGACTCAGCCCTATATCGAGGAGCCTGCCAAGGCTACGGGTAACGACTGCTTCCACAATGCACCAGGGATGAACGACTGGTATGAGACCGTGAAATTGAATTATGGTGTCGACTATTATGCTGGTCATGTAGGTCATTTCAACCCTGTTCCTAATACCTGGAGCAAGATGACTGACATCCTGCTTTTCTGGGCTCGTAAGGGCATCGACGGTTTCCGTTGTGATATGGCTGAGATGGTGCCTGTAGAGTTCTGGCGCTGGGCTACGGACAAGGTGAAGTTTGCATATCCCGATATCATCTTTGTCGGTGAGGTCTATAATCCCGCTGAATACCGTAACTACCTTGGTGCAGGTTTCGACTATCTTTACGACAAGGTGGGTATGTACGATACTGTTCGCGATGTCATTTGCGGCCACCAGTCTGTACACGCTATCACAGGCGCCTGGCAGCAGACCGACGATATTCGCGACCACATGCTCTATTTCCTTGAGAACCACGATGAACAGCGTATCGCCAGTGTCTTTTTTGCTGCTCAAGCCATGAAAGGTGTGCCTGGACTTGTAGTCTCTGCACTCCTCCAGCAAAATCCTGTGATGATCTATGCAGGTCAGGAATACGGCGAGTCCGGTATGGACAAGGAGGGCTTTAGCGGGCACGACGGACGCACCACCATCTTCGACTATTGGAGCGTTGCCAGCCTCACCCGTGCCATGAAGGGCAGACTTACCAAGGATGAGAAGGCACTCGCCTCTATATATAATAAGGTATTGAATATCGCCGTCAAGGAGAAGGCTGTCTGCGAGGGTGTCTGTTTCGACCTCATGTACGTCAACAGCCAGTATCAGCGCCAGTATGCTTTCTTGAGAAAGGCCGGCAGTGAGGTTCTGTTGGTAGTAGTTAATTTCGATGAGTTACCCACCACGATGGATGTCACCATCCCTGCCCATGCTTTTGACTACCTGAAGCTGAAGGAGCGGAAGAATGTGACAGCCGTCGACCTGCTCAGTGGCAAGGAGATCAAGCGTCAGCTGTATCGCGACTGCTACGTTTCCGTCGACCTCGAACCCCTCGGTGCGGTTGTTCTCAAATTCAAAGCGTGATCCTATGGCAGAAGACTATATCCTGAACGACCACAATAAAGAAGAATTCCCTCCAAGTCATACGGCAGAGCATCTTCTGAATCAGACCATGATTCGCATCTTTGGCTGTGAGCGTTCCTATAATGCCCATGTCGAGCGTAAGAAGAGCAAGATGAGTTTCTATCTCGATCATAAACCTTCGCGCCAAGAGGAAAAGGAGATAGAGCGTCGTATGAACGAACTCATCGAGGAAGACTTGCCTGTCACATTTGAGTTCGTCACCCGTGATGAACTGCCTGACGATATCAGCCTTGACCGTCTGCCAGATGATGCCTCCGACACCATTCGTCTCGTCCGTATTGGCGACTACGATGTCTGTCCCTGCATCGGCAAGCACGTGCGAAGCACCTCACAGATAGGACGTTTCGAGATGCTCGGCACCAACTGGGACGAGCACGAACGGTCCTTCCGTGTACGTTTCAAGGTCGTGTGATATCATAAATCCCGCCTCTTGGCGGGATTTATAATGTTACTGTTTTGTGGCAATACGCATGAAGACGGGGTAGTGGTCTGAGTAGCTCAGCTCCTTCTTGTAGTAGGAGAGGCCTTCAAGGCCTTTATCGTGGAAGATGTAGTCGATACGGACTTTCTTTCCGCCTCGAAAGGTGTACATGAA
Source organism: uncultured Prevotellaceae bacterium (assembly GCA_902776545.1). GTDB lineage: Bacteria > Bacteroidota > Bacteroidia > Bacteroidales > Bacteroidaceae > Prevotella. The sequence continues at coordinate 10,787 of CACYQO010000067.1, read as the reverse complement.
TCCGCTACCACACTCCTTGAAACCGTCAATCTTGTCACCAAGCATCGTGTTATAGACATAGGAATACGGCACATCGTTGAAGTCACCGCATACGATGACAGGTGCTTCAGACTCTCTCATGTCCATTGCCAGCATGTTGGCCTGTCCGGAACGGGCTATCATTCCTATGGTGTAACTACCGTAGATGGCATTTACAAGGGCATTTCTCCGTACCTCGATACCGTTCTTTGACAGTTTCGATGCCCGATGCAGCTCACTGTTGATACCAGTCGTCTCAAGGTGGACGTTATAGATGCGGTAGATGTTGTCGTTGATATTGACCTCCACCCACATGGCACTGTTGTTCGTCTGTTCGAAGTCGATGTTCTTCTTATTGACGATGGGATAGCGGCTATAGATGACCATGTCGTTATTGCCAAAGGCAAAGTAGGGGAAGTAGTCCTTGTAAGAATCTGAGTTCTTCTTGTCACCACTGAAGTCGCTATACTCCTGGAAACAGACGATATCCACCTTCTGACGCTTCATCTCCGAGAGGATGTCCAAAGCGATAAAGCCTGTCGTCTCTCCAGAAAAGCGTGCCACGTTGTAAGAGGCGAACTTGATACCCGACTTGGAATCGGCTTTCTCGTCGGAAGAACCTATCTGGAAGAGTGTTCCGATATATGGGATGCAGCAGAGCAAGGTGATAAGTGGCATGAGTGCCCAATGGAAACGCAGCCTGACAAGCCAGTAAATCAGGAAGACAGCATTGGCAATGATCAGCAACGGCAGTGCGTAGACAAGCATGGCACGGGCCGTATTACCAGCAGGCTGGACGTCACCTCCGAACAGTCCTACTAATGTGAATATCATCAGCAGGAATGAGATGATGAGCATCATGAACGAAAAGTATTTCTGAACTGCAAGCTTTCCCATACAACTTTGAACTTTGAGCTTTGAACTTTATGATTAGTTTTCTTCTCGTAGGTACTTCTTGACAATCTCAATGAGATTCTCTACCTTGAATGGCTTGGCCATGAAATCATCGCAGCCGGCTTCCTTGGCAGCACGGATATTCTCCTCGAAGGCATAGGCACTGAGGGCAATGACGGGGGTAGATGACACTTCCTTGATGATACGGGTAGCATCAAGACCATTCATGCCTGGCATACGGATATCCATCAGGATCAGGTCGGGCTTCTCGTCCTCGTTGATGGTCACTGCTTCAATACCATTGTGGGCCCGCAACAGCTTATAGCGCTTCTGCAGCACGATCTTCACCAACTCGTAGTTGTGATCCTCATCCTCAGCCACGAGGATAGTCTTGGCATTCAAATCGTCAGTACGACCGCTGATGCGGATGGTGCGAACGCTGGTCGTTGTGGTTTCCTTGCTCTGATCCACCCCGCCGATGCTTCCTTCAAAGGGCAAAGTGAAAGTGAAGGTAGATCCTTTTCCTAATTCAGACTCTACAGCCAGCGTGCCGCCCAACTTCTCTATAATGATTTTGCAGAGGGGCAGGCCCAGACCATAACCATTTTTATTGTTTTCTGCATCACGGGAGACATAGGTCTCAAAGATGTGCTCAAGGTCTTCTTTGGCAATACCACTACCCGTGTCGCTGACAAACATCTCGATCGTATGTCCTTCGTCAAGTACCTTATAGCCGTAGGAGATCGTGCCTTGAATGGTATGCTTCAGCGAATTGCTGATAAGATTCGAGAACACCTGGATAAGCCGGTTGGCATCCGTGTTCATCGTTACATTCATGGTCGGCTCACTCCATTTCAGCTTTACACTGTCCGGACAGCGGAACTTGAACAGGTTCCTGATGCTTGTGCAGAGCTCATTGAGGTCGGTGGGACTCTTCTTCATGACAATCTCACCAGACTCAACACGCGACAAGTCGAGAATCTCATTGACAAGATTCTGCAGACGGTTGTTGTTGCTCTCGATGATCTCGAAATATTTCATGCGTTCCTCTTGGGAGTCGGTCTCAATGATGACTCTCGAGAAACCTTCGATGGCGTTGAGTGGCGTGCGGATTTCATGGCTCATGTTTGCGAGGAAAAGAGACTTCATCTTGCTGGCATTCTCAGCTTTCTGAGCCTTCTCCTCGTATTCCTTCAGCTTCTTATTTGCTATCGCGAGTTGTTCGTTGGCTAATAAAAGCTTTCTGTTCGCGTCGGCAAATTTCTGTAATAGTACCTCTTTCTCGTCTTTCTCCATTTCTGTACAAAACTACAGTAGATTGTGCAAAGGTACGAATTAATTTTGAATCAGCAATGAAAAATGCGAAAAATTTTCAACTTCGTTTTGCTTTTTCCCATGCTCCGCTCTTCCCATGTGTCCTTAAATAGGACATTCCGCGGAATACGTTAAAATTCATGAATACAAAGTAATAGGCCGTGTAAAGGAGTTTGTTTTTGTAGCCGAAGCGGTTCTGAAGCCATCCGGCTAAGGCCATCAGATAAAAGATTGCCTGGAGGATGAGCATCACCGTATAGAAAGTTCCGGCTCCCATAATGACGAGGGAGATGTTGACAAGTAGTAACAGGACCATCGCGATGGGGGTGATACTCCATCGGAGCACACGGTGGCTGACATACTGGAAGGTGACCAACGGCTGCTTCAGCGGGTTGAGCATCGAACGGAGCCACCAGATGCTTTGGAGTCCGCCTGCTGCAATACGGCGTTTGCGCTTTGACTCCTCATGGATATTGGCAGAACCGTATTCTCTGGCGAAGGCATCTGGGGTATAGGCGATGCGCTTGCCGGCCTGAACGACATACATCGACAGCATGAAATCATCGAGCAGGGCTTCGTCAGGCACCTCACGACAGAGCTTGGGATCGATGGCATAAAGTTCGCCGGCAGCACCCATAGCCGAGTACAACTCGCTGTCCCAGCGCTTCAGCGTGCTCTCATATTTCCAATAGAGTCCCTCGCCCTCAGCGGCCATCTCGCCAGCCTTTCGGGCGGCAACCCGTTTCTCGCCTGATACACAGCCTACTGTCGGATCGCTGAACAGTCGTGCAATCTCACGGAGAGCATCGCAGTTGATCATGGTGTTAGCATCGGTGAAGGCAACATAACGCGTCTTCAGTTCCCTCAGACCATGTTTCAGGGCTGCAGTCTTGCCTTTGCGTTCAGGGCTGAACACGATGTCCACCTCTGGATAGGCTTTCAGGAGTTCGTTGGTGCGGTCGTTGCTGCCGTCAGTCACCCACATGATACGGAACTTGTCCTTCGGATAGTCGAGCGCCAGGGTGTTTGCCATTTTCTCTTTCACAACGTCTTCCTCGTTGTAGGCACAGATCATCAGCGTCATTGTGGGCAGGTCTTCATCCGCCGGCATAGCTGGCTGAAGGGGAAAGCCCTTCAGCAGCCGTTTCAGCCGGATGATGATGTATAAGAGTATTCCGTAACCGATATAGGTGTAGAACACGATGAGCAACGTGGCCCAGAACAGGATTTTCAGTGTCAGCATAGTCTTTTTCAGTTATAGGTCATTTCGTTTCAATCTCTTCCTGCATGTCGATGAACTGCTTGTTTTCATCGTAGAACTCGTACTGTAGGAAGGCTAATTTCTGCGAGGGGATCACACGGACGCCGAGTCCGTATTTCATTTGCCATTGTAGCTTCATGCTGAATACACCCTTGTTGATGTAGGCAGCCACGTAGGGATGTACGTGTAGGTAGAACTTCTTGATACCGATCTTGTTGACCAGATTGTCAATTTTATTCTCCAGAGTGTCTGTAAAGAGGAAACTCGACTTGATGGTTCCTTTACCGAAACAGGTGGGACAGACCTCTTCAACGTTCACACTCATGGCCGGACGCACCCTCTGACGGGTGATCTGCATCAGTCCGAACTTCGACAGCGGCAGGATGTTGTGCTTGGCACGGTCCTTCTGCATGTTCTTGCACATCCGCTCATAGAGCATCTGACGGTCCTCAGGCAGCTTCATGTCGATGAAGTCTACGATGATGATGCCGCCCATGTCGCGGAGTCTCAACTGACGGGCCAGTTCGTCGGCAGCGCCGAGATTGGTCTCTAAGGCGTTGGCCTCCTGGTCGTTCTCCTTCTTGATGCGGGTGCCGCTGTTCACATCGACGACATGCATCGCCTCGGTGTGCTCGATGATGAGATAGGCGCCGTGCTTGTAGTTGACGGTCTTTCCAAAACCGGATTTCAGCTGTTTGGTGACGTTGAAATTGTCGAAGATGGGCACTGTGCCCTTATAAAGCTTGACAATTTCCTTTTTCTCTGGGGCAATGATCTCCAGATAGTTCCTGATCTCATCGAAGATCTGGGCGTCGTTGACATTGATGGCATCGTAGGTGGGATTGAAAAGATCACGAAGCAATGCCACAGCCCTGCTTTCCTCCTCAAAGCAGAGTTTCGGACGGTCAGTCGTCTTCTGCACTTTCGTAATCGTGTCTTCCCAGCGCTTGAGCAGCACTTTCAACTCTGCGTCGAGCTCTGCTGCGCGCTTGCCCTCGGCCACCGTGCGGACGATGACACCGAAGTTCTTCGGTTTGATACTCTGAATCAGCTGTTTCAGACGGCTTCGCTCCTCGCCGCGCTTGATCTTCGTCGAGACGGAAACACTGTCATCGAAAGGTATCAGCACCAGATAGCGCCCAGCGAAACTCAGTTCGCAAGTGAGGCGCGGACCCTTGGTGTTGATGGGTTCCTTGACAATCTGCCGTCTTTCTTCAGTTCCGGCTGGATGTGAGCCTTCTGAATGGGGTAGAGCTTCTTCCGGTCGCTGGCTACCTGTTTCAGGTATTTCTCAAAAGAATTAAATTGACTTCCCAGGTCCAGATAGTGCAGGAAGGCTACGCGTTCCGCGCCGACATCGACGAAGCAGGCATTCAGGCCGGGCATCAGTTTCTTAACCTTTGCCACATAGATGTTTCCCACCGAGAACGACTCCGTGCGCTGCTCCTGCTGATATTCCACCAGCTGTTTGTCTTCAAGCAGCGCAATAGAAATGTCTTTCGGCTGGACATCAATAATTACTTCACTTGTCATTACCGTAAACTGTAAACTATAATACTGGGTTGTCTTAAAAATTCAAAAGGGTGCGTTGCTATCCCTGGGGATTAGCATACACACTCCTTTCATTTCCTTTGCAGTCACAGCAAGCGATTACTTGCTCTTGTGACGATTCTTGCGCAGTCTCTTCTTACGCTTGTGAGTAGCCATCTTGTGGCCCTTCTTCTTTTTTCCGTTTGGCATAATTGTTTATTTTTAAATGAATCCTAATTGTGATTTTCTCGCGATTACAGCATCTTCTCCATGAAATTCTTGGCCGGCTTGAACGAGGGAATGTCACGAGCATCAAGCATCATGGTTGTGTTCTTGGAAATGTTACGGGCGGTCTTCTTGGCGCGGTGCTTGATGCCGAAGGTGCCGAAGCCGCGCAGGTAGACGGCCTCTTTGTTCTCTGCAAGACTGATGCGGATAGTCTCCATGAAAGCCTCGACGGTCGTGGCCACATCCTTCTTGGCGACACCCGTCTGCTCGGCGATCTGATTGATGATTTCTGCCTTTGTCATCTTGTTGTTCTTTCTATATATTAATAATGTGTAACTGTTGAAATTTTCAATTTCGGACTGCAAAGTTACTGTTTTTCAGCGAGATACCGAAATATTATTGGATTTTTTTTTCATTTTTTGCATTTTTCCTTCCCTTTGGCCCGTTTCCCTATCTTATTTTCATCCAAAATCGCCCGTTTCCCTTTCAATTTGCCTCTTGTCTAAACAGTGGAGCGTTTTTTCATGAACATATGTTCGTTGGGCTCTTAACATATGTTCGTTGACCTCTTAACATATGTTCGTTGACCTCTTAACATATGTTCGTTGGACTTTCCACATATGTTCATAAGGATGGGAACCTATGTTGACCAGTCGCTGCATGCAGTCTGTCAACAAAAACAGTTCGGCTTTTTCGCTTGTGTCTATCAAATCAGTACGACTCAGCAACATGTGTCAATTGATTTAGCTATTGTGCCTTATTCTGCAATAACCTTGCCTTCTGCAAAAACCTTGCCATAGTGAAAAATGCCCCCTAAATTTGGCTCGAGCCAAAACCCCATTTAGCTCGAGCTAATACCCCTTTTGGCTCGAGCCAAACGACCGATTGGTTCTTAATGACAAATTTGATGATTGTAGTAGTAAAAAACGTGAGTTAACTCAAAACATCGCTCGAGTTAACTCAAAAGACAAATCGAGTTAACTCAGCTGTTTTTTTCGTGTATATAGTGTCTCCGCCACACTCTACCCTTTCATGAGCGCAATAAAAGCATAAAATTTGCATGATTTTGTGCTAAGTTTAAGAAATTTTGCCTACTTTTGCAAAAAATACAGCTCACAATGAACGTCGTTTAAGAAAAAATGCTTATCTTTGCATCGCGGCGGAGAATCCGTCGCAGTCATAGCAATGGAAGCGTTTAGCTTTTTCCAAACTGAGAACTTCGACAACTCTCAAGAATAACAGGAAAGGTAAAGACGTTCTTCCCTTTGTAATGATAGTTTTGGTGTATCCATACGTCATACATTGGGTGTGAGCTGTTTCCTAATTCGTTATTCGGGCAGTCGAAGGCCTTCAGTTGGATTAGCTGGCAGGCTCACACTTCTTTTTTTGTTGTGGCTAACCAAAAACAATTATAGCGTTTTGAGCCCCAATGCGCGTGAATAATTATGACCGATGTGTTTTTTGCAAAACTTGATGAGCTACTAAACAAATGTAACTTGATGGATGATGAGAGGATTTTCTTGGAGCAGTTAGCAGAGTTTATGGTGTTCCTTGATAAAGATGTTAGTAAGGATCCTCGGACTATTCATGAGCGTAGTTTTTTGAAACTTAAAGAGATGAAGTTATTTGGTTCCTACCAAAATCTCATATATGATTACCAAAAGAAGTATATAGAATCTAAGAAAGAATAATTATGGAAAAAGAAATTAACGGCAAAGTCCAAAAGATTAATGATGAGGACTATGAAATAATCAAAGTAATAGAGTCTAGCAGTCCATATAAAACTCAAGAATGGTATAGAAAGACCTATGAGTGTGACAGGGAAGAAGCACGTGTCGCTATAGATGAGATCAGAAGAAAATATAAGATTTCTTATGGTACAAAATACACACCAGAAGCAGACGAAATTTTTGACAAGATGGAAGAATTTCGCGAGCAAGGAACGATAAAAGAATCGGATGTACGAAAAAAGTTAATTATATGGCTTGTGCAAACAAGTGGTAAAACGAGTGAGGAATCTTATAAATATTTGTCACAAAAGGGGGTTAAGTTTTCAACTTCAGAACGTTTATATTGGGGAGTTGAACATTTTTTAGGTAGTATGGGATGTATGGCAAATTTGCTTGTCTTAATTTCGTCTGTACTATCTCTTTTATTAATATTCATAAAGTAGTATTATTATGGCAAAATTTATTTGTGAAGTATGTGGGTATGTTCATGAAGGTTCAAATGCACCTTTAAAATGTCCAATTTGTCAAGCACCAAATTCAAAATTCTCAGAATTAGATGCTCCTAAAAAGCATAAAGCGACTGAGTTCAAGAAGATAAATGAAGAAGACTATGAGATAATTAAAGTAATTGAATCTAACAACCCGCAAGATACAAGAGAATGGTATATGCAAAACTATGGTTGTGATATAGATGAAGCAAGGGCTGCTATTTGTGATATTAGAAAAAAGTATAAAGTTGATTATGGTGTTGATAAATTTCTTCCTGATAAAGACGATGTATTTGAAAAATTAGATGAGCTCAGAGAAGATAAAACGATAAAAGAATCGGAAGTATATGATAAGTTGATCAGATGGTTTGCTCAGACTAGTGGTAATACGAGGGAAGATTCTTATGGTTATTTGTCTCAAATAGGTGTTGAGTTTCCTGCTTCAGATCGAATGTCTAATGGATTTGACCGAATTGCAAGTGGTATGGGATGTATGGTAAATTTGTTTATCTTAATATCGTCTGTATTATCTCTCTTATTGATAATCATAATGTAGAATTATATGGCAATAATTGATGTTGTTAAATGGGAGTCGAATCCTCATGAGATAGCCCATAAGTTTCCATCTGAGAATCTGAGGTTGGGAACTCAGCTTGTGGTTCATGCAGGACAGACAGCCTTTTTCGTGAAAGGTGGTCAAGTTTTGGATTCCTTTGAAAGTGGTACTTATACCATTAAAACTGCCAATATCCCTCTGCTTGGGAAACTGATTAATCTGCCTTTTGGCGGAGATACACCATTCCAAGCAGAGGTTTGGTTTGTGAATACATTGGCAATCCTTGATACGAAATGGGGTACACCATCGCCAATTCAGTTGGAAGATCCTAAGTATGAGGTGATAGTGCCAGTAAGGGCTTTTGGTCAGTATGGTATTAAGGTGAGTGATCCCCGCTTACTGATACAGTCTTTGGTGGGTAATATGGCCACCTTTAGTGTTAATCAGATTGATTCTTACTTCAAGGGTGTACTGATGTCCCGTTTTGCCAATCTTCTTTCTGACAAGATGGTCAAAGACGGTATTTCATTCTTGACTATTAACTCTCATCTCAACGAATTATCTGAGTTCATTGTCCTGTCGTTACAACCAGATTTTAATAAATATGGTATAGGGTTGGAGAACTTCTATGTGATATCTGTCAATGTACCAGAGGATGATCCAAGTTATATCAAGTTAAAGGAGGCAAAAGACTTGATGGCAAAGATAAAGATTGCGGGGCGTGACATCTATCAGATGGATAGGAGTTTTGATGTGTTGGAGACGGCGGCAGGCAATGAAGGAACTGCAGGTAACCTAATCGGTATTGGAATGGGTATGAATACTGGCATGGGGTTTGCTGGGCAGATGGCAGGATTAGCAGGTCAACACATGAATACTCAACCAGCTGCACCTCCACCAATACCACAACCTGCGAGCTACTTTATAGCAGTCAATGGACAGCAGCTAGGCCCATACGATGCTAATGCAATCATGAGTTATATTGCTCAGGGACAGATAAAAAGAGATACACTTGTTTGGAAGAATGGAATGCCTAATTGGGCACAAATCTCTACATTGCCGGAATTTACCAATTCGTTTGGCGCTGTTCCTCCACCATTACCCCCACAACCCTAAAACTTGCAGAATATGAAGAATTTGACATTAATTATAGGTGGTATTTCCCTATTGCTTAACATAGTAATAGGTTTGATATTCTCATCCTATAAGCCATTCAATATTGGCTTGAATAGTGCCGTTATCATTGTTAATACGTTGATGCTATATCTATTCGGAGTTTCACAGATTAAAGATGGGTTTAAGATTTCTCTTTCTTTTCTTTTCTTGATAGCTGCTGTGATAGAATTCATATTGGCATTGTTCGTTCCTGATACGTGGGAAAACAATGTTGCCTTGATAATGCTGATATTGCTGTTCGCAGGTCAAGTCATATTATATGTTATTGCTTACTTTGTATCAAAAATCAGTTAGAATATGGAAGCAAATGTAATTAAATGCCCTAATTGTGGTGCAAGTTCAACTAACCATACCAATTGTGAGTATTGTGGTAGCCTTTTGGTTCGATTTGTTGATAAAGGAATCGATTTGTCAACAACCAGTTATTTGACAAACAGTAAAGTCTATGCAGGTCTAATCGATGCGCTGAAGCAGAACTTGGATCGTCAGGAATTGTCAGAATCTGCTGTTGAGACGGGCATCTTCTATAAAAGTTCTTCTACAGTCAAGTTGAGTCGTAAACGTCATGGTGTCGCTACAGTATTCCGTTCTGGCAGTACGACATGGAGTGATGGAGATCCGATTAAATTGGGAGATAAGAATAGGGGACTAGTGATTAAGTTCTCTTTTGTCAAGCATGCGGAAGGGAATGATGTCTCTGATGAGCGAATTGAACGTCAGCTTCAGGATTTCAAGTCTTTAGGTTCTTTCCCATTGTTCACCCCACATTCTGGTATTTATATGCGTCCAGGAAGTAGCATTAGATTTCGTAGCCAGGAGTATGCAATAGACTTTGGACATGATGTAGAAGGAGCTGCTCGATTGATTTCTGAGGTGCTAAGCAAGGTGTATGGAATACCTGATGATGCTCAGTTGGTTTATCTTGGAGAGGAGGAAGATATCCCAACAGAGGAGCATGAAGTTACAAACGAAAATCACGTTAAAAAAATAAAGAAAGTATTAAAGGGTGATGAAATGTGGATATGTGGAGGAGCTATATTGGTTTCTCTTATCTGTTTGATTGTGGGATTTGCTTTTGGTAATACATTACTGATAATACTCAATGTTTTGACACTCCCCATTTTTATCATGTTGTATTTAGGCAAAATTAGTAAAGTGTATTTTTGGCCAGCATTATTTTTGTGGGGAATATTGTCCTTTGTTATTTTCAAAGTATTGACATAATTCTAATCAAAAGCGATGTCATGATTGAACAAAATGTGAATGAAAGCGACATTAGTGGAATGAGTCGTCAAGGCCGTTTGAACTATAAAGATGAATATGGTGAGCCAAAGACTTCAGAAGAGAAACAACTGATGGAACAATATGGTGAGAAGTATGCCGAAGGTTTTATGAAAACGATGTTTAAGGATTAAGAGTACTATGGAAATTAGAAAAGATGTCCAGAAATTGAAAAAGGAACAGGTGTTGATACAGTCAAGTTCAAATTACGAGATGCTGATAAAGTCGATTATATAGTGAATAACTGTAGTAAAGTACTTACAGAGCCTAATAGGATTTGTTATTCAGGTAATATCACTTTAAAAGCGGAT
>CACYQO010000066.1 GCA_902776545.1 uncultured Prevotellaceae bacterium | reverse complement strand
GTTCATGCCGAACAAAGAGGCGATGAGCGTGGGGCACATCATCATGATCGACACCGACGTCAGCGTACGCATCACCGTATTCATATTATTATTAATAATGGAAGAATAGGTGTCCATCGTCGACTCTAAGATGTCGGAGTAGATCGAAGTGGTCTCACGGGCCTGCGACATCTCGATGTTCACGTCCTCGATCAGGTCGGCATCCAGTTCGTCGATCTGCAGTTTGAACTTCAGCTTCTGCAACAGGTTCTCGTTGCCTCGGATGGAAGTCTGGAAATAAGTGAGTGAGTCCTGCAGACGGCTGAGGCCTATCAGGCTCTCGTTGTTCACTTCCTTGTCGAGGTTACGCTTGGCCTTGTCGATGAGCATCGAGATCTGCTTCAGGCGCTTCAGGTACCAGACGGCGCTGGAGAGGAACAGTCGGAAGATCATATCGACATAGTCCGTAAATCCTACGTTACGCTTCTGCTGGAACGAAACGAAGTCGATCATCATGTTCGTCTCGTAATAGCAGACGGTGATGGTGACGTCGCGCTTATGGATGATACCTAAGGGCACGGTGGTATAGGGTGTCCTCGACCGTATCTCCTTGACGTAGGGGATACGGAGGATGATCAGCATCCACAGTTCGTGCTGGTCTTCTTCGGTGGGGCATGTCACCTGTATCCAGCAATTGGGCTGCCACTCTGAGAGTTGGCTCAGTCCGCCTTGGGTGTTCCAGAATGTCTTCATTGTGCTAATCCTTTTCTTTTTCGTTGGCGCGACGGTGCGGGGGCACGGTGGCGCGAGAAATGACTTAGTGGCAAGAGGATTAGCGGTCTTGCCTGCTATCCTCCGGCCTAAAACTTGTTACTATTCGCCGGGTAATCGTCCATAATTTTGTTAATACTTTGATGAATTTGGCTGCAAAGTTACGAATAAGTGAGCAAATAACCAAATTTTTATTTGAGTTTTTTCGAGCGTGAGTAACTTCGGACGTAGTTCAAAGTTACACAGAAAAATCCGCAGATACAAACTTTCTGCGGATTTTTTTGAGGAAAGAAAGAATAGAAGGCATTTTTACTTCTCAGGAATGTCCTCGAGGGTCTTCTTCAGCAGCGTCCAGAAAGGCTCGACGGTGGCGATGAGGGCGCGCTCTGTGGTGGTGTGAGGCGACTTCATCGTGGGACCGAAGCTGACAACATCGAGCCAAGGATACTTGCCGAGAATGACCGAACACTCCAGACCTGCGTGGTCTACCTGGATGATGCCGTCCTCTCCGAAGAGGTCCTTGTACTCCTTCAGCAGCAGATGCAGGATGGGCGATTCGGGATTAGGATCCCAGCCTCCGTAAGAACCTGCGGTCTCCACCTTCATGCCTGCCATGTTGAAACAACTTTCGAGGGTCTTCACGATGTAGTCCTTCATATCCTCGCGACTGGAGCGGGCCAGGATCTTCAGCATGGCCTTGCCGCCGCCAATCTCGATGATGGCGAGGTTCGAGGAGGTCTCTACGACGCTGGGGTAGGAGGGAATCATGCGGACCACGCCGTCGTGACAGGCGTAGATGGCATTGATCAGGTTGTCCTGAATCTCTACGGGCACTTCCGTCTTGGGCGTCTCGACGTCCTCACAGATCACCTCGATACCGCTCTCGATGCCTTTGTACTCGTCGGTAAAGTCCTCGAGCCAGTCCTGGGCGAGTTCCTTCAGCAGGGTGACGTTCTCTTTGGGCACCGTCAGCACGGCCTCGGCCTTGAAGGGAATGGCATTGCGCATGTTGCCGCCCTGCCAAGAGGCCAGACGGGCCTCGCACTCCTCGATGGCCTCGCGGACGAGACGGACGAGCAGTTTGTTGGCGTTGGCACGGCCTTCGTGGATCTCCAAACCGGAGTGCCCGCCACGCAGACCTTTGACGGTGACTTTCACAGCAGCGTCTTCAGCATCCGTTTCCACCTCTTTGTAGTCGAGTGTAGCTGTGATGTTGATGCCGCCAGCACTACCAATCACGAATTTTCCCCAGTGCTCAGAATCGAGGTTCATGAGGATATCGCCCTGCAACTCGCCTGTGGGCAGGTCGTTGGCGCCATACATGCCCGTCTCTTCGTCAGCCGTAATCAGGGCATTGATGGGTCCGTGCTTCAGGGTTTTGTCCTCCATGATGGCCATGATGGCAGCCACACCCAGACCGTTGTCGGCTCCGAGGGTCGTGCCTTTGGCCTTCACCCACTCGCCGTCGATCCAAGGCTCGATGGGATCGGTCTCGAAGTTGTGGGTACTCTCAGGTGTCTTCTGCGGCACCATATCCATGTGGGCCTGCAGGATGACACCCTTACGGTTCTCCATTCCTGGCGATGCGGGCTTGCGCATCACGATGTTGTTGGCAGGATCCTTGAACACTTCCACGCCTGCCTCCTTGCCGAAGTCGAGCAGGAACTGCTGGATTTTCTCGAGATGTCCGCTCGGACGTGGCACTTGTGTCAGTGCATAGAAGTTCTTCCAGATGCACGCTGGGTTCAGATTTTTGATTTCACTCATAGTTATTCTTTTTTTCGAGGAAGGAGGAAGGAGGAACGAGGAAGGAGAATACCATGTTCCTTCTAAAACTCACGACCTTGGGTTAATATTATTTGATAGATAGCTTTTTAATCCTGACATTACTTTTGATAAGCGCTCAGCTTTCATTTCCGCTTCTTCAAGTTCTTTTGCCGTTATATATCCTAATGCTTCTGATATATCTAACTGGCAGGACACCTCAGCTAATGAGCCAAAAGCGATTTCAAGGAAATGTATTCTTTCTTTGACAGCCATGCGCCCTAAACCTTCAGCGATGTTCGAAGGAATCGAAATTGCGGCACGTCGTATTTGGTCGCATAATGCATGATTCTCGTATTGAGGATAATTCTTCAAAAGTGAATACACATACAGAACATATTCTTTCGCTATATGGTAAGCATCTACTTTTTTATAAAAGAAATCATTCATTGTATTATATAGCTCAATTATTTATAGTTCAATTATTTATTCTGCACCAGAACTAATCTCCTTCCTCTTTCCTCGTTCCTCCTTCCTCGAAACCCTCTTCGTTCCTCCTTCCTCACTCCTCGAAACCCTCTTCGTAAACGAAAGGGCGGCCCAGGCATAAATACCAAGTGCGACGACAAGCATCGTCTGGACGGTGTGAACGATAAGCACGAAATAAAGCGCATACTCATCGACGACGCCGTAAAGGATGAGCATCGTCTTGACAGCGAAGTGCCAAGGGCCTGCGCCATTGGGAGTAGGCACGATGACGGCTATAGAACCAACGACGAAAGTGACCAGCGCACAGGCCAGTCCTAAGTGGGATGTGGCCTCGAAGCAGAAGAAGGTCATATAATAATGCAGGAAATAGCTGACCCAGATGCCGAGGGTGAAGAAGATGAACAACGGCAGGTTCTTCACGTCCTTCAGGGAGGTGACGCCCTGCCAGATGCCGCTGGCCGTCGCTTTCACCTTACTATATATATTAAGGCTCTGGAACAGAATATGTAACAGAATGAGAATAGCAATGGCACAAATGGCCGTCACTAAATAGCCCGTCAGCGAGAATCGTTCAAAGATGGTGTCGAGGCTGGTGCCTGTCTGGGTGAAGAACGTGCCGAAGATGCTCAACTGGAACAACAGTGTCAGTCCTGCCACCGTCCCCATCAGCAGGGTGTCGATGGCTCTTTCCGTCACCACCGTTCCAAGGGCCTTTGAGAAAGAACAGCCGTCGTAACGCTTCAGTACCCCACAACGGGTGAACTCTCCGAGACGTGGGATAATGAGGCTGGTGGCGTAGGAGAGGAATACGGCGTAGATGCAGACGGAGGATCTTATTCGAGGAAGGAGGAAGGAGGAATGAGGAAAGAGATTTCCATCTTCCTGTTGTTCTGTCATAGGATTATTATCTGAAGAATCTGCACTTGGACTATTCTCATTCCTCGTTCCTCGTTCTGCACTTGGACTATTCTCATTCCTCATTCCTCTTTCCTCCTTCCTCGAAATATCCCTCGCAATCGGCTCCAGCGTCTGCTTCCATCGCCAGCCTCGGAACAGCTGTGCCAGGATGCCGAAGGGAAACGAGAGCAGCATCCACGTCCAGTCCATTTCCTCCAACAAGACATGCCTCAACCGCATGAAATCCTCGCCACGATACATCCAATAAAGAATGGCCCCACCTAATAGGATAGGGGCGATGATTTTGGCGATGTTAGTGAGGATCGTTTTCATTTCCATGGGGACAAAGGTACGAATAAAAATTGATACGTGTCAATGAATTGTCTTTTTTTCGCCCTTTTTCTGCCAAAATCTTATCTGTGTTCGCAGACAGCTATGCCTTTCATAAACGAAAGCGGGCCGGATGTGAATCCAGCCCGCCTTTATAATGCCCTATATCAGATCATTCAGTGATAATAGGTATTGTGAAAGTCTGTCCGTCTTTGAGGGTCATGGTAATGGATGAGTGATCAGCAGCTTCGACGATGCTGACAAAGAGATCATCGTCCTTACCGTCCTTACCGTCCTTGCCGTCCTTGCCGTCCTTGCCGTCCTTACCATCTACGCCGTCTTTACCGTCCTTACCGTCCTTACCGTCGGCATAGACCTCCGTATCCTCCCAGGTATTACCGCCATCCGTGGATATTTCCCAATGGTGCGTCTCCTCATTGACACGGACTTGCGGCACGATGGCTGGTGCAAGCGGATTGTTCTGGCCGTCCTGGCCGTTCACTCCGTCTTTACCGTTCTCTCCGTCTTTACCGTTCTCTCCGTCTTTACCGTCAGTGGCGGAAGCTCTCATCTTGTTGCCATCCCCGTCGAGCAGCCATTCACCATTGATCGTCCAATACCATACACCGTCAGGAGCCTCGGCTGCACTGATTGTGAAATCCATTTCCTTACCGTCACGACCGTCGACACCGTCCTGACCTTGTTTTCCTTCGCGGATGGTGATGGTCGATTTATCGTATGATGTCAGTGTCCATGTACCATCGCCGTTATCTTTGACATCAGTAAGGAACCCTCGTTTTTGGATGATAGTGACAAGTTTTTGGAGGTCTTCCAGACCTTTATTGATGTCAAATGCCTTCTTTTCCAAATCCTCTACACGGGCACCGAGTCCCTGAAGTGGATCTGTATAGTTGTATTTTTCGCACGACGAAAAGCTCAGCAGAACTGTCAGTGCGATAATAACTCTATTTGCTGTATTCATCTTCATCTCTCTTATGATTTGTAGATAGGAATCCTGAAGGCTTGTCCAGTCGCAAGGGTTAAGACCATAAATTCACCAGAGTCGTTCTTTTCGTAATAGACGGACTTAAAGAACTGTTGGCCGTCCTTGCCATCCTTTCCGTCTACACCATCCTTACCGTTCTTACCGTTTTTACCGTCTGCGCCGTCTGCGCCGTCTGCGCCGTCCTTACCGGTAGCAGAAGTGCCGGTAGAGATCCAGTTAAGGCCTCCGTCGACAGAGATTTCCCAGATTCCGGTTTCATCATTGATGCGAACTTGTGGTGAGATGGCGTCTTTACCGTCCAGTCCGTCTTTACCGTCCAGTCCGTCTTTACCGTCCAGTCCGTCTTTACCGTCCAGACCGTTAGCACGGATAGGATCACCATCTTCATTAGAGATAATTTCGCCATTGAGCGTCCAGTACCAGAATCCATCCTCACCTTGAACGACGGAGATGTCTGGAGCCTGTGCATCTTTTCCGTCCTTTCCGTCTATGCCATCAATACCATCCATGATGAAGATAGCGGGTGCTTTGTGAAAGGTGATGATGTAACCATCGCTGTTTTCTGTGACGTTGGTGATGTAGTCTCCATGCTCCATTGCATAGACAACGCTCTGCATCGACTCCAATTGAGAGTTCCAATCTTTAACCAGATTCTCCAAATAAGTGATGCGTTTATCAAGAGCATCAATCTCGTCTTGATAATCAGTACATGCTGTAAATGCCGGGGCCACCAAAGCCATGATGGCTGTCAGCAGGATTTTCTGTATTCTTTTCATACTTTATATCTTAAATTTAAATTAATACTCAAATGCTTGTGGTACAGGGTTGTCTGGATCATAGACAAAGCAGATGCAGACACGGTTGTCTTCCGGAATATCGAATGGCTGTACCTTGTCACCCTTGGCGAATCTGCGGATACGCCATTCCTGGATGCCGGCATCCTGTAGATACCTCGAGACGACCTGCGAACGCTCGATAGAGAGTCGCATATTGATCTCGGGAGTTCCCGTATCCTTGTCAGCAAAGCCAGACAGACGGACGAATGATCTCGGGTGTTCATACAGATACTGCAGGAGTTTCGTCAGCTTTGGTATCTGATTTGAGCGAATAATACTCTGATTGATGACGAAGTGAATGTTGACATTGAAGGAGATCTTTTCGATGGGCACATCCACGAACTCTTCTTGCTTGGCAGGCTGTGGAATCGAGTGTATAATCTCCTGATAGACATCCTCGGTTCGTCCATGGGTCTTGCCGAGGTTGAACTTCAGACCGATGAGGGCATTAAAGTGCCAGTCTTTGTTGTCGTTCTTACCCAGTTTTGAGTTGAAATGGTCAGGCAACATGTTGGCATTGACCTCAGCACCGATGGCAACTTTATCACTAAGGCGGTAGTCAAATCCAATACCTGCTCTGACGACAGGGTTCAGACGGCTTCCTGACCAGAGCTTCTGAAAATCGACACCCCAGATATTGTTGGCTTCGATAGCATCGTCATTGTTGAAAGAGATGGCCATTCCCGCTCCGGCAAAGATATAGAGGTTAGCCGGACGTACAGGGTTTTCACCAAAGAAGAGGGGCAACAACTCAAGTTCTGCGTCAAGAGCTGGCTGAACAAAGTTCCACTGGTATTTAGCCTCGGGATAAGCATAGCGGTTCTTTGCCCAAGCACCGCTAACAGATCCTCTGAGACCAAAATATTCACTGAACTTGTAGCCGAGAGTAAGTTGTACTGCAGGAGAGATGAGTTGTGAGAACTTTGCTTCACCCACGTCATAGGAAGCACCGGCCTGAGCCTTGAGATACCAGTGAGGAACGAAGTAAACATGAGAAGGTTGTACTAACCTACGCTCTACGCTGTCCTGTTGTTCTTGGGCTTGCGCGCTGAACGTCATGCAGAAAAGCATACTGATTAGAGAAACGAGTCTATTCATATTTGTTAATCTTAACATATAGCCATTTAGTTATTTCTTGTGCAAAGATATGAAAAATAATTAAAACAACCAAATAAATAAGAAAAAAAATTACGTTTTAAGCAAAAAAAAGTTGAAATTGTGCATTTTTATTGAAATTTCATCCTTTTTTTTGTACTTTTGCACGCAAAATGAAGCAGGTAAGACCGAAAAAAAATCTGGGTCAGCATTTCCTGACTGACCTGAATATCGCCAAGCGAATCGCTGATACGGTAGATGAACCCTATGCCGATCTGCCAGTGCTCGAAGTGGGTCCTGGCATGGGTGTGATGACGCAGTATCTGGTGGAGAAGCCCCGTCCGCTGAAGGTTGTGGAGATCGACCGCGAGTCGGTGGCGTACCTTCAGGAGCATTTTCCACGCCTATATAATAATATAATAGGTGGAGACTTTTTGAGGATGGACCTCCACGATGTCTTCGACGGACAGCCTTTCATTCTGACTGGCAACTATCCCTACGACATCTCCTCGCAGATTTTTTTCAAGATGCTTGACAATAAAGACCTCATTCCCTGCTGTACGGGTATGATTCAGCACGAGGTGGCCCTGCGCATGGCCTCGCAGCCTGGCAACAAACAGTATGGCATCCTCTCCGTACTGATTCAGGCCTGGTATCATGTGGAGTATCTTTTCACCGTCGAACCTGGTGTCTTCAATCCGCCACCCAAGGTGCAGAGTGCCGTTATCCGCATGACGCGCAATGAAGTAACCGACCTGGGCTGCGACGAACAACTGTTCCGCCGCATTGTCAAGACGGTCTTCGGTCAGCGTCGGAAGATGCTGCGCGTCTCTCTTAAGCAGATATTGCCGGCAGATTCTTCATTCTTCACTCTTCACTCTTCATTTTTGACTCGCCGCCCTGAACAACTTTCCATTGCTGAATTTGTTGCGCTGACAAACAAGGTCGCTGAGGCTTTGTGATAAAAGTGTAATAATTACATGTTTTCGCGCACAATTGGCATGTGTTCGCACACAATGAGTTGATTTATATCAAAAGAAAGCTCTTTTTTGAAGAAAAGAGAGATAAATATGTTGCGTGATTCAGAAAATCATCGTACCTTTGCATCGTCAAAAGACAAAAAGATAGAAAGATAGAAAAAAGGTTTAAGTTTAGTTATAGTTAGTTAGAGTTAATTGTTAGTTAGATTTAGGTTTTAGGTTTATAATTTTTGATTGGCAATAGGTATTTCTAAGGCGTTAGAAAAAAGAATTGCAAGTAAGGATAACAAGACGCAGTGGTGACACTCCGTTTTTTTCAAAGAAAAAGGTTTTTAGTTATTCATAGATTGTTGGTAGTCGTTCAGGAGTCGTTGATGACCCTTGGGCGGCTTTTTTTTTTTTATTCTCCCCCTAAGTTAGGGGGAGCCAGAGGGGGTCTGAAGAAGCGCTGATCATGCGGCTGTTCAGACCACCCCTATCCCCTCCTAACTCAGGAGGGGAAAAAGTTACTTTCGAGGCTGTCTTTTCCGATTGACAACTTTTTTCGCTGGGGCCTTCTTCTGAGCCTCTGGCTGAGGGAGATCTTTGGTGACGATGGCCTTCAAGATCCGGATATCCTCTATCGGCCGGTCGTTCTTGTCTGTCTGCACCTGTTGGATCTTATCCACGACATCCATTCCTTCGACGACTTCTCCAAAGACCGTATACTGTCCGTCGAGATGAGGCGTGCCGCCTATGGTCTTATACACCTCAATCATCTCTGGCGTCAGTTTCACGCTGCCTTGAGTGGCAGAGTCGAGTTTCTCCTGGATCTTCGCGAGTTGCTGATCCTTGAGAATCTTTCCCCAGACGATATAAAACTGACAGGCCGACGACCGCCTTTCTGGATTCACCTTGTCGCTCTCCCTGGCCATCGCCACGACACCACGACGATGGAAAATCTGCGGCAATCTGAACTCCGCCTCAGTAGTATAGTCGAAATCGCCTGTGCCCAACAGCTGCCCAGGCTTGGCGTGTTTGCTGTTGGTGTCGCCGCTCTGAATCATAAAGTCCTTGATCACGCGATGGATGAGCAGCGAGTCATAGATGCCCATCTTCGTGATTTTCAGGAAGTTGTCTCTTGTCTGTGGCGTCTCGTCATAAAGGGCGATGCGGATATTGCCAGCCGTGGTTTCAAACAACACCTCCGTGCTCTTCGTCTGCGACCAGGAAGTGAAAAGTGATAAGTGGAAAGTGAAAAGTACAAACAGAAATCTTCGCATAGTGATAATCATAATTTTCAATTTTCAATTCTTAATTTTAGTAATTCACCACAGAGGCACTGAGTACACAGAGTTTTTCTTTCCAGACACAGCAAAAGACTCAGTGTCCTCCGTGTCTCTGTGGTGAGATTTATACCAACTTATTTTTTGCATTTCACTTAAGCTTAAGCTTCTCTGCCCAGTTGCCTTTGAACAGGCGGGTGAGGAAGATGCTGCCACGGAAGAGCAGCTCGATGGCCATCGCCGTCCAGACGCCCTTCAGTCCGAACTTCGGAGCGAGGGTGGCTGCCATGGTCAGACGGACCGCCCACATCGAGCCGAGGCTCATGATGGCAGGGATAATCGTGTCGCCAGCACCGATGAACACACCGTTACAGACGATGGCGGCAGCAAACATCGGCTCTGCCCATGCCTCGATACGGAGTACCTGCGTACCCAGGGCTATCACCTCCTCGACGGGTGACATCAGCGCCATCAGTTCTGGGGCGAAGATCCACATCAGTACGCCCATCAGTGTCATCACCCCGATGCCTAATGCCACAGACATACGGGCGAACGACCGTGTGAGCAGCCTCTGTCCGGCTCCGATACCCTGTCCGACGAGTGTCGTAGCAGCCTCTGCAATGCCATAGCCTGGCATATAGCACAGGCTCTCTACCGTGATGGCCAGTGAATGAGCGGCCATAGCGATCGTGCCCAATGGTGCCACAATCATCGTACTCACGATATATGCGCCTCCCATCAGCAGATGTTGCAGTCCCATCGGTGCCCCGATCTTCACGGCCGTCGAGACAACGTCTGATGTTGGTCGGAAGGACCTCGGGGGTGCGGGGGTGCGGTGGCGCGGGGGTGCGAGATTACTTTCTGCGCTTGGACTATTCTCGTACCCCCGCACCTCCGTACCCCCGTACCCCCGTACCCCCGTACCTCCTGCCCCCGTACCCCCGTACCCCCGAAAGAGCGACAGCATGTCGCTCCTAACCAACAGGAAATACATCATCGCGCAGGCCGTCACCAGCATCGCCAGTCCCGTACCCACGGCAGCGCCCATCACGCCCATACCTAATATATATATAAATAGGTAGTTGAACACCACGTCCATCACGCACATGCCGATGTTCAGCATCGAGGGAATCTTCATGTTGCCCGAGCATTTCAGCATCGACCCTGCCAGACCTTCCATCTGGAAGAAGATGCCGCTGAAACCGAAGATGGCGAAATAGAGCGAGGCGTCGTGGGCGATCTCCTCATTACCGCCTAACCAATAGGGCAAGTAGGGTGAGATGCAGAGTGCCGTGATGGAGATGACGAGCGCCCAGATCATACAACAGACGATCGATTGCCTGAGCACCCTTCTCGCCGCCTCCATGTCGTTCGCCCCTATGAAATGCGCCACCTGCACGGAGAATCCCATGTTCGCTGCCGAACCCAGTCCGCCCATCAGCCAGCCCGTCGTCTCCACCAGTCCGATGGCTGCCGAGGCCTTCGCGCCTAAGTGTCCCACCATCGAGGCATCGATGAAGAACATCACCGTCGCAGATATCTGTGCCAGGATGGAGGGAATACTCAGGCTGACGATGAGCCACAGTTTCTCACGCTGTGTCATCGCACGCCCTTCCCGGATGTAGGAAAGCAACAATTCGCTGTTCTTCAGTTTCTGCATTTCTTAAACAATGTTGCAAAAGTACGAAATATCAACGATATTTGCAACTTTTTCAGTAACTTTGTCGCGAAAAAACGAATAACATGACACGAACACCACTTTTCCGATGGACTTGTCTGCTGACGCTACTCGCCGTTGTGGCCTCCTGCAACTGGGGTGAACGGACAGGCAGTCGCGTCGCTCTCACCCCCGAACAGATACGTCTCGAGCATATCAACACCATCGACAGCACCCTCCTCAGCACCATCCTCAACCCCGATTCTGTCGAGGGATCCGATACGTTGGCATCTCTCTCTGCTGACGCCTGGATGCTCATCGACGACGCCACAGGCATGGTCATCAGTCAGAAATATGCCGACGAACCCCGTTTCATGGCCTCGCTCACGAAGATGATGACCTGTCTGCTTGCCCTCGAGAACAGCAATCTGACCGACACCGTCCGCATCACTGAGGACGTCTTTATCTGCCGTGACTCCCGTGTACGCTTAGGCGAAGGCTACCTGTTGGGCGATCTGCTCTACGAAATGATGCTTCAGAGTGACAACGATGCTGCCTATGCCCTGGCGAAACACGTCGGAGGCGACACCATCCGCTTCTGTGAGATGATGAACGAGAAAGCTGCTTACCTCGGCATGGAGAGCACCCACTTTGCCAATCCCAATGGCATGCCTGCCCCTGACAACTACAGTTCGGCCAGCGACCTTATCCGTCTGGCACGCTACGCCATGCGCGACAGCCTGTTTGCCGCCATCGTGGGCACGACGGAAAAGAAAGTTCCTATGATCGACGGTCGCCACATGGACTGCCAGAATACCAACGTGCTGCTCTCTTCCTACGACGGCTGCATCGGCATCAAGACTGGCTTCACGCGTCAGGCTGGCTACTGTCTTGCCTCAGCTGCCACCCGCGACGGCCGCACACTCTACTGCGTCCTGCTCCACAGCCGCTCCCAGCGCACCCGCTTCTCCGAGTCCGCCATCCTCCTCGACTACGGCTTCCGCATCATGAAATCTGTGCTATAAAGTCTGCTCTTTTTCGATGACCAGCTGGCGCATGTTCTTGAGGAGGTCGCTGGCGAAGATGAAGTCCGTCAGGCGAGTGTTCGTCGAGTGCATGATCTCGTCGCTCTTCCCCTGCCACTCCTTGTGGCCCTCGTAGATAAAAATGATATTCTCGCCAATACCCATCACCGAGTTCATGTCGTGGGTATTGATGATCGTGGTGATGTCAAACTCCTTCGTGATGCCCTGCAGCAGGTCGTCGATCACGAGACTTGTCTTTGGGTCGAGACCAGAGTTCGGCTCGTCGCAGAAGAGGTACTTCGGGTTCAGCGCGATGGCTCGTGCGATGGCCACGCGTTTCTGCATGCCGCCTGATATCTCTCCAGGGAACTTCTCCTCCGCCCCCACGAGGTTCACGCGGTCCAGACAGTCCATGGCCCGTTTCGTGCGCTCGCGCAGGTTCATCGTCGAGAACATATCTAAGGGGAACATCACGTTCTCTAAGACCGTCATCGAGTCGAACAGCGCAGCACTCTGGAAGATCATGCCCATCTCACGGCGCATGTGTACCTTCTCGTGCTTCGACATGGCCACGAAGTCGCGCCCGTCGTAGAGCACCTGTCCGCTCGTCGGGTCGAGCAGTCCCACGAGGTTCTTCATCAGCACCGTCTTTCCCGATCCGCTCTGGCCGATGATGAGGTTCGTCTTGCCGTCCTCAAACACGGTCGAGATGTCCTTCAGCACCTCACGGCTCTCAAAGCTCTTGCAAAGATTCTTCGTCTCGATCATGACAGCAGCTGGGTTAGGAAGACATCACTAAACAATATGAGCACACTCGAGGTGACAACGGCATCCGTCGAGGCCTTGCCCACGTTCACCGATCCGCCCTCCACGGTATAGCCGCAGAAGGCCGGCACGCTCGAGATGATAAAGGCGAAGAACTGGCTCTTGATAATCGACATCCACATGAACCAGGGCTTGAACGAGTGCTGCAGGCCTAAGGTCAGGTCGTCTGGTGCCAGCACATGGCCGACATACGCTGTGGCGTAGGCACCGAGGATACCCGTGGCCGAAGAGAAGATCACGAGGAACGGCATGATGGTCATCATGCCCATGATCTTCGGCAGGATGAGATACGAGGCAGAGTTCACGCCCATGATCTCTAAGGCGTCGATCTGCTGCGTCACGCGCATCGTGCCCAGCTCCGAGGCGATGTTCGACCCCACCTTACCGGCAAGGATCAGACACATGATCGAACTCGAGAACTCCAGCAGCATGATCTCACGCGTCGTGTATCCCGACACCCATCGCGGCATCCACGGGCTCTGGATGTTCAGCTTCATCTGGATGCAGATCACCGCTCCGATGAAGAACGAGATGAGCAGCACGATGCCGATGGAGTTCACGCCCAGCTGCGCCATCTCCTTCACATACGACTTGAAGAACATGCGCATCTTCTCAGGCACAGAGAACGTCCGTCCCATCACGATCAGGTAGCGACCTAATATTGCCAGATATTTCAGTACTATCATTTTGTTTACAGTTTACAGTTTACGGTTTACAGGTGATTACCTCTGCGGTAGTACAGCCTCCAGTCATTTCATCTGTAAACTGTAAACCGTAAACCGTAAACAAATTACTCACTCCCAAACCTTCCACCACCAAGCCATCATCTTGATGTCATTGTTATACCGTTTATAATAGCCGAAGCCCGGATCCTGCGGCACGAACATCGACACGCCGTGATATCGTTCCTCAGTCATCTCGAAGTCCGAGTAGTGGGTGTACCACGACTTGTTCACCATCCAACTCTTGGCGAACGCCTTGTCGATGACCACGCGGTCGAGCGCCGCCTTCCACTGCTTGTACTCCGCGTCGGTGGCATACTGCTTCACGAAGTCGCCGGCATCGTAGAAGATGTTATAATAAGGATAGAATCTCCCTGGCGACTCATTGTAATAATGTATCATCCCTGTCATGTCAGGATACTCCATGCCCAGACGGCTGTAGATGGCCTTCAGCACGTCGTGCGTCGCCTCGGCCAGGGCGTCCATCTCGCTCGTCTTCGCCACCGACAGCGGCAGAGCGTCCTGATAGCACTCGGCATACTTCTGCATGATGCCCTTCGCAGCGTTCTGGCGCTTGAACATCTCGGGCACCACCGTGGCATAAGGTGCTCCGGGGTCTGGGATCTCTGCCGGTGAGCCGACGATATAGTCCGTCACGCTCCGCAGCTCGTAGATCGACTCTAAGCACATGAAGTTACAGCAGTCGGCCAGGATAAAATCCAGATGCGGCTGTCCCTCCAGTACGCGGCGGATGGTGGGGATGTTCAGGAAGGGACCGTTGTTTGAATACGAACTATTGATACCGTTGTCAACGCCATAGGCCCTCGAATAGGCGATGGAGTCTGCTTTCAGCCAGCCCGAAGCGTGGCTCCACAGCACCAGACCGTATCCCTCGACGGCAGGGTAGTGGCTGTAGGCATACGTCAACACTTTCTCAAACACGTGCGGGTCGCTCGAATAGTCATCCTTGTTGCTGATCTGCATATCTGCAATCGACACCGAGTCCTTCAACTTTCCGTTCACCATGCGGGCCAACCACGGCAGCTCGTCCTTCTTCGCACGGTCGTACCACACCAACAGCTGGTCGTCCTCCGTCAGCTGAATCGAAGCGTCCATGATCTCATTGAGGTCTGCCTCTGCATAGCTCGACAGCGTGTTCTCTGCCGACATATAGACGAGCACCGTCCGCGTCTGCGGCGTCTTCTGCTCGTCGTCGTCCTTGCTGCAGGCCGACAGCAGCGTCACGCATGCCAGCGCCACGGCAGCCGACCACATGAGATGTATCCTTGATGTAAGCAGTTTCATACCTTATTATTTTTGACGATGCAAAGGTACAACAATTTTCTGAGACTCCAACAAAAAACACAAAAAAAAGGACTCGCACCTCATGTTTATCAA
Organism: uncultured Prevotellaceae bacterium; assembly: GCA_902776545.1. Lineage (GTDB taxonomy): Bacteria > Bacteroidota > Bacteroidia > Bacteroidales > Bacteroidaceae > Prevotella. The sequence goes on along the minus strand of CACYQO010000066.1, from coordinate 2,717 downwards.
AAATTGAGGGAGAAAAAACTTTTTTTTGCATTATATAATGTATATGTGAGAAATATTTTGTACCTTTGCACCCGCTATCACGCCGTACTTGCCCCAAAGGGCAGTGAAGGTGTGGGCGCAAAATTTATTGGTACAGCGTCTTACAACGCGTGTTTTTGGACTCTTGAAACTGCGAATTTCAACAATCCTGTCAAGAACATTGCAGAGTGGATGCTTAGGACGTGGTTATATAACGCCCCGTCAGTGTGCAGAGAGGCTCTGGTGAGCCTCCGCACACTTCACGGGTGTGAGCATATATAATCAACGGCGTGAGCATGAATTCTGTCTGTTTACAGGAAAGGTTTTCGCAGGCCTAAGAGACGGATGGGCAGAGTGAGGTTCACGCTCTTTTTGTATTCATAGGTCATCTCCGACCGAGTTTCCATTTTGAGCTTCGCTGATTCCAAAACGCACTGACGTAACAGTCAGATGACGAGTATGCAAGAAGACTCTAAAGCGTTAATTGTTGGTATAGGGACTCAAAGTGAAAACGGGGGTCCCGCGGCGGAGCCGTACCAAAAAAAATCCAAAAATTATCGTCGGTTACGCAGCCTGACCACCAACCGAATCCTCCATCAGGAGAAGGAGAAAGCCGGAGTCCAGAAGGTGTTTGACCCTACGGCCTGGTATATCTATGGCGTCAAGCGAAACAAGGAGATAGACGCTTGCTCTTTTTTCAACGATTCCAAAGACATCCCTTTTGAGATAGAGGCATATGCCGCCGTCCAGCAGAAGAAAGTCAGGACATACAAAAAAGCCTGGAAATCAAGTGGCTCCAAGAAACTGGTTGAGAAGGTAGTCATTCATGGCAAGGTTTTCGTCAGAGTCGATGAGTCCCATCGCGTGGAAGCCCTCAAACAGTGTAATCTGTTGACCCATTGCGTCGTCGATCCTACCCTTTCAAGGACCAAAGAAGGCTTTCGTGACTTTGCCCGCGTCCCTGACGCTCAGATCCGTGCGCTCAAGGCGATGCTTGAACTGGCTGACGGTGATGTCGAGTTTTCAGAAGAGGTGCCGCCTCAGATCCATGAAAAAGTGGCTCTTAACGACGGCTTCCTCTCAGAGTCCGAGGCCCTGAAAGGTCTTCAGGGCACCGTTGAGATGGTCAATGGCAAGAAACGCGCCACCGTCATCCTCGACAACATCGGCTGTTTCAAGTTCACCCTCTCCGTCGTCGACCTCAAACGCCCCACATAGTTGCATTTTGCAAAAAAATCAGCAAAGAGTGCTCTTTTCTCAAATAATATTTGTATCTTTGCCCCCAAATTAAGATAATTGCAATAATGGAAGATAAGCATACCTCACAAATAGAAAAAGGCCAAATGGTGGCAGAGCCTGTTGCTGTCGTAAGCAGACAGTCTGGGCTTGATGGTATGCTTGCCTATATAACCGACCAGAACCCCAGTGCAGCACTACGTTGGGAATTAGGCCATCGACTGATATCCGAAGCTGAGCGTGATATGCAGGTGAGGCCAGCTTTTGAATTGGAACTGCAACTTCGGGAACTTCAGCGTCAGTCAGAAGTAAAGGTAAAGCCAGACTTGGATACATTTGAGAATGCTTTTATCTTTATAAATGCTTGTAAAGACTCTTCCCTGCTTTCAAAAGCTTCAGTTTATCTCACGGATCATGCGACAGTGATGTTGAAAATCATCATTGACAAAACGACCTCGTCTGTCGATATAGGGCGTGATGAATATACGTATGCCATTGTGAATACGGAGACGGTAGCCACAAAAATGGGAAGAGGTCGTACAGACGACATGAAATCCATGAAAGATTTCTTCAAAGCACTGCGTAAATAATGTCGGAACAGCAGCAGGATACAGCAAAATATATAGTAGGGGATGATGAAATCGTCTATCGCTTGATATCGTCCCCCGCAGGTTACAATGAGATAACAGGTGTTTCGCCTGATTGCTTCAAACTATTCCGAAAGAATGAATCCTATGTCTCTGTGGAGAGAGCCCGGTATTGTTCACTGGATGATGCTCTATCAAATGGTGAGAATATAAAGAAGTGGTTTGCTGAAAGTGAGTCCTTTTGGGGAGTGGCGAGTTTAAGTGTTAAGAAAATCAGGCAGCACAAACAGCTTGATGTTATCTCCAAATATACCGAAAGCCATCCTGGGCATGCTGGTATTCAGATGAAATTGTCAGAAGAGCAGGTTTATAAAAACAAAGAAGGAGAGCCTACTCCAATGGAAATCTTGGCACTTCAGACTTATTTGTCTGGCATTATTGATCAAGTTGTTAAGAAGGATTCAAGGTGTTTGAAATCTCACCGCGTAGCCGATTAAGGATTTAAGCCGTGTCCCGGCTTGCCCAAACGGGATAATTAACGATTAATTACATGGCTGATTACATGCTAATTAATGTTTTAAGGAGAAGATATTGAATCTCTGTATCTCTGTATCTCTGTGTTCCATTAAAAATATCTTTGCGAACAGTGGGATCCTCGTGAGTTCTCGCCCCCTCTCTATATACCCCCCACCTCCTCTCTCTATAGAGAGGTGGGGGTATAGTAAGAGGGGCTACGAACATACCGGAATCACCACCCCGCACTTCATCCAATTACATGTAAGCGGTCATTTTAGACCGTATTGCGTACCTTATATATAATGATTACCTTTGTGGCGTTTATGTTTAGACGCGACAAAGTATGATTTACAAGAAAAA
>CACYQO010000065.1 GCA_902776545.1 uncultured Prevotellaceae bacterium | reverse complement strand
TTATCACGATGCGACTTCAACACTTAACGATGGATCTTATCTCTATGGATGGGGGAAGCGTATGGCTGTCTCTGCCGACTGGTATCTGAACGCTCAGCATACACTCATGTTGAATGCCCGTTATCAGCATTGGTTTTCAGACTATCGTGATATGACGGAGACAGAAAGCTATGGTTACTTCTATTTCGCCCTGCGATACGCCATGCTGGGTGATAGGCTGAGGCTGTCGCTGGTGGCCAACGATCCTTTCCATCAATATGTCACGAACGAGAACATCTATAGCAGTAGTAAACAATATTACGATCGGCTTGATTACACCTTTGCCGGAAGTATGGGACATCTAAGCCATACCAATCATCATGCTCATTACATCGGCCTCACCGCCACCTACTCCTTCGGCGGCAAGAAGCTGCGTCAAGTCCGCCGCAATCTCAACAATTCAGAGTCGAAGCGGGCTGAGAAGTTATAAATCTAAACAAAAGCCGCTGCCAGAATCACTTCCGACAGCGGCCATATAGTTTTGTTACTTACTCCACTTTTTCTATTTTTGTCAGTTCTATCTTATATGCCTTTATTCCTCCCGCATTCCGTTCCGGGTACTCCTCGAACACATTGCCTGAGATGATGACATGCATATATCCTCCTGAGACCTTGAACTCATCACCCATTTCTGTGGGATAATAGGCATTAACATAGCATCCAAAGGCAGAGGACCAATACAGAATAAACCATTCCTGCGTATCTACATTAACAGAGACCATACCAGGCACGTCCGTAATCGTAAAAGGCGGGTTCCCCCGGTATGGTATCTCTGCTTCCTCAATATTCGTCAGATAGACAAAGTAAAAAGACTCTTTTCCATCATAACGCCATAAATTTGCCTTCTCTATTTCTTCATCACTCATCTTAATGACTTTTCCTGTATATGACACTTTTACCGATCCTTCCTTATTTGTTTTAAACTCATCAGGAAGGTTTACGGGGAGATAATAGGCGCCACCATAATCAATGTATGTACCTGGGGGAACAATAGTCCATCCATAATGATAGTCGTAATACAAAGAACCTGTGTATTCTTCCTCAGGAACGTACTGCAGACTGTCCTCAAACAGCGTCAGTTTTTCGTCCAAAAGAACATCCAACTCATCATTACTGTTGCAAGCGCTGAACATTCCGAATGTCAGCAGCAAGCTCATCATCATTGTTACCTTTTTCATCATTGTTTTTTTGTTTGAAAATTAATGGAATCGTTTTATTTAAAATGGAATCTTAAGCCAAAGCTGAGATTAAAGTTCAGCGGGTGGTCTTGATAGACGGTGGGCGTAGTACTGCCGTCCTTGAAGTAATAGCCCAAGCCTGGTTCGGCGTATAGGCTGAAATAGTCCGTCAACTTATACTCTGCTCCTGCGGCTCCGTTCAGCGAGAACTGCCAGAGGCTCGTGTCGAGGCTCTTTTCTATCATGCCGCCAGCTATGAGGTAGAGGCCAAAGTGGCGGGTTCTCCACAGGTCATAACTGATGTTCAGCGGCAGACCTATGTAGTTGAGACGCTGCTCCGTTGTAGTGGTTTTACCATCGGTCGTTGTGGTGATGTCTGATGAAAGGTGGGTGTATGACAGACCGCTCTCCACACTCCAACGATTATCGAGCCGATAGCGCAACGAGAGGCCAAAGCGTATCGGCTGACGATGATGGACATTTTGTAGTTCATGATCGGTTATGGGTATGGAAATATCCGATGCTCCCTGATGGAAGGATTCCGTCCGACTGAAGTTGCTCGACATATATACCTTGGCAGTCAGACGGTTGTCAGAATGCTTCCGTTGATGGAACTCGGAAGGATAGACCACATGGGTTGTATTTTCAGCAGGCTTTGCCTCTTCGTGGACAGGTTGGGCTTGCTCCTTTTCTGTGGTAACAGCAGAGTCGGTGGTGTCTTGTAACAGAGGGACGGTTCTTTTGTTATAACAGGGGAACCGTCCCTCTGTTACAGGATTCTCTGACAATGATTGTTCTGGCGCAGTTTTGATCGGCTCGGCCTTTGCGGAGGTCTGAGGAATAGCCAAGGACTCAGGCTTAGGTTGGTAAGTCCAAAGCGCTACTCCCACCAATAGCAAGGCGACGGCTGCAGCTGTGAACCACTTATACCTATTTATATTTGTAGTCTGGGGCTTGATGACTCCCAACACGCTTTCTTCCAAATCGCCAGGTACGCTGATAGCCTCCTGCCTCGCCAGCATGATTACCGCATGACGTTCGGCCTTTAAATCCATGGGACAGTCGTCTGAGAGCAGCATGGCAATCAGCCTCCGCTCTTCGTCTATCGTGGTTTCGCCTTGATAGAAGCGATTAAGAATCTGTCTCATATCTTCTTTCATTTTTGTTGTTTCTGATGTTTGAGTAACATGTCGCGTAACTGTTCTCTGGCCCTTGAGAGTGTCGAACGGACGTTGGCGTCCGTTTCGCCCGTTGCCTCGGCAATCTGGTGGGAGCTCATCCTGCTGAAATAGAACATCGTCACCATGCTCCTTGCCTTGGGCTGCAATTGGGAGATCGCCTTGCGAAGCGTTATGAGATCTTCTTTCTCAATCAGCCATTGTATTTCCGTATCGCTTTCCTCCATCATATTGTTCGTCTGATCGAGGTTGGCAGTCCCCCTGCGAGAGCGAATCATATTCAGACATACATTCCTAAGCGTCAGGACGAAGAATCCTTCTGCATTCTCCATGTCGTCGATTCTGTCTGCCTGTTGCCAGACTTTCAGATAGGTATCCTGTACAGCGTCTTCCGCATCGGCTTCAACACAGAGCATAGCCAGGGCGAGCCGGTATAGGCGCGGCTGCATCGGAAGGAAGCGTAGCTGAAACTCTTTCGCTGTCATTCTCACTTCTTTGTTTGCTATCTATATAACACATGAGAAGCAAGAATGTTGCAAGAATTAAGGAACTTTAACCGAATAGCAATAGCGTCGTTCGTTAGCCGCCCGTTTCATCATCACCGTGTAAAAGCAATCACCAATTACAAAGGCCGCTGTCTGATTCGCTCGGACAGCGGCCATAACCTATCAGCCTGCAATTAAATCACTAACCCATTAACACAATCTTTTTACCTTTCGGCCGACAGGCTGGCTCCTATATGAAAATGGGGATTTCAGGGTTGCTGGAGCCAATGAGAGAGAAAATATAGGAATCGAATTGGCCTTTTTGGAAACTCTCTACATATATATAACTAACTAGCACCCGAAATCTTGCATGATTTTTCGGACTTTAACACAACTTTAACATTTCTCACCAACGGATGAGACTTCCGAATGAGTAATTTCTTGTAAAATGCTTGCGCGTTTCTGTTTTTATTTGTATCTTTGCCGCAAAATGGAGGAATTGATATGAGTAATGATCAGAGAGCAACCGAATTTGCAGTCTTTTGTCTGGAGAATACGGCAAAGCGCATCGGGGTCAATCCTAGAGACGTGCTTCTGGAATTAAAACGGACAGACGGGATAGAGCGCTTCCTCTATCCCAGCTATCCTACTCTCCATACTCAGGGGAAGGAGTATATCGTTGACGAAGTGCTTGAATACATTCGTAAGCACAATCCTGATTTTGCTACAAAAAAGAGTGCATAGATGGAAGTCTTTCATGGTACCACATTAATAGTCGAAACTCCATTGGCAGGGGTTGGACGCAAGAATCTCGATTTCGGAGAAGGCTTTTACCTGGCAAGCATTCGCCAGCAAGCCATAGACTGGGCTCAACGGCCTATCAACAAGGATAAGCCCCAATATCTGAATTGCTATGAGTTAGACCTCGATGAGATTTCAAAGAATGATTATAGGTATCTCAAGTTTGAAGCTTACAATGACGAATGGCTTGATTTCGTGATAGGCAATCGACGCGGGGAGATGCTTTGGAACTGCTATGATATTGTCGAAGGCGGCATTGCGAACGACCGAGTCTTCAATACCATAGAGCTTTATGACGCTGGCCTTATCACTCGCGAAGAGGCTTTGGCAAGACTTCAATATGAGAAGCCAAACAATCAGATTTGCCTGATAAGACAAGAATTAGTTGATAAGTATTTAGTGTTTAAAGAAGCGATATTATTAAACGATGGAAAGTAATCCTCTCATCAACGAAACCTTGCTACAGATGAAATACGCTCGGGTTGTCAATCTGTTGGCAGAAAGGCTGGGTATTACCCATCCGCAGGCCTTGGAGGTCTTTTACAATTCTGAGACCTACCGCCATCTGTCCGACTTGCGCAATCATCTTCACAACATGAGTGATGCCTATTTGGCAGAGGAAATCACCAACGAAAACGGATGCCAATGGGCAACGTAATCTGTAGTGGATGCTCTGTACGATAGGTCTTTAGGTCGCTGCCGTCATTGAAGAAGTATTGCAGGTTGGGCTCCAAGTAAACACCAAAGTGAGATGTGAAGTCGTATTGCAACCCAAGGCCTAAGGATCCAGACAACTGGCAAGGCACATCAAGGGATGCTTCTTTCTGGAAAGTACAGATGCCGTTGACAATATGGCTGATATCCACAGCGCTCTTGATCGGCAATTCCAGCATCATGCCTGCTGATGAATAGAGGCTGAGATGAGCCATACTATACCATTGCCAGCCCAGACGAAGAGGGACGCCAAGATAGTGCAGTCGTTGCTGTTCCTGAATATAGGCATTGTTGCTACCTGTACTAATGGTCGAAGCCAGTCGCGTATAACTTAGACCAGTCTCGATAGAGAGGTGCTTTGACAACTGATGGTTGAACAAAATTTGTAGTGTGATAGGAAGTTTATGCTCATAGCGGGCTTCCATCATACCACTGTTGATGAGAGAATTCTGAGCAGCGATGTTCATCAGGGATCTGGTCTCGGCATCGTCAGGAACAGAAGGAGAATTGTTCAGATAGTAGTTGTAATCTATCCAGTTGCTGAACGAGCCAGAAGCAGCTGACAAGTAGTTATCGTTTTGTCCTATCAATCCGTTATAAGCCACGCTGATATTCCAAGAATGGCTGGTAGAGACAAGCTCTGTTATAAATAGCTCGTCGGCAGAGGGCAATGGAAGGTTCTGATAAACAACGGTATCTTCTCTCGTTTCAGCCTCTGTAGTCAGTGGTGTTTCTGTAGGAGTTTCCATCTGCTCTTCCTGCTCTTTGTAAGGGATGCTGTCTGGCAGAATGATGGTCTCTGCCTGATAACGTATGGGATGAGAGGACGGATGCTTGTTGATGGCGACATATACAGGCTGTTCCTCAGGCTTTTCCGCTGGCGGCATGAGCTGTGGTTTCGGCTTGGTCCTACTAATGACAGGCAAATGATTCTCTGGTTCCTTTTCTTTTTTCAGGAACTGCCAGATGGCAGCAGGAATTACGATGAGCAGCAACACCAGCACCCACGATTGCCTGATCAGTCGCCTCAGCATCTGCTTGGCGTGGGACAATTGAGAAGAAGACGAATGGGGTGTAATGCCTAACAATTGGCTGATCTCCTGATGCGATAATCCCTCAAAGACTGACAATCTGAACACCTGCTGATAGCCTTGAGGCAATAAGGTGACGAGTGATTGCAATTCGTTGTAGTCTGCAATATGTCCAGTTTCAGTAGTCTCAGGTTTCTCTTTGGCCAGTTGTTGGAGTGCAGCCTGTTCTTTGTCAGCATGCTGGCGATAGTGATAGCCCACATTCCTGACGATGGCGTACATCCAAGCCTCCAACTTGTCTGCGTTCTCCAATCTGTCGAGTGAGGTGAAGATGACCACGAAGGCATCATGCAACAAATCCTCTGCCACATCATCGTCCTTCGCATATTGTCGGAAGATATTGAGCAGTTGGGGCTTGTATTGCTGATAAAGCAGGTTCAAGGCCTGGCGTTCACCAGCCTTGCACCTGCTTATCAGTTCTGCAGCCTCCATTCAGGTCAGAATTGAGAATAACGAGGGACACTCCAGACTTACTGGCACCGAGCCGTATGACGTTAATATCCAGTTGCAAATGACAGCGTATTACCCTCGATAAGCAACTGGCCTGTATGGGCATCGATTTGAGCTTCATGACACAAAGGATCATCGCTCACCATTGATGATGACAAAGCTACAATCTTCCAAGCCTCTTCCTTTGGATATTCTGACCCCTTGACATGCCAAATGAGACGTTCGTCACGCACATCCTCATCATTCTTCTTAATAATGAATTCCCTAACCATCAACTCTGCTGTCCAGTCTTTTGTCGCCTGCTCGCCTAAACGGGCGGCAAAAATGCGCTTGGCCTGATTGGCGGTAATGAGCGGATTGGTGTCTACTGACAATTCTGTCAGCAACTGCCCGTTGGCGTATGCAAGTCTCTTGCCTTGTGGCGTGATATAGTAGTTGACGGAATAGCCTGCACCAAATACCTTCACCCCTTTGAAATACTGTCTATAGTGTTCAAAACCATAAGCCATATCGGAGGTATTGAAGTCGTTGTGCTGTCCTTCAAATTCAAAGCTGTCGTAAAGCTTCAGTTCGTTGTCATTGCCTAATTGATAGTATTTACCGTTCAGTTGATTCACAGACGAAGGATTCTGATAGAGTACACTGATGTCCATCGTTGCAGGAATAAAGAGCATGATTGTCGTGAGGCGTCCAAAGTTGTCGTGCCATAGCCATGCGGAACCATCCTCCGTTTTATAAGAACTGGTGTTGAGATAGCCGAAGTCTTTGCTCGTCCATAACGGTTTCTGAACTAATAACTCAGGAGCCAAGTCGATGCTGTTAACTGCTTCATCAATTACCCCAGTCTGTAACTCAGACGTCTCTGAACTTGAACAGTTTGTCAATCCTGCTGATGCGGTCAACAATAGAACAGCTGAAAAAATGAAATTCTTTCTCATACTTTATTATATTTATGTAAATTTAGTCTTTTCTTCTTATATAGTGTCGCGAAAGATGAAAAGACTGCATGAGAAGGCTACAATTTATGCTTTATTAACGAAGAATGCTGATTTCACATACCCCAATCGTAAGTTGTCCTATACAATGCACGGCCTGTGTGAGCATCTATGACAAGCCCTTCCTGACCGCGTCTCACCTCGTAGGCAAGGCGAGGACCGAAAGAGTCTCCCTGGGGGACTCGTACGATTTGCAATTCACAGCGGTTCTCATCATAGGAATAGAGATTCATAAACGACTTGAATATCTCTATGGCAGCCTGCTCACTGAAACTCGGTGTCACGTCGAAGTCCTTGATGGGGAGATAGTCACAACTGCCTCCTACCATCAAACCGTCAATGAAAGAGATACAGCCCGATGACGTTTTCACGATAACATCTTTATAATATTGCTGGTAATAATCGTGTGTTTCAAAATGCAACCCGCTATCCCACTCTGTATGCTGGGAACATCTGAAATAGTCGGCTACGCCCTCTCCATAATACCTCTCATAGAAATCAGCAACAGTTTTCGGACGCTCTTCGGCAGGCATCCCTGTGAAATCGATTGCTTCAATTGCACCCAACGAATTGCGCATCACCTTCAAGTTGCCTTCCTGGACATAACCCTGCCCCCACAGAGGAGCATTGGCCTCTATCCACTCATTACCTGTAAACTCTGTTGTCGTCTGACTAAACGCCCCACCAGAAATCTCGCCATCTTCTACATAATTGCCCCAAACTTCATAAACCACCGTGCCATTGACAGTATAGACACAAGAACGATCAATGGCATTGAACTTGAGATCGGTAAGTTTCAGCGTTATACATGGTTTATCACCAATCCTGCCTTTACTCACCACGGTGATGCTCCCGCTTAGGGCATTTCCTTCTATCAAGATATCTTCCATCCAGGTAGGCGTATAAGCAGCTGCCGCATTGAACTGGCTAATGTCAAATGTATCTCCCTCTTTCAAGTCATTGAAACTCATCTTCCGGTTGCTTTGGAAACCGATGGTCAATATAATGAAAACATCCGATCCTTTAATATTGGCCGCAAACCCCATGTGGTGGATGGTATCATTCTCAAAAGTGATCTCGCCCACCAAGTAACAATGAGGGGGATTATACATCTCACCTCTTTTATAAAACTCCCCCCAACTAATCTCGCCCTTGTCCGACTGGATGAGCAAAGAGTTTTCAGGGATTTCATCAGAGATTATTATCTCCCCTGACCCAACAATGTTTTCATCGTTGCTGCTGCAACTGCTCAGGCCAATGGCAAGAATCAGCGCAGCGACCATCCATAATAACTTACTCTTTTTCATATTCTCTGTATATAAGTTGTTCTGTATATATAACTCACGAACTCCCAAAATCTTGCAAGATTTTTCGGACTTTAACACAACTTTAACATTTTATCAACGAGCCACAAACAAAATAAAGTCAAGTGGTTACCCCATACGTTATGGCCGCTGTCCGAGCGAATCAGACAGCGGCCTTTGTAATTGGTGATTGTTTTTACACGGTGATAATAAAACGGGCGCCGTTGGTGTAGGTCTCATCAAGGCTGACCTCTCCGCCAAGGGAGTGTATCAGTCGGCGGCAGATGGGAAGGCCTAAGCCGACACCAGACATGAAATCGTCTCCTTTCTCGAAGGTGTCAAAGATACGATCACGGTCTTCTTCCTTGATGCCGCAGCCTGTATCTGTCACAATGAAGCGTATCCGGTCGCCGTCATGTTCGCAGCGCAGCTCCACATGGCCTAACTCCGTGAACTTTATGGCGTTATCCATCAGATGCGTCAGTGCATTCTTCAGCCGGTAGGTGTTGGAACGGATCTTGAAGTTGTCGCTGACATTTGTCGTAAAGCGCAGTTCCACACCAGTATTCTGTTTACCCTTACACTCCTTGACAATCGTACTGGCGAGTTCGTTGACGCAAACGTCGGTCTTTTCGCTGTCAGGTATGACATCCTCACTCTCGCTCTGTGAAAGTTCCAGAAGTTCGTTGATGATAGATGTGATCTGTTCTACATTGCTGGAGATGCGCATCTGCATATCCCGTTTCTCGTCGTCGGAGAGCTCATAGTCAGGCGAACAGATGACCTCCGCGAATCCAGATACTGCATTCAGGGGCGTGCGGATTTCGTGGCTCATGCTCTGGATGAAGGTTGATTTCATACGATCCGACTCCTCTGCTCGTTTGAGTGCGGCTCTCAGGTCTTTGTTCTTGGCCCAGATCTTCCTCACCAGACGGCGACGGCCCATGATGTAAACAAACAGATAGACCACCGTCAGTCCTATCAGCCAGTTCATCAGCTGTTTGGCAAGGCTTTTGTTAGCGGCGGCCTCTTCACGGGTGCGCATCAGACTGGTCTCTGAAGCCAACTGGTTGAAGTTGGCGTCCTGGAGGATGCTGAAGATGGAGTCCATCTCGATATAACGGCGCTTCATGGCCTCAAGGGCCAGAGTGAGATCGCCTTTCAAGGCATAGATACTGATGACTGTCATTGAACTGTCGACGGCCAGATTTCCTTCATGTACCTTGTTCAATGCTTTGTCGTATTCCATGTTGAAAGCCAGTCTGGCCACCTCAAGGATGTTGTCATACCGATGGTTGAACTCCGATAGGCTCTGATTACGTAAGTCTGTGTATTTGTCGTATGCCGAGAAGAACTGCTGTGCATCGGCAGTGATGAAATAGATGTAGGCCTTCATAGCCAGCGACATGGAGAGATAGTCGATGTTCTTCGCCTTCTGGGCTGTTTCGATAGACTTGTCCGCCCACGTCAGGGCCTTCTGCGGATCCTTCAGGCAGAACATCTCCGCCAGGTTCAGATAGACGCGCATCGTGAACTTCTCGTCACGGTCGCCCACCTCCTCGAGAGCCTGTTTGAAGTAGGTCTCCCCACGAGCCTTGTCGTGGCTGCTGCTGTAGATGTCGCCATAGAGTCCTGTGGCGAGATAGTAGTAGTCGCTGGCTTTGTCCTCCCTGACCTCTTTGTCCAAGGCCTGGGCATACTGGATGGCACGATAGATCTGATGATGCCTGAGCGCAAAGAAGCCCTTGTTGCACAACAGCTTGTAATAGAGCATCATATAGCCCTTCTGATGCAGTTCTTTGGCATATTCGTCGGCATAGCTGTAGAATTCTTCGGGCGTGCCGTTCAGGAACAGGTGACGGAACATCTCATACCTGTCCTTGTCCTTACCATCCAAGTCTGCAACAGTCTTGTCTGCGTAAGCAACAGTGGCGCTAAATGTCAAAAGGAGAGCAGCCAGCAGTCGTTTGAGGTTTGTTATCGACATTAGCGAATGATAATTTTCTGATTGTTTCTGATATAGATGCCTGGGCGGAGGTTCTTCTCGTTCATACGGCGGCCGTTGAGGTCGTAGATGATGCCGTCTTTACTGCTAACCGTACGGATGGCCTTGATGGCGGTTGCCTCTTTCAGCGTGCAGAAGGAGAAGTACGTAGGTTCGTCGTAATTGGCATTACCGGCGTCTTTCAGATACTTGCCTGTACCGACGTTCTTCAGGGCGAAACCTTTACCGTCTGCATATTCGATTTCCCAGACGGCACCATTTTCAAAGTCCTGTCCGTTCTGATCGTTCAGACCTAAGATGAAACAGCACCAGCCCGTCTCCAACGGTTGTGCATTCAGATAGCCAGGCGAACCCCAGATGTTGTACTCACTGCCGTCAGGCGTGATGAGGTGAAGCAGGTTGCCACCTTCGACGGTGCAGTCTTCCAACCTGAAGAGATAGCCCGAGTTAGTGCTCAGAAAAGCATTGGCCAGGATATCGTATTTCAGATTCTGGTTGTCTGAGCCGAAGAGTGCCATTCCTTCTGTCTCATTGATGATGGCGAAAGGTGTATCCCCAATCTCTTCAAGACTGGCGAAGCGCTGGTCTGGCTCAAGGTCTGACTTAGGCTGTTCGGGTTCTTGGATCTCTGCTTCGATACCCAGCACCTTCAAGGCTGCCTTTGCGTAGCGCTGTCCCATGATGCGATAGCCTTGAGCGGTGAAATGCAGTCCGTCACCTTTCTGCGGACAGTCTGCAGATGAAATGACAAAAGAGTTAGGAATGACGTTAGGCATCTTTGCAATAACGGCATTGTGATGCCAGCATGCACCTCCGGCAGCCTGGCTGACCGTCTCACCCACAAAGAGGGGGATGTCGTCTGCATTGAGACCAAGGTCGGCAATCAGTCGGTCATAGATGAGTTTGACCTTTTCTGGCCAGTCCTGCTGCCCATTGTTGCTTTCACCCTGATGTAGAAGAATACCCTTGATGACACCAGACTGCTGGGCTATCTTGGCCATATCTACCAGTCGCTGATAGGGATCGTTGTCGTAGGCCTTGAAATAATCCTTCAACCATTGTTCGCTGGCAGTCATCGAAGCGATATATTTCCCGACTTCCTCCTGCATGAAACCTTCAATCTTGGTACCGCCGATAGCCACATCGATGACACCCACACTCACATTCTCGGGCAAGTTCGCTACCATTGTGCGGCCAAAATAGTCGGCCATGCCCAATCCTGTCCCTTGTCTGACGATGGGAGGATAGGCGGTGTACCATTCACCCATCTTACGGGCAGGACTGCTAAAGTCGACGCATGCCAGCGTCTTGAATCGCTCGTCGACATCCTTTTTGTCTATCGCCTCAGGCACGGCATTACCTTCCATGTTCGACTGTCCGAAACAAAGATAGACATAGAAATTCGGATCAACTTCTGCATTTGCTTTGAGATAACTGGTTATCAGCATAAGACCACTTAGGAATAACAATTTCTTCATAAAGCTACTATAATATATTAAATAGGTGTAAATTCATTGAGTTCTACTTTTTCTTTGCGGGAGCCTTTTTGGCGGACGCTTTCTTGGAAGACGCTTTCTTTGCAGGTGCTTTTTTAGCAGGCGCTTCCTTGACGGGGGTGGTCGTCTTCTTCGATACGATGACGGGTTGGGCCTTCGTGACGTAGGTCTGCTGTTTCATGATGGTCCAGGCTGCCTCGAAGATCTTGTTACGAAGATGCTCAGGGAAGTTGGGGTTGGAGATGATGAACTTCTCCACGATCAGACGGGCTTCCTTGCTTTTGTGGGAACCCAGCATCGCCTGCAGCCAATTGGTTGGGAAGAAGATGTCACTGGTCTGTTGGATATACTCTAACGATTTCAGTCCCGGCTCGATGAGGGTATTGCTGACGGGCTCGTAGACGTCAGAGTTAAGCAACTGTACCGCTTTCAGTGCCCAAGGCTCTTGTTCGCGGTTCTGAGGTTGGAGTATCTCGTTGAACAGTTTAGTGCGCAGGGCAGGATCCGGACTGCAGACACGACTGATATAGTCGAACTCGCGTCGTTCGTCTTCAGTCTTCAGACGTTTACGCTGTGCGGCCAGCACGGGATGGTAGGTGTCTCCACGGACAATGGCCAGACGGTAGGCCCAGTTCATGTAGTCCTGTTCGTTGAAGAGCGGGTCGTTATGTTTCTGCCAGATGGAGTAGATCTTGTCAAGCAGCTCTGGGGAACTGGCGTTCGAACCTAACTTGCGGATGATGAACTGTCGGCACTCCTTCGTACGGTTCTCGCCTAACAAGTCCATCATACAGAGTTCGAGTGTCTTGCGCTGCTCTGGAGCGAGGTCGAAGGCAATCTTGAACATGTGGTCCACGGCGGTGGACATGATGAGGGGATTGCGCTCCTTCATCATGAAACGGTAAAGCTCGCCGAAGTGTGAGGGCGGGATGCGTCCTAAGAGGTAGTTGTCGTGAATGGTGAGCAGCAGGGCATAGCGGTTCAGGTCGTTGCGCGTGGTGATAAGACGCTTGGGCAGGATGACTGAATACTCATCGTCGAGGGTGAAATGCCCGTAGCCCTTACCGTCGTAGTTGGGGACGATGTAGTTGGGCTTGCCTGATACCTTGATGGTGAAGGTGGAGTCCTTCATATCGACGTTGACGGTACGGCTGGTGCCGAGTTCGTAAATAAGACGTACCTGGAACTTCTGTGGCCAGACGATGCCCCGCTTATAGGGGTCTCTCTGGGTGATGACGATATTGCCGTCCTTGTAGGCCGTATGGATGGTAGGCATGCCTTTCTGCTTCACCCATACCTCGCTGAACTGGCGGACATTGGCCTTGGGTGCTGCCGAGTCGAGGGTGGCGACGAGATCATCCCACGAGGCATTGTTGAACAGGTGGTCGTGAAGGTATTTCTGCAAACCTGTCTGCATCTCTGGGGCACCCATCACCTCTTCGAGCATCCGCATCATGACGGGAGCTTTGTCGTAGATGATGTTGTCGTAGAGCAGGCTGGCGTGGTTTAGGTTATTCAGTTCCTGGGCGATGGGGTGCGTGCCGTCGGTACGGTCGATGGCGATGGCACGGTTCTGGTAGGTCTTCAGGAAGTTCAGCTCGTGGTCGACGCGAGAGAACGTGCGACGGGTGATCTTTGCCGCCATGAAGTTGGCGAGTACCTCCTTGGCCCATACATCTTCAAACCATTTGAGTGACACGAGGTCGCCAAACCACAGGTGGGCAGTCTCGTGGGCAATCAGTTCCAGACGGGCTGCTTTCTCCTCTTGGGTGGCGTTCTTCTCGAGGAAGATGCGACGGTCGTTCATCTGGATGGCTCCAGGATGTTCCATCCCGCCAAACTGATAGCCTGGCAGCACCACCATACCGTACTCCTTGAAGGGACAGGCGATGCCCGTATATCCCTCCATCCATTTCAGTGCCTGAGCGGCCTCGTCGAACACTTGGTCGAGCTGAGCCACCTTGTAGGGATCGGTCTCACGGTAGAGAATACGCATGGGACGGCCCTCGCGGACGGAGGTCTTCTCTTGGAAATTACCAGCGACGAAGGAATAAAGATAGGTGGGAAGCTGGCAGACGTTGTCGCTTGTTATTGTCTTCCAGCCCTCGGGCACCTTGAGCGAGGTGACGAAGACGGCCCGGAGGTCGGGCTGGTCGAAGCAGGGGAAGACAGAGCGGGCGAGGTCTGGCACGAAGAGGGTGTACATATAGTCTTCATTGCGGTTCAGGGCCTTGTCGTTGGCCGTGAAGTGCAGTTCAATTTTATTGTCGCCCTCCAGCATCGAAGCCATAGGGATGATGATATGTTCGTTCTGGTATATAACCTCTGCGGCACGACGCTTTTTCTTCAGGTTCCAGACGTAGCAGGTACCGTCGAAACCTCCCGTGAAGTCGAGCACCACATCTTGTGGCGTTTTCAGGTTGAAGGATATGATGGCCTTGCCCACCACCTTCTCTCGGGGATTGGCAGGGATGTCGAATGAGAGGTCATAGAGCACTTTGCTGATATTAGCCTTCCTGTGTTCGGCAAGTTCCTTGGATACGCCTTTCGACAGTATCTGGGCACTCGTGGTCTGTGTGGTCAGGCACAGGGCGAACACGAGGATTAGTATCATATTTCTCATCGTTGATCGGTTTTTTGCTTGCAAATTTAATTAAAATATTCTAAACCTCCACGTTTTTCATGGTTTTTTTGCGCCAGTTTAGTAATTTTGTATCGTTATTATCAAAAAAACAGTGCATGATGGTGTTGCAAATCGTGTTGGCAGCGATGGCATATACCCTCGCCGCAGCTGCCGAGACAGATGATAGTGCTACTGTCCATCGTGTGGAAGTGGAGGCGGTGCCGGGACTGATCCTGAAGACCAATGACTTCCTTAGAGGAAACAACGGTGAGGTGCGGACGATGAACCACGCCTTCACGGCGAAGGTGAAGTACGCCTTCGCTCCACCGTCATATTCGAGGGAGGCAGAACTCTATAAGGGCGTCTATCAGGGTGTGGGTCTGGCTTATCACGACTTGAACCCGCAATTAGGCAATCCCGTCTCTCTCTTTCTTTTCCAGGGTGCCACCATCAAGACGCTGGCCAGAAGACTGTCGCTCAACTATGAATGGAACTTAGGACTGGCCTACGGTTGGAATAAATACGATGAGGACAGTCATCCCGACAATCGTGTCATCGGTTCGAAGGTGACGGCACAAATCAATGTGGACTTCTATCTGCGCTATATGCTGTCGAAGGAATGGGACCTGAACTTGGGTGCCTCCATCACCCATTACAGCAACGGCAACACCTCCATCCCCAATGCGGGCCTGAACATCGCTGGTGTCAAAGCCAGTGCGGCGTATTATTTTAATAGGAGAGAAGAAGTAAAAGGAGTAAGGAGGGAAGGAGTAGATTCTGCCTTCCAACGGCAATGGGTGTGGGACCTGACGCTCTATGGCGCTTGGAAACGGAAGGGACTCGAAACAGAGACTGGCACTTACGCTATTCCAGGGAAGTATGGGGTTGTGGGGTTCAACGTGAATCCGCTCTATCAGATCAACAGATGGTTGAACGTAGGACCTTCACTCGATGTTTCCTATGACGGTAGTGCCAATCTGGAGTTCGACTACCCTAAAGCCGACAAGAAGCTGGAACCCACAGAGGATGATGTACGGCTGGCACCTTGGTATCGTCGGGTGGCATTGGGACTGTCAGGACGCGTGGAGTTCGTCATGCCCTATTTCACCATCAACTTCGGCATCGGCCATAATTTCGTCAATGCCCAGACAGACGATCTGAAAGGCTTCTATGAGATGCTCGCGCTGAAGATCCATGTCCTGCGAAAGGCCTATGTCCACATCGGATATAGCCTTTACGACTTCTACTACCCCAACAACCTCATGCTCGGTTTAGGTCTGCATCTTTGAATATGTATAGCGCCAGATTGGGGTCTGAAGGATAGCGCCAGATTCTCCCCCTGAGTCAGGGGGAGTTAGAGGGGGGCTGAAGAAGTGCTCTCCATCTTGCTTCTTAGGTAATTAGCAAAGATGCGGGCGGCACTCTCCACCTTCGCCGCACAGGGCCGGGTCTTGTAATACTCTGCCGTTCGTGGTGAGGCCTCGTAGTGACAGACAGCCTTCTCGTGGCCTTTCAAACCTAATATTTCTGCACAGATGAGGCTGCCGTTGTCTTCCTTCGACTTTGCCAGCAGTTCCTGCACCACCTTGTAACATGCCGACTTCCCCTCACGGTCACTGCCTTCCGTCTGTCCGCAGTCAAGACCGACTAACATGACGATGCCTGATACAGCCCCACACATCATCCGTAATCTCCCGACACCGCCTCCGAAACCGGCAGCCACCTTCTTGGCAAGGGTGTCGTCGAGACCATAGAGGTCAGCAAAGGCTGCCACTACACTCTGACAACAGCCGTAGCCCGCCATGAAGTTGTCAACGGCACGCTGCACTCTCTCTTCTAATTCCTGATCACTCATCATCTGTCAATATATGATTACGGCTGCAAAATTACGGTTTTTCTTTCACACTTAGGTATGGTAATACTAAGAATTATGTTAAAAGAAGAAAAAACTTTGCCACTTTCTATACATGTATACCATATTTTAAGTATCTTTGTAGGCTATAAAAAGGAACTATTAAGTTGTTTAACAATTAAATGTTTTATTATCAATGATTTATTCAAAAGAAGTTGAAAACATGTGTAGCGTTTGCAAAGGCGCTTATCATGGACCTGCACCAATCCCCGAGGAGGGCAAATGGGTGGCAGTGAAAGAAATCAAGGAGATCTCCGGTTACACCCACGGTATCGGCTGGTGTGCACCTCAGCAGGGTGCCTGCAAGCTGAGCCTGAACGTGAAGGACGGTATCATCCAGGAGGCTCTCGTAGAGACCATCGGTTGCACAGGTATGACTCACTCTGCCGCTATGGCTTCTGAGATCCTGCCCGGCAAGACCATCCTCGAGGCCCTGAACACCGACCTCGTCTGCGATGCTATCAACACCGCTATGCGCGAGCTCTTCCTGCAGATTGTCTACGGCCGTACACAGAGTGCCTTCTCTGAAGGCGGTCTGCCTATCGGCGCTGGTCTGGAGGATCTGGGTAAGGGTCTTCGTTCTCAGACTGGTACACTCTATGGCACCGTTGCCAAGGGTACCCGTTACCTGGAGCTGACCGAGGGTTACATCACCAAGCAGTATCTCGATGCTAACAACGAGGTTTGCGGTTACGAGTATGTTCACATCGGTAAGATGATGGAAGCCATCAAGAATGGCATGGATGCTAATGAGGCTCTGAAGAAGTTCACTGGTTCTTACGGTCGCCGTACCGAGGATCAGGGTGCAGTGAAAGCTATTGACCCACGTAAAGAATAAAGGAGGATACGACTATGATTAGAAAAGTACAGTTTGAGAGTCAGGAGCGCCGTATCAACC
>CACYQO010000064.1 GCA_902776545.1 uncultured Prevotellaceae bacterium | reverse complement strand
GACACGTAACTATAAGAACTAAGGAATTATGGCAAAGAATATTTCATTTACAATAAAGTTCTGGCGCCAGAACGGCCCCAAGGACCAGGGACATTTCGATCAGCACGAGATGCACGACATTCCCGACGACACCTCGTTCCTCGAGATGCTTGACATCCTGAACGAGGAGCTCATCAACGAAGGCAAGGAGCCATTCGTATTCGATCACGACTGCCGCGAGGGTATCTGCGGTATGTGCTCACTCTACATCAACGGTACGCCTCACGGCAAGACTGAGCGTGGTGCTACCACCTGTCAGCTCTACATGCGCCGCTTCAACGATGGCGACGTTATCACTGTAGAGCCCTGGCGCTCAGCTGCCTTCCCCGTGATTAAGGACTGTATGGTAGACCGCAACGCCTTCGATAAGATCATCCAGGCTGGTGGCTACACTACAATCCGCACAGGTCAGGCTCAGGATGCCAACGCTATCCTCATTCCTAAGGAGGATGCCGACGAGGCTATGGACTGCGCATCTTGCATCGGCTGTGGCGCGTGCGTCGCTGCTTGTAAGAACGGCTCGGCTATGCTCTTCGTATCGTCTAAGGTTTCTCAGCTCGCCCTGCTTCCCCAGGGCCGTGTAGAGGCTGCCCGTCGTGTGAAGAACATGATCGCCAAGATGGACGAGCTCGGCTTCGGTAACTGCACCAACACTCGCGCCTGCGAGGCTGTCTGCCCGAAGAATGAGACCATCGCCAACATCGCCCGCCTCAACCGCGAGATGATCAAGGCCAAGCTTGCTGACTAAGGCTATTTATCGGTAATGGGGGCTATTATGTCCCCATTACCTTATTTATTTTATAAGGAATAAAGACCAATTATAAGTATTATGAACAAAAACGAGAGATTTGTCATCACCATTAATCGTGAGTTGGGCAGCGGTGGCCGTACCGTTGGGCGCATATTAGCTGAAAAGCTGGGTGTGCCATACTACGATAAGGCGCTTACTAAACCTTTGGAAGAGAAGTTTGATATGTCTATTGATCAAATAGAGGAACTGAAAGGTACTAACCGCAGCTGGTGGGAAAATATTAAGCGTGTGTTGATTTTGGGAGAAGACGCAGCAAACTCTTCCGAGTATTACGACGAGGAAAAGAAAAAGCTTGTAACTTCTGAGGCTGTATTGAAGGCCGAAAAGGAAATCTTACAAAGCATTGCCAATGAGGAGTCGTGTGTCATTGCCGGCCGTTCTGCCTTCTTCGTTACGAATGGCCATCAAAATCGTCTGAACATACTCATTCAGGCCTCAATGGAGTCTCGCTTGAAACGTGTTATGGCTAAGCAGGGTATTAGCGAGAAGGAAGCAAAGAAGATCATCAAGGAGGTGGACGAGACACGAGAGGAGTATATGAAGAACAATGCCCACACCTCGCGCTACGACACTCGTAACTACGATCTGGTCATCAAGATGGATGGCAAGACCGAGGAAGAAGCTGTTAATGTGATATTGGCGTACATCGGCTAGCAGTTGGTCTTGTCTGGTACTTGACCCTGCATGGAAATATTGGTAAAATGAAGAAGCTTCAGGTATATTTATTTGCCTGAAGTTTCTTTTTTTTCACGGCCCGGCTTTCAAAATATGCAAATCTGTTTCAAAATATGCAAAATCTGCGTCAAAATCTGCAAAATCTGCGTTTGAAGGCGCTTTAGGGCTTGAATGTATGGGATTTTTTGCTTACCTTTGCACCGTAAAAACAGGACAGAGATTTCTTTAATCAGCCACAAACGACTTAGGATATTATGGTATTAGTGAAAAAGATTGTTTTCTCCGCAGTTCTGCTGGCGATGAGCGTAATCCTTAACGCCCAGCAGAAGCCTGCGGGTCTGGAGAAACTACAGCATCAACAGACACAGGAGCAGGCGCTGGTGCAGCGTGTCTATGAGACGCAGATGAATGGCAGCGACTCAGACTTCTATGAGGCCCACGGGGCATTCATGGGCTATTTGGAGCAGCGTCAGGACTGGGAGAAGTATTATCGTACGTGGATGAACCGTGTGATCTACGAAGTAAATCATAAGCATTTCCATCGTGCCTTCAACGAGATAGAACTTATTACCGCTGACATCAAGAAGCGCCATCAGGAGCAGTATCTCTACATCTCAAATATGGCTGTGGGCTTTTTTTATAACGGCCGCAACCAGACGGAGATGGGCGAGAAGTATTTCCGTCGTGCGCTGCAGGGCATCAATGCCGAGAAGGATCCTGTGTCAGTATTCAATATCTACCTTTCCTTGGCGCAGACGCTCAGTTTCAAGCGTCCCGCAGAGGCGATGGCCTGTCTTGACAGCCTGCCCCAGCAGATGCTACAGAACCCGATGTACGAGAGTGGCGTGCTGGGCTATCGCTGCATCATCGCCAATAAGATGGGCGACCGTGAGGCCTTCGGACACTATTTCGCCAAGTATGACAGCATTCGACAGAATCTGCCAGAACAGTTCAATGCAGCCAACCTCGAGCAGGTGATGGTGTGCCATTGCCTCATACAGAAAGACTATCAGTGTGCCCTCGCCTGGTGTGATTCCATCGACGTGCCGTTGACGGCCAACGAGCTGCGCATCAATGTCTATGAGCAGATGGGCGACTGGCAGCGTGCCTTCCGAGCCTCAGAACTGAAGGACAGCCTCATTCTTATCGGTGAGCGAGAAGCATTGGAACTGCACATGATAGACATGGCGCACGACATCGACCAGCTTCAGGCAGAGCATGATAAGGCTGAGATACGACGCATACAGCTGGTAATAGTCGGGCTGATGGCTCTGGCTATCATCGCCCTGCTCGCGGGCATGCTGGTCTATCGCCATAATAAGAACCGCCGGCTGAAAGAGCAGTTCCTTCAGCTGCAAGAGGCCCGCAGAAGTACCGAGGCCGGACAGGCCATCCGCCGTGCTTTTGTCACCACGATTCAGGAGAAACTCAAGTCGCCCGTCAGCGTGTTGATGGGCTATGCGCGCATATTCAACAATCCGAATTTCCTCCTGAAGCCGGAAGAGCGGAGCAAGCGATACCAGGACATCCTCGATGCCGCACGCAGTATCGAGTCGCTGATGGATCCTGTGCTTGATTCTTACGCCCGAGGGACTGCGGGTATCACCGACGAGGAGAAGCAAATCTGCCTGGATGCACTCCGCTCGCCGCTGCTCACCTTGATCGGCACGGCCGAGGTCATCATCGATGCCAACGGCCAGATTCCGCACGACGAATATATGCAACTGCGCTCTGAAGTATGCCGCGATGCCTACCACGTGGCCACCTCCACCCACAAGCTTATCCTGTTCAGTCTCTATGGCGACGATATTCCAACGCCTAAGAACGACCGGATCGGACTGAATGAAGTGGTGCGCTCCATTCTAAGCAGCTTTGACCTGCATCGTGAGGCCTCGCCGATTCATGCTGAAAAGGCTCGCGTGCTGGCCACCGAGTTCCACACCGACGTGCCTGATGATGTCGTAGTCAATACCAGCCCGCTACTGCAGGCACTGCTGAACTGCCTGGTTGGCAATGCAGACAAATATGCCACGGGAGGTACCGTGCTGGTGAGTTGCTACCCCGATACCGACGGCACATACGCCATCTCCGTCACCAACGAAGGCCCTACGATTCCCGCCGAAGATGCTGAGCGTATCTTCGACCCCTTTGTCCGTCTGTCAGCCGACGAGCATAGCCTTGGCATCGGTCTGCCTCTGGCCCGTCGCCTCGCTATCTCGATGGGCTACAACATCGTACTTGACACGGAATTCACCGCGGGTGCCCGCTTTGTTGTCACGGGCATTTCCTAAGTTTTAGCCCGATCGGGATAGGAAACAATAAGGGGGGTAACGATTTGTTACCCCCCCTCAATGTGTTTATGCGGCGGACTGCTTCTGGTGCTTGGCGAGGAACTGCGGACTCTTGGTGTACTGCTGGGTGGCAGGATCGTAGGTGCAGTAGCCACGCTGAACCCATTTGCGGGCGAGGGCAGAACCGTCGCCCTTCATACCCTGGGCGCGACGGACGGTGTTGAGATCGTCGAGGGTGAAGACGTCGTTGAGCAGCGTCATCAGGTTGGGGCGTCCGGGCACCATCACGGCCTTGTCAAGATCCATCGCGCGGCGCATCTTCTCACCGAAAATCCACATCTTACACCACATGTCATAGTGGAACGACCAGCGCACGAACTCCTCAATCTCCTTCGACCACTTCTGGCCGTTGAGGATATAGAGCACCATACCGCGCTTGAAGGCCGAGAGGGTGGCACGATAGGACAGTTCGCGATAGGTGTCATCGTCGGCGAGGGCCGAATACTGCCTGTTCTCCTCAATCATCGCAGCTGCCAGCGCATTGGCTTTCTTGCACACGACTAAGCCCTTGGCATCGTTCAGGGCGCCCACGAACTCCTGTGCCTGCTTCTGGAACTTCTCGTCGTAGATGCCATAGACGGGCATGCGGTCATCGTCGGTGTAGATGGTGCAGAACGAGATGCGCGAGAGGGTGCCGTCGAGCATGGAGTCAGAGAAGAACTTGCGGCACTTGCCTGGAGTGGTCGAGGCATTCCAGTTCCAGCGCACCTCCACATCTTCACAGACCGACTTGGTGCCTACACGCTCCTGACCGTACTCGCCGCAGTCGTAGGCCAGACGCAGGATCTCAGTCACGTTGTTGCCCTTGCCGTTGGTCTTCAACTGGTTCAAAAGCCCGATTTCATCGAGGCGCGAATAGAGGAACTTACCGCCGGCATCGGCCATCAGCTGGACGAAGGCCGCAGGGGTCATGTCTGACTTCACCCACTGCACTGCCAATCCCTTGGGACGCTCGGGCTTCTGCTCGTCGGAGGGGCACGTGTCGTACTGCTCCTTGTACTCCTGCATCAGCTTGCGGTTCTTGGCGTCGCGCTCCTTAATGTCGGCCATAATGGCGTTGATAGGCTCATTGACGCACGATTTACCGCTCGACATCTCTGCCACCAAGACGTTCATGAAGGTAGGCTCCACGATGGCATTGTCGTTGTAGCGGAACTTCACGCCCTTGCAATGGGCTCCCAGCGGGGGAAATACACCCATCGCTGCGGCTGGGCGCAGATGCTCGGGCACATTCTTGGTGATGAAGCGCAGGAACTTGGTGAGGCGTTGGGGCATCACGGGCGGCTGGGAGGCATGGATGCCGCTCTGCTGAACCAGTTCGTCCACCTGCTGCTGCTTGCGAGCCTGATCCAAGACGCGATTCACGAGGTCGGGCACCGTCTTGGTCTGCGGACGGTTACAGGCAGAACGCACCGTTGACAGAAACTTCACCTCCTCCTCACCATAGCGGGGCAGCACCTGGGCAATCCATCGCGGATCGTCGTTGCAGACGTAGCGCAGATGGCAGGCCATCGCGAAGATGAAGTTGTTGCGGGCGCCCTGAGCAGGCACACCACCCAGCAGTTCCTCCATTGCACGGACAATCTGAGGATAGCGGATGCCGTTGAAGTTGTCCTCGAAATCGGCGGTTTCATCGGCAGCAGGCGGCAGGACGGGCGCAGAAAACGCATTGTCCTTTGTCCCAATTGTCACAGGGTTCTCGGGCACGTTGACCTCGCGCTCGGCAAACAATTCCTCCTCGTCGTAGTAGAGCACATAGTCGCGGCAGACCACAAACGAGCAGCGGGCCATATCCTTCACGCAGCCGTCGTAGGATTCGTCGCCCAACTGCTGGGCCATCCACTGCTGAGCCTCTGCCAACGACATGCCCTGAGGCATCACAAACACCAGTCGGATGCCCTCGCCGCTGGGTGAGACGTGAGCCAGGCAGATGTCGAGTTCGGCCTCGCGACCAGCCACCTTATTAAAGTAGTACGCGCGAGGATCGATGCTGAGGTGGTCAACATCGTAGATGGAGAGTCCGCTGGGCACAGCCGACTGATTGTGGCGGTAGCCGTCGGAGAAGGTGGCGTGGAAGCACACCACGGGCAGGTTGTCAGCCTTGATCTGACTCTTGAGAGATTCGAAGGCCTCGCGTGTGAGCGTACCTTCTTTTACCTCCGCGAGATGCCGGGCAATCTCTTGGCAGGCGTTACACACTTGCGGGTCGTCCATCGCAGCGTTCAGGAGCTCAGGCGAGCAGGGCTGCATCTGAGCGGGCGTCTTGATGGAGTGGCTGATAGAAAAAACAAATCTTTGCATAAATCTAAAAATGTCGTCTACGGGTGCAAAGGTAGACATACTTTTTTATATGTGCAAGGGTTAGGGAGGGCGTTGGAATGAGGGTTGGAACGTTCGAACGAGATTGGAATGTTTTTGTTGGAATGTAGGGTGTTACAAGAGGGAAATTTTGCGCTCTTGTAAATCAGCCGTTGCAGATGTAGGCTGTTCAGACCACCCCTAACCCCTCCTCGCTCGGCTATGCCGCTTGCTACCGTAGGGACGCAAGAACTTAGGAGGGGAAATGATTAGTGTCGGCTCAGAGTTGAGCTCAGTTCCGTCCGATCAACGGGCGCAGGATTTCCCTCGTTGAAATGACGGCAGCGACCATTCGCTTGTGTTTGGTGCTATCTCCGCGCCAGTCAGGAAAGCTTCTGGTGGCATAGTCGGAGTCTTTGGCGATGCTGGCGTAGTCGCAGTAGTTCGTATAGCCGCTCTCCTTGCCGAAGCCCCATTCGTCCATCTTGCGGCAGAAGGCCTTCATGTCTATCTCGGTCACGTGGTATTCAAACACGAGCACGCACATGATGGCTGCCCATAGGTTCTTCTGATTAATAATAAGGTTCCCGTGCGCGTCAGTCTTTTCCATGAGCGTCTTGAGCCCCTGCTTCATCTTCGCCTCGCGGACGGTCTCTGCGTCAGCCTCGTCATTTGTCTCGCCGTCTGTTTCGTCGTCCGTCGGGCTCTTGGGCTTCAGGAGGTTCTCTATCTGACGGATGGGCTGCGTATCGCCTTCACGGCCCCAGCGCTCTATCTTGACGCGGCCTTTCAGTATCATCAGCACGATACCAGACAAGAGCGGGAAGAGGAACTTTCTCGGCACGTGATGGTAGTACACCTCGCGCAGGAAGTCCACGGGGTCGTTTAGGAACTTGTCGTAGAGCTGATAGGGGAAGCTGACGAGCTGAGATTCCAGCCCGTCGAGGCGGTTGTCGTACGTGTAGTGGCTCTTCAGGAATCCTTTCCGCAGTAGTTCCTGAGGCAGTTCGACAAAGAGGTAACGGGCCACCTGGTCGCGGCAGTCGTGTCTCATCAGCATGCCCTTCTGATGGCGCAGTCGGTCGGCAAGGGCTTTGAGCGCAGGGTCTTCCTGGGCAGACAGCAGCCGTTCTATCCGGTATCGGGCGCGGGTCATCTCACGACTCACGTCGTAGAGGATCGTCTCCAGCAGCCGCTCCGTCATTTCCGTGATGGCGTCGCGATTCGTTACCTCATCCTGCAAAGCACCTCCCTCCAGCGCTTCCATCAGATCATCTGTCAGGTCTTTCAGCTGCTCCAGTTTCTTCGGCATCAGCGGCAGACCGTCGTAGTGCCAGTCGGCATAGACGCTGTCGTCGAAGGGTTCATACGTCCAGTCTATCGCCTCCACTTCGGCCTCTATGGTGAGCACGGGCGGATCGGGATTGCTCTCAACCACAGTGCCCTTCAATCGCTGCCTGCCTGAGCCTTTCAGGGCCTGATAGACTGCATCGAGATCTGTAACGGCCACATAGCCCACATGCAGGCTTCCCTCGCGGGCACGTACGGCATACGGGTCTTTCATGTTCTCCGGCTGGGGCTGAAGCACCAATTCCCTGCCAACAGCCTCAGTGGCATATTCCTTCCATCGGTCGCGCAAATCCCAGTGGTACAGCCCGACTACATCAAATCTTATTTTCTCCATCTTGGGTGCAAAGATACGAATAATTTTCCAACCGCGTGACAATTGGGACAAAAGACAATTCATTTTTTCGCACCATGAAGAGCGCGAGGGGAGAATGATGAGATATTAAATGAATAGAGAATGAATAAATATTAGAAATATTTGATAAATATTATCATTACTATCTTATTCACTTCTACTACTTACTCATCCATATCCCACCTCCGCATCGCCCAAAGCGTGTAGAAAAACAGTTGTCCAATTGTCCCAATTGTCACAGGATGCTACTAACGGACTGATAATTTAGAACGGCTTGTAAACAAAATTCATAATAACTCCTGTCGCGCCAGCCAAAACATATCAGCCTGATTTCCAAGGGGTTATAAACCCAAAGTTGTGGATTATTGAAAATGAGGGGTTACAGTATTAAAAGTCCGACTTTCAAATACTGAAAGTCCCAGTTTCATGCCTTGTTTCCTAAATGATTCTTACGACATTATCATTTTGTAAGATTATTTCTCTCACAAAGGGTCTGCCCCTTTGTGATAAACATCAACACATTTCTGCTTTTTTTCGCTTTAAGGATTCGTTGATTTGGTGAAAACTTTTATGACGCCTCACTTCCCCCAAGCACGACGAGTCTGCAAGAGGACGCTGAGTAAGATAAGCGCGATGCCGACGTAGAAAGAGAAATTGATCTCGCGGCCCTCGCCGAAGATAAGGAAGGCGAGGATGATGGTGTAGCAGGGTTCGAGGTTGTAGGTGAGATTGACGGTGAAGGCCGAGAGACGCTTCAAGGCCTGAATCTGCAGGAGGTACATGCCAACGGTGCAGAACAGCGCGTGGCAGAGCATATACCACAGATTTGAACCCTCAGGAACGACTATGACAGGCTGCTGGCTGGGGAAGAACGCCAGATAGACAGGAATGATCAGCGACACCAGAATGAGACCGCCCGACATCTGATACATCAGCACCGTTCGGCTGCGGACACCCACGCTCGCCTTCTTGTTGCAGATGGCATAGAGGGCACAGACGGCCGACGAGACCACACCTATCATAATACCATAACGATAGCGGGCATCGAACGAGAAGATGCAGAATACACCCAAAACGGTAATCAGCGAGAACAACAACTCAAGCCAAGAGAGCCGCCGCTTGAAAATAAGCGGTTCAAAGACGGCCGTGAAGAAGCCTATCAACGAGAAACAAATCACGCCGATAGACACATTCGACGCCTTGATGCTGCCGTAGAACAGTATCCAATGCAGTCCCAACAGCGCTCCACAGCCGCAAAGTTGCAGGAATTTCCGCCAGCCTACCTTAGGCAGACCCGTGAACACCAGCAGAATCAGGCTCGTAAACAGCATGCGATACCACACGATATCCACCTCATTCAGCGTGATCAGTCGTCCGAACAAGCCCGTAAAGCCCGCCAGCATCACACTTAGGTGCAACTGAATAAACCCCTTCCTCGTCTCGCTCATCTTAATTTAACCCCCAAATATGTTGTGATATCACGACGGACGGTGCAGCTTGTTGATGATGACGGCGAGGGCACCGTCGCCAGTCACGTTGCAGGCGGTGCCGAAGGAGTCCATCGCGATGTAAAGGGCTATCATCAGCGCCTGAGCGTCAGGATTGAAACCAAGCACACCAGCCATCGGCCCTAAGGCCGCCATCACCGCTCCGCCAGGCACACCTGGAGCCGCCACCATGCAGACGCCTAAGAGCATGATGAAATGGATGAAGAGCGGCAGGTCGTGAGGCAGTCCGCCGATGAGACAGACGGTGAGGGCGCAGCAGGTGATCTTCATCATCGAGCCCGAGAGGTGGATGGTGGCGCAGAGAGGAACGCAGAAACTGGCGATTTCATCGCTCACGCCGTTCTTCTTCGTCTGCCGCAGGGTGACGGGAATCGTGGCGGCACTCGACGAAGTGCCTAAGGCTGTCATGTAGGCTGGTAGCATGTTCAGCAGCAGCCGCAGCGGATTCTTGCGGGCCAGTCCTCCGGCAATCAGGTACTCATAGATGAGGATGACAATGTGTAGCGCGAAGATGATGCAGATGATCTTGCCGAACACCAAGAGGATATGATACACCTCGCCTACATAGGTCATGCCGAGGAAGATGCCGAAGATATAGAGCGGCAGGAGCGGGATGATGGCCTTCGCGATGGTCTTTTCGATGATGATGCGGAACTCCGCGCAGCCTTTCTTCAGCGTCGGCGAGTCGGTATAGGCGATGCCGATGCCAATCACGAACGAACTCACCAGCGCAGCCATCACGTCGAGTATGGGCGGTATGTCCAAGAGGAAGTAGGGCTGTAGTTTCGGCACATTCTCTACCGTTATCGACGGCTCCGCGTCTATCATCGCAGGGAAGAGGGCTGTGCCCGTAAAGAAAGCCAGCAGTCCCGCAATGATAGTGTCTGCATAGGCCAGCCCGACCGTCAGCAACAGCAGTTTGCCAGCCGAACGGCCGATGTCGGCAATGGCAGGCGCCACCAGTCCGATGATGATGAGCGGGATGAGAAATCCTAAGAACTGGCTGAACACATAGTTGAACGTCACAAACACGCGCACCCAGCCTTCGGGCAGCACGTTTCCTATCAATACGCCCAGCACGATGGCGATCACAATGCGGGGTAATAATCCTATTTTCTTCATATCTGGTGCAAAGATACGAAAAAATGTTGGATTATTCGCAGATTATTCGTAACTTTGCGCCAACAAGTCAAGAAAGATGAATAAGATTACAGAACAGCCCTCCCGCTACGACCATTTGGAGCAGATGTCGGTCGCAGAATTGTTGCAGCACATCAACGACGAAGATGCGCTGGTGGCGGAGGCTGTCCGTCAGGCAAAGCCCCAGATTAAAGCGCTGGTGGAGGCCGTCGAGGCAAGGATGAAACGCGGCGGCAGACTCTTCTATGTCGGCGCAGGCACCAGTGGACGTCTGGGAGTGCTCGATGCCAGCGAACTGCCTCCCACCTTCGGCATTTCCGAAGACTGGGTGGTGGGTATCATCGCCGGTGGTGACCAGGCTCTGCGCCATGCGGTGGAGAAGGCTGAGGACGATGAAGAGCGGGGTTGGAGCGATGTATTGACCTATGAACCTGATGCTGATGATTGTATCATCGGCATCGCCGCTTCGGGCACCACTCCCTACGTCGTCGGAGCGGTCAAAAGAGCTAAGGAGAACGGGCTGCTGACGGGCTGCATCACCAGCAATCCCGATACGCCTCTGGCTGAGGCGGCCGACTATCCCATCGAGACCATCGTAGGCCCTGAGTTCGTCACAGGCTCCAGCCGTATGAAGAGCGGAACGGCCCAGAAGATGGTGCTCAATATGATCTCCACGACGCTGATGATCCGATTGGGGCGCGTCGAGGGCAACCGAATGGTGAAGATGCAGCTGACGAACGCCAAACTGGTGGATCGTGGTACGCGGATGATCCGTGAGTCGTTAGGCCTCTCTTACGACGAGGCGCGTCAGCTTCTGCTCGAAGCCGGCAGCGTGGATCGTGTACTGAAAACGCAGAAATAAACCCCTACTTTCCCATTGTAGAAAGAACGAGGTCAATCTCCTGATAGGTTACTTCTGGCGGGCAGAGGCTCTTGATGGCCGTCTTACCCTCGCCGGTGCCTATCATCCGCACGACTTTGAGGATGGCATCCTGATGGGCTGGGGGAACGAGTTCGGAGAGCGTGACCTCACCAGTAGGGATGAAATGAGCCAGATGGCCGACGATGGTGCCGACGGTCAGCTCGCGCTCTTTGGCGATTTCATCGGGCTTTTTGCCTTGTTTGTATAGTTCATAGGTCACGTCCCACGTCTTGGGCTTCGGTTCTTTTTTCGGCTTTGGCTCTTTGGAGGCCTTGGACTTTTTCTTCTTCACTTGGTCTTCGTCGATGGCATCGAGCATCGAGTACTGTTTCTCGTGGAGATAGATGCCAATGGAAAAACCTTGCTCGGCAATCCTCGCCAAGAGATAACGGCGCGAGAGGACGGCCTGCTTGGTTTCTAAGAGCGAATCATTGAAACGTGACATCGCCTGCTTGTTGTTGCTCTGGATGGTTGCGGCCAGACCGATGGCGTTGCCGAAGGTCTTTTGGATAGACTCCTCAAAATAGGCGGCACTACGCTTCACACGCTCTAAGAACTCCGTCTGGTGCAGTTGTTCCGTAGGTGTCTGCCGGATCTTCTGCAACCACTTGTCTGATACCGCCATCGCTTCAGCACTCAGGCCGGCTAAGACACGCTTGTGCAGTTCAGTAATGTCGGTGTAGCTGTGATAGAAGAACTCCGTCATCAGTCGCAGCAGATGTTCCTCTTTATAGAAGATGTCGTGGAAGTCGAAGAGCTCGAGCAACAACTGCCGATAGTATTCCTCTTTCAGTTGTGGCAGTTGACGGATGCTCTTCTGGGCCTCTTCCTCCTGATGGCCGATATAGTTCTCCACGCGCTGGTCGGAGATGATGGCGCGGGCCTCGATAGGAGCAGAAAGCACCATTCCATCGAGCGTACGGCAACGGCTGAGGGCGACATACACCTGTCCTGGGGCAAAAGAAAGATTGGCATCGATGATGGCGTGATCGAAGGTGAGGCCCTGACTTTTGTGGATGGTGATGGCCCAGGCCAGTCGCAGGGGCAGCTGTCGGAACTTGCCTTGCACCTTGGTCTCTATCTCTCGCGTCTCAGGGTTCAGCTGATACTGCGCATTCTCCCATTCCAACGGTTCCACTTCTATCGCCTCGCTGTCGTCAGGACAAAGCACACATACGCGTTTGTCAGTAATCTCAACGATCTCACCGATGCGGCCATTGAAGTAGCGATGCTCTCCCGTAGGGTCGTTCTTCACGAACATCACCTGTGCGCCCAGTTTCAGCGTCAGTTGTTCGCTTGTAGGATAGGAATACTCAGGGAAGTTGCCCTCGATCTTTGCCTGGAAGGTATAACTGCGACCGGGCAGCTTCATGAGTTCATGCTCGTTGTAGCTGTCTGCCAGATGGTTGTGGGTGGTCAGACGGATGTAGCCTTCGCCGGACTTGGGGATGAAGGCGGGCTTATACCTATTATTTAATAAGGTGAGGTCTTCGGCCGTAGGGTGCGCCTCGCGGATGTGGTTGAGTACATCGATGAACGTATTGTCCTCCTGACGGTAAACCTTTTCCAGTTGTATCGTGACGTATTCTATCTGTTGCAGGGCCTTTGAGCCGAAGAAGTAGGGCGTGTCGTAATAGGGTTTGAGCATTGCCTCGTCTTCTGCTGTCACCACAGGCGTCAGTTGTTGCAGGTCGCCGATCATCAGCAGCTGCACGCCGCCGAAGGGCTTATATCTGTCGCGGAACCGTCTGAGCACGGAGTCGATGGCATCGAGCAGATCGCTCCTTACCATTGAGATTTCATCGATAACCAGCAGGTCGAGCGAGGCAATGATGCGGCGTTTCTCCTTGCCGAAGTCAAACTTGCTCTTGATGCGGGCATTGGGCACAAAGGGAGTAAAAGGCAGCTGGAAGAACGAGTGGATGGTCACACCACCCGCATTGATGGCTGCCACACCCGTTGGTGCCACAACGATCGATCGTTTCTTACTCCGTTCAATGACGGTCTTCAGGAAGGTTGTTTTTCCCGTTCCGGCCTTACCGGTGAGGAAGATACTGCGTCCCGTGTGCTCTACGAAATCCCAAGCCTCTCGCAAAGCCTGGTTCTCTTCTCTTTTCTGGATCTTTTCCATAGTTCATTTAGTGTTAAAAGGGTTTATATCATTTGTTATTTGTTATTCCCAGCAGTCGAGATCGGCCTCCAGTTCTGGTATCTGGTGGGGCATACACCTGCCATATTGCCAGTTCCCACACGGGTTGCCACGGATACGGCGAAGGCCTCGAATGACGAGATATGACGCTTACCTTTCTCAGAGGGGACTACCGAGTCACCTAACAG
Source organism: uncultured Prevotellaceae bacterium (assembly GCA_902776545.1). Classification (GTDB taxonomy): domain Bacteria; phylum Bacteroidota; class Bacteroidia; order Bacteroidales; family Bacteroidaceae; genus Prevotella. The sequence goes on along the minus strand of CACYQO010000064.1, from coordinate 3,706 downwards.
CCGTATCATCTCTCCGATCATACGGAACTGTACGAAACGTGTCCGCCACGTGAACCATAGTCCGCAGCATACCAAGGCAGCAACCAGGATGTTGCCCCACAGCCAATCATTCAGGGAGGTAAAGAATGCTGCCATCTCAGATTTGTTATAATTTGTTTGCAAAGATATAATTATTTTGGAAGAATTCGTTATATTTCAGAGAAAAGTTGTACTTTTGCACGGATTATGAACAACATATGTGGCAATGGAAAGGAACAAAGAGATATATAAGGTGACACTTGTCGGAGGGGCAGTAAACGTGATACTGCTGCTTTTCAAGTTCGTAGCGGGCATCGTGGGCCATAGTGCTGCGATGGTCGCCGATGCTGTCCATTCGCTGTCCGACTTCGTGACGGATGTCATCGTCTTGGTGTTCGTCCATATCAGCGGCAAGCCTCAGGATAAGTCGCACGACTATGGTCACGGTAAGTACGAGACGCTGGCAATGACGCTGATAGGTGTGGCCTTGCTGACGGTGGCGATAGGTATCCTTTACAATGGGGCGACGAAGATTGTGGCTTGGTTGGAGGGTGAAGAGTTGCAGGCCCCAGGACTGTTGGCGCTGTGGGCAGCCTTGTTGTCAATAGTCTTGAAGGAGGCCGTCTATCATTACTCGATGGTGAAGGCCCGTCAGTTGCAGTCGCAGGCTGTCGAAGCCAATGCCTGGCATCACCGCAGCGACGCTTTGTCTTCTATCGGAACGGCAGTAGGCATAGGTGGAGCCATCTTCTTAGGTCAGCGCTGGACGGTGCTCGATCCTTTGGCCTCTGTCGTCGTGGGTGCGTTTATTGTGAAGGTGGCTGTCGATCTGTTGCGAAATGGCATCGGTGACCTGATGGAGCACTCTTTGCCAGATGCCGTTGAGAATGAGATTCTGCAACTTGTGGCATCGTTGCCTGGAGTGGTGGAACCGCACGACCTGCGAACCCGTCGGATTGGCAATCACTATGCCATCGAACTGCATATCCTGATGGATGGTGACATTAGCCTGCGCCAAGCCCACGACAAAGCCTCAGAGGTGGAGGACCTATTAAGAGCCCACTATGGCGAGGAAACCCACATAGCCGTACATGTCGAACCAAAATAATCAGCGCCTTTTCCCCTCCTAAGTTAGGAGGGGTTAGGGGTGGTCTGAACAATCCTATGTTACTGGGCTACGGCTGGTCTGAAGAATCCTTAATGAACGCCCTGATCTTCTTAACATACTCCTCACGATAATCAGCATATGATCTCGCATGTTCCGTTCCCTTAGTAATCCATATCTCTTTCTCCCCTTTTTTAGCTTCGTAGAGTGGATGAACCATCTCAGAGGGAACGAACGTATCATTATCGCCGTGAATGAATAACATAGGGTAGGGGCACTTCTCGACTTGTTTGATGGGAGAGGCCTCGCCAAAGCTCCAACCGTATTTAATCTTGCACAGCAAAGACGTAGCGTACAGTAGCGGGAAATCTGACAGTCCGAACAACTCTTTCAGTTCATAGCTGAACTCATCCCACGCGCTGGTATAGCCGCAATCCTCGATGAAACGGATGTTTTTCACGCATTCGGGCATCTTCTCGCCAGACACACACATCGTTGTAGCAGCTCCCATCGACACACCGTGAATGACAAAGTCGTTAGTACCAAACAGTTCCGAGGCGACAGTCATCCAATGGAGTACATCCTTTCTGTCCTTCCAACCCATCTGTACCGCCTCGCCCTCGCTGAGGCCGTGGGCATGAAGGTCTGGCATCAGCACGTTGTAGCCCGCCTGTTCATAGATCCGGGCAATCATCATAAACTTGATGGCTGTATCGCGCCAACCGTGTACGACAATCGCCACAGGACTCCTTCTTTCCTGACTCCTTCCCTCCTGACTCCTTCCCTCCTGACTCCTTCCCTCCTGACTCCTGACTCCTGTCTCCTGACTCCCGACTCCTGTCTCCTGACTCCTGACTCCTGCCTCCTGCCGTATAAAATACCCGTGATGCTTCTCGCCTGTGGGCATCATAATAAAGGTATCGCGCAAGGCCTTACGCTGGTTGAGGCTGTCGAGCCAAGGTCTCACCTCTGGATACTTCTTCACTAACTCCCTAAAACAGGCTGCCGTATCCGTCCGTTCCGCATCAGGAGCCAGTGCATACTCAATCATATAAAAGCTTCCTCCGATGGTTGCCGCCATCAGCACCGCCAGCACAATCGCCACTACTATAATAATCCCTTTCTTCATTATTTCTCTATTTCGCCGCAAAATTACAAAGAATCAACCGAAAAGCCAAACGAAGATGATTATTTCTTTTCTAAACCCAGCCAAACTCCGTCCAAGCAACGGGAGATTCGCCCTCTGTTCTTAAATTATCCTAAAAAGGATAATCCTAATTAGGATAAAATGAATAAATTTCATATCTTTGCACTCAAAATGAGCAAGTTATGGATAATCCGTTTGTTACAAAAGGATACGCAGGTCCAGAGTATTTCTGCGACAGGGTGAAGGAAACGAACCAATTGGTGGAACTGACGACCAATGGCAACAACATGGCTTTGATATCTCCTCGCCGAGTAGGAAAGACCAACTTAATTCGTCATTGTTTCCTGCAGCCAGAAATAAAGGATAAGTACTATACATTTCATATTGATATCTATGCCACAGACAGCCTCCGTGACTTCGTGAATGTCTTCGGCCGTGCTATCCTTGATGAATTAAAGCCAAAAGGAAAAGAGGCCTGGGAACGGTTCCTGCAGATTTTGCGTTCGCTCCGTAGTGAAATTACCTACGATGTGAACAATTTCCCGACTTGGAGTCTTGGCTTAGGAGATATTGAATACCCAGAAACTACGCTTGACGAGATTTTCGAATATCTCAACAAGGCCGACAAGCCCTGTATGGTTTGTATCGACGAGTTCCAACAGATTGAGAAATATGCAGACTCTCCCAATATAGAAGCAACGCTCAGAACCTATATGCAGAAATGCATTAATGCAACGTTTATCTTTTCTGGCAGTAAGCGACATCTGATGGGAAAGATCTTTACGTCACCGTCAAGACCGTTCTACCAGTCGGTACTGATTATGAACCTTAGGCCAATATCTGTTGAGAAATACGTGGAGTTTGCCCAGATGCAATTTGAGAAATACGGGAAAAGCATCGACAGCGCAGTTGTAGAAAATGTTTATAAACGTTTCGACGCTGTGACATCCTGTGTCCAGCGACTATTGAACGTTTTGTTTATGAAAACACTGCCTGGACAGCGATGTACCGAAGACATGGTTGATGGAGCAGAAGAATACATCCTCGACATGTTCACAGAGACTTATTCAGATTTGCTTGACAAACTGCCAGAGAAACAACGGGAGGTATTCCTTGCGATAGCGAGGGATGGTAACGCAAAGGGCATTACAAGCAAATCGTTTATCAAACGACATCACTTGCAGACAGTCAGTGTTGTGACAGCCGCCGTACGCAACCTCTTGGACAAAGACCTGATTACAGAAGACAAAGGTGTATATATGGTCTATGATCCTTTCTTCGCCCTCTGGCTCCGTCGGGAATGTCTCTGAAGTGTGAGGCTTTTGCAAAAATAGCGGTACAACTTTCAATATTTATTTGTAACTTTGCAGCGATGATTGCGAAAAGACTGATAGGAATCATAGTTGTGGGAGCGGTGGTGCTCCTGACGGGCTGTA
>CACYQO010000063.1 GCA_902776545.1 uncultured Prevotellaceae bacterium | reverse complement strand
GAGCGAGAAGCGCACGGTGAACGGCAAGGTGCGCCGCGTGCAGAAGAAGACGCCGATCAGCTATCTGCTGGCGCCTGTAGGCGACAATGCCGGTGGCGGCAACGACAGCACGAATCAGGGCGGCGGAACCCAGAGCGGTGGAGGCACGAACAGCGGCGGCGGCACGAACACTGGTGGCGGCGGTGACGACGACGAGCGTCCTGGAGCAGGCGGCTAATCTCTTCCCCTCCTGAGTCAGGAGGGGTTCTTGCGCCCCTTCGGTAGCAAGCGGCAAAGCCGAGCGAGGGGTGGTCTGAACAGCCGCATGATCAGCGCTTCTTCAGACCCCCTCTGGCTCCCCCTAACTCAGGGGGAGAAATTAATACTCAAATCGCAGGAAGGAGGTAAATCATGAAGAAACAGAGGATTGTGGAGTTGGCGGTGAAGGTGATAGTAGCTGCGCTCACAGCATTTCTGACGGCAATCGGAACAACGAGCTGTATGGGCAGAGGCCCATTCTAAGAGGAGAGGGAATCAGGCGAAAACCTGATTCCCTCATGTCTTATTTAATGAATACAGTTTAGCGACGAGGGCGCCGCTGATGTTATGCCATACGCTGAAGACGGCACCAGGGATGGTGGCCAGCGGATAGGCGGCGAAATGGAGCACGGCCAAGGAGGAGGCGAGGCCAGAGTTCTGCATGCCCACCTCGATGCTGAGCGCCACGCACTTGGGTCTCTGCAAGTGCAACAGACGGCCCACGGTGAAGCCGATGGCCAGTCCGAGAAGATTGTGAATCATGACGACTGCCACGATCAGCAGGCCTGCGGTCAGCAGCCGGGCGGCATTGTGCGACACGACGATGCCCACCACCATCGCGATCACCACCGACGAGAACGCAGGCAGATAGGGCGTGAGGAGCTTAGTGAGCTTAGGAAGGAAGCGCTGGCAAAGCAGTCCGCAGACGATGGGCGCAATGACGACATAGACGATGCTCATCAGCATGCCCACGGTATCGACATCGACCATCGTACCAGCCAGCAGCCACACGAGCAACGGCGTCAACAGCGGCGCCAGCAGCGTAGAGGCGGCGGTCATGCCCACGGAGAGCGCCAGGTCGCCCTTGGCCAGATAGGTGATGACATTCGACGCCGTGCCGCCCGGACAACAGCCCACGAGTATAACACCGATGGCCAGCTCCTGAGGCAGCGAGAATGCCCACGTCAAGCCCAGAGCCAACAGCGGCATGACGGTGAACTGCGTGAGACAACCGATGAGTATATCCTTGGGACGGCTCAGCACAACCTTGAAGTCAGCGGGTGAGAGCGTCAGTCCCATTCCGAACATGATGGCACCCAGCATGGGGTTGATGGCCCACGTGTCAATCCACACAAACGATGCCGGCACGGTGAGCGACAATGCCGCCACTATCAACACCATCACGCCCATCCAGCGGGCTATGAAATCACACAATTTTTTCATACTTAAAACTTCTGGTATTCAAATCGCGCTGCAAAAGTACAAAGATTCGGGCAGAATACCAAAGGCACAAAGCACTTTTTTATGGGAATTGTTTGGTGGTTTCAGGGGAAATGCTTATCTTTGTGGCGTTAAATTGAGGAAAAGTGATGAATTACAGACAAGCAATGTTGGTCATCCTGACGATGCTGGGCGCATCTGCGGCTCAGGCCGGGGGTGCGAAAAAGACTCAGACGGAGGAGAAAAAGGACTCGCTCGTGTTTACCGTCGTGATGGAGAACCCGATCACGCCAGTGAAGAACCAGAACCGCAGCGGCACCTGCTGGGACTATGCGACAACGGGATTCTTCGAGGGCGAGATCCTCAGGAAGACGGGGAAGACGTACGACCTCTGCGAGATGTTCGTGGCAAACAAGAACTACGTGGACGAGGCGATCTATTACGTGAGAATGCACGGCGACAGCCGCTTCTCGGAAGGCGGCTCGGCAGACGATGTGCTCTCGGTATATCAGACACACGGCATCTGTCCTGAGGAGGCGATGCCGGCACCTGGATCGCTGACGGGTGACTCGCTGGCCAACTTCAACGAGTTCTTCAGCGTGCTCACGCCGTATATCGAGGCAGTGGGCAAGAGCAAGGCGAAGAAGCTGTCCCCGCAGTGGCTGGTGGGCTATCAGGGCATCCTCGACGCCTATTTAGGCAAGTGTCCGGAGAAGTTCGTCTATGAGGGGAAGGAGTACACGCCGAAGAGCTTTGCGGAGAGCCTGCAACTGGACTTCGACGACTACGTGAGCTACACCAGCTTCACGCATCATCCGTTCTACACCTCTTTTATCATAGAGGCGCCCTATAAGTGGCGGCTGAGACCGAGCTATAACGTGCCCCTCGACTCGCTGATGAACATCATCGACACGGCGATAGACAGAGGATACAACGTGTGCTGGGGCGGCGACGTGAGCGGCAACGGCTTCGACCGTCAGGGACTGGCACAGGAAGATGCGACCCCCACGCAGGAACTGCGCCAGCAGCGGTTCGACTCGTGGGAGGCCACCTACGACCACGTGATGCTGATCTACGGCAAGGCGAAGGACCAGCAGGGGCGCGAGTATTATATGGTGAAGAACTCGTGGGGCGAAACAGGCCGATACAAGGGCATCTGGTATATGCGCAAGAACTACATCGCGCTGAACACGACCTACGTGTTCCTGAACCGCCACGCCATTGAATAAGACTACACATTATTAATAAATAACTTACAAGACTATGAGACAGTTATTACTCGCCATCCTGCTGCCCTTCGCGCTGACAGTAGCCGGGCAGGGATTCATCAGCCCACAGGCCAAAATTGCCAAGAAGCAGTATGAGCAGAAAGTGAAGAAGGCCCGCACGCGTGGCGAGGCCGTAGAGGAGAACGCCCGCATGAAGCTCTTCGTGACATGCGCCAAGGATGCCGACGCCCGTGAGGTGGCCAACGCCACGAAGGAGATCGGCGCTCAGGTGAGAATGGTGAAAGGCAACCTGATCGTGCTCGACATCCCCTACTCCAAGCTGGAGGCGCTGGCTGGCGTGAAGGGCGTGAGTATCGTGAACATGCCCCCGAAGGCGTCGATTAAGACCGACGTGACGCGCCAGGTGACGCAGGCCGAAGAGGTGATCGACGGCTCAGGCCCCCAGCTGCCACAGGCCTATACGGGCAAGGGCGTCATCGTGGGCATCCTCGACAGCGGCTTCGACACGACCCACCCGATGTTCAAGGACAAGGACGGCAACCTGCGCATCAAAGGATTCTATGAGCCAGGCAACTCAACCTTCGGCGGAGATTCCGTCGTCATTACCAACCCCGACGGCACGCAGGGAACGCTCTCAGGCTCGGCCTACTACAAACCCGAAGAACTGCTCGACACACTGAAGGCGAAGGATGCCGGAGGATCGCACGGATCACACTGCATCAGCATCGCCGCTGGCAGCACCATGAGCGACATCAAGGGTACGGCCGACAAACCTGTCGGCGGCATCGCACCTGAGGCAGACATCCTGCTCTGCAACATCGTGAATTCTGAGAACGCTGATGCATGGAACGTCTTGGAGGGCCTCAACTTTATGTCGTGGGAGGCAGAACAGGCCCAAAAGCCACTCGTGGTATCCATGAGCGTAAACTCGCACGCGGGATGGCACGACGGCACCAGCGACATTGCACGCGTCTTAAAGGGATTCTGCACGGAAGACAACATGGCAGTGATGCTCGCAGCCGGCAACGAAGCTTCAGGCGAGACCTATCTCCACGAGAAAGTGAAGGCCAAGGACACGCTGAGACTCGTACCGTACAGCTATTATACGGACAACCTTGTATGGGGCGGCTTCAAGACCACGAAGAACGTGAAGATGAAAATCGGCATCGTCAACATCAACGAAAACAAGGAATACTACCGCATGCCCGTCACCTTCAACAGTGACGGCAGGACAAAATACGGTAATGGCATGTATTTCGACTTTAATGACGGGGAGCAGGAGTTTGAAACAAAAGAAGAGGAGGCTGCCAAAAAGGAATTCTTGAAGTATATGACAGGCGGACAATTGGCGATATTCTGCTATCAGAACCAAGCATTGGACCAGCAAGACAGTCTCTACACCTATACAGAGGTGTATGTATTTCAAACCGGCACGGAATGGATCGAATCGGTGGATCCTAACAACGATCCCATTTTCTGGGGATACAATCTCTACTTAGTGCCCGAAGAAGACACGGAACTGCACGCCTGGGGTGACATGGGAATGAACTTGCGGGCAGTGAGACAGGACGGCAAGACGGTCAAAGGCTCCGGCAAACTCTCTGTATGCGACTGGGGCACCTCCGACGAACCCGTGTCGGTAGGAGCCTGGTGTGCCAACGACAAGATCAAGTATGAAGGCACAGAAGCACAGGAGACGGGCGAGACACTCGGCAGCATAGCCGAATTCAGCAGCTACGGCACCGACCTGGCAGGTCACAAGCTCCCCCACGTCTGCGCGCCTGGCACCAACGTGGTAGCAGCCATCAACAGCTTCGAGCCCGGTGTGGAGGATTTGCCCATCTACCAGCGCAAGGCCTACGACGGACAGTTTATTGGCCAGACCAAGAGCCGCGACTATTACTGGGGAACGTTGAGCGGCACGTCGATGGCGACCCCGGCCACAGCTGGCATCGTGGCTCTCTGGATGCAGGCGGCCAATGACATGGGCAAGAGACTCACCTGTCAGGACATCAAGGACATCTTAGCCCATTCGTGCGATAACGACGATTTCACGAAACGGGCTGCTGCAAAGTTCGGATACGGTAAAATCAATGCCTACAAGGGACTGCTCTACGTGCTCGGCATCGAGACCAGCATCCCCACACTCAGCAAGGAACAGCCGCGCAACGTGAGTTTCCGCGTGGCTGGCGACATGGTGTATGCTGACGGCGCTGAGGACGGAACAAGCGTGGCGATCTACAACCTGAAGGGCGTACTCGTCAGAGAGACAGCCGTCGAGGGTGGCACGATCAGCACGGCAGGACTGGGCAAGGGTGTCTATGCCATACAGCTGGGCAGGCTCGGCTCGACACTGATACGCAAATAAACGGAAATCCCCTCGCCGACTCTGGCGAGGGGATTAATTTTTCACTTCTCACTTTTCACTTCTCACTTTTCACTTCTCACTTCTCTATTTCACCAGTACGACGAGGTACTTGCTGGTTGACCAGAAGCGCTGGGGATCGCTGATGCGGAGCACATACTGCTTCTTGGCATCGCGCTGGAGCGTATAGCTGCCGGCAGGATGGTTGGTCAGAATCTCAGCAGAAGAGCTGTAGAGCTTGATCTCCTTGTCGATACGGATATCGATCTTGGTGAAGTAGTCCTTGTTGAAGTTGGCCTGCAGCACCTCACCCTTGTCGAGGATGTTCTGCTCCTTGAGCTCCTTCTTCGTGCCGAAGACGAACCAGGCGGTGTGGATCTGCTTGTCCTGAGTAGAGATGGTCTCAGCCTTCTGGGTGTTCTCCTGAGTCAGGTTAGCAACGTTCTGATTGAGGCCTGCCACCTGCTCGTCGAGCTCGGCGATGTGGATGTCCTTCTTGTCGAGTTCCTCACGCAGAGCCTGCAGCTGCTGGTCTTTCTGCTGCATCTGCTCCGTCAGGTTGTCGATGATCTTCTTCAGCTGCTCACCCTTGACGCTGCTCTCACGCACCTGCTGCTTCAGCTTGTTGATGAGTTCCTTGTTCTGCTTCATGGCAGACTGGATGAACTGAATGTTCTCCTTGATGCGCAGTTTGGTGTTGGTTCCTTCACCCTCCTTGGCGAGTGTGACGCGGTTCTGTGCCTCTGTGATCTCACGGAAGCCCTCCTCGATGTCACTCAGGGTGGTCATCATGTCGTTGATCTCATTGTCTTTCTGGGCAATGATCTGCTCCAGCGAGTCACGCTGCAAGAGGGCAACCTGCTCTACTTTCTTCACTCCGTCGTTGCAACTTGCAACCATCAGGCCTCCAAGGGCCAAAACAATCAATTTTCTCATAAGTTTGAATTTTGAAGTTTAATATTTTATTCTGTGTGAATCTCTATATCTGTGTGAATCTGTGTAATCTGTGGCTCTTTCACCTTTTCACTCCGGCCTGCAAGGATGATGACGATCTCACCCTTGGGCTCCGTCTCGTTGAAGTGGGCGATCACCTCGGCGAGGGTGCCTCGGACACTCTCCTCATGCACCTTCGAGATCTCACGGCAGACGCTGACCTGACGATCTTCGCCATAGACCTCGGCAAACTGCTGGAGCGTCTTCACCAGACGGTAGGGCGACTCGTAGAAGATCATCGTGCGCGTCTCGGCGGCGAGTTCCTCCAGTCGCGTCTTCCGTCCCTTCTTCTGGGGGAGGAAGCCTTCGAACACGAATCGGTCGCAGGGCAGGCCGCTCGACACCAGGGCTGGTACGAAGGCCGTCGCCCCAGGCAGGCACTGCACCTCTACCCCAGCCTTCACCGCCTCGCGGACGAGGAAGAAGCCAGGATCGCTGATGCCAGGCGTGCCGGCATCGCTGATCAAAGCCACGTTCTCACCAGCCAACAGACGGTTGACGACAGCGGCACTGGTGCCGTGTTCGTTGAACTTATGATGTGACATAAGGGAGTTTCGGATATCGAAATGCTTCAACAGGATGCCCGACGTCCGGGTATCTTCGGCAAGGATGAGGTCAACCTCTTTTAGAAGGCGGATGGCACGTAGTGTCATATCCTCCAAATTGCCTACAGGCGTTGGAACAATATACAATATGCCCATTTCAGGGGACAAATTTAGCGTAAATATTCAAAATAGACAAAAAAAGCGGCAAAATCTTTGCAAATTTTAAAACGTTTTGCTAATTTTGCAGTCATGATAGCAGAAAACATGACAGGAGAGGCACATCGCATGGGAAGAATCGAGGTGGTGTGCGGTTCGATGTTCTCGGGCAAGACTGAGGAGCTGATCCGTCGTCTGAGGAGGGCACAGTTCGCTCGGCAGAAAGTGGAGATCTTCAAGCCCGCCATCGACGTGAGGTACTCCGAGGAGGATGTCGTCAGTCACGACCAGAAGCATATCATGTCGACACCCATCGACTCGTCGGCAAGTATCCTGCTTCTCTCGTCGGACTGCGACGTGGTGGGCATCGACGAAGCACAGTTCTTCGACATGGGGCTCGTGGAGGTGTGCAACGAACTGGCCAACCGTGGCATCCGTGTGATCATCGCAGGACTCGACATGGACTACAAAGGTGTTCCCTTCGGTCCGATGCCAGCCCTCTGTGCCATCGCCGACGATGTGACGAAGGTGCATGCCATCTGCGTGAAATGCGGCAGTCTGGCATACGTCAGCCATCGCACCGTCGAAGGGTCGCAGCGGGTGCTGCTGGGCGAGACGGCAGAGTATGAGCCGCTATGCCGAACGTGCTACCAGAAGGCACTGGAAGAGGAAAAAACAAGGCAAAAAGCATCGTCTGAGTAAAAATCCTTCCAATAAATTTGGCAGATTCAAAAAAACGTTGTACCTTTGCACCCGATTTCGCAGAAATCGCTCGCGATGATGGGCTGCACCTCGGCAAAAAGCCAGCTTTCTGCTCTCGGTTTGCACCATCATTGCACCCGCTTTCGAAAGATTGCATGAAAAGGTCGACTCGTTAGCTCAGTCGGTAGAGCACAACACTTTTAATGTTGGGGTCTTGGGTTCGAGCCCCAAACGAGTCACGGAGAAGAGAGGTCATCAAGGCCTCTCTTTTTTTCTCCCCCTGAGTTAGGGGGAGATAGAGGGGGCTGTGTTTCTCCCCCTAAGTTAGGGGGAGTTAGAGGGGGTCTGAAGAAGCGCATTGTCTGAGGCTGTTCAGACCACCCCTGACCCCTCCTAACTTAGGAGGGGAAGTGATTACAAAAACTTCTGAAAGAACTGCAGAACACGTTCCTGGGCACGGAGGGGACAGCTGTGGGGCATGTCCCAGAGTTCGGTCTCGAACCTGTCGTCTGCGCCCTGACTCCTCCAAACGTCGTGCATGATGGTGAAGGCCTTCTGCACACCAGCCACAGGGAAGAGCTTGTCCTGAGAGCCGTTGATGAAGAGCATCGGCTTGGGACAGGCGATGCTGGCGATATGAGGATAGTCGAGCCAACGGCGCAAACCCGGCAGACAGTTGGCAAAGCCGCCGTTCTCCGTACGCTTGTATCGGAAGGAGAGTTGTTCGTCGGTAGTCACCATCCAACAGACGGCCGCCCCTGCCTTGATACGGTCAGAGAGCGCTGAGAGCATCCACGTCCTGTAGGCACCCATCGACCAGCCTGTACAACCGATACGCTTCGGATCCACCTCAGGCAGGGAGGCGAGATAATCTGTGGCACGGATATCGTCGTAGGTCATATAGGCAGAGAGGTCGATGCCGTACATCATCATATTGCCGGCAATCATATCGTATTTGTCACGACGTGGCCCTTCCTTCTGACCACGCTCACCCCACATCGGGGCATCGGAGGAGAAAACCACAAAGCCGTGCTGGGCGAGATAGTCGCCGAAGTACTGGCCCTCGTAGTTCTGAACCCAGGCCTCAGCATCGCTGATAACGACGGAATCCTCACAGGCCAAGGGACGGATGACCTTCTCCTTGCCTATGAAAAGATGGGCACCGTGGTCGTGCAGCACATTCACAGCGGGAAAAGGGCCGTCGCCATCAGGAATGAGCATATAGGCAGGAACAGTATAATATCTGGAGAGGCGGATCTCGAGTTTACGGGCCTTGTAGCCCTCGCGCTGTTCTTCATAGAGGACCTTTGCCTCAAAGCCGTTGACGGGTGCCGGCGGAGGGGTGAGCATACAGTCAAACACCTTTTCACGGGCAGCCCGTTTCCAGGCGTCGAAGTCACGGATGTCGCTATTTCCCCATGCCAGGGGATAGGTCAGATCGGCGATGAGCGAGTCGGCATAGACCGGCAGATTGCGCATGTACTCATATTTCTCACGCCCCTGCGGCTGGGCGCTGACGCAACAGAGCATCAGCAGGAGGGTCAGGTAGTGTCTGGTCATCTGCATATCGTTATTCGTTGAGATTGTCTTCTTGTTTCGGCGCTTCAGAACGAACCCAGAAGTCCCAGTGGTTCACCACCTCCTTACCGATTCTGACGGTGAGGGTGAGTTTCGAGGGCTTGCTGATGCTGTCGAGGGGATAGACGACAGTACCGATGGCGCAGTTCTTACCCATCGGGATGCTGTCGGAAGAGAGGCCGCCACCCGTAATGACACGCTCTCCCTCAGTGATGAAGTAAGTCTTGCGGATGGGAGAGATATTGCCATAGAGGGCGTTATAGACTTCGACAGGCACCTGAAGTGTATCGGCAGTGGTATAGTCGGACTTCGGGAATCGCGCCAAAGGTACCAGGGGAGAACAGAATTCGCACCAGTCTTTGGCTGGGAAGCGACAGCAGTCGTTAAGCGACGGCAACAGGAATCCCACTTCGTCCTTCGAAAGCAGGTTACGCTCGACCTGCTGTTTATAATAGGACATCTGTTCCTCCTGATTCTGCCCACAGGTAATCATCGGACAGTTCCATCCGTCGCCGACATCGCCAGCCGTCATCATTACCAGCGAAGGATGATGACCGTAGGTGTCTGAGATGCTTTTCTGTTCCTCAGGCGTTATCGCCCCTTCAAACAGGAGATAGACACCCAGCTTGTCGGCAGCATCAAAAGCAGCATCAGGAGGACAATAGGTGCGGAAACGCACATGGTTCAGACCATAACCCTTCACCTTTGTGAAGATATCAGTCCATGAGCTTTCATCAGCAGGCGGAGAGGCTGTCTTGGGGAAGAAGCCGTTCTCCAACGTGCCTCGCAACCAGAGCGGGCGCCCATTAACAGACAACCGTTTATCTGCCGACTTCACCGTCCGCAGGCCGAATGTCGTCTCATAGTAATCGTCGCCCACCCTGATACCCATCCGGTAGAGTTTCGGACTGAATTCATCCCATAAGGCGAAAACCGATCCGATAGGGATGCGCAGGTCCATTTTCCGGCTGGTAATATCCTCCGTAGCCATAAAAGAGATTTCCTCTTTCTTGTCATCCGGCACAATCATGATCACCATATCCTCGAAATACGTCGCAGGATGGTGCTCGCTGTCGAACCATACCGTCATTTGCAGGAAACCGTCCACAGGCTCAGGATTGATCCTGACCTGCTTGATGCTTATCTCTCGAGGCTGGGTTAGGAGTTCCATCCGTCCTGAGACTCCGTTACATTCACTGGTGTTCACACAGACGGCGATGGTGTTGCGATAGCCTGCTACAAGATGCTGCGTCACATCATACTGATGGGGCGTGAAACGTGAGGTCTGATGACCGATTTCCTTGCCGTTGATATAGACGGTGGTTTCGGCATGAGGGCGTTCGAGGAAAAGCGTCACACACTGTTTCCTCCAGTCACGGGGTATATAGACACCCTTCCGATACCAAGCCTTGCCCACGAAATTGCTACCGCCTTTCCCGTTCGACTGGAGAGAGCCAGGCAGCATCACATAGTCGTCGTAATGCGTCGAGTCGTTGAGGGAGAGATCCCAGGAGCCATCCAGGCCGAGGACGTCCTGGGCGGAGATAGTGACAACTGAGAATAGAGAAGTAATCAGTGTCAGCAGACAGATGAAACGCAATTTTCTCATTGGACGATGATAATTTACATCGCAAAGGTACGAAAAATCTGTGATAATCTGTGTAATCTGTGGCTTTTTTTGTACCTTTGCCACCAAAAAAGGGGAATATGAAGAGAAATTATCTATGGATGATCGCCATCGTCCTCATCATCAGCGGCGTAATGACGGCCTATCGTTGTTCCAACAACCAACAACAGGCCGCAGTGTCTCCCACCGATGACAGCAGTCAGTTTACGAACATCACCGATGTGGTGCCCGACGCCATCCTCGAGATCCGTTACTACGGCACCTATAATTTCGTGGGCACACGCGTAGACGGTTATCTGCAACCCACCGCCCTGCTGACGAAACAGGCAGCCCAGGCCCTCCGTGCCGTCAGCGACGATGTGAAGGCGCAAGGCTATCGGTTGAAGATCTATGATGCCTACCGTCCGCAGATGGGTGTAGACCATTTTGTGCGCTGGGCGGAAGACATCCCCGACACGCTGATGAAGACCTACTTTTATCCCGACCTCGACAAAAGTGTACTTTTCGAACAGGAGTACATCTATGAGAAAAGCGGCCATACACGCGGTTCCACCGTCGATCTCACCCTCTTCGATATGACTACGGAGAAGGAACTTGATATGGGCGGCACTTTCGACTGGTTCGGACCAGAAAGCCATCCGGACTTCTGCGGCAATCCCGAGACGGGTGAATATACGGGCGACAACAGCAAGAGTCCCGCAGGCCGTAGCATCACCCCACAGCAGTTCGCCAACCGTATGATCCTGCGTCAGGCGATGCTCCGCCACGGATTCAAGGCCCTCGACAGCGAGTGGTGGCACTTCACCCTCAAAGACGAGCCTTTCCCTGACACCTACTTCACCTTCCCCGTGAAACAACTCTAAAGGGACACAAACGAAAATCAGCAAGCTACCGTGTCGTAACTTGCTGATTTCTTTGATAGTAGCGGGAGCCGGGATTGAACCGGCGACCTCATGATTATGAATCATGCGCTCTAACCAGCTGAGCTATCCCGCCATCAACTGTTTTGTTAAGCGGGTGCAAAGGTACTACTTTTTCCGGAACTAACAAAATTTTTCGAGAAATATTTTGTATTTCCGTAGAAAATTCGTACTTTTGTGCCGAAATAAACGAGCGAAAACAACAACAAGTACTTACCGAAAGCGTATGGGAAAGCAACGAATCGACATCGAATACCCCCTGACGACGAAGTCTCACAACATCGTGTGGGAGCAGATCAGCAGTGCTCACAGGCTGGAACGCTGGCTGGCGGACCATGTGGAAGAGCGTGACGGCGAGTTCATCTTTACCTGGGGCGAGCCCTGGACGGAGCAGGATGTGCGCAAGGCACAGTTGATAGAGTATGTGAAGTACGACCACATCCGTCTGAAATGGGAGGATGACGAGGTTGAGGGTGACGAAGACAGTTACTGGGAGATGCGCATCGGGAAGAGCGACCTGACGAACCACCTGACCCTGCTGATCACAGACTTCGCCGATGACGACGATGCCGACGGTCTAAGGATCTTATGGGAAAGCAACCTCGACAGGCTGCACCGTGCCAGCGGACTTTAAAAGGTAAAAAGGTAAAAAAGTAAAAAAGTAAAAAGGTAAAAAAGTGAAAGCGGCAATGCCGTGAAGAGTGAAGAGTGAGAATTAAGAAACTCTACATATTTATTATTAAGCAGTTCGGGCTGCTGTTCTTTGGAACGTTCTTCATCTGCCAGTTTGTGCTGATGATGCAGTTCTTGTGGCGTTACGTCGACGAGCTGATTGGCAAGGGACTGTCGCTCGAAGTGATGGCACAGTTCTTCTGGTACATGGGACTGATGCTGATGCCCCAGGCTTTCCCTCTGGCGATCTTGCTCTCGTCACTGATTGCCTTTGGCAACTTGGGTGAGAGTTCGGAGCTGACAGCCATCAAAGCAGCAGGTATCTCACTGATGCAGACATTCCGTCCGTTGATCGTCATCGTCCTGTTGATCTCGTGCATCTCCTACTATTTCCAGGACGTGATCGGTCCGAAGGCCAACCTGTCGTTCTACCAACTGCTCGTCTCGGTGAAACACAAGAGTCCGGAACTCGAGATTCCCGAGGGTGTGTTCTACGACGGTCTGCCCGGCTCGAACATCTACGTGCAGAAGAAAGATTTGACGACGGGTAAGCTCTATGGCATCATGATCTACCGTCAGACTGGCAGCTACGAAGACCAGGCCATCATTCTCGCCGACTCCGGCATGATGCAGACGACGGAAGAGAAAAAGCACCTGGTGTTGACGCTCTATAGCGGCGAGTGGTTTGAGAACATGCGTTCGCAGGATCTCGCCAACAGCGCCAATATCCCCTACCGCCGTGAAACCTTCTCGACAAAGCGCATCGTGCTCAACTTTGACAGCGGTCTGAATCTGGCTGATATGGCCGATGTGGCAGGCGATGCCCGTATGAAGCCACTGACCAAACTACTGCATGACATTGATTCCATCAAGGAACATAACGACAGCGTTGGCTATTCGTTCTACACCGAAGCCAAGCGCTACGGTCTGCGCCTACCAATGGTAAACGCTGAAGACTCGGTGAAAATCATGAAACAGTTGGCTACTGACAAGACGACCTTCGACAGCATCTACGAGCGACAATCGCCTGCCGACCGTCAGAGTGCCGTGAAGAGTGCCTTAGCCAGTGTGCAGTCGGTGAAATTGGACATAGAGATGAAGGCAGATTACGCCCGCAGCCTGCACCGATACTATCATCACCACCAGCTGGAGGCCATCAAGAAGTTCACCCTGTCGCTTTCGTGCCTGATCTTCTTCTTCATCGGTGCACCGCTGGGAGCCATCATCCGCAAGGGCGGTCTCGGTGTGCCTGTCATCGTGTCGGTGCTGGTGTTCATCATCTATTATATCTTTGACAACACAGGTTTCAGGATGGCCCGCGAAGGACAATGGACCGTCGGCTTCGGCATGACCATCTCGACATGGGCCCTCGCACCCATTGCAGCCTTCTTTACCTATAAAGCCAATAAAGACTCGGTGGTGTTCAACGTCGACCTCTACAAGAACCTTGCCATGAGTATGCTTGGTCTCCGGACGAAACGGCATATCTTCCGCAAGGAGGTGATCATTGAGGATCCGGACTACCGACTCGATGCCGAACGGCTGGCAGCCATCAACGGCGACATCCTGCGTTACCACGAACATCACAAGTTGTTGCACTGGCCCAATCCTATCAAAGTCTTCTTCCATGCCGGCGACGATCAGGAGATCGAGGAGATCAACGAACGGTTGGAGGAGACTATCGAGAACCTGAGTTACACGAAGGACAAGCTGATACTGACGGAGCTGAATCATTATCCGATCATGGCCACACACGCCCATACCCGTCCGTTCCGCAAGAAATGGATGAACGTGGTGACAGGATTGCTGCTGCCCGTCGGTGCCTTCTTCTATTTCAGGATGCTGCGTTTCAGGTTCCGACTCTATAAGGATCTGCGCACCATCCGCCAGACAAGTGAGAGAATCATTCCGCGGGCAATAGCGCTCGGCGGAAACTAACTTCTATATATATTATAAATAAGGTGTAAAGTATGACAGAAGAAATGAAACTGAACACAATAGAGGAAGCCGTTGAGGACTTCAAGAAGGGAGAGTTCGTGATTGTGGTTGACGACGAAGACCGTGAGAACGAAGGCGACCTGATCATCGCCGCAGAGAAAGTGACGGCAGAGAAGGTGAACTTCATGCTGATCCACGCCCGCGGTGTACTCTGCGCCCCCATCACACTCGACCGCTGCAAGGAATTAGACCTGCCCCATCAGGTGCAAGACAACACCTCGGTGCTGGGTACGCCCTTCACCGTCACCGTCGACAAACTCGAAGGCTGTACCACCGGCGTCTCTGCCCACGACCGTGCGGAGACCATCAAGGCACTCGCCGACCCCGGCTCGAAGCCAGAAACCTTCGGACGCCCGGGTCATATCTGCCCGCTCTATGCCCAGGACAACGGTGTGCTGCGCCGCAGCGGACACACCGAAGCTGCCATCGACCTCTGCCGCATGGCAGGCCTCTACCCTGCCGGCGCGCTGATGGAAATCATGAACGAGGACGGCTCGATGGCCCGTCTGCCGGATCTCATGGCCTTTGCCAAAGAGTGGAACCTGAAAATCATCAGCATCAAGGATATGATCGCCTACCGCCTCAGAAAAGAGTCGCTGATAGAAGTCGGTGAGGAGGTGGAGATGCCTACGGACTACGGCCACTTCCAACTCGTACCCTTCCGTCAGAAAAGCAACGGCCTGGAACATATGGCACTCATCAAGGGCGAGTGGCGCGAAGACGAGCCTGTGCTGGTGCGTGTACACTCCTCCTGCATGACAGGCGACATCCTCGGTTCGAAGCGCTGCGACTGTGGCGAACAGCTGCACAAGGCTATGCAGGCCATCGAGAAAGAAGGCAAGGGTGTGTTGATCTATATGCAACAGGAAGGCCGTGGCATCGGACTGATGAACAAGATCGCCGCCTATAAACTGCAGGAAGAAGGTCTCGACACCGTAGATGCCAACGTACACCTGGGGTTCAAGCCCGATGAGCGCGACTACGGCTGTGGGGCACAGATGCTGCGACACTTAGGTGTGCATAAGATGCGGTTGCTGACAAACAACCCCGTGAAGCGCGTCGGCCTCGAGGCTTATGGGCTGGAAATCGTCGAGAATGTGCCCATCGAGGTGACGCCAAACCCCTACAACCTGCGCTATCTCGAAACGAAAAAGAACCGCATGGGACATACCCTGCATTTGAAGTGAGAAGTGAAAAGTTAGAAGTGAAAAGTGAAAAGTGAGAAGTGAAAAGTGAAAAGTAAATAGCGTAAATGTGAAAAAGATAAAAAAATGAAGAGCGGAAGCAAATTATTCACTTTTCACTATTCACTTTTCACTTAAAATTTGTACTTTTGCATCCAAATTTAGAAACCAATGGCAAAACTATCCCATCGATTACAGCGTCTGGCACCATCAGCCACGCTGGCTATGTCACAGAAGAGCTCTGAGATGAAGGCTCAGGGTATCGATGTCATCAACATGAGCGTCGGCGAACCTGACTTCAACACCCCCGACCATATCAAGCAGGAGGCCAAAATCGCCATCGACGAGAACTACTCGAAGTACTCGCCCGTCCCCGGCTATCCCTTCCTGCGTCAGGCTATCGCCCGAAAATTGGAACGTGAGAACCACCTGCACTACTCACCCGATGAGATCCTCGTATCCAACGGTGCCAAGCAGAGCGTGTGCAACACTGTGATGGCACTCGTGGACGATGGTGAGGAAGTGATTATTCCTGCCCCCTATTGGGTGAGCTACCCGCAGATGGTACTCCTGGCAGGCGGCAAGCCCGTATTCGTGGAGGCCGGTTTTGAACAGAACTTCAAGATGACTGCCGAGCAGTTGGAGGCCGCCATCACCCCGAAGACCAGAATGCTCATCCTCTGTTCGCCCAGCAACCCAACGGGCAGCGTCTACAGCAAAGACGAATTGAAAGCATTGGCCGACGTCATCCTCAAGCATGAAGACCTGTTTGTGCTGGCTGATGAGATCTACGAACACATTAATTATATAGGTAAGCACGAATCGATTGCCCAGTTCCCCGGCATGAAGGAGCGCGCCATCATCGTCAACGGCGTGTCGAAGGCATACGCCATGACAGGCTGGCGCATCGGATACATCGCCGCACCGGAGTGGATCGTCAAAGGCTGCAACAAGCTGCAGGGACAGTACACCAGCGGTCCGTGCAGCGTCAGTCAGAAAGCGGCAGAGTTTGCCTACACGAGCGACCAACAGTGCGTGGAAGACATGCGGAAGGCCTTCGAGCGCCGCAGGGATCTGATTGTGAAGCTGGCCAAGGACATTCCCGGTCTGGAGGTGAACGTGCCCGAGGGTGCTTTCTACCTCTTCCCCAAATGCTCCAGTTTCTATGGTAAGAGCGACGGCGAGACAACCATCAACAACTCAACTGACTTTGCGATGTATTTGCTCGAAAAGGGGCATGTGGCCACCGTCGGAGGCGACGCTTTCGGCAACCCGGAATGCTTCCGGATGAGCTATGCAACAAGTGACGAAAATATCATCGAAGCAATGAAACGAATCAAGGAGATTGTGGCAAAATTAAAATAAAACGAAAATTTCATAGTTAAAAGTTATTAATTTGCCTAATATCACACTTTATTTTGTTACCTTTGCGAGGTGATTTGATAGAGACTAATTTAAACTTTATATTTTTAATAACTAAAAAATTAAAATCATTCAATTATGGCAACAACAACAAAGGCTGCAGCCCCAGCTAAAAAATCGGGCTTCCAAGGTGTTAAAGCTGCATGGATTATCCTCGTGATTTGCGCTCTTGCAGGTTATGGTGTATGGTATTTCGTAATGGGTAACCCCGACAACTTCGTCGGCGGCGATCGTTCTGGTCACCCGGCAAACCTTCTCGGTACTGTGTATAAGGGAGGTTTCGTGGTAGGTCTGATCCTTACCCTTCTCTTCACTGTGATCTGCCTCGGTATCGAGCGCTTCTTCGCTATCAAGACCGCTTCTGGTAAGATGAACCTCGCTAAGTTCACCGCTGACGTGAAGGCTGCCATCAAGGCTCAGGACTTCGCAAAGGCTAAGGATCTCTGCAACAAGATGCAGGGTACAGTAGGTAACGTCGTGATGGCTTCTATCAACATGTATCAGACTGTTGAGACCGACGACACTCTGAAGAAGGCTGCCAAGATTGCCAAGATCCAGCAGGCTCACGAGGAGGCTACTCAGCTCGAGATGCCTACCCTTCAGATGAACATGCCTATGGTCGCTACCATCGTATCTCTCGGTACTCTGACCGCTCTGTTCGGTACTGTGCTCGGTATGATCGGATCGTTCCAGGCTCTGTCTGCTGGTGGTGGTGCTGACTCTATGGCTCTGTCTGCCGGTATT
>CACYQO010000062.1 GCA_902776545.1 uncultured Prevotellaceae bacterium | reverse complement strand
GTCCTCATCTGAGGGCTATATATGAGCCTGTGAGCGGCCTGTTGGTCATCTGAGACCGATTTCCAACTCACGCCAGCTCCGAGAGTAAACGACCAACGCTGGGATACAAAGCCAGTCTGAGGTCAATGTATAGTCAAATTAATGCCACATTTTCAAGTGGACTCATTGATTTTTTGCCCTCGCCCTTCGTGAGAACCGCGAGGGCACCTTTCCCCAAAAAAGTTTGGAAGATTGGGGAAAAGTTCTTAAATTTGCAGCGTGAAATCATAAAAAGGAAGCAATATGGCAACAATCACATTAAGTTCGGCAGCATATAATGATGCAAAACAGTTAGCAGAGACACAGAACCTTTCCGTAGATGAATTTATCGTGTCTCTCATCAACAAGTTTGCTCTTTCAAGACAAGGAAAGAAGAAATTCAAAATACAGCCAATAGAAAAGCTTTCTCCTGAAATCCAGGACATACTCAGCATGCCAATCATAGGGCAGCTCGATGCGGATGACATTAATGGCGATAAAGCACGTATGGAGTATTATAAAGAAAAGTACGAGTTATGAAAGTTTTCATTGACACAAACGTCCTTATAGATTTTATCGCCCGGCCTATGCGGCAGGTTGCGAAGTGATTATTACAAGGAACAAGAAGCATTTCCCACCTGACGCCATACAATTGTCAGAGCCAGAAGAGTTCTTTGACTGTTATTGGCCCTAGTAATCCAGTGAACTGGACAGTAATGATAATGATAGAGGGGACAGGCTCTGTCCCCCTGATTGTTCTTTAGTAGTTCTCAGCTTTCACCTGGAAGTATGCCTGCGGATGGTTACAGACGGGACACTCCTCTGGTGCCTTCTTGCCGATGACGATGTGGCCGCAGTTGGAGCATTGCCAGATGACGTCGCCGTCTTTCGAGAACACGCGTTCCTTTTCGATGTTGTCCAACAGCTTACGATAGCGGGCTTCGTGCTCCTTCTCGATTTTGGCTACACCCTCAAACTTCTCTGCAATCTCATCGAAGCCCTCCTCACGGGCCTCCTTGGCCATACGGGCATACATGTCTGTCCACTCGAAGTTCTCACCGTTGGCAGCAGCAGCCAGGTTCTCAGGAGTCGACTTGATGGCGCCACCCTCTAAGAGCTTAAACCACATCTTAGCGTGCTCCTTCTCGTTGTTAGCCGTCTCCTCAAAGATGGCTGCAATCTGTACATAACCGTCCTTCTTGGCCTTCGATGCCCAGTAGGAGTACTTGTTTCTGGCCTGCGACTCGCCGGCGAAGGCTTCTTGCAGGTTCTTCTCTGTCTTGGTTCCTTTTAGTTCTTTCATAATCGTAATTGTTTAGTTGATACTTAATGATTATACGTCGGCAAAGATACAAATATTTTCTGTATCTTCCAAACTTTGAGGCATAGAATTTTACCCAAACTGTTGCCTAACATCCTCAAGAATGGCGAGGAGGTCGGGCATCGTTTCGGCACGAAGCATGGCGATGCGCGTCTGGCGGAAGTTGGGGATGCCTTTGAAGATGGGTGTGGCAGCAAGATGGCGACGGGTGTGGAGAATGCCGCGTTTCTCGTCGATGCGTTCCACGTTGATGCGCAGGAGTTCTTCAAGGATGTCGAGTTTATCGTTGAAATCGAGGGTTTCGCGACTGAATATCCAAGGACAGCCGAAGGTGGCCCGGCCTATCATTACGGCATCAACACCGTATGTATCGAAGGCTATGTCAGCCTCATCAAGGGAATGGATGTCACCATTGCCTATAATAGGAATATGTACCCGAGGGTTACGCTTCACCTCGCCAATGAGTGTCCAGTCAGCATTGCCTGTGTACATCTGTGAGCGAGTGCGGCCGTGAATGGTCAGACCTTGGATGCCACAATCTTGCAATTGCTCGGCTAATGAGGTGATGATGAGTTGTTCGTGGTTCCAGCCTAAGCGGGTCTTGACGGTGACGGGCAGTTTCACGGCATCCACCACCTTCTGCGTAATCTCCAGCATCTTTGGGATGTTTTGCAGCATACCGGCCCCAGCACCCTTGCCTGCCACCTTCTTCACAGGACAGCCGAAGTTCAGGTCGATGAGGTCCGGTCCTGCCTGCTCCACTATCTTCGCAGCCTCGATCATCGCCTCGATGTCGCGACCGTAGATCTGGATGCCTACGGGCCGTTCCTCGTCGCTGATGGTGAGTTTCGAGATGGTCGACTTTACATCACGAATGAGAGCCTCAGCCGATACAAACTCGGTATAGACCATCGCCGCTCCGAACCGCTTGCACAGCATCCTGAAGCCAATGTCCGTCACGTCCTCCATCGGTGCGAGGAACACGGGACGTTCTCCAAAATCATTCTTGCTGGTCTCAAATATTTATCGTAACTTTGCACCAAATATGTATTAATACTAACATAACGAAAGAATTATGAAGAAACTGACTCAATGGGTGCTTGCCGCCACCCTGACCGTCTGCGGCGCGATGATGATGCTCACATCATGTACCGATGCCATCGGTTCCATGGACAACCCCGTGAATCCCGAACAGCCCGTCGATCCTGCTGATGAACTGGCCAAGGAGACCTTCATCAACGAACCCTGGATGGACCGCTCGGTCAGGCCCGGCGACTCGTTCTGGGACTTTGCCCTCGGCTCTTGGCTGAAGAATCACGACGAGTTTGACCAGGGCACCTTGCTAAACACCTATACAAATCGGTTGGGATTATTGTATGAAGGTTTGCTTGAAAGTGTTTCCGACCATCATACACTTCAGCTGGTTATGGGCTCCAAGCTTACAAAGGAGGAGGAAAAAGCCGCTATGGCACGTATATATGCTCAACTGAAGCAAGGTGACGATGTCAGCAAGGCTGATGTGATGTATAACATAGGCAAGATGGCCGATATGGGGTTCTTGGCCTTCTTTGGGCATGATATATTTAACAGCGATGGTACCTTCAGGTATTTCATCTCGCCTGGTATCGCCTTTTCGCCCATAAGCCTCAATAATTCGAAGGAAGAAGGAGTTAAAAAGCTTAAGCCCATTTTCGAAGAATGGCTGGATATAGACACCAGTACACCGGAAGGTGCCCGGTTGCTCTCGAATATCTACGATATAGAGGTATGGATGTTAAATTATCGCGAGGAATGGAGGAGGAAAATACCAGAGCCCACCCTCATCGGCAATAAAATGCCCAAATTGAAATCCGCTCCTGTGCCGGCTCTGGAAGCCTTGGCAAAGGCCAGAAGCTTAACAAGAGCGGGCGACGATGTGATGGATGTCTTCCGTGAGGCTTTCCATATTGGCAATGAGACTTACTATCTGCCCGAAGCGGACAAGGTTTTTGAACTGATCGACCAGTATGATGTCGCCACCCTGCAGACCTACCTGAAATGCTATCTGTACTATAAGCTATACCTGGTGTCTTTTAGTTTGGCAGAAGCCCCCGCAGGCGTTATTGTTGCCCTTAACACGGCATTACCATCCATGTTCCTCAAATATCAGAAAAAGTATCTCATGCAAGATGCAGACTGCGAGGGAGCCTTGCAGATTCTGGAGGAATTGCGAAGAATCATGTCCGAGCGTATTGCTAGTCTCGACTGGCTCAGCGATGCTACTAAGATGAAGGCGCAGGAGAAACTGCAGGCTATGATATTCAACGTAGGAGGTCCTGATGCCTTGTTCAATGCCGACTTCAAGTTTACGGGGCAGACCCACTTCGAAGATTTTGTGCAGTATAAGGAGCAGGCCGACGACTATATGCGAAACCAGCTGGCCGGAAAGCCTGTCAATAAATACGGATGGGAAAGCGTCTTACTCAGTCCCTTCGGCTCAAGTATCGATGCCCTGAACGCCTTCTATGCTCCTGAGGAGAATCAGCTCTTCATCCTGCCGGCCTTCCTCGGAAACGAACTTTTTCCTGCCGACAAACCCGCCATACGCTATACCACGGTGACGGTCTTTGGCCACGAGATGACGCATGGCTTCGACAACAATGGAGCTACATACGATGCTACGGGTAGTAAAAAAGACTGGTGGACGCCCGAGGACAATACCAAGTTCCTCGAGAAGCAGCAACAGATGATCAACCTCTACAACGAGTTGGAACAATACCCTGGCGTGCAGGCCGACGGTAAAAAGACGCTGGGCGAGAACATTGCCGATCTTGGAGGATTCAACCTGGCCTATCAGTTATGGAACGAGAAACTGCAGGCCGACGGTCTCACCGGCGAGGCCTTGCGCCACCAGCAGCGCCAATTCTTCATGTCGTTTGCCGATTATTGGCAGTCTTTTTTAAATGAGAACACCCTGCAGAATATGTTGGAAACCGATGTCCACTCTGCCCACCACAACCGCGTGAACGGCGTCGTGCGTCTGATGGATGACTGGTACGACCTCTTCGGCGTGCAGCCAGGCGACAAACTCTACGTGAAGCCTGAAGACCGCGTCAAGATCTGGTAGTGCTACCGATTTCTTTTACATCTTCAGCAAACAATCTTAGCCTCACTGCCAATTATGGTGGTGAGGCTTCATTTTTTTCCATAATTCTTTCTTTATTTCCCTTTTTTTGTTTAACTTTGCACCCAGTTAAACTTTAAAACTTATATGAAGAACGATTATGGAACAATTACTGCATTATGTGTGGAAGCACAAACTGTTTCCGCTAAAGGAATTGGTGACGAGCGACGGGCAGACCGTCGAGGTGATTGACTCAGGACTGCATAACAGGAATGCGGGGCCTGACTTCTTTAATGCGAAAGTGAGGATCGGACGGACGCTGTGGGTGGGGAATGTGGAGATCCACGACAAATCATCTGACTGGTATCTGCATGGCCACGACAAGGATAAGCACTACGACAACGTGATCCTGCATGTGGCTGGTGTGCTCGATGCGGAGGTGATGAACACCAACGGCGAGTTTATCAAGCAGATGCAGCTCGACGTGCCTGTGAACGTCAAGAATCACTACGAAGAGTTGTTGAAGACCGACAGTTATCCGCCGTGTTATAAAGTGATTCCCGAGCTGACACGGCTGCTGGTACACTCGTGGATGGCGGCTCTCCAGACGGAGCGACTGGAGCAGAAGACGGAGGCTATCAAGCGACGGGCGGAGTTGTGTGGCGGTTCCTGGGAGAATGCCTACTTCGTGACCTTGGCCCGTAACTATGGCTTCGGCATCAATGGCGAGGTCTTTGAACAGTGGGCGCAGAGTATTCCCCTCGATGCCGTGAACCACCATCGTGATGACCTCTTCCAGATTGAGGCGATTTTTATGGGACAGGCAGGACTGCTTGAACTCGAGGCAGTGCCGGAGTATTATCAGAAGGATGCGCTCAATGAGGGTTACTTCGCCAAACTGCGCAACGAATACCTCTATCTGGCCCACAAATTCTCGATGAAACCGATAGATTTCCATCTTTGGCGATTCCTCAGACTGCGCCCTCAGAACTTCCCACATATCCGCATCTCGCAGTTGGCGAACCTCTACTATCAGCAAAAGGCAGGATTGAGCCAATTGGTGGAGTGTGAGACCATCGAACAGTTGAAGACGCTCTTCTCATCGCATGTCACACCTTATTGGGAGACGCACTACACCTTCGGCTCCACCAGTTCGAAGACGGAGAAGCATC
The DNA here is from genome assembly GCA_902776545.1 of uncultured Prevotellaceae bacterium. GTDB lineage: Bacteria > Bacteroidota > Bacteroidia > Bacteroidales > Bacteroidaceae > Prevotella. Next base: position 14,789 of record CACYQO010000062.1, on the reverse strand, counting down.
TGACCTACGGTTCGCTGAACCTCCTGATGATCAATACGGCCATCCCGATGCTCTTCGCCTATGGCCGTCACCGTTCGAAGGAAGTGCTTTGCGACCGTGCCTTCGACTTCTTAGAACAACTGAAGGCAGAGAACAATTACATCATCCGCATGTGGCAACAGGTTGGTCTTCCTGTCCAGACGGCAGGAGACTCCCAAGCCCTCATCCAGCTCAAGAAGGAATACTGCGACAAGAAGGACTGCCTTCGTTGCCGCTTCGGATACGAGTATTTGAAGAGAAAATAGAGTTTGTTTACAGTTTACGGTTTACAGTTTACAGTTGATTACACTGGAGATCGGAAATGAATAGAAAGAAGAAATAAGATAATAATATGATAGAGTTTGATTTTTCATATAGAAAGTTGAATGTTTATCAACTGTCGAAACAGTTGGTGAAAGACATTTATTCAATTGTTGAATCGTTCCCTAAAACTGAGGTTTTCGGATTAGGTGACCAGATGCGAAGGGCTGTAATATCAGTTCCTTCAAATATTGCAGAAGGAACTTCTAAGGTTTCGCCGAAAGAACAATTCCATTTTCTTGAAATTGCTTATGGCTCTCTGATGGAAATAATGTGTCAATTGGAAATATCATTTGATTTGGGCTATATCAATCAGGATCAATTACAACAATCAGGAGAAAAGATAGTGATGATTTATAAGATGTTATCTTCGATGCAATCTGCACTTAAGTCTCGCATACAAGGTAATCATCTGTAAACTGTAAACCGTAAACTGTAAACTAAAAAATATGGACCAGGAGATATTTTACACGATGGCGCTGACGCGCTTGACGAATTTCAATTACCAGCAGGCACTGGAACTGTATAAGGCAGTAGGTAGTGCACAGTTGTTGTTTGAACATCGGAATGAGATTGGGGATATTGTCAAAGATGCCTCGCCGAGACTGAGGGAAGCCCTGAAGGACTGGAATGAGCCGATGAGACGGGCAGAAGCAGAAATCCGTTTTATGGAAGAGCATCGCATTCGGGCTTTGACATTGACCAGCGATGACTATCCCCAACGACTCACAGAGTGCCCAGATGCACCTATTGTCATCTATTACACAGGCAACACAGACCTGAACCAGACACGAATCATCAGCATCGTTGGCACCCGAAGGATGACGACCTATGGCGAAGACCTGATTCGGCGCTTCGTCAGAGACCTCAGACAGTATTGCTCTGAGGTGCTGATAGTCAGCGGTCTGGCCTATGGCGTCGATATCTGCGCCCACAGACAAGCCTTGGAGAACGGTTATCCGACAGTGGGAGTATTGGCTCACGGACTCGACCAAATCTATCCCTACCGGCATCGTGAGGTCGCGGCGAAGATGATCAACCGTGGCGGACTAATCACGGAATTCATGACACAGACGAATGCCGACAAGCCCAACTTCGTGCGTCGCAACCGAATCGTAGCGGGTATGGCGGACGCTACCATTTTGATTGAAAGTGGCGCAAAAGGTGGTGGGTTGATCACCGCTGATATCGCTCAAAGTTATGCCCGTGCCGTCTTTGCTTTTCCGGGCAATGTGGGACAGCCGTATTCCGAAGGCTGTAATAACCTGATCCGCGACAATGGGGCTGGTCTGATCTCCAATGCTGAGGACTTCGTGAAGGCGATGGGATGGTTGGATGAGACCCGTCTGCAGCATGCCTTTGCCGATGGTATCGAGCGAAATCTCTTTCCTGACCTCTCGCCAGAAGAGCAAACAATAGTCGGCCTGCTACAACAAACCAACGACCTCCAGCTCAACATCATTACCGTCAAGACAGGCATCCCCATCGGCCGTCTGACAGCATTGCTCTTCCAATTGGAGATGAAAGGTGTGGTAAAGCCTTTGGCAGGTGGAATATACCATTTGCTGCTGTGAAATAATCGTAATAATGCAAAATTATTAATACAGAATGCACATTATATAAAAATAATGAGTAATTTTGCAGCCACTAAATTAATAATTTATAATAAGGTATGAAAATAGCTTTGATCGGCTACGGCAAGATGGGTAAGATGATCGAACAGATCGCACTGGACCGTGGCCACGAGATAGTGAGTATCATCGACATCGACAACCAGCAGGACTTTGACAGTCCCGAGTTTGCATCGGCTGATGTAGCCATTGAGTTCACGGCTCCGCAGGCCGCCTACGGTAATTACCTGAAGGCTTGGGCCAAGGGTGTGAAGGTGGTAAGTGGTTCTACGGGCTGGATGAAAGAGCACGGCGACGAGGTGCGCGAGGCTTGTGCAAATGGCAAGACCCTCTTCTGGGCTTCGAACTTCTCCATCGGCGTGGCCATCTTCTCGGCCGTGAACCATTATCTGGCGAAGATCATGAACCAGTTCCCACAGTATGATGTGGAGATGGAAGAAACGCATCACGTACACAAGCTCGACCATCCCAGTGGTACGGCTATCACGTTGGCAGAGGAAATCGTAGAAAACATCGACCGCAAAGAGGCTTGGAAGGAGGATACCACAGATAAGAAGTTCCTTCGTGTAGATCATATCCGTCGTGGTGAGGTGCCTGGCATCCATACCATCCGCTATGACTCGGATGCCGATTTGATCACCATCACTCACGATGCCCACAGCCGTAAGGGCTTTGCCCTCGGAGCTGTTCTGGCTGCAGAGTACACCAAGGATCATCAGGGTTTGCTGACTATATCAGATATGTTTAAATTTTAAATAATGTTTATGGTTTATAGTTTATTGTTTATAGTTGATTACTTGGCAAGCCCGTCAATGCTGTCTTGTAATCTGCCTATAAACATATCATCTATAAACTATAAACTTTAAACTATAAACAAAAAATGAAGAATAAAGAATTCAATCCGAAGGTTCAGTGGGCGAAGTTCATCGTAGTGCTGATATTGTATCTGCTGTTCCTCTACTGGGTAAAGAGTTGGTGGGGACTGCTTGTGATACCCTTTATCTTTGATATCTATATCACCAAGAAGATCAAGTGGCAGTGGTGGAAGGAGGCCGAACGGCCTGTGAAGTTCGTCATGTCGTGGGTCGATGCCCTGGTCTTTGCCCTCGTGGCCGTGTATTTCATCAACCAGTTCTTCTTCCAGAACTACGTGATTCCATCGAGTTCGTTAGAGAAATCGTTGCTGACGGGCGACTATCTGTTCGTGTCGAAGGTCTCTTACGGTCCCCGTATCCCACAGACGCCGCTGACGATGCCGCTGACACAGCATACGCTGCCTGTCGTAGAGTGCAAGAGCTATATTGAGTGGCCCCATTGGGACTACCGCCGTGTGAAGGGTCTGGGCGACGTGCAGCTGAACGATATCGTGGTGTTCAACTTCCCCGCTGGCGACACACTTTGTTCGGCACCGCAGTATCAGTCGTATGACTACTATCAGATGTGTTATAGCATCGGCTACCAGATCTATCCGAACCGTCCTAATCCCGACTCTTTGTCGGCAGAGCAGCGGATACAGTATTTCGATGCCATCTATGCAGCCGGACGCAACGAACTGTGGCGGAACCAGGCGGAGTATGGAGAGATCATCACCCGTCCGGCGGACCGTCGCGAGAACTATGTGAAACGTTGCGTAGGACTCCCCGGACAGACACTTGAAATCCGCAACCACATCGTCTATCTCGACGGCAAGGCCAACAAGGAACCTGAGAATGTGCAGTACACCTATCGTGTGAAACTGAAGCAGGCCATTCCCGAAGAGGTAATGGACGACCTCGGCATCTCGATGGAAGACCTGACGAGCCTGAACACGTTGGGCTATTTGCCGTTGACGAAGCACGCCGTCACATCGTTGCAGGCCCGAAAGGACATCGTGGAGAGTGTCACGCTTAATACCGATGCCAACGACCTGGAGATCTATCCGCTGAACGGCAACAAGCACTGGACCCGCGATAACTACGGTCCTATTTGGATTCCGAAGAAGGGAGAGAAGATCCGCCTGACACTCGATAACATCGCCATCTATGAGCGTCCCATCAAGGTGTATGAGGGCAACAAACTCGAAATCCGCGACGGAAAGATCTTTATCAACGACCAGGAAGCCCGCGAATATACCTTTAAGATGGACTACTACTGGATGCAGGGCGACAACCGCCACAACTCTGCCGACTCCCGTTACTGGGGTTTCGTGCCTGAGGACCACATCGTCGGCAAGCCCATCTTCATCTGGTGGTCAAGTGATCCAGACCACAGCGGCATAGGCGGCGTCCGTTGGAGCCGACTGGGAAGAATCGTGGATAACATTAAATAATGGGAACCGTCCTACTCAGTACAACCTATTTCGGCCCGGTGCAGTGGTATCAGAAACTGCATCGGGCCGAATATGTTCAGGTGGAACAGTGGGAGAGTTTCCAGAAGCAGACCTACCGTAACCGCTGCCTCATCGCCACCACGCAGGGCATCCAGGCCCTCACCGTTCCGACGGAGCGAGGTGGCTCACCACTTATCAAGGACACACGCATCAGCGACCATGGCAACTGGCGCCATCTGCATTGGAACGCCTTGCAGAGCGCCTACGGTGAGAGTCCGTTCTTCGAGTATTATCAAGATGATATCCGTCCTTTCTTCGAACAGCGTTGGGACTATCTGCTCGATTTCAACGAAGCCATTAGGATCAAAATCTGCGAATTAATCGACATCCAGCCCAAGGTCACCCTGACTAAAGAGTTTACAGTTTACAGTTTACACTTTACAGATGATTACTCTGCTGCAATAGAAGGGCTTGCTAGCATTTCAACTGTAAACTGTAAACCGTCAACTGTAAACAACACTTTCGACCTTCGCTCAGCAATCCGCCCCAAGAACCCTCTGCCAGATCCCGATTTCGAGTCAAAACCGTACTATCAGGTGTATCAGCAGAAGCACGGCTTCCTGCCAAATCTCTCGATTCTCGACCTTTTGTTCAATATGGGTCCCGAGAGTATCTTTTATCTGTGATCACTTCGAGTGCCTTCTTGACGATTTCGCTGCTCTCATTAAAGATGGAGAAGTATTCACTCATCTCCCAGATGTCGCGGGCTATCAGGGCCTTCATCTGCAAACGGAGATAAGGCAGCGTCTTCTCGAGTTCAGCCTCATCCTTGGGTTTGACATTCTGTTTCTCACCCTCAGCCACAACGGCATCGAGAAGACTCTGGGGTACCTCATAGTTCTGCTTGAAGTCGGCAAAGTCAGTCCAGCGCTCCTTCAGTTCCTTGCGATGGTTATCAACAAAGCGCAGATTCTGCTGGATGATGATGCCTTTGGCTGCCAACTGCCGATGGAATGAGGTATAAAGGGTGGTATCAAGCGGCACATAGTAGTCGGGCATGATACCTCCACCGCCATAGACGGTGCGATGCTCACGAAGCGTCTCATACTTCAGGGAGTCCACAAAATGAATGCTGTCGGCATTGGTCAGTTCGCCACTCTTCAGACGGTTCACCATATCCATCGCGTAATCCTTGGCATCACCTTTCGTATAAGGCTTCTGGATGCAACGGCCTGAAGGCGTGTAATAATGGGCGATGGTGAGACGGATCATGGAACCGTCGGGCAGGTCGATAGGACGCTGCACCAATCCTTTGCCAAAAGTGCGACGGCCGACAACCAAACCTCGGTCCTGATCCTGGATGGCGCCCGTGACAATCTCTGCGGCAGAGGCCGTATAGCCATCGACAAGCACCACCACCCTGCCGTCCATGAAAGCACCGTGGCCATTGGCAGTATAGTCCGTACGAGGAACACGACGGCCATTGGTATAGACGATGAGATCGCCCCGATGCAGGAACTCGTCAGCGATATCGACGGCAGCCTTCAGATAGCCGCCACCGTTCTCCTGAAGGTCGAGAATCAAATGCTGCATGCCCTGCGCCTTCAGCTGGCGGAGACTCTCGATGAACTCCTGATGCGTCGTCGCGCTGAAATTGCCGATGCGGATATAGCCGATGCCTGGACGGATCATATAAGTAGCATCGATGGAATGGACAGGAATCTTGTCGCGGACGACAGTAAACGTGAGCGTCTCGCCGATGCCAGAACGCACCACACCCAGCACCACCTTCGTCCCCTTCGGACCGCGAAGGCGCTTCATAATCTCCTCCTTCGACATCTTCACACCAGCGATGGCGGTATCGTTGACAGAGATGATACGGTCGCCGGCGATGATGCCCACCCGTTCTGACGGACCGTTGGAAACGGGCTGGATGACGATGAGCGTATCCTCCATCATATTAAACTGGACACCAATACCCTCGAAGTTACCGTCGAGCGGTTCTTTCAGTTCTTTCACCTCTTTGGGTGTGGAGTACGACGAGTGCGGATCCAGCTTGCTGAGCATACCCCGGATGCCGTCCTCCACCAGCTTGACCTCATCGACACTATCGACATAAAGGTTGTTAATAACCATCTCTGCATACTGCAATTTATGCAAAGACTCGGTCATTCTTTGAGCGTTCGTTGTTGAGAGGAAAGAGGAAAGGGGAAAGAGGAAAGAGATTACTCCAACCGCAACCTTTGCCCATCTGCTTTTAAAACTAATCATCTGTAAACCGTAAACTGTAAACTGTAAACTAATCATAACTTTCTTCTGGCCTGTCTTCTTCAATGACGAGGTTATCGATGATGAAGTTCTGGCGCTCCATCGTGTTCTTGCCCATATAGTATTCCAGAAGTTTCTGCACCTGATCGTTCTTGTGGAGCGTCACCTGCTCCAGACGGATGTCCGGACCGATGAAACCAGCGAATTCATCGGGTGAGATCTCACCCAGACCCTTGAATCGGGTGATTTCCGGATCTGGACCTAAGTCATTGATGGCTGCCTGTCGCTCCTCCTCACTGTAACAGTAGCGGGTGATGAAGTCGCTCTTCTTGTCCGACTTGGCGTCAGCCTCGGCAATCGCCTTCTTGCTGCGGATCTTCGTCCTTCGGTTGCGCACTCGGAAGAGCGGTGTCTGCAATACATAGACGTGACCCTTCTTGATCAGTTCAGGGAAGAACTGCAGGAAGAAGGTGATGATCAGCAGTCGGATGTGCATGCCGTCGACATCGGCATCGGTAGCCACGATCACCTTATTATATCGTAAGGTGTCGAGTCCTTCCTCAATGTCGAGAGCGGCCTGCAGAAGATTGAACTCCTCGTTCTCATAGACCACTTTCTTGGTGAGTCCGAAGCTGTTAAGGGGTTTGCCTCGCAGGGAGAACACGGCCTGAGTGTTCACATCTCGGCTCTTCGTGATGCTGCCGCTGGCAGAGTCACCCTCTGTGATGAAGATGCACGACTCTTCCTTACGCTCGTTCTTTACGTCGCTGAAATGGATGCGACAATCGCGGAGTTTGCGATTATGGAGATTCGCCTTCTTGGCACGCTCGCGGGCCAGCTTCGTCACACCTGCCATCGCCTTACGGTCGCGCTCACTCTCCTTGATCTTATTCTCAAGCACCTCAGTCACATCCTGATGGATATGCAGATAGTTATCGACCTCCTGCTTAATGAAGTCACCCACATATTTATTAATGCTCACCCCGTCAGGCGACATCGTGGTGGAGCCGAGCTTGATCTTCGTCTGACTCTCGAAGATGGGTTCCTCGACGTTGATGGAGATAGCTGCCACGATACCTGTGCGGATGTCGCCATACTCGTATTTATTGAAGAACTCCTTGATGGTACGGGCGATATGCTCCTTGAAGGCACTCTGGTGAGTACCGCCCTGAATGGTGTGCTGGCCATTGACGAAGGAATAATACTCCTCGCCATACTGGTTAGCATGCGTAAAGGCTATCTCGATGTCATCGCCCTGCAGATGAATAATGGGATAGAGGGCATCGCTGGTCATGCGGTCCTTCAGCAGATCCTCCAGACCTCGACGGGAGAGGATGCGACGACCGTTGTACATGATGGTCAGACCTGTATTCAGGTAAGTATAGTTGCGGAGCATATACTCCACGATCTCATCGTGATAGGAATAGTTCTTGAAGAGCGTATTGTCCGGCTCGAAGAAGACGTAGGTACCGTTCTCATCCTGAGAGGGTTCCGTCACATCACTTATCAGCACGCCACGCTCAAAGATGGCCTTGCGTACCTTCCCATCACGATAGCTGCGCACCTCGAAACGGCTGCTCAGGGCATTGACGGCCTTAACACCCACACCGTTCAGACCGATAGACTTCTTGAAAGCCTTCGAGTCGAACTTACCACTGGTATTCAGAATGCTCACGGAGTCAATGAGCTTTCCCTGCGGGATACCTCGTCCATAGTCACGCACCGTCACCCGAAGGTTATCCTCGATGGTCACCTCAATACGGTCGCCCGCCTTCATCTTGAATTCATCAATAGAGTTGTCGAACACCTCTTTCAGCAACACATAGATACCGTCGTCGGGTTTGGAGCCGTCGTCAAGCTTTCCGATATACATACCAGGACGCAAACGGATGTGCTCCAGACCCGTCAAGGTGCGGATGTTCTCGTCATCATACTGTACCTGGGCGTCCTGGCTATTGACTCCAGTCTCCTGACTCCTGACTCCTGACTCCTGAATATTTTTGTTTTCAGTTTCCATAAATCCTTTGATATTTTGGCGCAAAGGTACGAAAAAAAGTGAAAAGTGAAAAGTGAAAAGTGAAAAATTTGCTACCGCTCAGTAATATTTGGTAATTCTGGACGCTGGATTTTCTTACAAATAAGGAGCCGATGGCCTGCGTTTTCGACCGTTGTGGCGAAAATATAGATGTCACCACCGTCACGCAGTTTCAGGCGACGGCGCAGTTCGTCGGCAGACATCGGGAAATTCCTCACGGCGATATTGGCCTGCGTGATACCAGCGAGACTCTCTTTCAGTTCGCGCTTGTTCATCGAGGTCATCCGTTCGATGATGAACCCACGGCCAGGGAAGTCTGGCACCTCTTTGTCTGACACAAACAAATGGCTGTTGTTGTCGAGCTGCGTCACCCCAAAGCGTTCTGCCAAGAGATCGAAACAACCTGCCTTCATGACTGAAGCATTAGGCGAGTATAAGAAGTGAAAAGTGAGAAGTGAAAGGTGAAAAGTAGAGAATGAGGTAGCCTTTCCTGCTTTACTGATTGGTTCTACGAAAAATTCAAACGCCTCTCTTTGGCCATCTGCCAAAAGGTTGACACAGACAATCTTAATTTTTTCCGCCTCTTCACATTTCTCATTCCTCATTCCTCCTTCCTCATTCCTCGAAGAAATCACTTCTATCAGCAGTTCCTTGCACTCATTCGCAACAGACACGATATGAACAGCCGACACATATTGCCTGCCGATATCCTCCACCGCCTTGCGCCAGTCATGCATCGGCGAGAGCTTGATCATCACGCGCTGAGCTTTTTCCAACAACTCATCGATGAAATCAAGCACATTGGGTGTGCAGTCGGCGATTCCGTAGGTACGTCCACCGTGTTCATCCCGTCTCGCAGGATCGATAAAGACCAGATCAGCAGGTGCCATCGTATGTAGATAGTCAACGCCATTGCCATTCACCACCTCTATCTGATGAAGCCCCAAAAGCTTAAAATTCTCCGATGAAATGGCACATAACTCCGCTTGCAGTTCCACAGCGACAGCCTTCTGAAACCCCTGAGCAATGAAAGCCGCATCTACGCCAAAGCCTGCCGTCAGATCCACAAACACTCCCCCATTACCAGCTACTTCCGCCTTATTTCTTGCCGTCTGTTCACTCGAACATTGTTCCATCGAAAGATGTGGTGGCCATACAATCCCCTCCACCGCTGCCCACGATGGCAACTTCTCCTGCGCCCGCTTCCGCCCATCAATCTGCTGAAGAGCCATCGCCAAATCCACCTCAGGGTCTTTCGTCCCCCGAAGTGCCAGCTGTCTAACATCCTCGTCCCGATGCTCTCGTACAAACGCCCTTGTTGCTTCGTTCATCATCTTCATTTCCCGCCACAAAGTTTCATTATGTATCTTTTGGCAACTTTGATACATCCTTTAGCATACTCTTCTCTTCCTTGGCAACCCTACGCTCTACCTTTTTAATGTCCTCTGCAGGAGGAAGGTCTTCCGGTTTGATGCCGCGTTGGCCCAAGATGCCACGAACGCCATAGTTATTCTGGACATGTTCCTCCGTTATCCTTTCCTCACCATATAAATCCTTTTGTTCTACATTGTAATTCGTCATTTCCGTTGCAAGGTTCTTTGCAGCAATAGTCAATGTAGGAAGATAATCTGCGAGTGCACCACTCTTAATTCCCAGACGACGTTTCATCTGGTCTGTTGTCAATCCGCCAAAGAGAGCAAAGTCTCCCTTTGACCTGATACGCCCAAACCCCTTATCGTCTACGCCTCTCTGATAAATATTCCGACTCAGTTGCTTCTCAGATGTACGAAGACGATCGCGCGTTTCAAGGCGGGCCATCAGTTTGATTCGTTCCTCTATTATCTCTGCATTACGGGTTTGTACAGCAAAATAACTTTGGGCAAAGGCAATCTCTTCCTTCTTGGGATCACCGTTCTGAGCTATCAAATAACAAGCATAACGTGTAAGCATGAAATCCTGTACAGGACGATGAGCACTTTTGGCTGTGGATATCATTTTCGTGAGCTCACGAAAATGATCATCAATGCTGACATTCAGCGACTTACAAGATTCCATGGCTCTGCCAATGGCCACCACGAAATTCTCCCATCTGGCATACCCGAGTACTGATTGAAGTTCTCGCGCATACCATACTTCCATTGTATTGCCTTCATCATCCTTGATTTCGTGGACGATGGAATCGAAAACCGATTTGTACTGATTTACTTTTTGTATATCCATAATTGTTAGATTAAAGTTTCACGCTGCAAAATTAAGCAATCTTTCTGATATCGCCAAATAATTTGCTTGTTTTTTGCCTACTAAAGATCATTAAGATGCCAAGCCACGCTGTTTTGACCTCATCCCTCTCCTCTGCATCATGCTAAAAAAGGTCACGGTCACACGTGTGACCATGTGACCTTTTGGTCTGAAATGGCAGAATTTTATCAACAAAATTCAAAACAACACCATTATTTCCGCGCCCTTTGTATCTTTCTGATACTCAAATAGTTACGAAGCCCTGATTTTAGGCTAAGGAAAACCGGACTTTCCTTAGGGGAAACTCGGACTTTACCCTAACTAAAGTCCCATTTTACCCGGACTAAAGTCCGTTCTTTCTCCAAGCCTTTTTCATTTGTAAAACATTTTCAACTCTGCTTCCATGAAAAAGGTCAGATTGTCACACGCGTGACCATAACCGTTTTTTAGTGTGTAAAGTGAGAAAGTGGGAAAATGGGATAATGGGATTCGGGTAGGTATTAGTGAGAAGATGAAAGTGGGCGCTAATGATTCTAATGAAATGTTAATTAGTTTAACATATATATTATTATAGCATCACACTTCCTTCCTTCAAAACCCTACCAATTCCCATTATCCCATTATCCCACTATCTGCAATCAAATTCATAAATAATCAACGTAGAATCCGTTTTCTGCCATTCTGGATATAGATGCCTTTGGCTGAAGGGGAAGAAAGGCGACGGCCTTGAAGGTCGAAGATGGCACCATTGTCATTTGGCTGTCGTAATCTAACGCTCTCAATGGCTGTGGCGGAAGACAGATAGAGTACATCGCCATTCACTTCGCAGGCAACAAGGCTGTTATAATTGCCAGCAAGCGGCAGCATATTGAAGAAATCCAATGTGGCCCCAACGCCTTTTACCCAAGACAATGTTCCCATGACGAATGGCTCACCCGTGTCTTCATCATACCGTTGTGCCTGAAAATCATAACGTTCTCCTTTGCAAACGATGCCAACAATGGTATCGAGAGAAACAATGGTATCGATAGACAAGGTTATCAAATCAACATTTCCTATTTTCAATGTATCGCCAACCCTGCAGTCGAAGTCATACAGCAGATTTGCCTCGTCCTTCTCAGGATAGAAGCAATATACCTTCTTGCCCTCTTCGAAGAGAGCACCTTCATAACATATTTCGCCTTTGTCGTCCTTGTTGTCAGAATACATCTTCAGACAGTTCTTACCTGCAACTACAGTATCCCCCTCAAGCGTGTAGTGATAATCCCATACATACTCAAAGTTAGCATGATGGTAGGTCCACTTCTTCCCCTGTTCTACCAAAGGCAAATCATTCTCCTGTGCCCATGATGACATAGGCAGCAAAGTCAACAGTAATAGTAAATAATTCTTCATAACTACTCAAATATTAATTGATTAAACAAAAAACTTCTCGGCTGCAAAGTTAGGGAATAACAACGATACTAAGGGTGTTTCCGAGGCCGAAAACACCTTTAAAAAGTTGTGAAAATGCAATTACAGGTAATTAAAGGTCAGACGATTTGCATGATTTGCTCGTCTAACTCCTTCGGACTTCCCTTAATGCCATAGACTTTCAGGAGAATGCCTTTCCGAAGGTTAGAGATGTATGCATCATCCCTGTCAAGCAGTTTGCTGATGGCCGCAGGCTTGAAATGACAACGTGTCAACAGGCAGACTTCGTATTCAACGGGACGCAATGCCTGAGGATGGTTAAGCGCCTCGTAGAAGTTTGGAATGAACTCATTGATCAGTTTCCGCAATTCCCTGAGCTGCCCCTGAGTGGCAGACTGCACAGGATTGGCTTTCAACAGTTCTGCTAAATCTCTGGTGATGGGGGCATTGTCCAGAAGATCCTCCAAGTTTGCGTGGTCCTTGACGGACTGCCTGTGCTGGTATTGGGCTATCTGCGATTGTAATTCTGAGATTTCCCTGCTTTTCCTGCTGATCAGGTCTGAAGCATTCTCATTCTTCTCCTGCAGTTCCATCAAGTCAGACTGGGCTTGCTCCAGCAGGTTTTGCGTCTGCTGATACTGGGTCTCTTTCAGCTGCTGCTCCATCCTATGATGGCGGAACCATAACCAGGCAATCACAGCAATAAATAGGAATAAGACCATGATGATTCCAATGGCAATATAAGCATTGCGGGCATCGTTGGCTTTTTCTTCTGCCAATTGCTTCTGGTGGTTATAATTGTAAGAGGCTTGAAACTTCTGAATGTTCTGCATCTCAGAAAGCAGATAGGCTGAGTCATTAAGTTCATAGCTAAGTTTTGCATATTTAGCAATGGAATCAGGGACTTTCTTCTCCTCATAAAGTTCTTGAAGGCCCTTACAACCTGCGATTTGGTTATTTAAGTCTTTACCATCCCTAAGTTCCTTCCTAAACATGTATTCGGCAGAGTCCAACTGATGGACTGCCAAATAATAATCACCCTTTATGTAATAATAAACCTCACAGCCTTTAGTTACATTACCATATTCATCAAAGAAACCAGATAATAGCTCATAATCATCTATTCGATGTTTTGCATCTACTAACCTCCCCTTTTTTACCAATGAAGAGATTTCTCCACCTATAATCTGACTTGCGCGATCATTTCTATTGATATTATTAAACTGATGAACGGATTTATCAATAACAATAATCACAGAGTCTTGTATCTTCAATAATTTATATGCTTCAGATTGAAGGACATAACATTCAATTGCCATCAATGTATCATTTCCTTTTCTGGCAAAGTGTTCAGCTTTACGCAAATTATCTATCTGACTACGTGGTTGTACTTGGTCATAATAAACCGCAGCTTTTTGTGCATAGACTCGGCTCAGTTTGGCAAAGTCACAATCCGCTGACGTGGTGTCTGCGCAGTCGGCAGCCTCGTTATACATCTCCAAGGCACGGGGGAGTTCGTCGAGGCAATAGTAGGTGCGGCCGAGGATATAGCGGGAACGCATCCGTTCGTTGGCATCGCCGTGACGGTCGAAGTAGTTCACCAACGACTCTGCCAGCGAGTCGTTCAGCATCGCCTCGCCAGAACGGTTCTGCTGTTCCAACTGCTCTAACTGCTGCAGCATCTTCGCCTTGTCGCCGCTACAGCCCGCCAGGAGCACCACCGCTCCCACAACTATGATTCCTATCAGTCTTTTCGCAATCATCGCTGCAAAGTTACAAATAATTATTGAAAGTTGTATCGCTATCTCTTCAAAAGCCTCATGTTTTTCATCATCTCAGCCCAAAACCAAGCGAATTTTTAGATCAATTTGCTTTCTGTTTGCCTAGAAAGTTGTACCTTTGCAGGCAAAAGTGAGCGTTATGAAACGAATAAGGATATTCATCAGTAGTGTGCAGAGCGAGTTTGCTGAGGAACGGGCCATGCTCAGCCAGTACATCAGGACGGATGCGCTGCTGGGCAAGTTTTTCGAGACATTCGTCTTCGAGGATGTGCCATCTAATGAGGCTTCGCCACAGCAGGTTTACCTGAACGAGGTGGAAATGGCTGACATCTATCTGGGGCTGTACGGCAATAAATACGGCTACGAAGATGAGGAGGGCGTGTCACCTACAGAGCGGGAGTATGACCGTGCTGCTGAGCTGCACAAGACGCGACTGGTATTCATTAAAAGCATTGATGAAGAGCATCGCCATTCTAAGGAGACTACACTCATCAGGAAGGTGGAGCGCGACATCGTGAGGAAGACCTTCGTGGATACGGAAGGACTTCGGACCTCGGTATATGCTTCTCTCGTAAGGTATCTGGAAGAGAAAGAATATATTCGTTGGCAACCGTTTGACGCAGCTTTCGATACGAATGCTAAGCTGGATGACCTGGATGAGGACAAAATGCGTGAGTTCATCGTGCAGGCCAGGGCAAAGAGAAATTTCCCATTGTCAGAAAATTCGTCACCTGAGAAACTATTGGCACACTTGTCGCTGATAGATGATAAAGGTC
>CACYQO010000061.1 GCA_902776545.1 uncultured Prevotellaceae bacterium | reverse complement strand
TCCTAGTTTCGTTGACATTTTCCTGAAAGTGCTGACACTCGCTCTGGCGAAGCCATAAACCATGATTTCTAAGACAAATCCAAGAGTATGACGCTTAATTATTGTTAAAGAGCCTCATTTTCTTTATTTTGAGGTTTGAAGATATAGTTTTAGCTGTAACGGAAGAGGTATTATTTCCTTTTTCGTTACAAAATGATGCGGTCTGTTTCTTTTAATAAATAGTACTGATCTTGATTTCTAATTAGTGAACCGCATCCACCTACTGAGCGAGACCTACAATGACAGAAGGCACTCCTGCCTTAGTTCACCCGCTTGTCAGTGTTATGTATCTCAGCCTGCGTCTGAGTCTGCTCCAAAGGCTTAAAGCTCCTATGCTGCTTGGCTACAGAGAACATCTGCCTGATGAGCTTAAACTTGACCGCATTGAGGGCTTTTCTCTTTACGTCTTTGTCGTCTGGTCTGTTACCTAATTTACGTTCATAATACACGTTCATCTCAAAACTGAATTCAACAGCCCGCATGGCAGCCATTGACAGGTCGGCTTTCGCCTGAAGGTCAGCGTGCGGTGAGGGCCTGCCCCGCCATCGTACACTTGTGCCTGATGAGTGTTCCGATGGGGCTACGCCCACATACTTCGCATATTGCCTTGCGGTCTCAAACGCGGTAAAGTTCTGGGTATTGGCAATGGTATTGATGGCATTGACAGAGCCTATTCCAGGGATGGACATCAGACGCATATATGTGAGATGGATTTCCTCATCGGATGTCACCACGTCTGCCATTTTCTGGTCTATCCGCTCAATCTCTTTGTCGTACAGGTCGATAATCTTCTGCAGGTTCTTCTGCTCATCCCTGGACTTGGCCACCTTCTGGCGGTTCTCACAGTCAGTGCGATGGCGCACATAAAACTTGCGCTCGCTCTTGAGAGCCTTCAGGTCCTGCATGGCCTTGGAGGGCAGCACGCGCAGCTTGATACATTCCGTATCATGGAAACGGAACAGATAGTCTGCAATCTTGGCAGAGTCTATTTTGTCATTCTTGTCACGTGCGCCTCTCTGATAGTGCTTCACCACAGTTGTTGGGAGCATGGCATAGCAGAGTTTCTTACTGGTCAGGAACTGTTCCAGGGCATCGGAGTAATAGCCAGTAAACTCCAGTCCGATAAGTGCGTCCTGAGGCCTAACGCCTTGTTCCTTTAACCACCTGAGCAGCTCCTTGAAGCCCTCCTTGTCGTTCCTCACCTGTGTGTGTGGAAACTTGTTAATCACTACGTCTGCGACAAAAATCGAGGCATCCAGCGTCTTTTTTGAGACATCAATGCCGATAAACCAATTTTTATTCATACCTTTGCGGTGTTTAAGTTATGGGAGAGGCAGCGTGCAGGGCTGTAAGCCAGATCTTTTAAAGGCGTGTTCCAGCACGTCAATTCTCTAACAGGTACTGCAGCCGTGTACATGGGCAGAGGAGACTAAATCACACTCAAGGGCTTTGTCTAAGGACAAGATAGTTCACTACCTCCGCCCTGCCTCTCTCCTTTTTGTTGAGAACTGGGTGCAAAGGTAGTGAAAAAACATGAAAAGGCGGACGTCCTAATCCCCATGGAGGCACATAAATCAGCCTTGACAGGCACATGGTTCACGCCCGCCATGGCACCTACTTCATATAGGCATCCATTTCCACATATGGTTTTTGCCTTTTGATGACGGCAAACATCCTGAGCGTATATTAGAATCGTGTCTGATGGCTTGGAGTGCCACTAAGGAAAGGTTTGCTTTTGCCTGCTTGAACCCTTTCTTGGATACATGATCACCTCCCCTGATACTGATCCCTGATTCTTTCCTGCCAGGTGCTATCCCCACATAACATGCGTACTTCCGAGGATTCGTTATTGCAGTAAAGTTTTCTGTAAGGACAATGGTTTCAACAGCAATGACCAAGCCTACACCAATAACCGAGCAGAGGAGCTTATAATTCTTGTAAATGGCTTCATCACTTTTTATGATTTTCCTCATTTCAATATCTGTCTGACGACGAAGGACAGAGAGACTTTTCAGGCCAGCCTGTTTACGCTTACAAGACTCTTCCGTGTCATATGCTGAGATGTCATGGAGTTGCTGTTTGTATAAAACCGAATGCTTCACGTATTGCCTTCTTTCTGCTAACAGACGTTTTAAGTTGAAGAAGGCTGGACCAGGCAGTCTTGATGGTGAGGACTTGATCTTTCGGCTATGCTTCTCACAATACATAGCTATTCTGAAGGAATCCATCTCGTCAGTCTTAATTCGGTCTAAGGCTGGTTCTCCCTCACCAAGGTCCGGCTCAAAGCGATGCATCTTCCTTGGATTTATCATGCCATATATTATTCCTTCGCTTTCGAGCCAAACACGGAAGTTATAGCAATAAAGTCCGGTATACTCCATGCAGAATAAAGCAGATTCTTTTGCTATCTGTAATTTCTTCATCCATAAGGATATCCTCCTATAGCCACTCTTGTTATTGTCAACACGGATATGACCTGACTTCCAGTCTATTTCTACTCCGTCATAATAGGCCAAGTCAAGCCAATTCTTTGACACATCAACTCCAATGTAAATCTTTCTCTTCATGTTCCTTTGCATTTTTTTAAACAATCGGAACAGAAACAGGCGTTATGGGGAAATAAAACTAATTCATAGTTTAGAGCAAATCTTGAAAAACACGTAGTTCTTTTATTAACCGCCGTTAACGCTTACTGCCTCTGTATTCCGACGGTGCAAAGGTAAAAGAAAAACACAAAGAGCGCCTGCCTCCATGCCGCCTGCAAAGTTAGGGATTAATCTGCAAACTCTGGTCATTTTTCTGATAAATCTTCGTTTTCCACATCTTTTTCTGCTCACCAGTCTGCTCATGGGCGTCGTTTGGAGTCTGCAGGCCTATACTATAGTGTGGGCGCTTGCTGTTGTAGAAGAGAATGAAGCGCTCAATCTGCTCCAAAGCCTCCTCATACGTCTCAAAACGTCTGTCCTGTCGATATACGCTCTCATCCTTGATGATGCCGTTCACGCGCTCTGCAAGGGCATTGTCAGTGGGTTTATAGTCCTCCGTCATCGAGATCTGTATGCCATACTTCTGCAGTTCCTCCACATAGAGGTCGCAGCAGTACTGGATGCCGCGGTCTGAGTGATGGATGAGTCCGGAGAGGTCACCTCCACCGGCCTGCTCTATGGCCATGCGGAGGGCTTTGAGAGTGAAGACGGCTGCAAGGGATTCTGCCAGACACCAGCCCACGATCTTCTTCGAATAGGCGTCTGTTACGAGATGTAGGTAGCAGCATCCACCAGCGAGGTCGATGTAAGTGATATCGCTCTGCCACAGCTGGTTAGCGGCCATAGGCTTGAATCCCTTGATGAGATTCTTCCACTTGTGGTAGCGGTGGTTGGAGTTCGTTGTAGAGCGGCTCCTACGAGGCTTCTGCATCAGATGGTGGCGACGAAGTAGGTTCAGGAACGCATCGCGCCCAGGCATCCAGCCCGTATTGAACATCACGCAGAGCATCTTCCAGAGCTTAACGCCACCGATGCCTGGATCAAACCCGCGAATTTCTTGCACGGCATCAAGGATGTGGCCAAGCAGCTCACAGGCAGCAGTGATGGTCAGGCCATGCTGCCCGTTGAGTTCCTCTACTGCTTGGCCCCAGATTTTTTTCGAATCTCGATGCCGTTGTGCTCTGCCACGTCTATCAGCGTGTTCAGGGCCAGGTTCTGCAACTCAAGCTCGCGGATGCGTGCTTCCAGCAATGCAACCTCTGGGGACTTCTCTGCTTCTTTCTTCTTACGTGCCATATCTTCTACAGGTTTGGATTCCGCCTGCAAAGATACAACATTTTTCCGTTTCCGATACCGGCATACCCAATTTCTTATTGTGGCAGCACCTACTTTGTAGTAATCACTCAGCTCTTCATAGCTGTTGTCTCCTGTCAGATAAGCTGAGATTATCTCCGCTTTCTTCTCTTTTGGAAATCTTGAATGTAAAATTCTCATACGTTTAACACATTTATTAAGTTCTTAAATGTGTCAACCTATATCAGTATAAGACAGTCCACCCGAACTACCAGATGAAAGTCAGTCGCGAAGTGGTGAAACTTGTCAACTTCATCACAGCCACCAAACGTACAGATAAGAAGGAATTCAACGGCAAGCGCTATGTCAAAATAGAAGCCGAAAGCAACATAGAATGAAGCTGTCGGCTTTAGAGAGTGAAGGAAACCAAGCGGCAAGGTCGAATTGCTCATCATCACACAGATGCCACCGTTCCGCACATCGTGGCTCTACCTGGTTTCTCCTTTCACGCTGCAAAGATACGAATAAGCGAGCAAACTTCCAAACAAATTACGATTTATTTTGAGTTTCGAGCGAAAGTATCTTCGAGATATGTCTCAATGATACGAATTATTCCCTTGCCTTCCAAACAAATCTCGATTTATTTTATCTTTTTTCTCGAAAACCTTTTTGTTTTCCAATTTGTTCACTATCTTTGCAATCAATAATAGATAAGACATTAAAAAACTCCCACAGGCGACAAATCGAGCAAACTGTCTCAAAAAATGTCCTATGAGGACGATTTATTTAGTCTTTTTTGCAACCTGTGCCTTGATTATTCACACCTTTTTTGTATCTTTGCACCATCATTACGAAAAGTTATAAAGTATGGCAAAGAATACAGTAAATAAGTATGTTTGGCTGGTGGAAACCATCTATAAAGCCAAGAAGATCTCGTTCGAAGAGATCAGCCGTCGTTGGCAGGAAAATGACATGAGTGAGGACGAGACTTTATCAATACGTACATTTCATAAATGGCGTATAGCCATCGAGGAAATGTTTGGTCTCATCATTGAGAATGAACATGGTGGGCAGTATCGCTACTATATCCAAAATGCGGATGATCTGAAAAACGGCTCGATGCGCAGCTGGCTTTTCAATACGCTGACGGTTAGCAATCTGATGATGGATAGCGTGAGCATCAAGGATAAGGTGTTGTTTGAAGAAATTCCAGATGGAGAGCAGTATCTCCCTGATATTCTCGAAGCGCTGAAGAAGAATCTGGTGCTTGGGATGTCCTATCAGAGTTATACACGCGACGAGGCCAACACTTTCGAGGTGGAGCCCTATTGTCTGAAGGCATTCAAGCAGCGCTGGTATTTAGTGGCACGCAGCCCCTATTATGATAAGGTGATGATTTACGCCTTGGATCGAGTTCAATGGTTGGGATTAACTGACAAGAGTTTCAAATATCCTAAGAACTTCAATGCAGAAGAATTCTTTGAAGACTGTTTTGGTATCATCGCAGACCCAAACATCAAAGTCGAGACCGTTAAAATCAAGGTATCTGCAGGACAGGCCAATTACCTCCGCAGCCTGACTCTCCATCAGACGCAAAGGGAGATTGAGCGTACGAATGAATACAGCATCTTCACCGTCAGACTACGTCCTACCTTCGATTTCCGTCAGGAGATCCTTTCGCAGGGTTGTGACATAGAAGTTTTGGAGCCCAAATGGTTCCGTGACGAGGTGGCTGAGATCTCCAAACACATGTGGAACAAATACAAGGATGACAAATGAGGGACTTTGCTTCAATAGATTTTGAGATTGCCAATAACGAGCGCACCAGTGTTTGTTCTGTTGGTGTGGTGGTCGTAAGGGATGGCAAAATCGTAGATACTTTCTATTCCCTGATTCAGCCAGAACCCAATTATTATAATTATTGGTGTACCCAAGTGCATGGTCTCACTCGTCAAGACACAGAGGAGGCTCCTGTATTCCCAAAAGTGTGGAAGCAGATAGAACCGCTAATCGAGGGATTGCCATTAGTGGCCCACAATAAAGCTTTTGATGAAAGTTGCCTGAAGGCTGTATTCCGCTGCTATCAGATGGACTATCCTGATTATGAATTCCATTGCACATGTGTGGCATCTCGCAAGGCTTTTCCACAGGCAGAGAACCACCAACTGCATACGATTTCAAGACTCTGCGGTTATGAACTCAAAAACCACCACCATGCACTAGCCGATGCAGAGGCATGTGCCTGGATAGCAAGGGAAATACTGTAGATATTAACTTTTCAACCATACATTATTATCTTTATCATAGAAGAAAAAAGAATAGAAAATCATAGTAAGAATGTAAATTTAGTAAGGTGTGCCCTAAATCGGCGCAC
Source organism: uncultured Prevotellaceae bacterium (assembly GCA_902776545.1). GTDB lineage: Bacteria > Bacteroidota > Bacteroidia > Bacteroidales > Bacteroidaceae > Prevotella. The sequence goes on along the minus strand of CACYQO010000061.1, from coordinate 46,004 downwards.
CTTTCTTGTATCTTTGCATCAAGAAACAGATTTATTATGAAGTACAAGGAAAAAGAAAAGCAGAAAGCCGTTAAGGTGAAAGGCCAGAAACGGCACGTGGTGGAGCAGCCTGAGTGGAAGACGAAGTACACTGATGAGGAGATTGCCCAGATGACAGATTATGACTATGGTTATTTGCTCGACATGATGTATTACAAGTTTGAGCGCATGGTGGCCTTTTTCAATAGCAAGCATACTCATATTGCTGGTGCAAAGAAGGTGGCCAAGCAGATAGAAGTGGCGATGCGCTTGATAAACATTATCCAGGGAAGATCATACACCGATGATTATGAGAAGTTGGAGAAGATTGTCAATCAGCGCAACAGGAAAAGGTTTAGTCATTATTATGAACTCTATTCTCTCCGTCAAAAAAAAGCCTGGCATGTCTTTTTCCTCTATTTAGAGCATAGAATGAAAAATTGGTGGGATTAACTTATGCGAAGATAATTATGACAGTATTAGAATTTTTTAGAAAGTATGATTTCGAGAGCGTACTCCCGCATCTTGATCATCTGTTTTTAGTGAACAGTAGACATCATCTCTCTGAAGCAAGTATTGAGATTTTCCGTGGTATTTACAACCATTGGGCTAACGAGTGCGAAACAAAACCAACGGATTGCTTTATCAGACTAGTCTCTCGATGGGAGTATACCAACCCTTCCATTGATATGAATTGTCATGTTAGGAATAAGACTACTTTTTGCTACTCAGTAGCAGACCAGAAAAATATGATTGAGGTGCTGAGTATGAAAGTGAAAGTAGATGAAGATGTTGAAATGAGCGAAGTTGAATTGGCTGCCGGCCTTTTCTGGGAAATGACATACAGAGGACCTAAAAATATTGTTAATAAAGCCTCTGTTTCAAAATAAAGTTGTATCTTTGGCACGTGAAAAAGGAACTATTTCTTAGAACAATAAATATTTAGACTACAATGATAAACGGATTTAAGGTTATAACCCTCTGTGGTAGCACTCGCTTCAAGGAAGAATTCTTGGAAGCCCAGAAGCGCCTAACTCTCGAAGGAAACATAGTGATATCAGTAGGCCTGTTTGGCCATTCTGGTGATGATGTGGTATGGACAGAAGGCGTGAAGGAAATGCTTGATCGTCAGCATCTGGCAAAGATAGATTTGGCAGATGAAATCTTTGTCATCAATGTGGCTGGATATATTGGCGATAGCACCAGACGAGAAATCGCCTATGCAAGTAGCAAGGGTAAAATTATAAATTATTTGGAAAATATGCCTACTAATATTTTTGAAATTGAAAACGAGCAGATTTTTGATAAAGGACGTCAATCTGCTATTTGTGAATACAATTCTTGCCAAGGCCCTTGGCCCTATCAGTGGAAAAACATTAATCCAGTTGTTTGTGGAGTATTACAAAAACAAGGTCTTCTATCTATTGATTATCATGATTTGAAATACTTATATGATTGTTATAGCGTTTGGGAAATACGCTTATTAAGTCGTAAAGTAGAAGCAAAACTTAGGATAAAAGAAATAATAAACACTATACAGGGTAAGTATGACTATATGATGTCAAATGCCCAAAGATTAGTTGTTACCCTTTGCTATTCTCCAAATTCTTCATCATACAATGACGAGTTGTCACAATTACATGAATTCCTTATTCACTATGTTGATGAAGCAGATATTGTATGGCAAACTCGTAAAATGGAAAGTATAGAGGATGCCACTGAGGTTTCTTTGATTATCAAGCATAAATATGATGATTGGGCATCAAGAGTTTGTTCTTTTTTATTAGAGGTTGGTCCCAAATTAGGAGAAAAAGGAACGCATTGTGCTTCTTTCCAATCCAAGCCGATATTAGAGAAACAACCAGATGTTGTATTCCTTGGCTATAATCCACATGAAGAATGGGGCTTTTATAAAGAAGAAGTTTCTAAAATACGTTTTTACGAGGGTAATCCTTCCTTCTATACAAGTGAAAGAAACAAGTGGCGAGTATGGAGATTATCTGGGATGTTTAATTGGGCGGGTTATACAAAACCCGTAAAGGACGGCAATTATGTTTTCTTCAATGCAATCTATTTTGGGACAAATAATATTGCTCGATTTAAAAGAATAAAAGGTAGTGTAGAGGCAATAGAGAAATGTCTTGATTTTACCGAAGAAGTTATTCAAAAGGTGTTCAAGCCAAAATGTATTGTATGTTTTTCTTTAAAAGACTGCTTCTTATTGCTTAATAATCGATTCCAATTCGATAATATAACTGATATTGATACAGCCAAAGAAACAGACGCGAGTATAATTGATTTTGTAAAATCGAAGAAATCTGGCGGGTGGAAAGAAACACTCTCATGTACTAAACCTGTTTTGAAAGCATCGTGGAATGGAATTCCCGTCTATGGCATACCTCATCCAAGCAGTTCCATATCAAATAATGATTTAGGGGCTATTGCATTATATCTTAGAAGTGAGATGCAAAAAATCGGAATTTAATGAAAATATATGCACAAAATGTTTATGAGAGTATTTGCACATTATTATTCAGATGAGACTACAGGCATAGAATATCGTTGGAGGACATTACTTCAATTGGGAGATTCCTGGGATGTTTGTGGAACAGTGGTAATGAAAAACCCTGGTTCGTCAAGACCAATATTCCCAATTGATGAGAGTGATAGCGAACTCCTTAGTCAATTAAGGAGATTTAATAATGCAAAGAGCTATACAGGACATGCTTGGTATAACTTCAGTGTTGATAATACGATGGGGCTTGTTAGTCACTTAATTGAAGCCTACTTGGTGGCCCATAACAGGCCAGTAGAAGGCATAATCCAGATTTTCAATTTGTTTAATATTAGGGATGTTGATCTTAATAAGGGTTTAGAAAAAATGCTGGCTTCCCAAGGTGAGTCCATTCTAATGACCACAGATGATGACATAAACAATTTGGTTCCGCCTATTTATCTTGGATGGGGTAATCTTAAAAACAATATACTCTTCAAAGGTTGTGCAGAAAAGTTCTTTGAAAAAGCAAAACAGGATACTTCATATTTAAATCAGGACTATAATAAAAACCCCTTTTATCATCCACAATACTTGCTGGTATATGGCAACAAGAAAGAAAAATGTAAGGAGGTCTTTTCAAAATTCATAAAATAATCAAAAACTCTCATCATTTCTTCCAACCTCTGCCCTAATACGGCAGGAGCTTCTTTTATTTTTGCACTGTGATTGCGACGAGAAGTCGTATAAGTAATTGTTCTTTGAAACTAATGAGCCTCTTGTTCCGTCAAGAGTAGCCTACCGAAAGTGCGTCGCTGGCAACGGCGGGGTGCGGAGCATCGGGACAACGTGGTGAGGCGGGGAGCATCACTCCGCGTAGCTGCAAGGCTGTCTGGCATGGACAACGTAAAGTAACCGTCGTTAGCAACCATCGTAACGAATAACCAGCCTACGGATGCTAAACGGCTGGAGCCAAAATGGCGTGTGGGCAGGCTGGTCTTGTTTACGGAAAGGCCACACGGATGTTGCCTCACCGGTGGATAGGCGGGTCCTAAACCGGACGAAGTTATTTATACGGAACTCGGTAAACCTGTAGGTCTCCCACCTCCCTTGGAGGGAGCGGTAAGGAATCGGCAACGAGACCCGAACGGCCTGCAGGCAGATGAACGCGGAGGAAGCGAACGCCGTGCTGTAATTGTACGGATAGGGATTGGAACATCATCCCACGCGAAAGCGGGCAGACTTCCGCGAGGTAATTCTTCACGAAACGAATTGCAGAACCTGTAAGAAATGAGGAAACGTCAATGGAGCGTGGTGCAAGCCACGTGTGCATCCCCAGCCGTGCTGAACCGCTGGCAGTCCATCAACTGGACGCGGTGTGAGGCAGAGGTACGCAAGCTGCAAGTCCGAATAGTGAAGGCTCTGAAAGCGAAACGTGTTGGTAAGGTGAAGAGCCTCCAGCGCATACTTGTCAACTCGTTTGCGGCCAAGGCCTTGGCTGTGCGGCGGGTGGCAACGAATACGGGCGGTAGCACCGCAGGAGTGGACGGGGTGACCTGGCTCACACCCGAGGAACGCTACAAGGCCATCAGCTCTTTGACATTGAGAGGATACAAGCCAAAACCGCTACGGCGGGTGTACGTACCGAAGAAGAACGGCAAACTGCGCCCGCTTGGCATCCCGACCATCAGGGACAGGGCGATGCAAGCCCTCTTCCTGCTGGCACTCGAACCAGTCGCGGAAACGCAGGCAGACAGGGACTCATATGGGTTCCGCCGCTACCGCTGCTGTGCGGACGCAATAGACCAAATCTACAAGTGTCTGCATAAGAAAACATCAGCGCAATGGGTGCTGGAGGGTGACATCAAGGGCTGCTTCGACCACATCAGCCATGAGTGGCTGCTGCTGAACGTCATCATTGACGCGAGGATGCTGCGCAAATGGCTGGGTGCAGGGGTCATAGAGAAAAACGTGTTCCACACTACCGAAGAGGGCACGCCGCAGGGCGGGATTATCTCCCCCACACTGGCCAACATCACCCTTGACGGCATGGAGGCGCTTCTCGACAAGTACCGCACCCGAAAGGAGAACGGTAAAACGATTAACCGAAAGGTGAACTTGGTACGCTACGCCGATGACTTCATCATCACAGGCGAGAGTCACGAGATACTGGAGGAGATAAAGGCAGACCTAATAGCATTCCTGAAGGAAAGGGGCTTGGAACTCTCGGAGGAGAAGACACTGATAACGCACATCGACGACGGGTTCGACTTCCTCGGCTTCAACATACGCAAGTATAGGAACGGCATACTGCTGATTAAGCCGAGTGAGAAGAGCATGAAGAAGTTTGCCGAGAAGGCGCACGACATCATCTATGGAATGCGTTCAAGGAAGCAGGCTGACGTGATAGAGAAACTGAACCGCATGATAGCGGGATGGGTGAACTATTACAGGTACGTGTCGTCGAAGAAGTCGTTCTGGCGTCTCGACCATACCATCTTTCTACAACTGTGGAGATGGGCGATACGCAGGCATCAGAACAAGTCGTTGGAATGGGTACGTAACAAGTACTGGCACAGGAGCGGCACGCGGCAGTGGATGTACAGCACGACGCGCAAAGACAGAAGGGGAAAGAAATACACGCTATCCCTCATCACCCTCGCCGACACGCCACTGCTCCGTTACACGAAGGTAAGGGCGGAAGCCAACCCCTTCGACCCTGACTACGACGAGTACTTCGCGCAAAGGCGGGCAATGACCCGTCAGACGCGCCCTCTCAAACGCAGTGCCTAAAGAGGCACAGAGCCGATTAATTAGAACGAGAATTAATTTAGAATTACGCGAGCCGTGTGCGGTGAAAGTCGCATGCACGGTTCTTAAAGGGGAAAGCGGGGGAAACCCCGCAGCCCTACTTAGAATAAAAAATAGTAACTATGTTAGGAAGTATTATTGGTGACATTGTCGGCAGCATCTATGAGTTCGGCAATATTAAGACAAAGGAGTTTGATTTCTTTAGTGGTAATGGTAGTTATACGGACGACAGTATCCTTACTCTTGCAACTGCAGATTGGCTTCTAAATGGGGGAAGCGTAGCCTATTATTATAGCAGATACGCAGAACAGAATCCGTGGCCAATGGGAGGCTATGGAGGCGAGTTTAAGCGCTGGGTTGTAAGAACTGTTAGACAAAAAGATTTCAGACCTTATAACAGTTGTGGCAATGGTTCTGCCATGCGTGTTGGCCCTGTTGGATGGGCTTTTGATGCAAAGGCAGATATTCTCGCCAAAGCAAAAGAAAGTGCAGAATGTACCCACAACCATCCAGAAGGGATAAAAGGTGCCCAAGCAACAGCACTGGCAATATTTATGTCTAGATGTGGTGCTTCTAAAGAAGATATCCGAAAAGAGATAGAAAACGAGTTCCTGTATGATCTTAACTTCACATGTGACAGCATTCGATCAACTTATACATGGGGAGGAACTTGTCAGGACAGCGTCCCTCAGGCGATTGTCGCATTTTTGGACGGAGTGGATTTTGAGGATTGTATCAGAAATGCTATTTCGATTGGTGGTGATAGTGATACGATTGGATGTATTACTGGCAGCATTGCAGAGGCATTTTATGGAATTCCCCAATCAATATACAGGCAAGGATTGAACTATCTGCCAGATAACTTTAGAAAACTGGTCCAAATATTTGAAAAAAAGTATGGAAACAAAATCATAAGATAAGTAATTGTTACTATAAATAGTTGTTGTTTTTGTTTGAACCTCTGCCCCAAAACGGCAGGGATTTCTTTTATCTTTGCACTGTGAACTATAAAGATAAAAGAATTATGACTTTCAAAGAATTATTGAACAGTGTTACTTTTGATGAGGTGGCTCCTTGTCTTGTGCAGATGCATCCAGGTGCGGAGGGTAATTTGAAATGGTATAAGATTCATTTCGACATGCTTCGTCTGATGACACCCAAATATGATGACGATGCGAATAGTGATGTGTGTAATATCACCACGAGGGAAAGGGAGGATGGGAGCTCTCGCCTTAATGCCTACCCAATGGAGGGTGATTATTGGGAGCACTCGCTGACAAAGGAAATAATCCTCGCTTCTGATGTGAAGGCTACTAATGCTGAAATAGCGGCTTGTTGCATCTGGCATACCTCTTTCTATGGCTTTGTGAGAGAGCAAGCACAGGAGTATTTAAGGTTTGACGAAGATGATATAGATATCAAAGACAGGTGGGACGACTCTATATATAATAAGGTAAAGGCAAAGAGGTATTTCTCCATCATTCGCAGAAATGGTGGCCACGTTCCTACTATGAAAGAGTTGGCACGATCAAAGAAAAAGGAATTGATCAAGCAATCCAAGGATATGTTCTGGTGTATCAGCAGAAGGAAGAACAAGATAAAAAAGAAGAGGATGTTTCGCAGAGAGTTTAGAGGTTACTATTATGAGCGTATGGCAGCTATCAGTAAGTTCATCGTTCAGGCAATTCCGGCATTGACTGACGAAAGAAACAATATGAGTATTGGGCAACTCTGCGAACTGTTTCAGTCAGACTTGTTCAGCCCAGAAACACTTACATCGTATGCTGATGAGAATATGAATGGGGCCAAGTATCTTTGTGAATTATTAGAGATGGAGGATATCAATACCAGATTAGACAGAATGGTAGTGGTCTTGACCACTAGCGAATGGCACCAGGAACTGACAGAAGACGAACAGCACTTATGCAAACTCCTTATTGGTAACTGCAAATCAAGCGACATCCTCGTGGCCACAGATCCCTCATTAGGCAGGCAGGTCCGTATCGACTATGCTACATTTAATTCAAAAGAACCATTAGTAAAATAAAGATTATGGCAAAAGATTTTATTCACCTTCATGTGCATTCCCATTACTCAATTAATAAGGGATTAGGGCGCATTCGTGATTTAGTTAATAAGGCTATTAATGATGGCATGTCTGGCATGGCTCTCACAGATTCAGGGAACATGTTTGGCATTAGGGAGTTTCATGATTTGGTTTGTTATAAAAATAAGAAACGAATTGAAAATGGTGAAGAACCATTCAAACCCATTTTAGGATGTGAGATGTGTGTTGAACCTAACTACCACATTATTGCTCTGGCCAAAAATTTTCAAGGATATGAGAACCTTATCAGGCTAGTTTCTTTTTCTTGGCTTAATGAATACGGTGATATACCATGTACTAGCCGTTCAAACTTGAAAAAATATCATGAGGGACTAATTGTCCTTTCTGGCAGTCTTTCAGGCGAAGTGTCTTCTAAATTATTGAAAGATAATATCTTAGGCGCATGTGAAGCCATAGAATGGTATCATAGCATCTTTGGTGATGACTATTATATAGAATTGCAACGTCATGAAGCGAAGGATGTGTCTGTAATCGCCAATCGTGTTATATACAGGAAACAAGTAAAGGTAAATGATCTGTTGCTTGGCCTTGCTAAAGAATATGGCATTAAGGTTGTATGCACAAATAATGTATACTTCGTTGAGCCGGAACAGGCCGAGGCTCATGACAGATGGCTGTGTATTGGAACTCAAAAGACACTGGATGATCCTGAAAGAATAATGTACTCCAAACAGGAGTGGTTCAAAACCTGTGATGAAATGAGGGCCATATTTAATGATGTCCCTGAGGCATTATCCAACACTATTGAGATTCTAGACAAGATTGAAATCTATAGCATAGATCAGAAACCTAACCTGCCTTTGTTCCCAATTCCTGAAGGGTTTGATTCTGAATCTGACTATCTAAAAGAACTGACTCTGGTGGGTGCAAACCGTATATATGGTAATCCATTGCCTTTTGAAATAGAGAAAAGGCTTCTATTTGAATTTGATGAAATAGATTCGAAAAACTTCTCAAGATATTTCCTTATTATCCAAGATCTTATTAACGCCATGAGAAATAAATATGGAGTTATGGTAGGACCAGGGCGAGGTTCTGTTGCTGGCAGTTTGGTTTGCTACTGTTTAGGAATAACTGCAATAGACCCTCTGAAATATGATCTATTGTTTGAGCGTTTTGTAAGAATAGACCGAGAGATTTTGCCTGATATTGATATTGACTTTGATGAGGAAGGACGAAATATTGCAGAAAAGTATCTGGAAGACAAATACGGAAATGATAATTGTGCCCATATTGTAACTTTTGAGAAGATGGATATTAAAAACTCCATCAAAGGTGTAGCACGTGTTGAGAAAGTACCAAGTCGAGTGGCTAATGCTCTCTGTAAGGCTATTCCTGGCACTCTGCCAAATTATATGAGAATGACTCTCCCCAATGCAATTAAGTGTACTCCAGAATTACAAGAGGCAGAGTCATCAAAAGATCCGGCCCTGGCTAACACCATCAAATATGCAAAGATGCTTGAGGGCACAGTATGTGGTACAGGTATTCATGCATGTGGTCTTATCGTCAGTCCGGGAGATATTAGTGATTGTGCGCCTGTCTGTATCGTTGATGATCCTGATAAAAAGGGGGATAGAATTGTCTGTACACAATATGATGGATGGTATATTGAAGATTGTGGGCTGGTTAAATTTGACTTGTTGCAATTAAAGACGCTAACTGAAATAAAGAAAACGCTTGATCTTATAAAGCTGACTCATGGCATTGAAGTTGATTTGAACAATATCCCTATTGATGATCCCAAGACATTCGAACTTTTCCAACAGGGAGATGTTGAAGGAATATTTGAATTTGACTCGATAGGAAAGGGGATTAATCTATATAAACTACATCCTACCGTATTCGGTGATTTAGTCGCATTTAGTGTTTTCTATTTACCAGGATACGAAAAGTATCTACCTTCATTTATAGCAAGAAAGAATGGTCGTGAGGAAATCAAGTATGATATTCCCTGCATGGAAAGATATCAAAAGGAAACCTATGGCTTCACTCTATATCAGGAACAGATCATGCATTTGTCTCGTATCCTTGCTAACTTTACTCGTGAAGAGAGCGACATTCTTCGTAAAGCATTAGGTAAAAAGAAACAAGAAGTTCTTGATGAAATGAAACCAAAGTTCATAGAAGGGGGCAGAAAGAATGGTCATGATCCAAAGGACTTAAAGAAGGTATGGGTAGAATGGGAGAAATATGGCCCTTATGCGTACTGTAAATCTCATGCTGTTTGTTACACATGGATAGCCTATCAAACTGCATATCTTAAAGCTCATTATCCTGATGAATATATGTCGGTTTATTATGAGTTTCAGTTTCAGAATAATGAATAATCAGAAGAAACTGTAATTCTGTCCCAAAACGGCAGAGGTTTCTTTTATCTTTGCAGTATGAACAATAAAGATTGAAAACATGAAAAGGAAGAAGAAAGATGAATTTACAGAGAATTGGAGTTACAAGAATGACTATCCGATAGAGGAAGTCTGGGGAACGTACCACTATATTGCGAGGGATATAGTGCCTCGTTTGAAGGCATTTAAGGCACTCGATAAGCATGGACATGCCCCTGGATTTAAGGATATAGATGCCTGGAATAAGGCTATTCAGAAAATGATCGATGCTTTTGAATTAGTGGGGCCAAATAAAGTGGTATATAGTGATGACTATCCGATTATCAATGAGGGCTTGGATTTGTTTCGTAAATATTTTCTTAATTTATGGGATTAACATATGAACAGGAAAGACTTTGAAATTGATGCTCTTTGTGATTATAGCGTCAAGATGATTGAAGATGAGATCGTCCATGCGTATAAAAACACATATCATTATGACTTTGGTGACGATGTACTCTTGAACCTGCGTAGAGATATCATCAACAAAGAGTTACTTGCTCATCAAGCTGATCTTTTACCAGAGATTATCGCATTCAATGATGCCTTGCGTGAGGCTCTTCATGACATGTACGATCGAGCTCATCGTATCTGGGAAAAGATGATAGAAAGCATTGATGAAGGTGATGGCGAAGAGATGGAACTCACTGCCAAGTGTTATTTCGATCCAGACTATCCGGCTTTGCATCCTATACAGGGTGATGACAGGCAGGAGTTATGGTATGCTCTATGCGATGAGGACTTAAACCCATTATATGCTGACGGTATTTCTATACTGACTCTCACGTTTCCCAGAGATGAGGGCTGTAGCTTTGATTCATTCATTGGAATGGACTGTCCGCCTCCTAATTGGAATGAGGGTCTTGATCCTGTACTGACAAAGGACCTGCATCTTATCAGCCAGTTTCATAATCTCTTTCAGCACCTGCCATTTGCCATCACAGATTTCATCTACGTAAGGAAGTTCAAAACGGAAATAAATGTCGAAATAACCAAGTAAAAAATTGGTGGTTTGCCAAAAAAATCGTACCTTTGCAAATGAAACTAATAAGGTATGAAAGAAGAACAGAAGATTGTAATCTATCAGACTTCAGATGGAAAGACGCAGATTGATGTCAGGCTGGAGGATGAAACGGTGTGGCTGAATGTTGCACAGATGGCCTCGCTCTTTGCGAAGGAGGAATCAAACGTAAGACGACATGTTTCGAATGCCTTCAAGGACGGCGAGTTGGAGCGTGACGATAATAACGTGCATTTTTTACACGTTAATGGTGTGAAGAAACCTGTGCCGTTTTATAGCCTTGATGTTATCATCTCTGTTGGTTATCGCGTTCATAGTAAACGTGGCACAGCCTTCCGCATCTGGGCTCGAAAGATTATCAAGGACTATCTTGTTAAAGGTTATGCTGTAAACGAGCGCATCCGTAAGGAGCAACTTGGGGAACTGCGCCAACTGGTGCTGGTGGCAAGTCGTGCTATCAGCAATCAGGAGATACCTCAGACAATTGAGAGCCAGGACTTGCTGAATGTGGTTGTTGACTATACCTATGCCCTGGATACGCTCGATAATTATGACTACGAACGTCTGACTATCGACAAGACTACCAAACATGAGAAATTCCATGCGACCTACGACAATGCGATGGAAGAGATTGGCAGGCTGCGTGATAAATTTGGTGGCTCCATGCTCTTTGGAAATGAGAAGGACGATTCGTTCAAGAGCAGTATTGGCCAAATCTATCAGACGTTTGGAGGCGAGGAACTTTATCCCAGCGTGGAGGAGAAGGCTGCCATGCTGCTGTATCTGGTGACGAAAAATCATTCGTTTAGCGACGGCAACAAGCGTATTGCTGCCACGTTGTTCCTATGGTTCCTCAATAACAATGGCATCCTCTATCGTGAGGATGGATCAAAGCGGTTGGCAGATAACACGCTCGTGGCCTTGACCCTGATGATTGCAGAGAGCAAGACGGAAGAGAAAGATGTGATGGTAAAGGTCGTGGTGAATCTGATCAATCAGAGAAACGCATAAGAATTATGAATAAGATTAAAATCTAACAAAGCGTAAGCGTCCATTCGTGTTGAGGAGCTAAGGGTATGATTTATTTCTCCGCAAGCCTTGCGGAGATTTGGAGATATGGAAAATGTTTGCTAACTTTGCAAACAAAATCATAATGTGTAGTTTATGGGAGAGGATATCATACCGTTTTTTGGTGAGGTAAAAGACCAGATGAAGAACATCATCAAGGTGGTTGGCGTTGGTGGTGGTGGCTGCAATGCGGTGGCTAATATGTATAAGGAACGCGTTGAGGGCGTGACTTATGCTGTATGTAATACGGATAGCCAGTCGCTGTCGAGGTCGCCTGTGCCTGTGAAGATACAATTGGGTGAAGGCCTTGGCGCAGGAGGCAATCCAGAACAGGGGCGTTGTGAAGCGGAAACAAACATCAACGACTTTGTGAAGCTGCTTTCTGACGGCACGAAGATGGTATTCGTGACAGCGGGTATGGGTGGTGGTACTGGTACTGGTGCTGCCCCTGTGGTAGCTGGTGTGGCCAAGGATATGGGCATCCTGACGGTGGGGGTGGTGACGATACCTTTCTTCTTCGAGAAAAAGCGGAAGATCATCAAGGCCTTGAAGGGTGTGGATGAACTGCGCAAGAATGTGGATGCGCTGTTGATTGTGAACAACGAACGGCTGTGCGATGTGTATGCCGATTCCGACCTCTCTGTGAAAGAGGCTTTCGTCAGGGCTGACAATATCCTGATGGATGCCGTGAAAGGAATCTCGGAACTGATTACCCTGCCCAGTGACGGAGGTATCAAGAGTGACTTCCGTGACGTGGAAACAACCATCAAGGATGGCGGTGGGGCCATCATGGCGATGGGACGTGCCAGTGGCGATCATCGTGTGGAGAGGGCTATCCTCAATGCGCTCGACTCGCCGCTGATCTATGGCAATGATATCGGCAAGGCAAAGCGTATCCTCTTTAATATCTACTCCAGCGACGAGCACCCTATCTTCGTCCGTGAATTGCAGGAGATAGATGATTTCTTCGACCAGCTGGATCCGAATATCGATGTGATCTGGGGTACGGCTACGGATGACTCTCTGGGTGAGGATGCCAAGGTGACGATTCTGGCTACGGGTATGGAGGATCGTCTGGAGGCAGAGGTGCAGATGGACGTTCACAGCAGTGAGGATGATTACTACGAGGATATCATCAAGAAACTGTATAGGCCTGCGGTGAAGGCTGTGCCAACGATGGGTGCGGTGATCACGCAGACGGAGATTGATTTCAACGTGGAGCCAGCCGCAGAGCCTGAGCCTGCTGTCGTTACACCTCCTGAGCCAGAGCCAGAACCAGAAGAGGAAAAGGAGCCTACGATTCTGGACAAGTGGAAGATATGGTTGAACAATCTGGTTAACAGCGTCACGGAATGAACGAGCAGCTGACACCTGAGGAACGGGCTTTAGAGTTGAAGAGGCTCATAGAGCAGTTGCAGGCAGAGGGGAGGAAAGACCTTTTGCTGAAGGCTATCGGTGTGCCTTTGCTGGAGGAGCTCAGAATAGAGGCTGCCAAGGGGAGGCTGAGCCGGCTGGTCATCACGGAGGATTATCGTTTCATCCTGGAGGACTATCACAAGGAGGTGGAGCTGCAGCCGGTGCATAAGGCCGTCTATCTGTTGTTCCTGGCACATCCCGAGGGTATTGAGTTCAAACGGCTGGCAGATTATCGTGAGGAGTTGACGCGTTATTATATGGCGACGGCGAAGATCATGGATAAGGAGAAGGTGATGGAGAGCGTGGATCATCTGATCAATCCGCTCGATAATGCCATCAACGAGAAGTGTTCGCGCATCAAGAAGGTGTTCCTCGAACTGATGGATGAGTACACGGCCAGCTATTACATCATCAGCAGTCATACGCAGAAACACATCGCAGGCTCCAGCCGTATCTGGTACGAACGGCTGAAGGTGATCACCCTCCCGAGGGAGCTGGTGGTTGCTGTTAAAGCAACGTGACGTCCTGGATGTGCTGAATATCAGGATCCGTTCCGACAGTCCCTACAATGGAGATGATGTCGAAACGGATCTCTTGACGGATATGCTTGAATTTTACGTAGTGGCTGATGGCCTGTTGCAGGTTCTGCAGCTTGTGGTAGTCGACAGACTCCTCTGGTTCGCCAAAAAGGCGGTTGCGGCGGGTCTTCACTTCTACGAACACGATGACGTTTCCGTCTTGGGCGATGATGTCGAGATCACGCTTGCCTGACTTCCAGTCGCGTTCGATGATGGTGTAACCCTTGCGTTGCAGATAGTCTGCAGCCAGGTCTTCACCCCACTTCCCTAATTCGTTGTGGGTAGCCATTAGGCCTCTTCCTTTGCTTCGGGCTCTACAGCGCGGAAGTTTTTGAGGTCTTCTGCCTTGAACATCTTGATGTAGCCAGCCTTGCCGAAGATGTCTTCTTGTGCCATGCGAACATATACGTTGGCACTCTTCTCGAAGAGTTCAGGGGCCTTGGTGGCATCGCGGAGGATGAGGAGCGACATCACGAGTTCAGCTGTCATGTCGTACAGACGACGGGCGAGGAAGTCTTGTACTTCCTGATTCTCGAAAGCCTTTACATTGGCCAGTGCTTCCTCATAGATCGTGATGAGGGCAGTAACCATATTCTTGCTGCTCTGCAGACTCTCGCTCACCTGCAGATTCTCATGCATCTCCTTGATGTTGTTGAGCATCGTGCCGTTGGTGATGTAGCGGATAGCGGCAACGACCTGCAGCTGGGTGGTACCCTCGTAGATGGAGAAGATACGGGCGTCGCGGAACAGACGCTGCGACTTGTACTCCATGATGAAGCCTGAACCACCGTGGATAGAGATGGCATCGTAGGCGTTCTGGTTGGCGTACTCGGAGTTCATACCCTTGGCCAGCGGTGTGAAGGCATCTGCCAGACGCTGGTACTTCTTCAGCTCCTGCTTCTCCTCAGGGGTGAGCTTGCGGTCGCGCTCGATGTCTTCAAGACACTTGTAGATGTCAACATAGCAGGCTGTCTCGTAGAGCAGAGAACGACCTGCATCGAGCTTGGCCTTCATGCGAGAGAGCATATCATAGACAGCGGGGAAGTTGATGATCTTGTCACCAAACTGCTGGCGCTCCTTGGCATAAGCCAGACCCTCGTTGTAAGCTTCCTGCTCAACACCTACGGACTGAGCGGCGATACCTAAACGGGCACCGTTCATCAGAGCCATCACGTACTTGATCAGACCAAGACGGGTAGAGCCGCAGAGTTCAGCCTTGGCGTTCTTATAGGTGAGCTCACAGGTAGGTGAGCCGTGGATACCCAGCTTATGCTCGATGTGACGCACGTTCACGCCACCCTGGCGCTTGTCGTAGATGAACATTGACAGGCCACGGCCGTCCTTGGTGCCCTCCTCAGAGCGGGCCAGCACGAGGTGGATGTCAGAGTCGCCGTTGGTGATGAAACGCTTCACACCGTTCAGACGCCAGCAGTTCTCCTTCTCGTCGAAGGTGGCCTTCAGCATCACGCGCTGGAGGTCAGAACCTGCATCGGGCTCCGTGAGGTCCATAGACATACCCTCACCAGCACAAACACGGGGGATATATTTCTGGCGCTGCTCCTCAGAACCGAACTCATAGAGGGTGTCGATACAGCTCTGCAGGCTCCAGATGTTCTGGAAACCGGCATCGGCAGCCGAGATCATCTCAGAGAGCATGGAGAAGATAGCGTTGGGGAGGTTCAGACCGCCGTAACGGCGAGGCATGGAGACACCCCACAGGCCAGCCTTGCGGGTGGCGTCGAGGTTCTCGTAGGTCTTTGAGGCGTAGATCATGCGGCCGTTCTCGAGGTGCGGACCTTCGAGGTCGACGCTCTCAGAGTTTGGCTCGATGATATTGGCAGCCACGAGAATCTGCTTGTAGTTCTCGATGGCATCGCCCAGGTCAACGGGGGCGTAGTCATATTCTTTCGCATCAGCGAAACCCTTTTCTTTCAGCTCAACGATTCGAGCCATCAGGGGGTGGTTCAAGTAGAACCCGATCTCAGGATGATCGCTATAATAGTTTGCCATATTCCTTTTAATATTTTCAACACAGAGATACAGAGTAACAGAGTTTTTCTCTTCAGTACAGATAATCTCTGTATCTCTGTACCTCTGTGTTTCAATTATTTACTTACTGTTCTGCTTGTAATACTTAATTAATTTCGGGACAACTTCCTCGACAGTGCCATTGATGACGTAGTCGGCGATGCGGTTGATGGGGGCATCAGGATCAGAGTTGATGGAGATGATGATACCAGAGTCCTGCATACCGGCGATGTGCTGAATCTGACCAGAGATACCGCATGCGATGTAAACCTTAGGATGAACGGTGACACCCGTCTGACCAATCTGACGGTCGTGATCGAGCCAGCCTGCATCCACGGCAGCACGAGAACCACCCACCTCACCATGCAGCACCTTTGCCAGGTCGAACAGCATATCGAAGTTCTCCTTAGAGCCCATACCGTAACCACCGGCTACGACGATGGGCGCACCCTTCAGGTTGTGCTTGGCTGCCTCCACGTGGTGATCGAGCACCTTCACGACGAAAGCCTCTGGGCTGACATACTTAGACACCTCAGGATAAACGACCTCCTTCTTGCAGGCACCCTCGTAAATAGCCTTCTGCATCACACCAGAGCGGACGGTAGCCATCTGGGGACGATGGTCGGGGTTGACGATGGTAGCCACGATGTTACCACCGAAGGCAGGACGGATCTGATAGAGCAGGTTGTCGTAGTGCTTGCCGCTCTTGGCATCATCGTAGGGACCAATCTCGAGCTCTGTGCAGTCAGCCGTCAGACCAGAGGTCAGAGATGACGACACACGAGGACCGAGGTCACGTCCGATGACGGTAGCACCCATCAGACAGATCTGCGGCTGCTCTTCCTTGAAGAGGTTCACGAGAATATCGGTGTGTGGAGCGGAGGTGTAGGGGAACAGGTCCTTGGCATCGAAGACAAAGAGCTTGTCGACACCATAGGGGAGAATCTGATCCTCCAACTTGCCCTTGATGCCTGTACCAGCCACAACGGCGTGGAGCTCAACACCCAATGTATTGGCCAACTTACGGCCTTTTGTCAGGAGTTCCTGGGAAACTTCTTGCACTAATGTGCCTTCTATTTCGCAATATACAAATACGTTGTTCATATTCTTATTCTTTTTTGCAAGGACTACAGGACTTTAGGACTTTTTTATCGAGTCGTTTAAGTCGTGTTGTCCGTTGCTAAATTTATCCAATTATTTTCTCTTCCAGTAACTCCTTGATCATACTCTCAATGTCAGCATCAGAAGCGGTGAGGGTCTTGCTTTCCTTGGCCTGGAACACGATGTTCTTGATGGCTTTCACCTTGGTGGGAGAACCACTGAGACCACACTGCTGCACATCGCCATCGACGTCGGCCACGCTCCACTGGTTCAGTGTCAGTTCAGGGCGCTCGTCATACAGATAGTCGTAGGGCGTACCCTCGGCAGGGCGCTCCATGGGGCAAGTAGCACGCTTGTACTTCATCACCAGCTTGGCATTCTGGGGGCGACAGGGAGCAGCTGAACCATTTACTGTGATCACCACAGGCAGGGGAGCCTCTACAGTCTCTACACCACCGTCGATGACACGCTTCACGGTAACTTTGCCATCTTTCACTGAGAGAACCTCCTCAGTGTAAGTCACCTGGTTGAGGCCCAGCTTCTGAGCCACCTGAGGACCTACCTGAGCGGTATCACCGTCGATAGCCTGACGACCACCGATGACGATATCCACGTCGCCGATCTTCTTGATGGCCGTAGCCAATGCGTAAGAGGTAGCGAGAGTATCGGCACCAGCGAAGAGACGGTCTGTCCTACTGTTGAGCCCGGATTCTGCTCCTTCAGGCGAAGGGCCTGCTCCAGGGCGTTCAAATCTTCTGGATTGAAGATGGCGGGTAGGGCAGCACGGTTCACCGTTCCTTCGGCAGTCATTGCATCCTTACCCACATTTCGGGTGTCTGGCACTTGCTTGGCCAGAACAACAATCTTTAAAGCCATAAATTATTATTAATAATGTATATTCTGAAAAATCGGCTGCAAAGGTACTGCTTTTTGCGCACACAGCCAAATAAATTGCACAAAATCAGCCGATTTGTGCACACTTTGGCCGATTTGTGCAATTAATTTGGACGGAAATTGATAATAATCAATTCATTTCACTCTTTCTTGCCATAAAATTCGAACGGAACCCATTGCGGATCCACCTCGACGTGATCTGCCACGCTGGCATGGATGATGTGGATGCTCTCTTCCTTCGAGCCATAGCCGATAATCTGCGGCTCCCATCCTATCTCTTCGCCATCCTCGTCTGTCACAGGCGATTCCGTCACGATATACCTGATGTAGCCGTCTTTTATCACGACGAAATAGTTGATGTGCATAAAGTCGCTGGTATAGGCCACCACCTCTTTTCCCGTCCAGGGGGCATCCTGCTCGGGTTTCACGTGGAAGAATCCACGGATGCGGTGGAACGTGTCGCTGATGGCCACCGTCTGCATCTTGCCCTTGAATTCTGCCAGGATCAGCATGTCGTCGCGCTCCAGATCCTCAGACTCCTTCGCCTTCCTCAGACAGAGCAGGGGATAGCCCTTGCCGTCCAGGTCTACGAAAGCCACATCCTTGAAACCCTCACCGCTGGCTTTCGTCCACTCACCGTCGCCAAACTCCTGATACTCAAAGTCCTCCAACTGTATCTTTGAGAATTGAGGCTTCATACCGTCCCATGTGTAAATGCGTCTGAGGGTGGGGTAGAAGGGTGAGTATTCGCTGATGATGAAGTCGGTGCCTTTCTCTGGCAGTGTCCAGCCCACCTCCACGACGGAGGATAGCTTCTGATAGTCGTCCATCGGACTGCGCTCAGGCTTCATCGTCTGTGTCTGTGGGTCGTAGTCGTACCAACAGAGTAGGTTCTGTGGCATCACGTGCTGCTCGTAGAGGCTGATGGCGAAAACACGGTGGCCGTTAGAGCGTCGCCAGACACAACATGACATTTGGTCTATGTCCGTCAGCGACTCGTAGCAGGCATAGCCGTTCTTCGGATCGATGAGGATGCGTAACTCATCCTCTTCGTTGTTCTCAAACAGCAGTGTTGTGCCGTTGCGCTTGGTACCTGGGATGGGTTTCTTCTGCTGATCCAGCACTTCGCCCACCACCCATGTAGGCAGTGCCTGATGGAAGGCGCTGAGCAGTGTCATCACGTCTGGAGCCTGACCACCGTCCTTGACGCTGATGGTCGTCTGTCGCCACAGACTGTCTATTTCCGAGTTTATCAGGGGCGTCTTGGCACTCATACTGACGGCCGTGAGTAGCACGATGATGGATAAAAAGATCTTTCTCATTTCGGTTCGGGTTAGAATTGACGGGTACAAAGGTACTCAATTTTACCTATACAGCCATATAATTGGCATAAAATCAATACATTTTTGCACACTTTGGCCAATTTGTGCAATTTATTTGTACGGTAATTGAAGATTATCAATCAGAATTCATACACTTTTCATAAATAAATTGTACCTTTGCAGCCACAACTAACAATATGAAAGAGAAAAAATATAACCATTCGTTTGCCTCCAGACTGTCGCGCTGGGTAATATTGGTGTTGCTCATCATGATGGGCGGCCTGTCGTATTTGCTCTATGGGTTTAGCAAGGATCTAGTGGTGGATGTCAGCGCCAACAGTTTCCATGTTGGTATGAGGTCGTCGGACAGAGCCATTAACAATTTGATGTCGGATGTGGCTGTGGCCGTCAAGAACAACCTCTTCGACATTGAGCGTCACCTGAAGGAGCCTGACCAGATGCAGGCCATCGTGGAGCGCATCGTCACACAGAATCTACGGATTCGCAGTTGCGGAATCAGTTTCTTTGACAACTACTATCCCCAGAAGGGAAGATGGTTCTGTCCGTATGCCTGGCATAACGACAGTATGCAAGTGGTGACCAGGCAATTGGGGAGTGCCAATAATGACTACCTGGATGCCAAATGGTTTAAGAATGCCGTCGCCAGAGACTCGGCCTACTGGTCGGAGCCGTTCTTCGACGGGCAGGATGCCAAGACACCGCTTGTGGCATATATTTGTCCTATCCGCGATCCACAGGGTAAAACGGTGGCTATTCTGGGTGCCGACCTCTCGCTCGACTTCGTGACGCAGATACTGGAGGAGCAGGACAGCATCTTCGACGAAGAGAAATGGGGATTCGCCGGCGTGCTGCATAGTTTCGTGCTGTCGCGCAACGGTTCCTTTATCACCCATCCTGACCACCGGCGCATACAGAGGGGCAACTTCTTCGTACACGTGAAAGATGCCGACGAGCCTGGTTTGGCAGAGAAAATCATCAGTGAGATCAAGGAGCGTAAGACGAGTGATGATGAGACGAGCAACGTAGTAATGGTGGATAGGAAAGAGTCGTATGTGTTCTATTCGCCCTTGACGGATACCGACTGGATACTGATGATGCCTATTCCAAGGTATGGATTAGACTTTGCCGGCATGGTGATAGGCATTGTCATAATGGTGGTTATCGTTGTAGTGCTGATGGTTACTTTTCTGGTGTGCTTCCTCACCATCAGGCGCACGGCACAGCCACTAAAGCAATTGGCAGACACTGCCGACAAGGTGGCTCAGGGACAGTTCGACACCCCGCTGCCGACTATCAAGCATCGTGATGAGATATGCCAGTTGCGCGACTCGTTCGAGAACATGCAGCACTCGCTCACCGAATATATAGAGAACTTGAAGAAGACCACCTCGGCGAAGGCTTCGATAGAGAATGAATTGAAGATAGCCCACGGCATACAGATGAGTATGTTGCCGAAAACCTATCCGGCCTTCCCCAGTCGCGACGACATCGACATCTTCGGACAGGTAACACCTGCCAAGGCTGTAGGCGGAGACCTCTATGACTTCTTCATTCGTGATGAGAAACTGTATTTCTGCATTGGCGACGTGTCGGGCAAGGGTGTTCCTGCATCGCTAGTCATGGCGGTCACCAGATCTCTGTTCCGTAATATCGCAGCCCACACGACGGAGCCGGAGCAGATGGTGATGGGCATCAACGATTCGCTGAGTGACAACAACGAGACCTGTATGTTCGTTACCCTCTTCGTGGGTGTGATTGATCTGAAAACGGGCGATATGGACTACTGCAATGCCGGCCACGACATGCCGCTGCTGCTGACAGATGGCGAGGTCAGTCTGCTGCCATGCGATCCAAATGTCCCTGCGGGTGTTTTCCCGGAATGGGAATTCAGCCGTCAGCAGATACAATTGAAACGCGGTGCCACCCTCTTCCTCTATACCGACGGTCTGAACGAGGCCGAGGACATCGACCATAATCAGTTCGAAATGGATCGGGTGATGGAGACTGCGAAGGCTGCCGGCAATAGTCCGCAGGAACTCATCGCTGCCATGAGCGCCGCTGTTGCACAGTTCGTTGGGAATGCGGAACAGAGCGACGACCTCACCATGTTCGCCATACAGAAGAAATAGGGGGGCGTTGTTTATAGTTTATAGTTTACAGTTTATAGGTTACGGTTTACAGAGATGTTTATAGTAAATTTTATAGTTTTTATGTTCGGTTTTGGCCTTATAGTCATTGCCATATCGACGGCCATTCCCGTGTATGGATATTTTCGTAGACGGTGGAAGGGCCTTGCCATAGGTTGTCTGATGCAGCCCGTTGTCTGTGCTGTTGTCATAGGGGTGGTTTACGCCAGTATTAACGGGTATCACAAGATCTGTTTCAATAGTGAGAAGAAATCGGCTATGGTGACGGTCAGGTCCATAGAACAGGAAGCCAATGACACAGACACGCTGACCTGGTATCTGAAGGCTGACGACGAGTGTATTCTCCTGAATTCTGATGAAGATGATGAAGAAGATGACCGTTTCGATGTCATCCGACTTGACTCTTTGGATGCCGGTGTAAGTGTAGAGGACAGAATCGTGGTTCGTTTCGACATCAAGAACCAGAAAGTCTCTGCTACCGACTATGACCAGCCGGCAGAGGTGGTCGATGTGAACTGGGACAAGGTTCGTGACTACTTCAGCAAATAGACGTATAACTAAAAAAGAAATATCCCCGCCAGCGGCGAGGATATTTTCTTTAGTCACAGATGAATTACTGGCGACTTATTTTCACATCAGAAACGATGATAGAGCCACCGTAGTTATTGATGCTCCAGCAATTTTTCTGGATACCATAGATGCGTTGAGTGTAAGCACATACATCGTTGATATACATAGTAAGAACTGAATTATCAGTGTAGATGTCAATGTTATAGACATTGTCGACAGGGCGCTGGAATACATAGCCATCTGCAGCTTCGATGAAACCTTTACCATCTTCGCCCTCCTGTTCGAAGTTCACCTTGCGGCCATCCTCCCATTCAGGATTCACCACCATGGTGTAGTACTTCTTCGAGTCGGTACCGCGAACAAACGAAACGCCAAATTTATCCCAGTTGTTAGATGTCTTCACTGTGAACGAGATGTGGTTGGCTACATAAAGACGATTGTAGAGCACATAAGCACCGTCGCCGCTCAGCGTACCATTGCTGTAGCCGTTAGAATCCATTACCTTTGCATCGACAACATTCTTATACTTCTCTGCCAGTGCAGGCACTGCGCCAAGCGTGAGTGTGCCGTCGGCGTGCTGGATAATCTTGTGGCATACCAAAGCACCACTCCAGTTGGGCTCGTTGCCGTCGCCGGCACCTACATTGGTATTCTTCTCATGGATATCAGCACCTGAACGGAACGGGCACCAGCCCCAGATGTAACGGTCTGTACCATTAAAGGCAGTCTTGGCAGCATAAAGCGATCGACTATCGAGGATGCCCTCATGACCATCAGGTGCCCACTTCGGTCCGTCATTCAGACAGTTCTTCAGTTCCTCGTAGGTAGGAGCCACCATATACTTCACCTTACGGCTCCAGCTGGCGCGATAGCTCTCACTGAATACGATGTACCAGTAGTTGCCCATCTTGAAGATGTCTGGACACTCCAGCATGCGGTCCCAGATCATCTTGATACGGCCTACGTGCTCCCAGTTCTTCAGATCGTTTGACTTGAACTCAGCAAACACAGGATCGCCACCGTGTTCAGGATAAGTAGAGATAACCATGTGGTACATGTTGTCGTCGGCCACGAAGATCTGCGGATCGCGGAAGTCGTTGGCAGAATAGCCAAAGTCGGTGCCGTAGAGTGTCCACAGTTCATCCTTGGTCCAATTCTTAAAGTCGGTCGATGTAGCACGCATCACCACCTCACGGTTCTTGCAGTTGCCATTATGACCTGTATAATAGATATAGTATGTGCCATCTTTCTCATAGGCACAGCCAGTACCTAGCGCAGCATCCTGCTCAAAATCGTTACCACCAAAAGGCAGCAGTTCGCCGAGCGACTCGTAGTTGGCACAGTCCTTTGTTGAGACAGCCCAAATGGGATGGAAACGGAAGGGCATGTTATTGATGTACTCTTGGAGGTAAAGCACTTTGAATGTGCCATCCTTCTGATCGTAGTAAGGCATGGGGTCTCCAACGCGTCCTACATAAGGCATATAATACGTGCCGAAATCAGGTGCATCTGTAGAAGCGAAGAAGGTGGTAGTGCCGTCCCAGTCCTTAGAGGGATCTCCGCTGAACTTTTCGTCGCTGCATGCCGTCAGCGCAGAAGCTGACAGCATGAATGCGAATACTGAATATATCATTGTCTTCATAATTATCTGTTCTTTAATTCGTGAAAATCGTATAATTCGTTGTTTACTTCGTCAGGTAATCGAATGCGTTAAGCATGATACCACCCATGTTGTCGTGGTAGTTCGACTCGTATGGGGTAGGAGAATTCCAGTCGAAGAGTCCGGAGCCGAAGCAGATAATGCCACCCTTACCGAATTCACCGTTAGCGCCCTTCAGCTCCCATGACGATACGCTGTTGTCGCCACCCAGTGCACGACCGCCAGTCTTGGCCTCGAAGGCATCTTTACCGTCCTGATAGGTATCCCAGAAACCGTACTGCGATGTGGTGTTACAAATGGTGTATCCGTTATCCAATGTGTAAACGGCATTGTCGGCGGCACCAGGATAGGTCTTCAGGCCGTTCCACAGCGGGTGTGTGATGTCGTAGGCGTAGAAGTGCCAGGGATCTTCGCCCATCAGGTCGGAGCCTTCACCGCCTCCGCCACCCCAAACATTGTTGGGATAGGCATCCTCTGGCATAGCACCCAGTGCGATGGCATAGTTCACAGCCGAACGCCCCAGTACGAAACCTACGCCACGCTGCCAGAGTTCCTTCATCTTCGGTAGAGCCGTCATGGCACCGCTCTCAGCCTCTGCAAAGCCGTTGTAGTTGCCGTATGAAGAGCAGTGACGGTGGAAGAATACGAGTTTACATTCATCGAGTGAGATATTTCCGCTGGCTACATCGTCCCAAGAAGCATATGCAGCACTGGCTATGTTTCCGGTGAGCCATTTGGCAGCAGCTTTCTCCTCGTCATTCAACAGCTCAATGTTCTCAGCCTCGCCAACGAAGATGGCTACAGGGTTGGCAATCAGTGTCACATTGACAGTATAGACAGAAGTGGCAGTATTGTCGTTCAGTGTTATCTGGAACGGCTCAGTAAAGTTTGCCTTCGTGCCACTGGCAGGACTGCAAATAGCATCCTCGCTGCACTCAACCTCAAAGGTGGCATTGCTCAAATCAATACCGCTGTTGGCCATCACACTTACCGTGATAGTCTTATCCTGCTGGTTGATAGCACCTTTCACACCTTCTAGGATGAAGAGTGACATGAGTGCTTCATCATTACGTACACTTACTTGATAGTCCATCACGAGGTCGCCATTGGAGATGTGCAGTGTACGGTCTCCGTCGAAGTTAATGTGGTCACCCACCTTCATATTAGTCTGAGCACCAGGCGAAACGGTCAGGCTGGTGATTTCCATGTTACCCTTCTGGTCGAAGTCAGCGGGAACCTTCACCTTTACCAGTCGCTTCTCTGTGTTGATGATGCCTTCATACTGTCCGTTCAGCACGAACTTCTCCACGAGGCATGAACCGCCCACGTTGATGCTGCCTGTATGATCATCGCTGCAGGAGGAGAGAAACCCCACTCCAACTCCCCCAAGGGGGAGAGCAGTTACCAGATAAACTGCAAGTTTTATGATATTCTGTTTCATATTTATTTTCTTTTTTATAATGATTTTCTTGTATTCATTCCCTTCCCTCATAGGGGAGGGTTAGGGTGAGGTCTTACCACTGTCCGCAGTTCTGCGTGTAGTGTCCGTTTGATGCAGCCATCTGCTCCCAGGGAACAGGCAGATACTCGTTCTTATTGGCAGTAAACAGTGAGCCACTCAGGAAGTTCATCTTCTCACTCTCACTGGTATAGTACTTGTTGAGCACTGTAGCAGCATCGCCCCAGCGTACGAGATCGAAGAAACGCTCACTCTCCATAGCCAACTCCAGTCGGCGCTCCATTTTGACAATCTTCATGGCGTCTTCCTTAGAATACGTGCCACTATATTTGCCCACTGCATAGTGGATACCGTATTTAGTGGGATAGTTAGATACGATGCTGTTGCTTGCCATACCAGCAGCACGTTCGCGTACTTGATTGACCAAAGTTATAGCCTCTGAAGTCTGATTCAGCTGAGCCAGTGCCTCGGCACGCATCAACAGTACATCGGCATAGCGGAAGACGATACGGTTCATTGAGCTGGCCCACTGTGAGTCACACAGGAACAGATAGATATCTGTGAGTGCGGGGTCTATATTTTGCTTCAGCGATACGAAGTATCCAAAGGTACCACCAGAACGGCTCCAGGCGTTAGTCTCTGCCATCATGAAACTGGTATTGAACATATAGGGAGTGCCAGGCACGCCAACTGTGACGAACAAGCGTGGGTCTACAGTCTGATTGGAACCGACGGTATAATCGGCATCGGCAAAGTTATCGAGCATCGGCAGACCGTCGCTGTTGGTACGATAGGCATTTACCAGATTGTGAGTTGGTTTGTAAAAATCACAACCAGAATCGTGAACCTTAGGAATACATGGAACAATCAGACGGTTAGAGAAATTCAAGTTACCGTATACGGTACCATCGTTCTTGGAGTACTGGATAGCCCAAAGACTCTCTTTACCATTCTCATACTGTTCCTCAGGACGGAAGTTGTTGTGCAAGTCAGACTCCAAACCGTAGCCAGCGTAGAAAGACGGGCTTGTGTATTCCACTACCTTCTGCAGGTCAGCCTCGTTGATGCCTGTTACCTGATTCGTGTTGGCATCGTCTTGACGGTAGGCTTTATAGAGGTACACCTTTGCAAGGAATGCAGCACATGCGGCCTTTGTAGGACGGCCCTTGTCTGCCTGCACGACAGGAAGAACGGCGTAGGCGTCTTCAAGGTCATTGATGATCTGCTGCCAGCCCTCATCGTTGGAATATTCTGTGTTTGAGAGGTTGTTATAGTCCTCTTCATCCATGTTGGGCTTGTTCACGAATGGAATTTTCTTGAACAGGCGCTTCAACTGGAAGTGTCCGTAGGCACGCAGGAACTTCATCTCGGCAGTACGCTGCTTAATGGTTGCGTTATTCTGGTCAGCACTAGTCAGGATGTCGAGCGACAGGTTAATACGTGAGAGGTAGTTATACATCTTAGTCCAGATAGAGCTAAAAGGCCAGTCGGTAGTCATCACGCCTGTGCTCTTTTCCAGTCTGTGGAAAGGCTCACCATCAGAGAAGTCAGAACCGCCTACATAGGCATCGTCTGAACGGGTATCGTAGTTCCAGAGTGAGAACGAAGCGTTCATGTCCTCAATAGAAACCAGTCCGGCGTATGCAGAGATCAGCACATTGTCAATATACTCTGGGCTTTTCACCTCGTCCTGCGTCAGCGTTGCCTGTGGCACTTGTTCCTCAAGGAAATTCGAGCAGGCAGTAAGACCGCAAATCACGCAGATTGTGCAGATCAAATTATATATCGTTTTCATAATCGTTGCTATTTTTTAAAATGAAACATTGAGTCCGAAAGTAAGATTGAGTGGGATAGGATAGTTGAATCCAGGGTTCTCGGGATCGGCGCCAGTGAATTTGCCGCTCTTGATGGTCAGCAGGTTCTGGGCAGAAGCGTAGAGGCGGATGCGGTCTATGCGCAACTTGTCAGTCACCTGTTTCGGCATGTTATAGCCTAATTGTATAGTGCGCAGTTTTGCGTATGAACCGTTTTCAATATAATAAGAAGATACACGACCCTCGTTGTTGGTGTCCGAAGTGGTAAGTGCAGGGATATTGCTGTCTGGGTTGGCAGGACTCCAAGCATCAAGTGCACGGATACCCTTGTTCAGATAAGGTACGTTGATGGCAGAGTTGGCCCAGAAGTCGGTCTGAGACTTGTATCCTCTACAATCTACGTCTACCCCCTGCACACCTTGCCAGAACATGGTCAGATCCCAGTTCTTGTACTGCAGATAGATGTTCAGACCCCAGGTGAAGGCGGGTGTGGGATCATAGATCCAGTCCTGGTCTTCCTCTGTGATGAATCCGTCGCCATTCAGATCCTTATAGCGGATGCGGCCCAGTCCGGCACCTTCCTGAATTGCATGGTTGTCGATCTCCTCCTGACTCTTGAAGATACCGTCGTAGATATAGCCCACCTGCGAGAACATGGCGTGACCAACAACGCTCTTCACTCCGTTACCACCATATTTACCGTTGGCAGCCACTGTCTCAGGCAACTTGGTGATCTCGTTCGTATACTTACTGATGTTTCCGCTGATGTCCCAGGAGAAATCGTTAGGCAGACGATGGCGATAGCCCACTGTCAGTTCCCAACCGTTGTTCTTCACCTCGCCAGCGTTGATCCACTGTCCGGCTCCCTCACCCATAGCGGCGATACCTTCCATGAAGAGCAGAATGTCGGTGGTCTTCTTATCATACCAGTCGAAGCTTCCGTAGATTTCGTTTCTCAGGATGGCGAAGTCGAGACCGATGTTATGCTGTGTGGTGGTCTCCCACTTGATATCGTCGTTGCCGCGCTGGTTGCGGACATAGCCGTTGGGCAGATCATAACCGCCGTTCGTACCTGTGATATCGTATGATGAACCGGCCTGACCGCTACCCCAAAGACCTGTAGAGACTACAGATTTATATAGGGTATAACGCGCTGTGTTAGAGATTTCCTGGTTTCCGGTCTGTCCCCAAGAGTAGCGCAATTTCAAGTTGTCGAGCCAGTTCTTGGTACCCTCCATGAACTTCTCCTGAGAAATACGCCAACCAGCACTGACAGACGGGAATGTACCATATTGGTTGCTGGAACCGAAGCGGCTTGAACCGTCACGACGGATGGTGAACG
This sequence comes from uncultured Prevotellaceae bacterium, assembly GCA_902776545.1. Lineage (GTDB taxonomy): Bacteria > Bacteroidota > Bacteroidia > Bacteroidales > Bacteroidaceae > Prevotella. The sequence continues at coordinate 17,725 of CACYQO010000061.1, read as the reverse complement.
AAGCCAGATACTTGTCGTCGTATGTATAGTTGACCTTACCAAAGAACGATACGAGTGAGAATCCCTCACCGAAACCTTCAGCCAACTGACGGCCAGCGCCTGCTGAAGGCCACATGTAGTCAGTGTTCAGGATAGCCAGCTCATAGCGCTTGGCGCTGTTCATCTTGTAGTCCTGACGGTTCACCTCAGTACCGATCATGGCATCACCGCGATGCTTGCCGATCTCCAGATTATAGGTAGCAATGGCGTTCCACATCCAGCGCATAGTGTGTTCCTGCTTGCCTTCGACGGCAGAATCGGTACGCATCACCTTACCGTTTGCAATAGGGTAGGTGAAAAAGCGCTGTTCCTTCTGCGTATAGTCCATACCAAAGGTGGTGCGAACCATGAAGTTCTTGAACGGAGTCACACTCAGGTGAACATCGCCGAACATACGCCACTGGGTGTATTCGTTGTCTTTGGCATTGTCGATCATGCTCAGCGGATTCTCACGTTCCGAGTAGGCGCCAAGAGCCTGAGCATATTTGCCGTTTTCGGCGTAAATGGGGAAGTTGGGATTGAACTCCAGAGCGTGCTCTAGCACACCGCCAGGTGCATCAGCGCCTCTTGTGCGGTTGATGGTGAAGTTCTCGCCGAGAACCACGTTGCCGTCGAAAAGCTTGTAGTCTGCATTGGCACGAGCGGAGAGGCGGTTGAAATAGCTGTCCTTGATCGTACCCTTGTTGTCGTAGTAGCCAAAAGAGAAGAACGAGCTTCCCTTCTCAGAGCCGTTGCTGACAGATACATTGTACTGCTGAACGACACCCGTACGGGTAATCTCTTTGAACCAGTCGGTGTCGCCGGCGCGTACTGTACCGTTTTCATCGAGGAACATGTTCATCGTCATATTGTTCAGCACGGGGTTGCCGTTATTGTCGTAACTCCAGTCATAGTTATAACCCAGATTGTTGTTGCTGGGATTCAGTCCATCGTTGACACTTGCCTGCCAATAAGCTCTGCCCCACTCGCTGGCATTCATCGTCTCAATCTTATTGGTATAGAAAGAGGCGGCAACGCTTCCGTCGAAGTTGACCTTTATCTTACCATCCTTACCTTTCTTGGTGGTGATAATGATCACACCATTTGCAGCCCGTGAGCCGTAGATGCTGGCCGAAGCGGCATCTTTCAGTACCTGGATGCTCTCGATATCGTTTCCGTTCAGCTCGTGCATGCCGGCTTTAGTAGGCACACCGTCGATGATGTAAAGAGGATCGTTATCGTTCAAGGTTCCGACACCACGGATGCGGACTGTTGCTGCACCAGAGGGGTTACCGTCGGCAGTAATGTTCATGCCTGGCACACGTCCCTGCAGAGCTTTCATCGGGTTGTTTTCGTTCTGCTTAGCCATCTCGTCAACGCTGACTGTTGAGATAGCACCCGTCAGATCGGCCTTGCGCTGGGTGGTATAACCAGTCACCACCACTTCCTGCAACACCTCGGCATCGTCCTTCAGAGTCACCTTCATGCCCTGCTGGGCTGGCAACTCCTGAGTCTGGTAGCCGATGTAAGAGATTACGAGGATTGCACCCTCGTTTACTTTAATCGTGAAGTTTCCGTCGAAATCGGTAATCGTACCGTTCGAGGTTCCCTTCTCCATTACTGTGGCACCGATGACCGTCTCACCAGAAGCATCGACGACGGTACCACTAATCTCACTTTGCGCGTACATTATAGTACACGTCAAGAGAGCCAACAAACTTAGAAAAAGTTTCTTTAGTTGTTCCATTGTTGAACTTTTAAATTGATTAGTACTTTTGTGAATTGAATCTGCTGCAAAAGTACAATAATAATACGTGCGGATATAGCAAATATCGTTCAGCGACTAGCAAAAATGTTTCATGTAACAATCGTTGACTATTATGTCAAAAATGTCAAGCGCTGAATGTTTTTTGTTTATAGTTTTTTGTTTATAGATAATTACTTCTATAGTCTTCAGATCATTAGGATGGGTTTGTAGATCGTTAAGGGCTTGCAAATCATCATGAGCTTGTCAAGTAATCATCTATAAACTATAAACAATAAACTATAAACAAAAAAACTATTCCGCTCTTAGCTCTGTCGGATACTTACCAAACTGTTTTTTAAAGCAAGTTGAAAAATATCCAGGGGTGCCAAAGCCCACCTCATACGCTATCTCGCCTACAGTCTTCGTGGTCGATGTCAGTCTCATTTGCCGTAACAGTTCCACAGGCGTCTGTCCTGTTATGGCCTTTACTTTCCTGTAGAGCTGTACACGGCTCAGTCCCATCTCCTCGCCAAGATTATCCATCTTGAGGTTGGGATTAGACATGTTTTTACGGATAGCCTCATTCAGTTGTTCTGCAAACAACATGTCCTGACTCTTGGGGACAGGCATCTCTTCTGTAGACGTAACGAATATCTCATGAAGGCGCCGATTGCTGGCATCGGTATAGAACAGCGTCTGCTCCACATTCATGCTCTGACGTTTACGTATATTCTTTTTCGTCAACCACAATGCAAATAGTATCATGATAATTGCCAAGAGCAGAACAGCAATAGTCACAAAACTACCCACAAGTACCTTGTGCTGTGTATTGTAAAGCACCATTGAGTTCTCCAGTTTGTCGTGAATGGTCACCAAATCATCATTCTGCTTCATCAGTTCTGAAGCCTCGGTCATGACCAAGTCTACATTGTCAGGCGTGACGACAATTTTCGCGTTCATAAGGCCTGCCCGTCAAAATATCAAGTGCAAGCCTGATAATCTTTTCGCCATGAGTAGGATAATAATAGGTACCTATCTGATGCCCCAATTTTACATAATCCAACCCCTCGCCAGGCATACCGTCAATTCCAAGGATCTTAATACGGCCCTCGATGTCCTGCTCTACCACAGCTTTATATACCCCCGTTGCCATACCGTCGTTGTGACAGAACACAAAGGTGTTATCCAGTTGACTGATGTCAGACTGTCGGAGTGAATCAATCAATTGGGTAACAATGTTGCAGGATGCGTCACTCGACCAGTCGCTTATCCGACAGACATACTCCACCTCTGGTAAGGCTTTCATGGCTGATTCAAAACCGCGATGACGCTCAAGGGCTGGTGTGCTACTCAACAAACCTGTAATCTCTACCACCAGAGGCTTCCTGCCCTTCGGTTGATTTTTGCTTCTGACCATCGAGGCAATATACTGGCCCACGATATATCCTGCCTCGACGTTATTGCCACCAATAAAGGCCGTATAGTCTGCACTGGTCTTGCGGTCAAAACTGACAACAGGGATACCAGCCTTTAGGACCCGGGCTATGGCATCATTGATAATCTGAATATCTTCATAGGGAGCAACCACCATCAGGTCAATGTCCGTCTGAGCCAGACTATCTATCAGATGAGCCTGCAATTCAGGGTCATCAACCGAATTGGCGATGCTGACCTTGACATCGTGCTCGTATAAATGCTGGGCTGCAAGCATTTCTTGGTTCACTTTCTCGCGCCAAGGCCCTTTTGAGCACTGTGCCACCCCTATCTTATATACCTTCTCTTCGGTACATGAGACCAAAAGCATCACTATTAATATATATAATAAGGTACGTGTCTTCTGGGCTCTCATGCCTATGGCCGTGAGTAGCATGATGATGGGTATAAAGATCTTTCTCATTTCAGTTCGGGTTTCAAATGTGGCTACAAAGATAGTGTTTTTTATTCAGAAAGGACACAAAGAACACGAAATTGATGAAGTTTTTGTGCGATTTGTGACTTTTGTGGACATTTTTTCGTATCTTTGCACCGTTTAAGTGCATGACAGACGTATGACAAACGGTATTTATACGATTCTTCTGCTCATTATGAGCAATGTGTTTATGACCTTCGCCTGGTATGGTCACCTGCGCCTCCAGCAGTCAGGTGTATCCACCAATTGGCCACTATACCTTGTGATTGCCTTTTCGTGGATGATTGCTTTTTTCGAGTATTGCTGTCAGGTTCCTGCCAATCGTCTGGGTTTTGTAGACAATGGCGGACCCTTCAACCTCGTACAGCTGAAGGTCATCCAGGAGTGTATCTCACTGGTGGTGTTCGCTGTCATTGCGAACTTGATCTTCCAGCACGAACAAATGCACTGGAACCACGCTGCAGCTGCTCTCTGTCTCGTGGCAGCCGTCTACTTCGTATTCATGAAACCGTGATATAATCAGGGATTATTATCCAGTTTTCCCATGCAGTAGCTACGGACATCGGCCCAGTGGTAATAGGGTGCGCAGTCTGTAGCGATAGGCAGTGTGGCTTCCTGTTCGTTCAACAGCACCTTCATGAGCACATCCTTATCTTTTGGGCTGCTGCGATAGAAAATGAACTGCAGGTTCGCAGCCATGGGGAAAACACTGGAGCACCACCAACCCTTCTCTTCGAGTTCATCGAGGTTGTCAGTAGCCAGATCATAGCCATTGATGCCAATCAGACAGACCAATGGCAGCAGCACCGTATCGTGGCCGTAGCGCAGCTGGGCGCCAGGCTTGTCGAGCCTGATGCAGCTGTCGGCGTCGGCAATGAGTTGTCGCAGCAGAGGCTTCTGGCTGGTGGGCTGCATTCCGCCGTTCAGTTTGCAGGCGCCGTGCTGGATATACCAGAGGGCATTGTCTATCTGCCACATCTGGTATAGCTCGTCGGTCTCAAAAAGGTCCTGCAGATAGGTGTTCTTCCAGAGGCGTGTATGCTGCTGAAAGAGTCCCATCTTCATGAGATAGTAATTGAACTGCTCCTCATTGACGATCTCTTTCACGATATCGGGGTTCTTGAAGATAAGTTCCATCAGCCGGCTGTTGCCCAGTCGACTGGAAATATAGGCGTCGTAGGCTTTTCTTGCCTCAGGGGTCATATAGCCCTTACGCAGCTTGGGATTCTGGTGATTCAAATACCATTGGTTGCGTTCTGAGGCCTCCATTGTGATGCGCAGCTTGGGGTTCATCTGCTTCATCTGTATCATGGCGATGCCCATTGATATGATGCATCGTGGCACGGTGGTGCTGACACTTCTGACGCGCGCATCGCCGCTGAATACCTCTGGAAAGCGCTCCACCATTTTCTTGGCTATCTTGCGGTGTTGTTCCTTGCCATAGGTTGTGAGTTCGCCCCAGCGTTTCTCTGTGTCGGCCATGATAAGCTTCATCTCGGCTAATACACGTTCGCCGGTAGGCGTCAGCTCATTGACGCTGTCTGCATGGGCAATCATCTTGAAGGGAATGTCGTATCCGCTTCGGCTGCTGATATAGCGCGATCCGTGACGGCCGTAATGCGAGATGTAGAATGGTTTCTTGCCCTCGGGCGACGGCGTCAGGTTGTCAGGGATATTGTCGGGGTATGTGTCGTAGTTGCACGAAGCGTATGTGGGTTTCTTGATGATGATGTCCCTCACCGTCTGGGCGTATGAAGGTGAAAAGGTAAGAAGGCAAAAAAGTGAAACACTTAATACCAGCACTTTTCTGAATAATGTATATATCGTTTTTTCCATACTTTCAATAATTCATTACTTCTTTACCTTTTCGTTCAGTCGGATATTCTCGTAACGGTAGAGTTTGCGCAGGTAATAACGTTTCACATCGTTCCAGTGGTAATAGGGTGCGCAGTCAGTCTCGATGGGCAGACGGGCCTCCTCCCCGTTCAGCAATACCTTCACGAGCACGTCTCGATCGCCCACCTCACTGCGGTAGTGAATCATCGCGATGCTGCCGCCGAGTGGTGCAATGCGGTAGCATTTCCATCCCATGTCGGCAAGAGAGTCGAGGTTGTCGGTCTGCAGTCCGCAGTTGTCGAGTTCCATCAGACAGGCCAATGCCATCACCACGTTCTCGTGGGTGAAGCGCAAGTGGGCCATGGGGGATACACGTTTTTGCACACTGTCGCCCATGTGGATCATGTTACGCAGGGTGGCGCGCTGCATGAATGGTTGCTTACTTCCGTTCAGGGTGCAGGCGCCGTTTGTGATGTAGTATTTGGCGTTCAGTTTCTTCCAGTGGCTCATGATTTCTTCAGGGGTGAAGAGATCGTATAGTGTCACCTGACCGGCAAGGTCGGTGTGTTGGATGCTGCCTGCAAGTACATAGAGCTGGCGGCTCAGCGCTGCGGGGTCAGTCTCTTTGATCAAATAGTTCTGGTCGTTGAAGAGTGACTTCATCAGGCGGGCGTTACCCGTGTTAAGGGCCATGAAACGGTCGTAGCGGGCTTGTGTCAGCGAATCCCAACAAAGGGCCTGTAGCGCCTTGTCTTGAGGATCTATGAAGCGGTTGTCCTTATGTGAGGAGGTGAGGTTGATGTCGAGTGGCTGGACCAGCGAAGACAAATGCACCATCGCCTCTTGGGCCGTCATTATACAGTTGTTCTGTACAGTGCTGCGGCTGCTGAAATAGCTGTCGGATGTGACCATGTCAGGGAAGCGCTGCACAATCTGCCGGATTTGTTCATGGCTTTGCTCGACTCCCTTCGACGTTAGTTCGCCGAAGCGGCCCTTGGCGTCGCTACGCAACAACTCGAGACGTTTTTTCACCTCCTGTCCCAGTTTCGTCAGTTTGCCCAGACTGTCGGCCTTGGCAAACACGGCATAAGGCTCCTCATAGACGGATTCCGTCTCACGATAATAAGAGCCAGGACAGCCATAGTGATTGATGTAGAAAGGTTTCTTGCCCTCAGGGGCAGGCGTATCCTTCGGCATTTTGCCGATAGGGAGGGCGTAGAAGTTGCCAGCCGCACGGTTAGGGTCGGCCTTCAGTTCCTCGACTACGGTCTGCCCTGACGCCGTCATGGTGCCCATCAGCAGCATACCGACTACGAAAATCCGTGCAAGTTTTTGTACATTGAATAAGCTTAATGGTCTCATACATCTATAAATTGAGCGACAAAGGTACTCATTTTTTCTTATAAGATAGGTGAAACCTCTTTCTGAATTTTAATAAATTAACTTTTCCCGTCGATTTTATACAACAATATTGGCGAATTAATTTGGTGGATAAATTTTAATGTGTTATCTTTGCATCCAAAATGATAGACAGACTGACGATAGATAAGATCATGGACGCCACGAACATTGTCGACGTGGTGGGGGAGTTCGTGACATTGCGGAAGGCAGGCGTGAACTATAAGGGTCTCTGTCCGTTCCACGATGATAAGACCCCGTCGTTCATGGTGTCGCCGTCGAAGCAGATCTGTAAGTGTTTCGCCTGTGGTGAGGGTGGCACGGCCATCAACTTCCTGATGAAGCACGAGCAGATCACCTATCCTGAGGCCCTGCGCTGGTTAGCGAAGAAATACAATATCGAGATACAGGAGAAGGAACTTACAGACGAGGAGAAGAAAGAACAGAGCGACCGTGAGTCGATGTTCATCGTCAATGAGTGGGCGATGAAATACTTCGAGGATATCCTGAAGAACGATCCTGACGGCATCGCCATCGGTAAACAATATTTCCGCAGTCGTGGTATCCGCGACGATATCATCGCGAAATTCAACCTCGGCTTCGCCCTGCCTAAGCGTGACGCCCTGGCCACCGCCGCCCAAAAGGCGGGATACAAGGCGGAGTTTTTGGTGAAAACGGGACTTTGTATTTCGAGGAATGAGGAAGGAGGAACGAGGAAGGAGAATAGTGCTTCGGTAGAATCTGATGGAGAGAGTAATCTCGTTCCTCCTTCCTCCTTCCTCGTTCCTCGTAAACTCATCGATAGATATTCCGGTCGCGTGATTTTCCCTTGGCTGAACGTCAGCGGAAAGGTGGTGGCTTTTGGAGGACGATTGCTGGACTCCAGGACGAAAGGAGTGCAACAGAAATACGTGAACTCTCCTGATTCGGAGATCTATCATAAGGAACGTGAACTCTACGGACTCTATCAGGCGAAGAAGGCCATTGCGAAAGAGGATCGTGTCTATATGGTGGAGGGCTATACTGACGTGATTGCCATGCACCAGTGTGGCATCGAGAACGTTGTCGCCAACTCTGGTACGGCTCTCTCTGTGCATCAGATCAAACTGTTGCGTCGCTTCACGCAGAATATTACCTTATTATATGATGGTGATGAGGCGGGTATCCATGCCACCATGCGAGGTACGGACATGCTGTTGGCGGAAGGTATGAACATCAAGGTGCTGTTGTTGCCAGATGGCGACGATCCTGACTCGTTTTCGAAGAAACATTCTGCCCAGGAGTTTAAGGATTATATCGAGAAAAACGCTACAGACTTCATTAGCTTCAAAACCCGTCTGACGGTGGAGAACGTGACCGATCCCGTGAAGCGTTCTGAAGCCATCGGCGGCATCGTAAAAAGTATTTCTGTCATACCAGATCAGATCCTGCGTTCCACCTACCTCAGCGAACTCTCCCAGCGCTTGGGCATCAAGGAGCAGACGCTGCTTAACTCGATGAACGGGATGATTAGCAGGGACATTGAGGAGAAGGAACGGGAACGAGAGAGGGAGAGATCGAGGAATGAGGCTCTCGGTCGAAGGACGCTTGCTACCGAAGGGACGCAAGAAGGAGGAATGAGGAATGAGAATAGTCAGGAGGCGGATCAGACCACCCCTGCCCCCTCCTACTCAGGAGGGGAAGTACGGCAGGGTAATCTCATTCCACATTCCACATTCCACATTCCACAAAACAACTCTCCAGTAGCCGAGATCGAACGTCTGCTTGTGCAGGCTATTGTCCGCGACGGTGAGAAGGTCATCTACGAAGGCATTGAGACGGAAGACGGACAGACCATCAACCTGACGGTGGCGCAGTATATCGCCTACGACTTGGGACAAGACGGCCTGTCGTTCCACGATGACCGTTACAATCAGATCCTCTCTGAGGCGGCTGCCCATAGCGGCGAGGAGGGCTTCAAGTCGGAGGAGTTTTTCAAGCGCCATCCAGACATCGCCATCAGTTCTCTGGCAGCAGACCTGGCCATCGACCGTCATCAGCTGACACCTGGCTTCCAACCCAAGGAACGGGAGGGTGGTCTTCGTCAGCGTGTGCTCCATCTCGTACTTGACCTTCGGATGGACATCATCGAGAAACGGCTCAAGGAGATTCAGGCCCAGTTGAAGACCGTTGGCAGCGACATGGAACGGATGAAACAGCTGCTGGAGGAGTTCCGTGACACCCAGCAGATCCGTGACGCCCTTGCCCGCCAGCTTGGTAACGATGTCATCAGGTAATCATAAAGCTCAAAGTTCAAAGTTCAAAGTCCATGAGTTGGAACGTTATATTTGTCATCGTCTCGCAGCTGATCGCCATCTTGGCTATTATCCACGTGGTGCTCGACAACCGCCAGCCAGCCAAGACCCTTGCCTGGGCGCTGGTGATCTGGTTTGTGCCGGTGGCAGGTGTCGTGTTCTACCTCTTCTTCGGCATCAACACCCGCAAGGAACGCTATGTCAGCGAACGGAGCATGAACCAGTTGACGAAACGCTCCATGCTGGAGTTTGTCGAACAGCAGAACCTCCGTCTGCCAGAGAAACAGAAACCGCTCATCGACCTCTTCATCAATCAGAACCTCGCCCTGCCTTTCAAAGATAATGAGGTGGGCATCTATACCGACGGCTATCAGTTCTTCCCAGCCTTGTTGCAGGAGATCAGTAAGGCCCGTAGTCATATCCACGTGGACATGTATATCTTTGCCGACGATGCTCTGGGTACGCTGATTGCCGATGCACTTATCGCCAAGGCTCGTGAGGGAGTGGAGATACGAGTGATCTACGACGATGTGGGCTGCTGGAATGTCAAGCGACATTTCTTTGAACGGATGCGTGAGGAAGGCATCGAGGTGGTGGCGTTCATGCCTGTGCACTTCCCGTCGTTCACGAGTAAGGTAAACTACCGTAACCACCGCAAGATCATCGTCATCGACGGCCAAGTAGGATTCATCGGCGGTATGAACTTCGCCCTGCGATATGTGAAAGGTTCTAACGGACAACCTTGGCGTGACACGATGCTCAGGGTGACGGGTGGCGCTGTCAACGCCTTGCAACGGGCATTCCTCGTTGACTGGTATTTCGTAGACCGTACCCTGCTCTCCGACCGTAAGTTCTATCCACAGCATATTTCTGAAACGGGAGAACAGATTGTCAACAACTGTCTCATTCAGGTGGTCACCAGTGGTCCAGTCACGCCTTATCCAGAAATTATGCAGGGCTTCGTTCGTATCATCACGGGTGCCCGTCGTTACCTCTATCTCGAGACACCTTATTTCCTGCCCAACGACCCTGTGCTCTTCGCCTTGAAGACGGTAGCGCTGGCAGGTGTCGATGTGCGTGTGCTCTGTCCTCGACACAGCGATGCCCGTTTTGTGGAGTGGGCCAGTCGCAGTTATCTGCGTGAGGTGGCTGAGGCTGGTGTGAAGGTGAGTCTGTATCAGTCAGGCTTCCTCCATTCAAAGGTGATGGTGTGCGACGATGCCGTCAGCACCTGTGGTTCCACAAACCTCGACTTCCGCAGTTTCGAGAACAATTTCGAAGCCAATGCGTTCTTTTACGATGAGGGGGTGGCACTGAGAATGAAGAAGGTGTTCCTCGACGACGAGCGACAGGCCGTAGCACTGACAGACTTGCCGGAACGCATGCGTGCCAACTTCTTCATCCGTCTGTGGGAGAGCATCACTCGTCTGATGGCCCCGTTGTTCTGAAAATCGAGAAATTCACGCTTCCGTAACTGCGATGCTCCACGAAGTGCGGATCATGTGAGAAGTCGTTGTCCTTACCGTGCTCGAAGACGAAGATGCCGTCGTCTTTCAAAATTCCTCGTTCAAAGATGAGGCTGGGAATTGTCGGCAGTTCCTTCAGTGCGTATGGAGGATCTGCGAAGATAAAATCAAACTGCTGCTTACACGATTTAATATAACGGAATACATCTCCCCGGATAATAGAGGAAAGTGGAAAGTGGAAAGAGGAAGGAGAAATGTCTGTGGCAGAAGTATTCTCTTTCCTCTTTCCACTTTCCTCTTTCCTCAAAACTTTCTGTACGCACTGCTGGATGAATCGATGATGGTCACGGTCGAGTTCGACGCTGACCACATGGCTGCAACCACGTGAGAGCAGTTCGAGGGTGATGCTGCCTGTGCCTGAGAAGAGATCCAGTGCCTCGGCTCCCTCAAAATCGATATACTGCGTCAGCACATTGAAGATATTCTCCTTGGCGAAGTCTGTCGTCGGCCTCGCCTTGAAACTCCGTGGAATATCGAAGTGTCGTCCCTTATATTTCCCAGTGATGATGCGCATGCAAATCGTAAATCGTAAATCCGTAAATCGTAAATCTCAACGTCCCTTTACGATCAACGTCATCAAGTCATACGGCATTCCCTTCACCTTTGTGGCGGGTGCCTTGCAGAACTCAATAGCGGGGTTGCTGACGTAGACCTTCTGCAGATATTGTTTCAGGTTCTGAGAAAGCTGTTCTCCGTCAGGCAATTCTCCAAAGAGATGCAACTCGTCGTGGATCACGTCCATCCGTAACTGTTTCCATACGTAGATGATAAAGAAGAGTGCGTCGTTCATATTGTCTGTCTCGAAGGTGTTGCAGAACTTGAAATGGTTCTGTTGGAAAGCGAACAGACAGAGCTGACGGCCACAGAATGTGGCGTAGAGCTTATTAAAGTGACTGGTAAAGCTGCGTTTGTGGAGATATCGCCACACGGGTGTCAGAGCGTGGATGAACTGTATGTAGCTGTAGCGGTCGTTGATCACGCCGTACAGGTCTTTGTTGATGGGGAAGAGACAGACCGTCTTCAGGTCTGGCAGCACGTTGAAGAGTATCTTCCTCGGCTCCTGACTTGGGACGAAGGTGTAGTTATAGAGGTCGTTGATGTTCTCCTCCTCAAACTGTTCGATGGGCACGAGCATCGACGGGGTGTCGAGCACCACCTGCACCCGTTTCACGTCTGCAGACGGCAGGGTGGCAGTCTTCAGGGCCTCCCTCAGGTTGGCAGCCATAGAGATACCGCCTTTCACCACGTAGGGCTCATAGCGGAGTGGCTGTTCCTTATCAGCAGGGTCGGGTAGGGTGAACGAGAGGGTGTTCCTCCCGATGCGCATGATCAGTTTCCTGTTTTGTATATCTTCCATCAACTCTTAATCTTCAATGCTCAATCTTCAATGTGTCAAGCTGGCGATGCACAGGGCGAGTAGACCGAGTGCCACGAGTGCCAGGACGACGTTGATAATCTTGTCTGATTTCTGCATTTGGCTGCAAAGGTAGATAAAAAAAGCAACACAGAGAAACAAAGATACAGAGTTTTTTGTTTTTTTATTAAAAAATCTCTGTGCCTCTGTATCTCTGTGTTTGAAAAAATGCTATCTTTGCAGTCGATATGATACAGGACGAACTCAAATACCGCATCCGTCAGGCGTTGGGATTGACGCCTACGACGGAACAGGAACAGGCCATCGATGTGTTCACGCAGTTCATGACTGACCGTTCAGAACAGGTGGTGATGATTCTCCGTGGTTCCGCTGGAACTGGTAAGACCACCCTCGCCGGAGCCATCGTCAAGGCCTTGGCTGCGCTGAAGCAGAAACTCATCCTGCTGTCTCCTACGGGTCGTGCGGCGAAGGTTTTCTCGCTCTATGCTGGTCACGCCGCCTACACCATCCATCGGCGCATCTACCGTCAGAAGACCGCTGGTGACCTCTCGTCCTTCAATCTGAACAACAACCTGAATCGCGACACCTTATTTATTATAGATGAGGCCTCGATGATTTCTAATTTGGGCTTGGGCGAGGCGGCTTTCGGCAGCGGTTGCCTGCTCGACGATCTCATGGAGTTCGTCTATAACAACCAAAATTGTCGTATGCTGTTGATAGGCGACAAGGCCCAGCTTCCGCCCGTGGGAGAGGAAGAGAGTCCTGCGCTGATGGCCGACGTGCTCCGTGGCTATGGCATGACGGTCTATGAGTGTGACCTCAATCAGGTGCTCCGTCAGAGCGAGGCCTCCGGCATATTGTGGAATGCCACCCGCATTCGAAGTTTTTTTTCGAGGAATGAGGAAGGAGGGATGAGGAATGAGAATAGTCAGGAGGCTGATCAGACCACCCCCAACCCCTCCTACTCAGGAGGGGAAAACCATCCGCAGGGTAATCTCCTTCCTCCTTCCTCCTTCCTCCTTCCTCGAATAAAACTCAGCGGTTTCCCAGATATCACCGTCGTCCCCGGCGATGAACTTATCGAGTCGTTGGCTTCCAGTTACAGCCGTGTGGGCATGGACGAGACGATGGTCATCACCCGTAGCAACAAACGGGCGAACATCTACAACCAGGGCATCCGTAATACTGTCCTCGACCGTGAGGATGAACTCTGCCGTGGAGACCTCCTGATGATTGTGAAGAATAACTACTTCTGGGCTTCTTCCTCGAATATCGATTTCATCGCTAACGGCGACCGGGCCGTGGTGCAGCGCGTGAGGAACATCCATGAACTCTATGGTTTCCGTTTTGCGGAGGTCACGATGACTTTCCCTGACTACGACGACTACGAACTCACCGCCACTGTCCTCCTCGATACCCTCACCTCTGAGTCAGCGGCTCTCACCCGTGAACAACAGGAACAACTCTTCAACGCCGTGATGGAAGACTACGCCGATATCCCCGTCAAGGCAGACCGCATCGCGAAACTCAAGACCGACCGTTACTACAACGCCCTGCAGGTAAAGTTTGCCTATGCCGTCACCTGCCACAAGGCCCAGGGTGGACAGTGGGCGCATATCTACCTCGACCAGGGCTATATGACCGATGACATGCTCACCCCCGACTACATCCACTGGCTCTATACCGCCTTCACGCGTGCCACCGAAAATCTCTTCCTCGTCAACTGGCCAAAGACCCAAATCAGTGTAGATGAGACACCAGTTAATTAATTGTAAAAAGCTGGCAGGATTCTTGTGGGTTTAAGATTTTGACATTATATTTGCAGTTTAAAAGACTATTAAATAAACTAATGAATATGTATATTGGAAAGAAAATCCTATTTATGCTTGCACTGTTCATGGCATTGCCCATGATGGCGCAGGATGAGAACGCCCTTAAGAACGTAAGTGTGGGCGAGTTGAGTTACACGATAAAGGAAGAAGAGAAGACGAACCTTGGAACGGTGGTCGGTGCCGTGCTCGACGTGCTGTCAGAGCAGACAACTACTGAGCAGCCCGGCTATGTCGATGCCCTCCGTGCCAGTGTTATCGCGGCTTTAGGCAACGTGCGCCGTTTCGTCATCACCGACGGCTTTCAGGTGGAACCCAACGCCGACACCAACATCCTTCTCGACGGTGTGGTCAACTACTTCTCCACCACCCGCGAACTGCGGGTCCCTTACGGCAAGAAGGACAAGGTTCCGCAGTTCTATGCCCAGATCAGCCTGACGCTCAACTTGAAGGATCCAGCCACGGGCACCGTCATCAACAGTCAGGTGTTTGAGGTGAACCGGACTGGCTGGTCGTGGTACAACAGCTCCGACACCGCCATCAAGGAAGCCCTCGAAGGCCTGCGCAATAAAGTGACGAGATATTACAACGCCGCCTATCCCTATACCGCCAACATATTGGAGCGCGGCGTGGAGAAGAAAGACAAGCAGAAGGAACTCTACATCGACCTCGGCGCCAGTCACGGTTTGAAGACGGGGACTCACTTCACCGTCTATATCCTCGGCAGCATCGGCGGCAAGGAGACGCGTAAGCAGATCGGTCGTCTGAAAGTGACGAGCATTGAGGGTGACGAGGTGAGCCTCTGCAAGGTGTCTTCAGGCGGCAAGGACATCAAGGCTGCCCTTGATGCCCAGCAGCGCCTGCTCATCATATCTTCCGACTAAACTTGCAAGAACATCGTCTTCCTGCGATTATTGGGGTATCTTCTTCCCATCCTAAGTTAGGAGGGGTGCCCGTATGGGCGGGGTGGTCTGAACGGGGGAATGTCTGGCGCTTCTTCAGACCACCCCTAACCCCTCCTGACTTCGGTCAGCATTACGCTCCTGACGTCTTTTTTTTAGACGCCTTGCGCTTTTCGCTCTTAGACTTACGTACCTCAGACTTTAACTTCTTATTCTCTTCAAGAGCCTTTGCCAGTTTCTGCTCCAATCGCTCAATTTTCTTGTCTTTATTCATGTCTAACTATCTGATTATCAGATACAAAGATACAAATTATTTCTGACATAGACAAATCTTTAAAGCATTATTTTTATACTTAAAGTGTTAAAAATCAATAAGTTGCGAGATCGGCGTGGCACAAAGATGGGTGCATCAAACTTGACACCCTAATAATGTGATTTATTACAGATATTACACATAATTTAATATTGAAGGCTGATGTATCAAAAATGAAAACAAATAATCTTGCTTCTCAATATATCAAGATTTCTTTGTTAGTTTGCTGTTTGAAACAACATAGCCGTTCGCGAGGGTTGCGAAGGCGATCAAAATGATGAATAATAGAAATAATCCAGCCATAACTTTTACTTTTTTAGTGAGACATTCAAGTTTCTGGGTGCAATGACAATTCCAGCGAGAGCAGAACCAAGCTCGCTTGGATTATGCCGAGTGCAGCTTGTCATCGCAAATTCGTTTGCAAAGTAAAAGCGAGGGTGTCCCAAAAGCCAGGACACCTCTTGAAGATTTAGTATCTTTTAAGAATTTCGGGCGTTATTCGTAGCGTTTGAGGGCGTTGAGGAGCATCTGGCGCATCTTTTCACGGAGGTCGAGGGGGGCGAGCACCTCGATGCCATCGCCGTATTTCTTCAGTTCATTCAGGAAATCGACTGTGGGGCGGATGTCGAAGGAGAAGTCCGCAGAGTGCTCCGTGGTGGCGATCTCTCGCTGGGAATGGTGCAAGGGCAGTGTGCGCAGATAGTTGGGTGTCCAGTCGTGGGCACGGATGACAACGTGGGCCAGAGGGGTATCATCCGTAATCACGCCGAAGTACTCTGAGAAATAGGCCTGCGGCGAGAAGTCGGCTGGCATCTCGAAGCTCTCATCAGTCAGTTCCACCTTCGTCATGCGGTCGAGGGCGTATGTGGCCATGTGGCGGCCTGTAAAGGTAAGCAGATACCAGCGCTGCTTGTCGAGTTTGAGCGAGTACGGACAGAGCTTCTTTTCGTAGCCCTCTGCCCCAAAGGCCTTGTAGCCGATGAGCAGCTGGTGGTGGGTCTTGATGGCGCGGATGATCGTCTCGAGGTATTCCTCACCAGCAGGCGGGTTCTCGAGCACCACGTATTCCCTGACTGATGCGCTGTCGGCCAGCACGCCATGAACGGTGAGCGTGGAGAAGATCCATCGTTCGATGCTGTCGTCGCTGAGCACCTCCGGATTGCTGATGTAGTACTTGTAGGTCTTTGGTTCGCACTCGATGTCGATGCCGAACATATCACGTATGGCATCGCGATGGCGGTTGAACGACGATCGTGGCAGCGGGTTACCGTCGGCCAGACCGTCCTCCTGCCACTTCTGGCTGAGTTCCTCGAGGGTCTGCCGTTTGTACGCCCTGAGCGTATTGATGATCCAGATGTACTGGCGGAAGATCATTGCCGGTTTCATGCCTGCAAAGATATGAAGAAATCATGCACCTGTCATGTTAAAAGTTAATAGATTGTTTTATTGTTTTTTAGTTATATTGTTTACCTTGCTGGCATGGGAATGTAGGCAAAGGGCTTGAAATTTCTAAAAAGCCGTCGGCATGTGAATGTCGGCGGCTTCATTTTAAACGTGATATGCACTAACTATATGTATTGATTCAATCTGCGGCATTCGTCGGCTGTATCCTGTAAGATTTTGAACTTTGTAATTCTGTCAGCAGGATAGTCGCCACGGGCTATCATTTTCTTCGTGTGCTTGTACCAGTTGAGCATATCGTGTTCTTCAAGCCTGTGCTTGGAGGGCCGACGATGGTTCTCTTTCATGAAAGCCATCATCTGATCATATTGGGCTTGCCATCTTTCGTCTTGTGTCATATCCTATCAATTTGCCTGCAAAGATATAAAGAAATTATCAATTTAACAAATTATCCTCAAAATAGTTGAAGCACGCAGTTACACAGTTACGCAGTTACGCAGTTGCATAAGGTGAATTTAAGATGTGAATTTTGGAGTGAGATGAAATTTATATTATTATATATATTATAATATATATAATAATATAATATATAATTCGATTTAAAAATGAAACTTCGCCGAACGCAAATGAAACTGCGTAACTGCGTAACTGCGTAACAGCGTGATAGGGTCAAAGAAAAAATCTTTACAGGAAGAAAGTTTGAAAATCGAATACTGAGAGAGCCTTGGGGAAACGGGAAGTTTCGTTAGGGGAAAGTGGGAGTTTCGTTAGGGGAAAGTCGGAGTTTCCCCTAAGGAAAGTCAAGGAGGCTGAAAAGGGCTGAAAAACGGGGATTTCAGGGTAGAAATGAGGTTAATGAAATTGATTTACATTCTGCTTAAATGTCACACAGAAAGCACGGAAAGCACAGAAATGTTTTGCACTGAAAAAGGGGTGTTACGCAGATTTTACAAAAATTAAGGAGTGTGAAAACGAAAAATAATTTGGAATAAAGTGAAAAAATGCTTGGAGTGCATGGATATATTTTGTAACTTTGCATCAGAAATCAGGGGTTACCATGAAGAACACACAGGCGCCTGTTCAGACCACCCCTGGCCCCTCCTAACTTAGGAGGGGAATGAAAGGCGGGAGGCGGTGACCCGATGTAGTTCGCCGCAAAGGAATCTAATACGATGAA
>CACYQO010000060.1 GCA_902776545.1 uncultured Prevotellaceae bacterium | reverse complement strand
ACATTTGAAGGGCGAAGCAATGTGCGCTCTTGGATCTATCGCGTCAGTCTGAATGTGTGTATCTCGCTCGATCACAAGAAAAGACGTCATAAGACGGTTCCCCTAACGATGGACATCAATCCCTACGAAGAGACGGAAAGTAATCAGAACTCCCGGCAGATGGATATGCTTCGAAGGCGTATAGCCAAACTTGGTCAATTCGATCGTGCCATTATTCTGCTATGGCTGGAGAACATCAGCTATGAAGAGATTGCTGCCATCATGGGCATTACTGTGAAGAACGTCTCAGTACGTCTCTACCGTATCAAGGAGGAATTAAAAAACATGTCAAACGAATAAAAAACGACAGGAATTATGGAAAATCAGAACAACAGCTTACAGGAATTGGAAGAACTTCGCAGTCAGGTCGCTGAGTTTAAGAACCGTGTGGAACAGCAGGAGATTGTCAGTCGCCGTCTGTTGAAAGAGGCGATGAAGGGTCATGTGTCTTGGAAAACATCGTCGGCGTTTCATGGCTACCAATTATTGTCATAGGACTTGTGATTGTTGGTGAGGCCGTTTTCAACTTTTGGAATGTCAGTACCATCCGCGACAAGCATCTGGCAGTCGACGACGTGCTCAGTGCCCAGCAGCGGCTGATAACCTTCAAACGTAGGGAGAAGTTATACACGTTCGGCATACTTCCTGTCATATTTCTCTGGGTAGTATGGCTTCTGTTTGACGTTTATCACGGCACAGACATCCCTTTCCCCTCAAGTGACAGATTGCCTGTTGATTTCGTAGTGATTGGCATCACATTAGCCGTATTATCCTATGTCTTTTACCGTGAGATGCGCTCGCTGAACAAGGCTATCAAGAATATAGACGAATTTGGCGAAAAGAACACCTAACAATAGAAAAATAAAAATCTCAGGGGCAGGTCATTGATTTATAGGAAAAGATCTATGATCTGCCCCTCTAATTACACGGTACCAGCACCAACTCTTGTCCGCTGCCTTCTGGTGAACCACCCTTCGGCATCACTCGATAGAATCCTGTCCACAAGAATCCTATCGCACAGGGGACAGGAGTCTTGTGCTCATGGAAATGAAATATTCGTTGAAGCGTCCGCTGAATCTTGTTTCTCAGCCCTATGCTCACGGGGTGCCTGACTCTTTGAGAGGTGTGGTGTGACAATTGGGACAATTGGACAGCCATTTTTGCGCACAAGATTGGAGTTGTATGTTAAGGAACAGAAGCAAATGATTTATAAATATAGAATTATAATCATATTATCAAACTCTCTCTTCTCTTCCTTTGGGGAGAAAAAATGCATTGTCTTTTGTCCCAATTGTCACAGGATCTCGGAGACAGGTCATTGATTTTAGGAAAAGATCTATGACCTCTCTGATCTCCAAAGACCTCTCTGATCTCCTTGAGGCCTTTGCCCGCCGATCGTGTACAAGGAGGAAAATTTTCCCTCTTGCAAGAAACCTATGTCCCCGACTTTGAAAAAAAGATCAAAGACCTCTAATTACACCCTCTAATTCGTTGTATCGTCATTCACACCAAAAGCGAAAAGACCATTATCTTTAAAATAAGGAAATTCTCGTTCATTTCATTTAACTTCGCTAAAAACAAAGTTGCAAAGTCAGAGTGAGAAAATCTTGTAGCGTGACAATTGGGACAAAGGACAATTGATTTTTTCCTACTTCCGAGAAGGTAGGGATGGTTCTTCTCTTTCCGAGGTGCGCAAAAATGACTGTCCAATTGTCCCAATTGTCACGCGAATGGTTATATGGGGATAACGCGTTATACATAATTGATCTCCGGCATCAATGACATACATGTCGCCATCTGCATCTACCGATACATCGCGAGGGACAACGTCCCAAACCACATAAGTGCCCTCACTATCCGTTTTTGTCGGAAGTTGCAATCCCGACATGGCAGAATCGGGGATACGTTTATAAGTATATACACTTAAGGGTTTTGCTGATGCCTTCTAACACAGTAAGGGATGCTTAGTACGACAGTAAGAGATGGCACTTTAGGGGGTATAACAGGCATCTTAATGACCCTTGGAAGGCATCTACAACAGCATTAATAAGCATCTCCAACAACGTTAATAAGCATCTCCAACAGCGTTAACAGGCACCTCCAACAGCGTTAGTTGGAGTGCCTGCGAGACATCGGGCGGTCACACGGTCACAGTTGTGACCATGTGACCTTTTAAATTCGTTGGTTTGGAAATTGTTTTACATATTTGTGTAGCATAGAGTTTTCTCGGAGAAAGTAGGCATCTTTCTGGGAGTTTAATTAGACTAAACTCAGAGTTTCCTTAGTTCAAAGTCCGACTTTCCTTAGTCTAAAATCGGGGCAATCATAAAAGGCTGTAAATCAGACAGATAGAAATCGCCGGCGAAACAAGAGCAAATTGTTGAATTTTGTTTATAATTCTTTTGCATCTGAGAGTAAACGGTCACATGGTCACAGCCGTGACCGTGACCGTTTTGGGGTTTATCGCTAAAATTCTCTAATTAATTTGGAAGTTAGCGCACTTATTCGTACCTTTGCAGCCAAATCATAATAGAGAATAATGGAAATCAAGAATCAATTTGCCAAGAAGCTGATGGAGATTCAGGCCATCAAGCTGCAGCCGAACGACCCGTTTACGTGGGCCTCGGGCTGGAAGTCACCCATCTATACCGACAACCGCAAGACGCTGTCGTTCCCCAGTCTCCGCTCGTTTGTGAAGCTGGAGCTGTGTCACGCCATTCAGGAGCATTTCCCTGAGGCTGAGGCCGTTGCGGGTGTTGCCACAGGAGCCATCGCCCAAGGTGCACTCGTCGCAGACCAGCTGGGACTGCCTTACAGCTATGTCCGTCCGAAGCCGAAGGATCACGGCATGGGTAATCAGGTGGAAGGAGAGATCAAGAAGGGCGCCAAGGTAGTCGTGGTCGAGGATCTGATCTCTACTGGAGGTAGCAGTCTGAAGGCTGTCAAGGCCCTGCGCGACTATGGTGTGGAGGTCATTGGTATGGTGGCATCGTTCACCTATGGTTTTCCTGTGGCGGAACAAGCCTTCAAGGAGGCTGGCGTAAAACTCATCACCCTGAGCAACTACGAGGCCGTCATCGAGGAGGCTGCCAAGACGGGTTATATCAAGGAAGAGGACAAGGCCGTGCTCGCCGAGTGGCGCAAGAGTCCCGAAACGTGGAAACAGTAGTTTTTTTATAGTTTATAGATGATAACCTGGCAAGCCCTTGTGTCATTGGAGACTATAGAACTAATCAGCTATAAACTATAAACATTAAACTATAAACAAAAAAGTATGGGAATATTTGGAAGCGAAAGCAAATTCGAGAGTAGTGTTAAGCAGATACCTTACTCTCAGCAGGCTGTCTACAACAACATCAGCGACCTGCGCAATCTGGAAAAAGTGAAGGACCGTATACCTGAGGACAAGATCAACGATTTCACCTTCGATGAAGATACGGTAGGTCTTAATGTGCAGCCCGTCGGTGAGTTGAAATTGCGCATCTGTGAGCGTGAAGAGCCCAAGTGCGTGAAGTTTGAGACTGTCCAGTCGCCTGTACCCTTCAACGTATGGATTCAGATTCTGCCTGTCGACGAGCAGAACTCTAAGATGAAAGTCACAGTCAAGGCCGACCTCAATCCGTTCATCAAGAGCATGGTCGAGAAACCTCTCCAGGAGGCTGTCGAAAAGATTGCCGATGCTCTGGCATTAGTGCAATATACATAAGAACGGTTTAAGACAGAAGAACGTGTATTTTAGACAGAAGAACATAAGAACAAAAGAGCTGCGCCATGAAGTATAGAAATAATATGTTCTTATGTTCTTATGTCTGAAAAAGAAAGAGTTCTTATGTCAAAATTAAGTAATATGTAATTTCTGTCATTATGAAATTGTGGGAAAAGAACTTTGAGATCAATAAGGAGATAGAGCGTTTCACCGTCGGGCGTGACCGTGAGATGGACCTTTATCTGGCCAAGTACGACGTGTTGGGTTCGATGGCACATATCACGATGCTTGAGAGTATCGGGCTGTTGGAGCGCGACGAGCTGGCACAGTTATTGGCAGAGTTGAAGAACATCTACCAGCTGGCAGAGCGTGGCGAGTTTGTCATCGAGGACGATGTCGAGGACGTCCACTCTCAGGTGGAGATGCTGCTTACCCGTAAGTTGGGCGACATGGGCAAGAAGATCCATTCTGGCCGCTCACGCAATGACCAAGTGCTTGTAGACCTCAAGCTCTTTACCCGTCACGAACTCAAAGATATCGCCGACGAGGTGAAGATCCTCTTCGACGAACTCATCCAGAAGAGCAATCAGTACAAAGATGTGCTGATGCCTGGCTACACTCATCTGCAAATAGCTATGCCGTCGAGCTTCGGCTTGTGGTTCGGTGCCTATGCCGAGAGCCTGACAGACGATATGCTCTTCCTGCAGGCCGCCTATAAGATGACCAATCGCAATCCGCTTGGTTCTGCTGCTGGCTACGGCTCGTCGTTCCCCCTCAACCGTACGATGACCACCGAACTGCTGGGCTTCGACTCGATGGACTACAACGTGGTCTATGCCCAGATGGGGCGTGGCAAGATGGAGCGCAACGTGGGCTTTGCCATCGCCACCATCGCCGGTACACTGGCTAAGCTGGCCTTCGATGCCTGCCTGTTCAACTCCCAGAACTTCTCGTTTGTGAAGCTCCCCAAGGAGTGTACTACGGGTTCCAGCATCATGCCGCATAAGAAGAACCCCGATGTGTTCGAGCTCATCCGCGCCAAGTGCAACAAGCTTCAGTCGCTGCCTCAGCAGGTGACGCTCATCATGAACAACCTCCCCGTGGGTTACTTCCGCGACCTGCAGATCATCAAGGAGGTCTTCCTGCCAGCCTTTGGCGAACTGAAAGACTGCCTGCAGATGGCTGCTTACATTATTAATAAGATAGAGGTCAATGAGCACATCCTCGACAATCCGATGTACGATCCGATGTTCTCTGTTGAGGAGGTGAACCGCTTGGCTGCCAATGGTATGCCTTTCCGCGATGCCTATAAGAAGGTGGGACTCGACATCGAGGCCGGCACGTTCAAGGCCTCTCATGACATCCATCACACTCACGAAGGTTCTATCGGAAATCTCTGCAACGACCAGATTCAGGCCCTCATGCAGCAGACGCTCGACGGTTTCCACTTCGACCGTATGACCAAGGCCGAAGCCACTCTTCTTGGATAGACATAAGAACGCTTTTTTAGTCATAAGAACAAAAGAACATAAGAATAAATATGGAGATATTAAGGAGAAATAAAAATATGTTCTTATGTTCTTATGTCAGAAAAAGAATATGTCCTTATGTTCTTATGTCTTTAATTGTTCTTCTGTCTTTATCAGCCTGCAACGCCGAAGACGCTGTCTATCACGAGTACCGCTGCTATTTCCTCTTCGATACGCAGCTCCATCCAATGCCTTGTCAACTGACGGGCATCTTGGGCAATCCTGGCCATTTCTGTAAAGTGGAGGCCAGCCAGGAGAAGGGCATCCGTCATATCAAGACCACCCGTAACTATGATGGTGCCGTCGAGGATGTTCCGCTTACCACCGAACTTGAGAACAAGCAGAACTGTGTACTTGGCGCCAACAACTGTATCATCATCGGCACCAGTAGCTACGACAATGTGCTCATTGCCTATGAGGGCCAATGTGCCAACTGTCTTGAGCAATATGGCGGCACCCGTTATCCCCTATCTTGGCAGAAAAACGGCACCCAGCTCCATTGCAGCAAGTGCGATCGTACCTACGATGTCAACAACGGCACCGTCGTCAGCGAAGGCGGAGGCCGTCAACTCTACCGCTATCAGGCCGCCTTTGATGGCCAACTTATCCGCGCCTGGAACTGAGCTAAAGCATCTTTTTGAACTTTTTTCTTAAATAACGTTAATAGGAGGGGGCGTTTTGAACTATTTCCTATCTATATTATTAAAGACAAGTTCGAAAAGTGATACATTTGCGTTATCATCATTCACGAATAAGAGGCCTGGCATTAGTTATTGTCATCGCATCATGGCTTCCTTGGCTGTCGTCAGTCCAGGCTCAGAGCGTGGAGGCTGCTCGTCTCCATGCAGTCATCGTCAACGGCGGACGTAACAAGCTGACGAACCATGAGCGCTATTGGAACGACTGTGCCTTTCTCTATCGAACTCTGCGACATACGTACCATATTCCCCAACGTAACATTACTGTGCTGATGAGTGATGGCGGAGCTCAGGAAGATGATATGATCCGTGCAGACGGATGGGGATTCCGCTCGTCGCCTACAGACCTCGATGGCGACGGACTACCGGATGTGAACTACTCCGCCAAACGTGAGATGTTAGTCAGCGTGCTTTATGACTTATCCAAGAAGTTGACAACGGACGACCATCTGTTCTTGTTCTTCGTAGATCATGGTGGCTCAACAGATCACCTGTCGGATTCGTTCATCTGGCTATGGAATGACGAGAAGATGGAGGACTATGCATTGGCATTGTTGCTGAGGCTATTCAATGTCGCTTCGATGAACATCTTAATGGGACAATGCTACTCTGGTGGTTTCATGGAAGAATTAGCCCGTGAGGGACGGATAATGTCAACTTCCTGTTGTGGCAACGAACAGTCATGGGCAAGTCCAAACCTTGAATACGATGAATTTGTGTATCATTGGATCTGTGCTGTCAATGGAGCCGATGAAGCAGGACATCCCGTCGATGCCGATACTGATCATAATGGCGAGGTGTCAATGGCTGAGGCATTTGAATATGCCAGGAGTCACGATTGTGTCAATGAGACGCCGCAGTATGCTTCCTGGCCTGAACAGCTTGGCGAGCAATGGACGTTTGCCAAAGCCAACTTAGGCACACTCGGCATCAGGGAAGTCCAGACAGAAAGCAAAAGGCCAGAAGAGATATGGACTCTCTCAGGTGTCCGTTGTCAGGACACGTCGAAGCATGCCGTCTATATCCTGAAGCAAGGTGGCAAGACAAGGAAAGTGATCAGATAATATATAAATAGGTGTAACCAACAAAAATGATTGAATATGAAACAGAGATTGAGTTTATGGATGATGAGTCTGCTGTTCGGCATCCTTCCGATGACAGCAGCCAACGTGACCAGCGACCCCAGCGTGCTGGAATTTGGTAATATGTGGGTAGAAGGAGGCTTCATAGCAAAACTGACGCAGCGGCTCTGTGTGGAGGTCAAGAACACAAGCGACAAGGATTACTATGGGGTATGGATTGCAGTAGATGAGGAACAAGAAGCATCTGTTAAAATCTCAGGAACTCCTTTATCTGGAATGAGAGAATTCACAGAAATACAAGTGCCTACAAATAGTACGGCTACGATAGAAATATACATCTGTGCCCCAAGGGCAGGCAAATATAAGATTCTCTGTGCTAATGTTGAGCCCAAGCAGCTATTGTTCAGCTATGAGATGGACATCGTAGAATACCAGGAACCGCAAGTGTCTGGAAATATCAAGATAGATATGCTTGAACAGACCAGCGAAGGCTATGTCCTCTATTGCGATACCAATATGCCTCGGATTACAGGAACCATTAACATCACCAATGAGGGGGAATATACCATCATCCCCCAAAACAATCCGTACTTTAAGGCACCTGTCTATTTGCAGTCAGACCTTCGGCCTGCCCTTTCAAGCCAAACATCCGGGTGGGTGTCTATAGATAATAGTATCATTCAGCCTGGTAAGACGATTACCAGAAACTTTGACTTCTATCTTGCAGAGAAGCCGGAAGAAGGTAAAGAATACTATGTCGAGATAGGCATCTTGGAGAAAGCTGTGGCAAAAGTTTCATTTACCGTCAGGCAATGTACCAACACCTATTGGACGGCAGACGGGACAGCAAAGCCCCTGCCTCTGTCGAATGATTCAATAAAGATCCCCTCAGAGGCTTTGGCTGTCGACCTGCGTGGACAGCACCACACCAACGCCATCTATTCCGTCGATGTGTCTGAGGCCAATCCTAACTGCCTCTACTATCTGGAATTCCTCGACAACGTGCCGCAGGGATTTATCCCTGGGACGAATATCATCAGAGGCGACGAGACCGAGACCTTATTCATTAATGCTGACTACGATTATTACTGCCCGATGCCATTCAAGGCAAGGAGGGCGATATTCTACTATACCCCTTATAGTGAATCCACAGGACCTGCCGAACCCTATTGGAGCTGGACCTATTCTGGTTTCATCTACTTCCCTTTCGATGTCCAGAGAGCCTGGTCTAACTCAGTAAACACCGAGTTAGAGGCAACAGACTTCTACGGAAACTACTTCAAAACGAGTCGTCTTGTAAAGGCTTATACAAACTTGATATTCAGTTATATACGTGATGATGAGAAGCTGTCGGCCTTTACGCCGTATCTGATTACCGATATCGTTCCAACGTCTTTGATCTTTTATGCGGAAGACGTTACGATTCCCTCCACAAATACTCAAATGATGGGCAAATGTGACAACTTTGCCTACATCGGAAGTACCGTTGAGACTGTTGCCCCAGAGGGTGCTTACGTGTGGAGTAATGACAGGAACGGCTTCTTCCTTTGTGAAGAAGGAACCAAAGTCAAGCCCTTTACGCCAGTCGTTGTGCAACAAGAACCGATAGAGTTTGAGGGTGAGACGTTTATAGTGGGTGATCATCTGAGACACTATTTCCAGCAGTTAGACCCAGCTGATTCAGATAGTGAAGAAGGCGCTGAAGTTGCAGACATCAAGGCTCTCCGCAGCGATAAGCCACAAGCCAACGAAGGCAGACGCCTGCCAGTCTACTCTCTCAGCGGTCAACGTGTGGCAACGGTGGAATCCACAGACGGCCGATGGGAGGGCTTGAAGAAAGGCATGTATATCATCAGTGGGAAAAAGGTTGTAGTCAGATAAGCAACAGGAGATGGGAAAGCAGAGCGTGCAGCAGATCGTAGAGCAATGCCAGCGTGGAGACCGCAAGGCCTTCGGACTGCTCTATACCACGATGTACGACCGGCTGAGGAACCAATGCCGCCACTACGTCACCAACGAGAGCACGCTCGACGATCTGCTGCACGACGCTTTCCTGCTCATCTTCAACAAGATAGGCTCCCTGAAAGACACTTCGCGGGCTGAAGCCTGGATGCAGAAGGTGACGCACAATCTGGTGCTGACCTATCTCAATCAGCAGAAGCAACAGACGATGGTTCCCCTTGAGGAGATAAGCGAACCGTCATTTATACCTGACACGATGCGGCCCACCATGAATCGCGAGGAGCTGCTGATGATGATCGACCAATTGCCGAACAAAGCAAGGAAAAAGAAACTGCAACGCCTGCTCGTTCTCCTGATGCTCAGTCTGCTGGCCGTCTGCCTCCCCATCGGCCTTTGGCATCTGCTCTCACAGCCTGACAGGCATGAAACTGCTCAGACACACCAACCTTTCAGGCAGAAACCACAGCCCAAAGAGGCAGAAACATCTAAGGAAAGTATCAGTTTACACAGTCCAGACTATCAGTTTACACATTCTAAACTGGGAGTTTACACAGTCCAAACTGACAGTTTACACAGTCTAAACTCCGAGTCAACAGCCAGCATCGTGGAAGAAACAAGGGAGGAAAGCACCACTCAAGTACGTGAGAAGCCGCAGTCTGAGCCCTCGCCACAGCCGGAAAGGAAGCCTCGGAAGACAAGTCTCGACATGCCTGAAATGCCCATCAAGACTACCAAACACGATGATGACTGGATGATTCAGCTGGCCTATAGCGGCTTCAGCAGCCGTCAGGACTTCAATCTGCCTTATGGCGAAAGAGGAATGAACGATCCAGACTTGGATACCATTACCCATCATCGCCTGCCCATCACCGTCGGCTTGTCTGTAAACAAGATGCTGGGACACCAGTTTGCCGTCGGCACAGGCCTGCAGTACACGCAACTATATTCTGAGACGCAGGCAGGCAACACCTATTCATGGGCACAGTCTGAACAGCGCATCCACTATTTAGGTATTCCGCTGCGAGTCATGTGGTATCCCGTCAACAGCAGTCACTTGCGGGTCTATGGCACAGCCCAGACGATGTTAGAGTTGCCCATCGGCAGCACTCTCCGCCAGAGCGACTTCATTGAAGGCCGACAGATAGATAGCCAGAAGTTGCATTTAGATCCGAAGGTTCAATGGTCTGTAGGCTTAGGCATAGGACTGGAATATCGTCTGACACCCGTTATCGGCCTCTATGCCGAGCCCAGCCTTCAGTATTTCTTCAAACCTGGCGACGGCCTCGACACTTACCGCACAGCCCATCCAGCGACGTTCTCTGTTCCCATCGGTATCAGGATTAACATTAAATAGGTAATAGTTATTACATAAAAAAGTTGATTATGAAGAAAAGTACAATTTCAATCATTATGTTTCTTTTGTCAGTATGGGCTCAGAACGCTTCGGCGCAGTTGGCAGACGGGTTCTATCATATCAAAAACGTCGCCACTGGTCGCTATCTCAGTATTAACGACATTAATCCTGACAATTACAAAGTATCGTCAGGAGATGTCAATATGGGTGGCATCAGGACCTATCTCAGTTATGACACCGTAGCCGTCAGCCCGTCGTGTGTCATCTTCGTGAAACGCCTTGGCAACGGCAAATATGACTTCTGCGGACAAGGCTCCAGCCTGTATACGATGTCATCAGATAGATTTGGTGTTGACATCATCCCTTATGGTGGTGCCTACAAGATATCCGGAACTGCGAAAGGCATTACGAAGAGACTTTCCGACGGTTCTCCCAGCAACAAGGACAGCTGGCTGATGAACCGTCTGGACGAAACCCAGACATGGGTTTTCCTTCCCATTGACGCCTCGAAAGAATATGTCGGCATCAGACCTGACGTCAGGACGGCAGACGGGACTTATTATGGAACCATCTATGCCGGATTCAACTTCAGAATGGTTTCTGAAGGTATGGCTGCTTTCTATGTAAGTAATGCCGAAGGTACTGGATTTACGATGAAACAGATAGAAGGCGATGTCGTTCCTGCTGGTACGCCAGTCATCATCAGGTGTAATTCTGCCAAGCCAGAGGAGAATAAGATCGAGCCAGTCATAGGGGGAAATGCTTTTGCTAATGCCAATTGGCTGAGTGGAGTCTATTGTTCTCTTAGTGTGGCAGGACATCGTAACACCACTCTCTTCGATTTCGTAACCATGCGTATTCTTGGCCTGAATGACAAGGGAGAACTGGCCTTTATTGCAAATCCTTCTGTTGACCGTTTGTACAAAGAGCTGTTTCTGATGGCTAACAAAGCCTATCTGAGGGTAAATCCCAGCGATGCGGAGGTGTTGACTATTGACGGCTATACCTCTGATGCCATCAACAAGGTCGAAGCAGAAGCCAAAGAGTCAACAAGTATTTATACGCTGACAGGCAACCGAGTTCCCAATGGGGCTGTCCTGCGTCCTGGTGTCTATATCCAAAACGGCAAGAAACGGCTAATAAAGTAGTAGCGCCTGAAACTGATAAGGGCATACTTTTGAGGATTGTGCCAATGTTTTCGCTCCTTATTATAGACAGGGCAACATGTCATATTTGGTCAAAATCACTGCCGAAGAAAGTAACGCAGCGTTCAACAGCATACCGAAGACAGATATCTTAGCTGCCATCGACTACTATTTTAAGTACCTGAATGGTGGACGTCCCTTCATTCTCGTAGGACATTCTCAGGGCTCAATCATGCAGAGTTTTGTGCTCTCAGAATACATGAAGGCACATCCAGAATACCTGGAGCGCATGATTGCTGCATACGTGGTTGGCTATTCTATCACCGAGGATTTTCTCAAAGCCAACCCACACCTCAAATTTGCAGAGGGAGCCGACGATACTGGCGTCATCATATCGTATAATACCGAGGGGGAAGGAAACGGGAACAATATTGTTGTCCTGCCAGGTGCCATCAGCATCAATCCCATCAACTGGAAGCGCGATGAGACCTATGCTTCAGCAGAGGAAAGCCTGGGCGGTCGCGTCTTCAACATGGAAACTTTGGATTTTGAGAAAGTACCTAACGCAGCAGATGCAAAGATCGACCTGAAAAGAGGCGTTGTCATTACTACGACCAAAGCCGTAGCCCCTGAAGGTGCTTCCAGCCCTTTCGGCGCTACCAGCTTCCACGAGAACGACTATCCTCTGTACTACTATAATATCAAGGCGAATGCAGCCGCGAGAGTCGCAGCATATCAAAGCAAATAATATCTAAAAGCAGACAAGGCAATGGAGTTGCTCTTTTACACCATTTGCAGCATAAAATTACATAATTTTACTTAAAAGACTTGCATTTCGCTTTACTTTTTTGTATCTTTGTAGTATGATTGCGATCAGGCAAGATAAATGATAGCAACTTTTCAGAAGGAGACGGCTCTGGGCAGACGATGGGATGCCCCGAGCCGTTTATTCGTATGCCATTAGCCGTCCAATGGTCCGCCTGTAGAGCACGTCCCGATTATATCAACCCATTTTCCCTATTTGATTAACAAATTCTCCGTTTGAAAATAAGCATTGTCTTTTTGTCCCAATTGTCACACGGACAAAGTCCCGTTTTGCAATCTATCGAGTGCTTTTTATTACGGAAATAAAGATTTATCCGGAAACCGTTGTTCGTTTCAAAAGAATTTCGTACCTTTGCGGAATGAAATGAAAGAATGAAAAATCTACATAATAGATACAAGCGGTTCAAGGAGTGGGAGCAGCAGCCTCATCAGGTGGCACCACTCTCAGAGGATCACCACGAGTGCGCTACCTGTGGCACGCACTACGAGGGGAACTATTGTCCCCGTTGCGGACAGTCTGCCAAGATAGGCCGCTACTCTTTCAAGAATGCCATCCTGCTTTATCTGGATGTCTGGGGTTTGGGCAACCGGGGTATGTTCCGCAGCATCCGCGACCTGATACTACGTCCTGGCTACATGATCCGTGACTATCTCAGAGGTATGCAGATGGCCTATTTCCCACCGTTCAAGATGTTCTTCCTGCTCCTGGCCTTGAGCCTGCTGGTAGATTCTGGCATGAACATTCAGGGCATCAATCGCGAGAAACAGAATGAGAAGGAGACAGAGGAACTCTTTTCTCGCGTTAAACCTAAAGCAACACTGGATGCGTCGAATGATAAGGCGGATGAAAAAAAGACAGGCAAGCTTCTCACTAAAGAGGAAAAAGAGAAGAGATTCGGACAAGAGTTTGAGCGTAAATGGGATAAAATCATCGAGTTAATTGATCAGCACAGTTCTGCGGTGACGATCGTTGGTCTTTTGTTCTTCTCCTTGCCACTCTATCTGTTGTTCCGCCACAGTCCTGCCATACCTGACTTACGCCTTTCAGAGTGCTTCGTAGCGATGGTTTATATCACCAATATGATTGTCATCTACGACATCATTCCCTCACTACTGTGCTTCAGCGTGAAGGCTGAAATCGTCTTCGATATGCTGATCTTACTGTTGGCCATTATTCCCATCAAGCAGTTGTCGGGCTATAGTTATGTGAGTACCATCTGGCGATTAATCGCAGCCTTAATTCCCTTTATCATCATGTGCCTTTTGCTGCTTTTTGCCGCAATTATCATTATAGTTTCTACTATATAAGTAGCAGCTGAATTTGACGCTCCACACTATCAAAAGTTAATAAATAGAACAATTATAATAAAACAAAAAACAATTAAGATTATGAAAAAGTACATGAATGTTTTGTGCGTGCTGATACTGGCACTGACACTGATTGATTTGGTTTCGACTTTTTTTGTCGGCAGTAGAGATGTGAGCATAAGCCTTGATCCCAAATCCCTCTCCTTGGGAACTGCTGTCTTCCTGTTGGTGGTTGCTTTGGTAGCACTTGCTGCCATCTTTATATGCTTCGTCACCTTCATCAAGTTTATCTTGAACGTGAACCGCAACGAGGTGTTCACCAAGAAGAACATCAGCCTGCTCCGCAAGTATGGCATATCCGCCTTGCTGAGTGGTGTGTGCATGATCATCCTCATCGTTTATATGGGCATCGCCCTCAATGAAGCCTTGACAGATTGTCTCGATACGTTTATCGAAGGCTTTTTCGCACTACTGATGGGTGAAGTGTTCAGCATCGGCCTGAAGATGCAGGAAGGCAAGAACACAGCCGCGTAAACAGATTGCAGAAAGTGGGAATTCGTGCAGACCTTCATCATGCAAGCACGCGTGAACCAGGCGCAAGGTCAGGCAGCTAACGAGTAAAACGTGTATCACCGTCGAGGGTTCGACTCTCTCGACGGCAACCAAGAAGAAACAAAATCCCCGGTGGGGAAAAAGATACAACAGATAGTCGTGGGGACAGGTATATGGGCCAAACCCAAGCACCTGTCCCCATGGCTATTTCCTCTCCTTATACGCCTGCGGATAGATGCCGGTGGAACGCTTGAAGTATCGGCAGAAATTGGCGGTGGTGGGGAAGCTCGAGCCAAAACCCCTTTTGGCTCGAGCCAACTCCCAAATTGGCTCTTATCATATCCGGCAGATGCGTGATTCCGTGAGGCGTTACATCAGGAATATAAACATAG
Organism: uncultured Prevotellaceae bacterium; assembly: GCA_902776545.1. Classification (GTDB taxonomy): domain Bacteria; phylum Bacteroidota; class Bacteroidia; order Bacteroidales; family Bacteroidaceae; genus Prevotella. The sequence continues at coordinate 7,148 of CACYQO010000060.1, read as the reverse complement.
CGGCATGGAAAGAATCACTACGGAAGTCGCTTGAAAGAGAAAGGAGGGACACATTCCCCGTGACAACCAACAAGGCGCATGACAAGATTGAAATGGTTGTGAGCCGAGACGAAGACGGTGATGTAAACAGCCAATACTTAAAGCGTGTGAAAGACTGATTTGATCTTTGAGCATACAAAAACTCCTCAAAAGTATTGACGAGATAAAGCGCCCGTTTGCTTTCAAGGAGGTAAGAGCAAGGCGATTTTGGAAGATTAACGCAATTCGGTTTAAAAAAAGTTCTATCAAATATGCACATATTTGGTATGAGGCCCAAATGCGTGCATGTTTTTTTGAAGGATTCTGGTTTTTATTTGTTATCTTTGCATCCGAAACTATCAATTGTACTTAAATAATTAAAAACGGTTATGAGAAAAATGACTCGATGGATGCTGGCCGCCATCCTGACTTTCTGCGGCGCGATGATGATGCTGACGGCTTGTACCGATGCAATCGGCACAGTAGATAATCCCGTCATTCCCGACCCGCCCTACGACCCTGCCGGAGAGTTGGCCAAAGAGACCTTCATGCATGATGACTGGATGGATCGCACGGTCAGGCCCGGCGACTCGTTCTGGAATTTTGCCATCGGCGGTTGGCTCAAGACGAGGGATGCCGACGACATTAGTACCAATCACCGACTTGCGAAGCACATCGATGAGAAACTCAAAAGCAATCTGGGCAACTGCGATTCGCCCGTGGCCGGCAAACTGATCAAACTGATGACCCAGCCGGCACCAGAGAAGAGTGAGGAAATCAAGGTGATCAACGACTTCCTGGCGACGCTGAAAATGGACGGCGATATCAGCAAGGCCGACCTGATCAGGAATTTCGGTAAGCTGACGGACATAGGATGCCCTGCACTGGTGCGGATATCGGTAGAGTCCGTTAAAGGGAAAATAAAGAATGTCCTTGCCGCCGGAATGCCGTACAATGCGCATTTCTGGGCAAGCTTGTTCATGGCGTTACAGGCTAATCATGGCAATACCAGGGGAATCAGTGAATCTGATCCACCATATTTCATACTGCACGAACTGATGGGGTTGGACCTCGAATCGCCTGACATCAGTGCCAAGGTGGAGAAAATCCTTGAGATAGAGAATAAAATGGGTGCTTTGTATTATGGCTACAGTTTCTCGGATGAACAGACCGGCACAGTCAGAATCAAGCAGATCCAGCCCGCCACACTGCAATGCCTGAATGCCGCCGGCACACGGGCCGGGGAGGGTGAAAACCTGAAGGCGGCCTTCAACGAGGCCTTCCATGTAAACGAGTCGACAATAATCAACAGTGACGTGGATAAGGCGCTGGCCTTGCTTGACGAATACAGCACCGACACCTGGCTGCTCTACCTGCAGTATTATATCTATGGCAGGTTCTCGTTCTTGTTCCGATATACTGATCATTATGATGGGCATGGTATCATCAAGCGTCTCTATACGCTGAATCCTACTGCCACCATGGACTATGATTTTTCCATACTCCTGGAGGATTGCGACGTGGAGGGTTGCCGCGAGATCCTGGAAAAGATGCGCCAACGCCTGGGGCAACGCATTGAGCAACTCGACTGGCTGGGCAGTGACACCAAGGCCAAGGCGCTGGAGAAATTGAAGTCGATGCACTTCACGGTGGGCAAGCCCGAACGTCTGTACAATGCCGACTTCGTACTGACGGGTAACACGGTCATAGAGGCCAGCATGCAGTATCTGAAACAGTACACTGACTACCTGCGCTCTTTAGACGGCCTGCCCGCTAACGGCCATGCATGGGATTATGTCGCCAGTAATATCGGCGTATATTCCCCATCGACAGTCAATGCCTTCTACATTCCTGATTGCAATGAACTTATCATCAACCCGGCATTTATCATGCCTGAAATGTTCCCCACCGACAAGAACAATGCCCAGCGTTATGCCGTGGCTATGGTGTTTGGCCACGAAATGACTCACGGCTTTGATCCCCTTGGGGCACAGTATGATGCCAAGGGCATAAAGGTCAACTGGTGGACCGACGAAGATATGGCTCAATTCAAGCTGCAGCAGCAGAAGATGATTGACCGCTTCAACGAACTGGAACAGGCTCCGGGCCTGCCGGCAGACGGCGAGAAGACGCTCGGCGAGAATATAGCTGACCAGGGCGGTGTGTCACTGGCCTACACCTTGTGGAAAGAACAACTGCAGGCCGAAGGACTCTCTGGCGAGGCCCTGCGCCACCAGCAGCGACAGTTCTTCCTTAGCTATGCCGACTTATGGCAAGCCTATGACACAGATGCGGACTTAAGAAAGAATATAAGTGATGCCCACTCCGCTAACCACAACCGCGTGAACGGTATTGCCCGGCTGATCGATGACTGGTACGACCTCTTCGGCGTGCAGCCAGGCGACAAACTCTACGTGAAGCCTGAGGACCGCGTGAAGATATGGTAGTGCAGAGGTCGATTTGAGTGAATATAGACAAGCATCGTCATGAAACAGACAGTACACCTTATTATTTATAGTATGATCGTGCTGGCTTTTGTGCGATGTGGGGATGGTAGTTCCGTAAGGCATCTGCCTCACTTGGGAGGCACGCCCTACCAACAGGATTCCATATTAGTGGCCTACGCTACCAATCCTAAGCGGGCACTCACGCTGCTCGACTCGGCATTGCTCTTAGGCAACGTCAGCGACTATCGCGCCCAGTTCATTCGCGCCAAGATCTACAGCAAGTCGCTTGTGGAGCAGCACCAGGACTCAGCCATCCTCATCTGCAAAGCCTTGCTCAACCACGACTCTGTGAGAAACGAGCCTACAGAGCAGATGAACATCCTCGACATGCTCGTCGCCATCAGTCGTGCCAAGCCTGACTACGAGCAGTACCTGCATTGGGCTATGCAGAAAGCCGAACTCTGTCAGCAGCAGGGCGAGGAGACCGAACGCTGGCGCACCGAGGCCGACATCGGACTGGTGATGACGCACCTGAGACAGGTGGACGAGGGACTCAGGAAACTCGACGAGGCCATCAGCCATCTCAACAGCCCTGGCAGCATCGACCGCATGGATGCCTTTATAGTTGCCGTGAAGCGCAAGATCAACGCCCTGAACGACTTGGAGCGCTATGCCGAGGTGATTCCTCTGGCCCAGCGGATTCTCGACCGTCTGGACCACTACGAACAACACACCAACGACTACGCCGAGGACAGTTATCGCCTATCATGGAGCGACCATCCCAACGACCGTGACCGCTATCTGGACTTCAGCCGTGCGCAGGCATGGGGATTCATGGCGATGGCGCATGCCTGTTTGAGTGAAAAGGGAAAAGCGTATAGTGAAAAATCTGCTGCTGCACAAAAGGCAAAAGAGTATCTCGCGCTTTTCAACCAGAGCGGCTATGGTCATACATTCGCTGCCCGCCGCATGATAGCTCCTGCACAGACGGCTCTTGGTATGTACGACGAGGCCCTGGCAACCTACACGGAGATAGAGCGCCGCATGGCTGCCGACACGCTCAATGAAGATTATGCTGTCGTCCTACGCTCCCGCGCCATCGCAGCCAGGGCCAAAGGCAGGTTGGCTGAGGCCTACGACTATCAGGCGCGCTACGCAGCCCTTTCGAAAGCCGTCAGCGACAGCCTGCACAAAAGCGAGGCCCACGACTATGCAGCCCGTTACCGTGCCCAGGAACAACAGTTGCAGATCCAGGAGAAGCAGGCTGAGACCGAACGCTCCCACATCGTCAGTCTCGCCATTGCCGTCGTGGCCTTGCTGGCCGTCGCCTTCGCCCTCTATTTCTTCCGCCAGAAACGGATTGTCAGCGAAAAGAACCGCGCATTGGTGCGTATGATCAGCGGTATGCCGCCAGAACCCGACGACGAGGCGGAAACCGTCGAAGAGAGCCGTGAAGTCCAAAATGCCGACGAGGCCGTCGAAGATTCTGCCACAGACGACAACGCTGATGCCGATTTCTTCTCCACCATCGACGCCGCCATCCGTTCCGAGTGCCTCTACTCCAACCTTACCTTGCAGCGTCAGGACATCTGCGACCGTTTCGGCATCCGTCGCCATACGCTCAACAATCTGCTCTCGACCTACGCCAATGGGCAGACCTTCCCCCAATATATCAATTCTCTGCGTATGGAGGAGGCCGTCATCCTGTTGCGAGACCATCCCGAGATGACCCTCGCCGATATTGCTGCTGCCGTGGGGTTCACCCCCGCCAATCTGCGAGAGAAGTTCAAGCGCCAATATGGTATGACACCTACAGAATACCAAAAGCAGCGAGAAGAAATGTCTTAATTTGCTTTAAAATCCCGATTCCGATGCACGTATTTGGGTCATATCCCAAATGCGTGCATTGCTTTTGATCTTTGCACAAAATATTGAGAAATCAACATGAGTCAAGATCTCTTTAAGACGATTAACGCGACTATTCGCGAAGAACGGCTTTATGCTGACATTGACTTGATGCGTGAAGACATCGCGAAGCGCTTCGGCATTGGCCGCCACCGTTTGAACGACCTGTTATCGACCTATGCCGACGGTATGTCTTTCCCTCAGTACATCAATGCCATCCGCATGGAGGAGGCCTACATACTCCTCACAGACCACCCGGAGATGACCATCGCCGAGGTGGCCCGTCAGGTGGGGTTCACCGCTCCTAATCTGCGTGAGCAGTTCAAGCGCTGTTACGGTATTACACCGGTGGAATACCGTGCAGGTTTGGTATCTGATGTGGATGTCTAAGTCGGAATATTATAATCTAAAGGACTATTACTACATTATTTATTAACATTATTAAATAACACAACAATGAAGAAAACTATTATCTCTATGGTAGTCATGGCTATGTTCGCCGTGATGCCTGCAAATGCTCAGGGAATTGCATTCGGTGTGAAGGGCGGTGTAAACTTTACCAAGATGAGCATCGACGATGATGCCGTCAAGTCGGAGTCCGGTGTCGGCTTCTTTATCGGCCCGACGCTGAAGATTGACTTCCTGCCGTTCCTCGGTATACAGGGAGCTGTCATGTATGAGCAGGCCAATAGCAAGGTTGATGGCGAGAAGATCAAGCGTCAGAGCATCATCATCCCCATCGATGCACGTGTCAGCTTCAAATTCAAAGAGGGTGCCGGTATCTATCTGGCCACTGGACCGCAGTTCGGATTCAACGTCGGTGAAAGTGAGTTCACCTGGAACGATACAAGTACTTACAAGAACACCTTCCAGATGAAGAAGTCGATGTTCAACTGGAACTTCGGTGCCGGCGCCATGTTGTCCAAGCACCTTGAGGTGGGTGTCGTCTACAGTCTCGGCATTTCCAAGACCGGTGAGTTGGAAGCAGAGATTGACAAGGCAAAGGCTAATAACAACGAACTCAAGCCCAAGTCGAGCACCTGGCAGATTTCCGCCACCCTGTTCTTCTAAAGTGATATGAAACAAACAATTCAACTGTTTGTGGCCGTCCTCTTTGTCGGGGGACTGTTATTGCTGACAGGCTGTTCGCGCAAAGTATATCCGTCAGAAACAGAAACAACCATCTCCAACCAATGGTGTTTCCCTTTGCCTGGTGCTAAGGTTATCAGCCCCTATGGTCAGCGTGGTGGGCGGCAGCATACAGGTGTCGACCTAAAGACGAAGGCCAACGACAAAATCTATGCTGCCTTCGACGGCGAGGTGGTGTTCTCTGGCAAGTTCCACGGCTACGGTAACCTGGTGCGCATCAAGCATGCCAACGGGCTGGAGACCTATTACGCCCATAATTCCAAGAACATGGTAAAGGTGGGCCAGCACGTGAAGGCCGGACAGGTGATAGCCCTCGTCGGACAGACGGGCCGCGCCACTACGCCTCACCTGCACTTTGAGACCCGCGTGAACGGCAAGCCTCAGAACCCGACTAACTACTTCGATATGACCAATCACACTTTACGTAAACGCTAATATGATGCATTGCTTTCGATGAAGATCGCATGATCGAGATTCTGCGCAACTGTGACATGTCGCTGGTTGTAAAGGTCAGGGAATAGATATAAAGTGAATAATGCACGCATTTGGGTCTTGTCCCAAAGATCGAAGGGGATAGGTCATTGATTTCCCAAAACGATCAATCACCTGTCCGATCTTATGAGCTTTATATAACTTGGTTATTAATTTTTAAATTTTTTAATGATGAGAAAGATTATGAATTGGGTGCTCGCCGTCACCTTTATCTGCGGCGCAAGTGTAATTACATCGTGTTCTGCTAACGACGCAAATGACAACCCCTCGCAGGAGCAGGCCAAGGAGAACCGCAAGGAGTTTATCAGGCACACCCGTGAGAACCTGAAGGATTTGGCCGAGAACCTGAACTTCAGTTCGTGGGAGATTGCCAACAAGATTAATCAGGAGTTCAACACGACCGTGCTGAACAACCCAAATTTCGAGAAGGCCATCATCCCCCTGTTTACCCAGAAGATCCGTGAGAGTGTCAAGCCCGTGGAAGAGGGAAGCGAGCTGGCAGCGATGGGCTACAAGCAGTATGCCACCATCGACCTGACGGAATTCAACTACCGCTTCACGATGAAAGAAGATGGCTCTGGCTTCGACGTAGAGGAGGCTGATGACTTTGAGATGATTATCAATGGTTTCAATCCAGAAACCAAAGAAATGATGTTAAACAAGCTGGTGTTGAAGGCAAGTGGTGACACCTACAAGCAGATTGCCAAGCGATTGGGCAATGAAGAGACGGCTGTTGTGTTCCTCGTTCCCTCTGATTTTGTATTCTCTATTGCCACAAATCTTCCTGAAGGATGGAACGAAGGCTTTAAGGGTGTGTTTACAAATGCGTTTCAGATGAGCGGTGAATCAGAGTTTATTAATCCTAAAACCGATGCCATTGGCATCACAGGTGTCCTCACGACTGGAGTGCCTGGAACTCCAGACGGACAGCATGCCGCTGACGCCACCACCGTCACCTTCTCCATTAGTCACGATCCTGCTGACAACGAAAGCGCTATGGACTTCGCTTTCGTGCATAACGGCAAGACTATGATAGATCTTGATTGTACCGCGGAGTACCCTGAGAGGGAGAGTGGCGTCACACAGTTCACTACTTCAAAGAGCATCCTCGATGTGCTGGTAGCCATGATATCAGGC
>CACYQO010000059.1 GCA_902776545.1 uncultured Prevotellaceae bacterium | reverse complement strand
CATGTATCCCGACTACAGTTGGAAGGAATTATGCGGTCTTATGGCCAATATCGTAGCCGATTCGGGCGGTAACAAGGGTCAATTGTCACCTCTTGTGGAGGCAATTTGCCGTGATTTTCGCCTGCACGACAAATCTGTAACAGATCAACTCGTGGACTGGCAGCGGCAGTCGAATGCCAATGGAGGCAAGGACAGCACAGCCCGTCCTAACGTAGCCCTCTATTTCCCCCCTGTGGATACGACGGCTGCCGGCTTTCTGCTGAACAGCATGGCCCTGGAACCGGAACGCCGCACGCAATACTTCAATCTGCCCGAGGTGGAGATGGCCGACGGCCTCTGCGGCGGACACCGGAAGTTTTCTCACATGATCAGGAACATCTATGATATGGCTCGTGCCGGTGCCCTGAGGGCAACGAAAGACGGCGTGACGGGAAACCCGATACTGAGAGCCAGCATGACACTCTCCGCCAACCCCTACTCAGCACGTGGCTTCTACAAGAACGAGCTCTTCAACGGTACCTTCGGGCGCATGGTGTTCTCCTATAAGCCGCGAACCAAACGCGAGGGTCGCATACCACGTCAGGGCAAGTACGACGATGATTTCTACCGCAAGTTGGACGAGTATCTGGCACGTCTGGGCAACTGTAAGGGCCGATTCGTCATCAAGCCCTTGAACAAGCTGGCCGACAAGCTGGCTGCCGATATGGCCTCGCTGGCCGACCTGGTTGATGACGATATACTCTGGGATATCAGCAAGCGCGCCCTGCATAGTGCATGGAAGGATGGCTGCGTGCTCTGGATACTCAACAACCAGACTTGGACGAAGGCCATGAGCGAGCTGGTGGAGTGGCTGGTCTATCACGACATCTGGTCGAAGATGCAGATCTTCTCGGATTTGCTGAACGGCAAGGATGCCGACCTGGTGAGCGAGGCTCAGCGACGTGGCCCGAAGAACATGCTCGACGGCCTGCCCGAAACGTTCAACGAGGCACAACTGAAGGCGCTCCGCGTCAGTCTCGGAAAGAGCGAAGAGGGTGCCAAAGGACAACTGAGTCAATGGGTGTTCCGCAAGTTCATCACGTACTCGAACCAGACGGGACTGTACACCAAGACGGAGGAGTACCTGAAGGGGTAACTAGTAACTGTTTCTCCCCCTAAGTTAGGGGGAGCCAGAGGGGGTCTGAAGAAGCGGTTGTATCTGCGGCTGTATCTGCGGCAGGTATTGCGGACGTTCAGACCACCCCTAACCCCTCCTAACTTAGGAGGGGAAAAAGATACCTAATAGATCATAAAGAATTATGGATAAGTTTGAACTTCAAAAGCTTCGCGAGCTCCCGATAGAGGGGGTCGCGGAGCGGCTGGGAATGAGTGTGAGCAGGCATAAGTGTCTGTGTCCGTTTCACAACGACAGACACCCGAGTTTGTCGTTTAGCGTGAAAAAGAATATGTATAGATGCTTTGTGTGCGGGGCCAGAGGGGGAACGATAGATCTGGTGATGAAGTATTTGAATAAGGACTTCAAGGAGGCGTGCCGATGGCTGGCGAATGAGGCGGGGGTTACGGTGTTCAGACCACCCCAACCCCTCCTGACTCAGGAGGGGAAAGCGAAGCCCTTCGACCCCCAGCGATATGAGCGGTATTTCGAGCGGCCGTGGCTGAACGAGGAGGCAAGAAAGTTTCTATACGAGGAGCGCAGGATTGACCCGAGGGTGGTGCGATGGTGTCGGCTCACGTCGTGGAAAGACAGGCAGGGCGTGCCCTGACTGCAGACGCCGTATTACGACCAACAGGGCAAGCTGATCGGCGTACAGAACCGCAACCTCATACGTGGCGGTTCGCCCCGATTCCGATTCCCGTCGGGATCGCAATGCAACCTCTACAATCTGCCTGTGTTGAATCTCCTGAAGCCCGGCGATTCACTCTTCATCGCCGAGGGCTGTAGCGACTGCTGGAGTATTCTGTCTGCCGGATACAAGTCGATAGCCATACCGTCGGCCACGTTGCTGACCAAAAAGGATGCAGAGCTGCTTCAGACGCTCAGTTCAGAGCACTCGATCCGTTTCGAGATGTGGCCAGACAGGGATCAGCCCGGCGAACGCCTTTTCCTTCAGCTGCAACAAATCCTGCCCGGTCTGGTGCATCATCAGCTGCCTCCCGGCTGCAAGGACTTCAGCGACTATTATCTGACAAAAATCTCACAGTAGGGACAGTCCCCATTGTGAGATTCAACAACCCAAGGTTATCGGCAAATAACCTTGGGTTATTGCGCAAGAAGGCTGGGTTTTCGTTGACAAAAATTTTTTGAAAAAAGTTGCGAAAATGTTTGGTGGTTTCAGATATTTTTTGTAACTTTGCAGAGGAATAAGAGGATGGAATGAAGCTTCTTCAGACCCCCTCTGGCTCCCCCTAACTTAGGGGGAGAAACCGGCGGGAAGGACCACCCGATGTAGTTGGTTCGCTTAATATTCTAACACCACAAAAAACACTTACAGAAATGTTAGAACTGTATCTTTCAAAAGTGACCGAGACTTCGGAATCGGAACAGGCGGGCAAACTCTACGCCCGCGTCAGTTACAAACAAACGCTCGACGTTCAGGCAATGGCACGTCACATGGCCGAGCACAACACCATGTTCTCTGAGGGATCCATCACCGGTATCCTGATCGACTTCGTGAAATGCGTGCGCGAGCAAGTTCTTAACGGCAACACGGTGAAGATTGACAACCTTGCCATCTTCAAGGCTACCGTGGAAGCCAACGCCTTAGAGACGCTCTACGATGCTGATGCCGACAAGGTGGCCTCTGCAAGTATCGGCGTGCTGGCCGAAGGTGCCAAGACCGGCGCTGCGGTCAAGGCGGTCAAACTGTTGGCCCAGAGCACAGGCGAATTCACCCGCGACGAGCTGAAGAAGGACGCCAAACTGGCCTGGACTGACAAGGCCAAGGCTGAGATTGCGGCTGCAAAGGACGGCAGTCAGGAGTCAGGAGGCAGTAGTCAGCAGTCGGGAGGCGGTGGCAGTCAGAACGGCAGCAACAGTCAGACCGTGATGGCTCCCCAGATCACCGGTACGACGCCGTTTGCCGAGAGCACGCAGGTGAGCATTCAGGCTGAGCAGGGTGCGGAGATCCGTTACACCACCGACGGCAGCACGCCTACGGCTGAGAGCACGCTCTACAGCGAGCCCATCACTCTGAGCGACACGGCTACCGTGAAGGCCATCGCCATCTTGGGCGGTCAGAGCAGCGAGGTGGCTTCTGAGACCTTCACCAAGAGCGATGACGACGACGAGCGTCCCGGCGCAGGAGGGTAATCTCTTCCCCTCCTGAGTCAGGAGGGGCGAGAGGTGGTCTGAACAAGCGTATTGTCTGAAGCGGTTCAGACCCCCTCTAACTCCCCCTAACTTAGGGGGAGAAACAAAATCACGAAGGGATGTGAGCCCTGTTTTTTTGTTTGTTTAGCCGAAGACAAGTTTGTTTAACCGAAGACGAAGCGGATGGACTCGAAGAGCTGGATGGCAAAGAGATAGACGACGATGAGGGATGCGCCGTGGGCGATGCCCGTGCTGAGGGCGTCGAGGATGTCGGCCAGACTACGCAGACGGCCAGAGACGAGGCCGAAGGTGACGGAGACGAGGCACACGCCAAAAGCGATGACCGGCACGAGGCTGCGACTGAAGGCCGACGGGAAGAGATGACCCGTGGCTGAGAGGAGAATGGCATGGGGCGTCAGCGTGAGCAGGGCCAGGATGACGAGGTAGATGACGAGGAAAACGAGGGAGACGCGGAGGGCAAGACGGTCACGATAAGTGAAAAGTGAAGAGTGAAAAGTGAAAAGTGAAGAGAGAGAAGTGAAAAGTGAAGAGTGAAAAGTGAAAAGTTTGATCAGGCCGGACTTGCGGAGGCAGCCCCAGGCGATGAGGCACAGGAGGAGCCATACGAGCAGCGGGGAGGCGAATAGGGTCTGCCAGGAACCGAAGAACCAGCGGATGCCCTCGCTGGAGATCAGCGAACGTACGCCCTCCATCCTCGTGGCGGAGAGGAGCCAGGAGAGGATGAAGAGGAGGGCCTCGGACAAAAACAGAGCGAGACAAACCACCCCTAACCCATTACTGTTATTCTTCATCGGGATGCAGGTTGTCGATATCGAGGATGCGGAGCTCGATGGCGCGGACGACGAGGCGCGTGGCGTTGATGCCGCCGGTGCCCTCGGGGAAGAGTTTCTGGATGAGTTCGTTCTGCCGCTTCTCGAGGCTCTTCACGCCGAAGGGCATGCCGCGCAGGTTGGTGATTTGCTCCTTGGTGTAGCCGAGGGCGAGGTGACGGAGGAAACGCTCGTCGTACTCATCGATCTCGTAGTTCACCAGCGCCTCCTGCTTGACGATCCTGCCGCTGACGGAGGCCTTGAAACGCTCGACGATCTTCTCGAGGATGGGCTCGTTGAACACCAGCTGCTTGCCGTCCATCACGGCCGATACATCGCGGCGGGTCAGCAGTTCGCCCGTCTTGAGGATGATGCCGTCGGCTCCGGCGTCGAGCACATCGACCCACAGCTTCTCGTTCAGAATCTCACCCGTGAAGATGAGCACCTTGACCTGCGGGTGGAGCTCCTTGGTGTGACGACAGATCTCCACGCCGACGGTGGTTGAGCCTCCGAGGCCGAGGTCGAGGAGTACGAGGTCGGGAATCTGCTGCTTGAGCAGGCGCCAGTAGGCAGGCTCCGTGTCTGCGGTGCCAATCACTTCCGCCTCAGGGATGTCGGAACGGACAATACCGAGGGTGCCTTTGAGTTCGAGGGGCACATCCTCAACGATGATGACTTTAAAATTATTCATATCTTTGAACTTTGAACTTTGAGCTTTGAACTTTATGATTACTTATGAGCGGCGGGGAGGGTGATGACGATGACGGGGACGGCATCGACAAGTTCGGCGAAGATGCCGCAGCCGCGACGGTTGGTAGCCTCACCATGGTCCCTGACGATCTGACGGCAGAGCAGGAAGGGGATGTGCGCCTTGGAGGGCGTAAAGAGATCGGCCGCCTGCTCAGGAGTGAGCCGGAGCTGCGGCATGGGAATGCGCACCTCGACGTAACGGTCGTCACGGGGCGTGAACTGCTTGTCGAGTCGCTGCTGACCGTTCTGTCGGCGCAGGATCTCGAAGAGATAGCGGATGAGCGTCTCGTCGCCCAGCACACCGCCTTCGAGGGGCTTGAGATGGAGCGTGGCGCGTTCCACCTGGCGCATGGCCTGACTGCTGAGCACGCCATAGAGTTCGCGGTAGTAGCGTGTGACCTCGCCCAGAGCCTCCACATCGCCAGCGTCGAGCAACTGACGGATGCGCGAGGGATAGTACATCGTCTCGTGCTTCAGGGCGGAGAGGCAGTTGTCGAGCACGGCGTTCGACACGTGCAGGTTGCCGTCTTCGAGCTCTGCCTTGCGGATGTCGTCGTCGAGCATATCGAGGCTGTTCTGCCGCTGCTGTTCGCGCAGGAACAGGTCGTAGAGGCGGTGGCGGTAGTAGAGCAGATAATAAGCCGGGACGATGGCGAGCAACATGAGCACGAGCAGGATGACGGCGATGGTCTTGTTGGTCTGCGACTGCTGCATCGTGCGGCAGTAGTCACCGAGGGTATTATCAGCCGACAACTCCTTGAAGAGCTGGGTGTAGATGCGGTTGTTGTAGCTGTAGAGCTGCCATTGGTGGAGCGCGAGGGCTGCGACGGCACTCTCGTTGCGGATGTCGAGGATGACCTGATAGTTGGTCTTCAGGCTGTCGTGGAACCACTTGATCTCAGGTACCATCAGCGAGGGGTTGCCCATCTGGCGCATGAGGTAACGGCCGTGGGGACACAGCTGACGGTAGTGGGCGTTGAGGTAGTAGCGGCAGGAGTCGGCGAAGAAGAGCGTTCGCTCGTAGGTGCCGTTGATATTGGAGAAGTAGGCGGAGTCGGCAAAGGCTGCCGCACGCTCCTGAAGCGTCGCAGCAGAAGTGAAAAGTGGAAAGTGAAAAGTGAAAAGTATCAGCAGAATACGAAGGATGCCCTTGGGGAGGGTGAAGCTGATGCGGCTGCCACGGCCGAGGGTGCTGGTGGCTCCCATCGAACAGACGGAGAATATCTGGCTGACCTTGCGGTATTTCTCGATGATTCCCTTGCAGTTGAGAAGGCCGAAGCCATGGGAACTTTGACTTTGAACTTTAAACTTTGAGCTTTGAGCTTTATGATTACCTTCAGGATCGATGATAGGTTTATTATCAAAAAGGTGAGCCAATTGGTCATCAGTCATGCCGTGGCCGGTGTCTTCGACGGCAATTTCCACACGGTCGTCGAGGTCGCGGGCAGAGACGGTGACACGGCCGTCCTTGGGCGTGAATTTACGGGCGTTGTCAGCCAGCGTGTTGAGCATAAAGAGGGTGAGCACCTTGTCGGCCTTGACGACGGCCTCCGTGGGCTGCACCTCGAGTTCGACACCCTTCATCTGGAACGACGTGCGTCCACGCCCCAGCAGGTCGAAGAGCGACTGCAACGGGAAGCTCTCGATATGCAGGCTGAGGTCACCCTGACGCAGCTGTATCCAGTAGGTGAGCACCTCGTTGTAGTCGTTGATCTGGTCGGTCAATTCACGGACGTAGTCCCATTGGGTGCTGTCATGTTCAATAGTATAAATGATGCGGTCGATGAAGGGCGTGATGCTGTTGACGAGCGAGATCTTCGCCCGCTGTTCGAGGCTGAGCCGCTCGCCGTTCTCCACCCGCAGACGCTGTACAGCCAGTTCTTCGCGCTTCTGTTCGAAGAGGTCGTCGGGGATGTCCTCACGACGTTTACGGCGGTTCATGTGGTTGAAGAGCCAGAGCGAGAAGAGCAGCAGGATGATGGCGATGACGACGGCAGCAAGCATGAGATTCAGCTGCACGGCGGTCTTCTCATACTGGCTGGCACGGGCCTCGAGCTGACGGTCCTGACGGGTGGTCTCCTGCAGGTCGAGGTAGAGGTTTCGGTTGTAGTCGCTCTGCTGCTTGTCGTCGATGGCGGCATAGGCCACGCTGAGCTGTTCGCGGATGGACGCCACGAGGTCGGGAGCCTGATAGATGAGTGAGTCGGAGAGCGCCTGCTCGAGGTTGTAGAGCGCCGATTCGTAGTCGCCGATCTGTCGGAAGCAGGAAGCGAGCGTACGGTAGGCACCGGCAATCTGGTAAACGTCGCCGTACTGTTCGAAGATGTTCAGCGCATTCTCTGCGAGAAAGCCAGACAGCATGTCGTCGTCGACACCCTCGGGATTGATGAATTTCATCGCGGGCAGGTTGTCTGCGAGCAGCTGACGGCGGTAGTCAGGATCCATCAGGTGCTCGGAGAGGGCCTCAAGGGCGTTGGCGGCGAAGAAGGGGTAGTCACCCTGTCGGGCGATGAGGAAACAGCGCATCAAGTGGTCAAACTCCTGCTGGTTGATCTCCTGCTGGTTACCCTGCGTGATGATGCCTCCTGCACCGATGTTATAGAGCCAGTTGAGCAGCTGGGCGGTGTCGCGCTGCACCTCGTTGGGATTGATGGCGTGGAGGGCCTCGATGGACTGTTTCTCCAGACCCACATAATAATAATAGGTGGAGTTGACGATGGCGTACTCGCTCTCGGCATAATGGAGCCGGCGTAGCAGACGGGGTGAGAGCTGATAGCGCTCCTCGTTGATGCGGCCTAAAGCCTCGTCGGCCAGCTGACGGTACTCATGGAATTCACGGTTGCGCGAACGGCGCTGACAGAGACGCATGTGCTGCACGTAGGCCACCATGCGTTCCACCTGGTTGTCGCTCGTCTCTAATACCTCATTCAGCAGTTTCTCCGCCTCGTCGTACTGCATGCGGACGATGCTGACGAAAGCCTGGTTGTTGCAAGCCTCCGCCCTACCCTCGCTGTAACCGACAGACAAATCATAGGCCCTGACGGCATTAGCCTGGGCCGAGTCGATGTTGCGGTAATGATAGGCATAAGACAAGGAATTCAACTTGTCCACGGCACTCCTGTCAAGGCGTGAACAGGCTGATAAGATAATGAGAAATGAGAAAATGAGAAATGAGAAATGATGATTACATCTATAGGCGGAGTTTACAGCAGGCTCTGCCGCAGAATCTGAACCACCATGGTAATCATCATTCCTCATTTCTCATTCCTCATTACTCATTTAATTATGCGCGGGCCTTGGCCACGTAGCCGAGTGCTTCCTTGCACTTGTCGGTCACGTACTGCCAGTCGCCGGCCTTCACCTTGTCAGAGGGGAACAGCTTCGAGCCCATGCCGACGCAGAACACACCGGCCTTGAACCACTTCTGCAGGTTCTCCTCCTCGGGAGCCACACCGCCGGTGACCATGATCTTCGACCAGGGCATCGGGGCCTTCAGACCCTTCACCATGTTCGGACCCACCACGTCGCCGGGGAACACCTTCGTCAGGTCGCAACCCAGCTCCTGAGCCTTGCCGATCTCGCTGACGGTCATACAGCCCGGGCAGTAGGGAATGAGACGACGGTTGCACACGGGGGCGATGTCGGGATTGAACAGCGGACCCACCACGAAGCAGGCACCCAGCTGGATGTAAAGGGAAGCCGTGGGAGCATCAACCACAGAACCAACACCTAATGCCAGTTCGGGGCACTCCTTGTCGGCCCACTTCACCAGTTCACCGAAGATCTCGTGGGCGAAGTCGCCGCGGTTGGTAAACTCGAAGGCACGGACGCCACCCTCGTAGCAGGCCTTCACCACATTCTTACAAATCTCAAGGTCCTTGTGATAGAATACGGGCACCATGCCGGTGTCGCCGATCTTCTTCAGGACAGCAATCTTATCAAACTTTGCCATAATCTTTTTA
Organism: uncultured Prevotellaceae bacterium; assembly: GCA_902776545.1. Lineage (GTDB taxonomy): Bacteria > Bacteroidota > Bacteroidia > Bacteroidales > Bacteroidaceae > Prevotella. Next base: position 9,830 of record CACYQO010000059.1, on the reverse strand, counting down.
TTTTTTTTGCAACGGACTACAAGACTAACACGACTATCTTTTAGTCCTTAAGTCCTGTAGTCCGTTGCTAAATATTATCTCTGGACGCGACCACTTGCATTTCCGCCAGCGAGGCTCTCAACCTCATCAACACTCACGAGGTTAAAGTCACCATTGATGGTGTGCTTCAGGGCAGAAGCTGCGACGGCGAACTCGAGGGCCTCGCCCTGGGTAGCCTTGGTCAGCAGACCGTGGATCAGACCGCCAGAGAACGAGTCACCACCACCCACGCGGTCGATGATCGGATTGATCTCATAACGCTTTGACTGATAGAACTCCTTACCGTCGTAGATCAGAGCCTTCCAGCCGTTGAACGTAGCGCTGTAAGACTCACGGAGAGTAGAGACGACATACTTGAAGCCGAACTCCTGCATCATCTGCTTGAAGATGCCCTCGTAGCCGGCAGCGTCGGTCTTGCCACCCTCCACGTCTGCGTCGGGCTTGAAGCCGAGGCAAAGCTCTGCGTCTTCCTCATTACCGATACAGACATCCACATATTTCATTAACGGGCGCATGATAGAGATAGCCTTCTCAGAGGTCCACAGCTTCTTGCGGAAGTTCAGGTCGACAGAGACGGTCACGCCGTGACGCTTGGCAGCCTCACAGGCCAGCTTCGTCAGTTCGGCAGCCTTGTCGCTGATAGCGGGCGTGATGCCACTCCAATGGAACCAGGAAGCACCCTCCATGATCTTGTCGAAGTCGAAGTCTGCGGGAACGGCCTCTGCGATAGATGAGTGTGCACGGTCGTAGATCACCTTCGAGGGGCGCATCGAGGCACCCGTCTCGGCATAGTACAGACCCACACGGTCACCGCCACGGGCGATGAACTCCGTGTTGACGCCATAACGGCGCAGGGCGTTGACGGCAATCTGGCCGATCTCGTGCTTCGGCAGCTTGCTGACGAAATAAGCCTCGTGGCCATAATTAGCCACCGAGATAGCCACGTTTGCCTCACCACCACCGGGGATGATGCGGAATGATTCACTCTGGATGAAACGATCGTTTCCTTGCGGAGACAGGCGGAGCATGATCTCGCCCAATGTTACAATTTTAGCCATTTTCTTTTTCCTTTTTAATATGTAAATAAACTAATTTTCGTTTGCGACCACAAAGATAGTAACTATTTCTGACTTGAACAAATATTTTAAGGGATTTAAAGGAAAAAAATACGGAAACGATTACATGATTTCGTTTACGTACACAATTTTCGTTTTTAGTTTGTTTATTTCGGGGAATTGTCGTACCTTTGCACACAGTTAGCATCAATATCAATAAAAATGGCAAAAGAGATCATCACCATCAAGGATATCGCGGCCCGTGCAGGTGTGTCGACGGGAACGGTAGACCGTGTGCTGCACAAGCGTCCGAACGTGAGTAAGTCGGCTCTCGACAAAGTGAACAAGGCCCTGGAGGAACTGGACTATCGTCCGAACATGTACGCCTCTGCCCTCGCCTACAACAAGACCTACAACTTCTACGTCGTGCTGCCCAAGCACGAGCAGGAGGCCTACTGGGACGAGATTGAGGAGGGTGCCCTGGCCTGTACCGACTTCCGCAGGGACTTCGGCATCAACCTGAAGTTCGTGTACTACGAGCGCTTCAACAACGCCGCCTTCACCAGAATGGTGCGCGAGTTCTTCTCGGCCAAGATCGACGGTGTGGTGATCGTGCCAACGACGCTGGAGCAGACTGCCCGCTTCACGGAGAAGCTGACGGAGCGGCAGATACCTTACGTGCTGCTCGACTCGTACATGCCCGACCTGAAGCCGCTGACATTCTTCGGACAGGACTCGTTCGCCAGCGGATACTTCGCTGCGAAGATGCTGATGCTCATTGCCAACAAGGAGAAAGAGATTGCCCTGATGAAACAGACACGCGACGGACGCGTGGGCTCCAAGCAGCAGGCCAACCGTGAGACGGGCTTCCGACACTATATGGTGGACCACTTCCCGGAGATCAAGATTACGGAGGTGGACCTGCCGCTCGACGAGGAGAAGAAGGACTACGACGATATTCTGGAGGCGTTCTTCAAGGAGCATCCGCTGGTGCACCATTGCATTACGTTCAACTCGAAGGCACATCTCGTGGGATCGTTCCTGCAGAAGACCAACCGAAGGAACATCCAGATCATGGGTTATGACATGGTGCCGAAGAACGTGGAGTGCATCCATAACGGCAGCATCTCGTTCCTCATCGCCCAGCATGCCTACCAGCAGGGCTACGCCAGCATCGATGCCCTGTTCAATGCCATCGTGATGAAGCGCCAGGTGAATCCCGTGAACTATATGCCCATCGAGATCCTGACGAAGGAAAACGTCGACTTCTATCGCAGAACAGCGATTTGAGACTTTGAACTTTGAGTTTTGAACTTTGAACTTTATGATTACCTATGCTGGAGAGAAAAGAAGCAGAAAATAACATATATGAGATTTCGAAAACTTTCGCCATACGTATAGTTAACCTCTATAAATATCTGAAAGAGGAGAAATCGGAAATCATTATGTCAAAGCAACTGTTTCGATCAGGTACAAGTATTGGTGCCAATGTATTCGAAGGAAAAAATGCTCAAAGCAGAGCCGATTTTACCAACAAGATGAATGTCGCCTTAAAAGAGGCTACAGAATCCGCTTACTGAATAGACCTACTACATGAGACTCATTTCCTGAATGATAAAGAATTTGATTCTATATATGATGAATGTAGTAAAATAATAGGTGTATTGACCAAAATTGTAAAAGCAACTAAACAATAATAAATTCAGGGCTTTTGTAATCATAAAGTTCAAAGCTCAAAGTTCAAAGTTTAAAGTAAAAATGGATCAAGCTACTTATTTAAAGATTAATCCGGCAGATAGCGTAGTGGTCTGTCTGCAGGCTAAAAAAAAGGGAGAGATTATCGAAGTGGACGGTCAGCAGATTACCGTCAGTCAGGACACACCAGCAGGACACAAGGTGCTGATCAAGGACGTGAAAAAGGGAGAAGACATTATCAAATATGGCTATCCCATCGGTCACGCCCGTGAAGATCTGAAGGCCGGCGACTGGGTAAACGAGAATAACCTGAAGACTAATCTCTCAGGCACTCTCGAGTACACATACAAGCCTGTAAACGAAGAACTTAGCATCAAAAAAGAGAATCGCACCTTTAAGGGTTATGTACGTAAGAACGGCGATGTAGGCGTGCGCAATGAGATCTGGGTGGTGCCCACCGTCGGCTGCGTGAACGGCATCGCCGAACGCCTCGTGAAAGAATTGAAGCATGAAACTGGCTCTACTGGCGTTGACGCCATTTACGCCTGGCACCATAACTACGGCTGTTCGCAACTCTCGGGCGACCACGAGAACACCCGTAAGGTGTTGCGCGACATCTGCCTGCACCCCAATGCCGGTGCCGTGCTCGTGCTGAGCCTCGGCTGCGAGAACAACCAGCCCGACGACTTCATGAAGATGCTGGGCGACTACGATAAGGACCGCATCAAACTGCTCGTCACCCAAAAGGTAGAGGACGAGATGGAGGCCGGTATGGCCATCCTGCGCGAACTCTACGACATCGCCAAACAGGACAAACGCGAGGAGGTGCCCGTAAGTAAACTCCGCGTAGGGCTGAAGTGTGGTGGCTCCGACGGATTCTCAGGCATCACGGCCAATCCGCTCGTGGGTGAATTCTCCGACTGGCTCGTGGCACAGGGCGGTACCAGCGTGCTGACAGAAGTGCCTGAGATGTTTGGGGCTGAGACCATCCTGATGAACCGCTGCCGTACGGAAGAACTGTTCAACCAGACGGTCTCGATGATCAATAACTTCAAGGAGTATTTTCTCTCGCACGGTGAGCCTGTGGGTGAGAATCCCAGTCCGGGTAACAAGGCCGGCGGCATCTCCACCCTTGAGGATAAGGCGCTCGGTTGTACGCAGAAGTGCGGTAAGGCTCCTGTAAGTGGTGTAATGGAGTATGGCGACCGTCTGCAGAACAACGGTCTGAACCTGCTCTCTGCCCCAGGCAACGACCTCGTGGCAGCTACTGCCCTCGCCTCTTGCGGTTGTCATATCGTGCTCTTCACCACAGGTCGCGGCACGCCTTTCGGCACGTTCGTTCCCACGATGAAGATTGCCACCAATCCTGACCTCGCACGCCGTAAGCAGAACTGGATCGACTTCTCGGCTGGTCAGCTCGTTGAGGGTCGTACCATGCAGGAGCTCGTGCCTGAGTTCATCGACAAGGTGCTCTCCGTCGCGAGTGGCGAACAGGCCCGCAACGAAGCCAATGACTATCGCGAGATCTCGATCTTCAAGAATGGAGTAACGCTATAAAAAGTGAAAAAGTGAAAGAGTGAAAAGGTGAAAAAAGGGTTGTTCGCATTATCACCGTTGATGGTGTTCATCGCCTTCTATTTAGTCACCAGCATCGTCGCTGGTGACTTCTACAAGATACCCATCACGGTGGCGTTCATGGTGTCAAGCATCTATGCGATTGCGGCCTTCAGAGGGAAGCCCATGAAACAAAGAGTCGACCTTTTCAGCCGTGGGGCGGCTACAGAACAGATGATGCTGATGATCTGGATCTTCGTACTGGCAGGCGCCTTTGCCCACGCCGCCAAGGCGATGGGCTGTATCGACGCTACGGTAAATCTGACACTCTCCCTGCTGCCTCCTCAGATGATTCTGGCGGGCATGTTCCTCGCAGCCTGCTTCGTATCGATTTCCATTGGTACCAGCGTCGGCACGATCGCAGCCCTTGTGCCCATTGCGGCAGGTGTGGCCAATGAGACCAATACAGACTTAGCCCTGATGACCGCCATCATCGTTGGTGGTTCGTTCTTTGGCGACAACCTCTCATTCATCTCCGATACGACCATCATGGCGACACAGACACAAGGCTGTCGGCTGAGCGACAAGTTCCGCGTGAACAGCTTCATCGTCTTCCCCGTAGCCCTGCTGGTGTTCGTCTGTTATCTGTTCATGGGTTCCAACGTCAGCGCCCCGCCGCAGGTGGCACAGGTGGAATGGGTGAAGGTCATCCCCTATTTCGTCGTGCTTATCATCGCTATCTTCGGCATGAACGTGATGGCCGTGCTCACATTGGGCATCCTGTTGACAGGAGTAATCGGCATACTGACGGGATCGATAGACCTTTACGGCTGGTTTGGCAGCATGGGTGAAGGCATCCTCTCGATGGGCGGACTGATCATCGTGACGATGATGGCAGGCGGCATGCTCGAACTCATCCGACAGCAGGGTGGTATCGATTTCATCATCCGTCAACTCACGCGCCACGTCAGCAATAAGCGGGGTGCAGAACTGAGCATCGCCGTGTTGGTGTCGCTCGTCAACGTATGCACAGCCAACAATACGGTGGCCATCCTGACCGTCGGCGACATCTCCAAACAGATTGGCGACCGTTTCGGGGTGGACAATAGGAAATGTGCCTCAATCCTCGATACGTTCTCGTGTACCATTCAGGGCATGCTCCCCTATGGTGCCCAGATTCTCATCGCCGCAGGACTGGCCTCGCTAAGTCCGGTGAGCATTATCCCTTACCTCTACTATCCGTTCGTATTAGGCGTCGTAGCCCTGCTGTCAATCCTGCTCCGCTACCCTCGCCGCTACTCGTAGAAGTGAAAAGTGAATAGTGAAAAGTGAAAAATTTGCTACCGCTATGGATATCGTTCAAAGAAATATGTTTCTGCTCCTGAGGAGCGGTGCCTTCCAAACCACGGAAGACTTAGAACCCATGTCGGCCTTCAAGTGGGGGCGCCTGTATCAGCTGGCTGTCATGCACAACATCGTCCCCTTTGTCTACGACGGCATCATCCGCAACAAAAACCAGTTCTTCCTGCACCTGACAGAGAAGCAGCAGAAAGACTGGGAGAAAGCCATCGCCGACTATCGGGCAAAGGAAAAGAAACAAAACGACGAGGAGGAAGACGAGTACCTGCGTCCTGACCGTCTGACGAACCCGTTGCTCAACAAACGGCTGCAGAGTATCCTCGACGACGAGCACTCTGACGTAACCAATCGTCAGATGCTGATGATCCTTATCCGTGTGGTGCGCCATCTCTTTAATGAGGGCATGCCCATCCGTCAGTTGACAGAACTCGGCATCTTCCTGCGCAAGAACAGACAACGGATTGACTTTCAAATCGTTGGAAAGTGGATAGAACGTCTGAGACTCACACAGATGACACAACTCACAGGAGAGTTCCTCATCCAACTGTTCGGATTTTCTGAAGACGAAATCCCCTTCCTGAAGAACCGGAAGGAGAAGCGGATAGACCGTATCGCACAGGAGCTGATTGAGTTTACCGACACCCGTTCGCAGGACTGGTATTTCTCCCAGGAGGACGGTGGCATCTTCGTCCACAACACGAACTCATCGGCCACGTTCAGTCATGTCAGACGCTCTGCCCGATATTTCAAATATTATCCCTCGGAGAGTGTCACAAACTTCTTCTCGTCATTCGTCCACTCGCTTTCCCATATTGAGGAGTAATCATTTCCCCTCCTAAATTAGGAGGGGTCAGGGGTGGTCTGAACAAGCGAATAATTATATGGCATATAGCTTCCACTGTTCAGACCCCCTCTGGCTCCCCCTTACTAAGGGGGAGAAGAAGTTACTTTAATGGCGGAACCTAATTTCCCGGAGGCCATGACGCCCCATGAAACGGCTCTTGTCCACATAGCCGCTGATACCCACGATACGCCCTTTGCTCGTGTACTGCCACATGGTGATATCCCTACCGTCGGCCAATACAGGTTCTTCCTCCGTGTACATCGCAATCATCAGCTTGTAGTCGTCGATCTGACCCAGCAGATGCTTGTTGTAGAAATTGCGGAAGGTATAGAGCAACGGCTGCTGACGATAAGTGCGTTCCACCATTCCCAGGAATCGGAAGAGTGAATCGCAGAACTCATGGTCAGGCAGTCCGCCTGTAGTCTCAATATCAATCATCGGAATCAGATCCTGCTCGCCCGGCAGACATTGTGTCTTGAAGTTCTCAAGCTGCTGCACCAGAGGTGTCTTCGGACGGAAGAAGTGATACGATCCCACCTTCAGGCCGTAGCGATGCGCCAGTTCGATGTTACGCTCATAGCGCTCGTCGATACGGTCACCACCCTCCGTAGCCTTCAGATAGACATACGCCATCTTCGTGTTCTCGCCTACCGTCTCCCAGAACACCTGCCCCTGATAGTGCGACAGGTCGATGCCGTGCACATGGCCGCAAGTGTCCTCACACATGATATTCGGATCGTAGTCAGGATCGTTCAGTCGGGGATCAACGGGCTTGATGACGAGCGTACGCTTGCGTGAAGCCTTCTTGGTCTTCTTGTGGTATTTTCTGACTACTTTGTGCGTCTTAAGATGACGTCTCTTATTTGCTTTCGACCGCTGGGCAGACACTTCGCCAATCGCCATCATGGCTACCAGCACCGCCAGCAGTATATATAGTTTTCTCATGTTCGTTTCAATTCGTTATATTATTTCTCTTTCCCGTGAATGATCACTTTGATCTTGGAGATACGATGGCCGTCGAGTTCCGTCACCTCAAAGGTGAAGTTCTTATAGTCCAGCCGTTCATGCTGTTCCGGGAAGTCGCCCTTGATCTCCAGCAGCAGTCCTGCCAGCGAGTCGGCATCGCCTTCCACATCCTCGAACGTATCATCGTCAAGATCCAGGATCTTGAAGAAATCACTCAACAGCGTCTTGCCTTCAAACACATAGGTGTTGGCATTGACGCGGATATAACTCTTCTCTTCCTCGTCGTACTCGTCGTTGATCTCTCCGACAATCTCCTCGAGGATATCCTCCAGCGTGATGAGACCGCTGGTGCCGCCAAACTCGTCGACGACGATAGCGATATGTACCTTGTTCTCCTGAAAGTCACGCAGCAGGTCGTCGATCTTCTTCGTCTCAGGCACGAAATAGGGCGGACGGATGAGCGACTGCCAGCGGAACGACGACGGCTTGGAGAGATGCGGGAGTAAGTCCTTGATATACAGGATGCCACGGATATTATCGATGGAACCCTGATAGACGGGAATACGCGAATAGTTGTTCTCTACGATGCACTTCAGCACATCGGGGAAAGTAGAACGGAAGTCGAGGTCGACCACATCCTGACGGCTGGTCATCACCTCCTTGGCAGTCTCATCGCCGAAGCGGACGATGCCTTCCAACATGTTCTTCTCCTCACGCAGTTCTTCCTCGTCAGTCAGTTCGAGCGCCTGTTCCAGATCGTCGACACTCAGCACGTGGTTCTCCTTCTGCACCACCTTCCCTGCCAGAATACCAGAACGGATGAGCACGGACGACAGCGGATAGAACACCCCACGGAGCCGCTTAATGCCCGGAGCGGAGAAACGGCAGAAGGCCAACGCATGCTGTGTGGCATAGACCTTCGGCATGATCTCGCCGAAGAGCAGCAGGAGGAACGTGAGCAAGACGGTAATCACAAGGAACTGCAGCCAATAGGCATTGCCAAAGTCCACGACGTGGCTGATGACATAGTTGCAGAGCATGATGATCGTCACGTTCACCAGATTGTTCGTGATGAGTATTGTGGCTAACGTACGCTCTGAGTCGCCACGCAGTTCTGCGATCACGCGGTCGGCGTCGTTCTTATCCTCGTCCAGGTCGTTGAGGTCGTTGGGCGACAAGGAGAAGAAAGCAATCTCCGAGCCAGATGCATAGCCGGAGAACACAAGTAATATGCACGCCAGAATGGCGCACACAATTGTCCCTGTTGTGGGAACCAGGAAAGTGACTTCGTTCAGGAATTGTTGAAGATAGTCCATCATCAGAACGGCAGTCCCTCGTCAGGCTTTGTGTCTGGCTGGGGAGCAGCCAACGGTTCATTGACAGCTCCTGCGGCCGTAGGCTTGGGCGACAGCAACTCGAGATTGTCTGCCCAGATCTCCGTCGCATAGCGGCGCTGTCCCTGTTTATCATCATATGTCGTATAGCGGATGCGTCCCTCCACGTAGAGCTTGTCGCCCTTATGCACATATTTCTCTACGATCTCGGCCATGCGGCGCCACAGGATCACGTTGTGCCAGTCGGTATGGTCTGGCACCTGCGTACCGTTCTGCAACGTATAGCCACGCTCTGTTGTAGCCAGACGGATGCGAGCCACGGCCACGCCCTGATCCACATATCTTACCTCGGGTTCCTGCCCGACATTACCTATCAACATTACCTTATTCATAGCATTCAGTCTTTGAATTGATTATTTGGCATAGCCGAGGAAACGGAACTTGTAGTTCTTTCCCTTGGCTGAGGGGAACTGGCTGCGCTCGTCAACACGCTCACGCAGATAGTCGATGATGCGCTCGTAGCAGTCCATACCGGAAGCAGCCTTCAGACGGGCGACGAACATCGTATCGCGATACTGGAACTTGCCTGTACCGGGCACGAGCAGCACGCGCTTGAAGTTCACCGAGCCTTCATACCAGCCCTCACACACCTCGTTGAGACGCGTCAGTACGGGCGATGCGGCCTTCGCTGCCGGACCCTCGTGAACAGCCTTTTTCTCCTTGAAATCCTGCATCGTGGCAGCTTCAGTCTTGATCACGATGAAATAGACTCTCGGGTGAATCTTATACCGTTTGGGATAAAAAACATCGCTGGCGGCATAATCACGGACGTCTGCCTCCAACTCGGGTGTCATCTCTATCTCGTCAATAGACTTGAGGAAGTCAATAGCCTCATCTACTGTGGAAACGAGCGTTTCACGGTCAAAATATCTAAGATATAAATTCATTTGAAAAAAGTTGTTTTCCTAATAAAAGAGCGGAAAA
>CACYQO010000058.1 GCA_902776545.1 uncultured Prevotellaceae bacterium | reverse complement strand
TGTGGAAAGAGAGATACACGGTTTCCCTATGACCGGCGTGGATATAGTATTACCGCACGTCGTTCTTCTTTTTTGTCTGCGCGGCACTGCACGCGTCATGTTCGACATGAAGGAATTTACGGTTGAAAAGAATGATTATGGAGTACTCATGCCCGGACACGTCTTGCGACGCATCACGTGTTCAGACGATTTCGCCAATGCACATAAGTTCAACTACGCGCCGAAATGTCATCTGACCGATGTGCAAGCCAAGCGCATGATGGCGTTGTTCGAACTGTTAGAAGCCATTGCTTCGCACGACACCGATGACCTGCAGCAGCGACGGCAGATATTATTGTCGCACATGGCAGTGGGCATAGAGTTTGTCAACTACTACCGTCGTGAGCAGGACAGGGAGTGGGCGGAGAGCCGTTCGGCGAAGCTTTACACGCAGTTCTGTGACCTGGTGATAGAACACTACAGGGAGAACCGCAATGTCAATTTCTATGCCGGGCTGATGGGCTACGACGCGAGGTATTTCTCAAAAGTGTTCCGTCAGTTCTCTGGCGGCCTCTCGCCCTTGGAATGGATTCAGCAGTATGTAGCGACGCAGGCGAAGCTAATCATGGACACGCATCCCGAGCAGACGGTCAAGGAGACTGCCTACCAACTCGGTTTTCCCACCACCGCCAATTTCTGCCGTTACTTCAAGCGTGCCACCGGCATCTATCCGCAGGCGTATAAAGAGAGGATGATCTGAAAACCCTCGCTATTCTCACGAACGGCGAGGGTATACAACAATCTATGAATAACTAAAAACCTATATGTTTCTGAAATCGGACTGCAAAGGTACGAATAAGTGAGTAAATAACCAAATATTTCTTTGAGTTTTTTCGAGCGAAAGTATCTTAGACGATAGTCAGGGATAAGAAAAAAACTTCAAAATTGCAAATAATTCTCAAAAAAATTTGGAGATTTCAAATATTATCCTTAACTTTGCACCTGTCAAAAGGTTAATAGATTGTTTTTTCATATTTGTAACTACATGTGAATGTAGGAAACAAATTAGTTTTACAACAGAAGCCGTCGGCATGTGAATGTCGGCGGCTTCATGATTCTCACATGAATAAACAAATGAACGTATGAGCATATGAACATATGAACATATGAAGATAATTGTGGATTATCTGTAATAATTCTTGCGAAAAACATCATGGTTTCGAGAAAAAATAGTATCTTTGCAGCCAGAACAAGAATGAATAATTAGGAAGAGGACCTAAAGTGAACAGAAATGGAATGGCCTAATGACATGATCTTGTGGGGCTTTGGCATAGATGCATGGATAACCATCGCTACCGTGGTGGCTGTCATTGCCGTGATGCTGCTGACGAAAGTGAGGGCCGATGCGGTTGTGCTCATAGCCATCGGTGTGCTCTTCGCCACGGGCGTGCTCGACGCCAAGGAGACGTGCTCGGGTTTCAGCGCGGGTACGGTGGTCGTGACGGGCGTTCTGGCGGTGGTGATGGCGGGCTTGCGCTATACCGGCGTGCTGCACTGGATGATGAGGCACTTGTTCGGACTGCCCGACCGCTACTCTGTGGCGCTGCTGCGCATGATGGTGCCGGCGGCTGCGCTGAGTGCGTTTGTCAGCAATACGATGCTCACCATGCTTTTCAGCGACGTGCTGAAGCGCTGGGCCAAGAAGCTCGGCATGGCGCCGTCGAAGCTCTACCTTCCGATGGTGTATGCCGTGCAGATGGGCGGTGTGTGTACGCTGGTGGGTACTTCGACGAACATCGTGGTGGCCGACCTCTACGAAAGTGCCACGGGCAGGACGATGAACATGTTCGCCATCTTCATACCGGGCGTGGTATGCCTCACGGTCGGCGTCGTGTTCATCATAGCCGTGCGCCGATGGCTGCCGTCGCGCGTATCGCCCAATGAGGCCTTCGAGACGGCGCTCGACTACACGGTGGAGCTGCTGGTGCCCTCTGACAACCCGAACATCTGTAAGAGGCTGGGTGAGGCAGGCCTGTTCCACGTGAAAGGCGGTAACCTGATAGGCATCCGCCATTACGACCATGAACCGTCGATGCTCAGCGAGGATGAGTATGTGATGGGCGGTGACCGGCTGGTGTATACCGGTCAGATAGACGAAATCCTTGAGCTGAAGGAGACGCACGACCTGGTGGTTTCCGACCATCATATCCGATCGATGAGCGAGATCAACAAGAATTACAAGCTGCGCATAGCCTTTGTGAACTTCGACAGCAGGCTTATCGGTGAGACGGTTGCCGAGAGCGGGCTTGAGAAGGACTACAACCTGATCTTGGTGGCGGTGGCCCGTCGCGGGCGTCGCATTGAGGCGCCTCCCCGCGAAGTGAAGCTACAGCCGGGTGACACCTTGCTCTTCGAGTGTCCGAGACAGACAAATGTCTTTGCCGGACACCTTTCGTCGCTGTTGCAGTTCTCCGACTTCCAGGAGGTGATAAAGGTCAGTCCTAAAGCCATTGTGGCGGCGCTGATTATGACGGCGATGATGGTTCTGACGGCCCTGAACGTGGTGACGCTGCTGCACGGCACGGTGCTGGCTGCCTTGGCCATGCTGGCCACAGGCTGCTGCTCCATCAACCAGGCCATGGACTCCGTGAGCTGGCGTGCGCTGATGAGCCTGGCGGGATCGATCGTGCTGGGCATGGCGATATCGAAGACGGGGATAGCGCAGGCCGCAGCCTTGGGCATGACGGGCGTCGTGGGCACGCACCCCATCATGATGATGCTCGGCGTCTGCCTGGCAGCCATGCTGATCACGCAACTGGTGGAGAACGTGGCTGTGACCGCCATGTTCTTCCCCATCATGTATCATGCGGCGGAGCAGGTGGGCTACGAGTCAGCGCCCTTCCTCCTGGCGCTGATGATTGCTGCCAACGCCTCTTACGCCACACCGATAGCCGCGTCGCCGAACATGCTGGTCTATGGTCCCGGCGGCTACCGTTTTACCGACTATATGCGCATCGGCGTACCGCTTACGCTTATTGTCACCATTGTGGGTGTCGCGGCGGTGGTCTTGGCGTATCCGCTGGTGAAATTGTAAAGGTAAAAAGGTAAAAAGGTAAAAAAGTAAAAAGGTAAAAAGGTAAAAAAGTAAAAAATATAAATTATGGAAGAGAAAATTGAAAGTCATTTGGAAGGAACGGTGCTGACAATCATTCTGGGTGTTGAGTTGAACAAGGTGAATGCTCCGGCCATGCAGCAGCTGCTGAACAGCTATATGGGCAAGAACATTCGGAAGATCGTGTTCGATGCCACCGACCTGGTATTTATCTCCAGCGCCGGTATCCGTTGTGTCATTTTCGCCAGGCAGGAGCTGGGTCAGAAGCCGGAAATGGTATTTGTGAACTGCGCCAGTGAAATATACGAGGTGTTCCAGATAACGGGGTTGGTACGCTTTATCGAGTTTGTGGAGGATGACCGCGTGAAAAGCCGCAGGGAAAGAGCAGAAGCGGGCGACAGGTTGCAAAAAAAGATAGACGAGGTGAGGCAGGAGGAGCTGGACCACTTCGCCGCCAACAACGACGTGGTGTGCTATCAGATGAAACTGGAAGAAAATTAAAAAATTAAAACTATATTATTATGGCAATACTGCAATTAAAAATCCACGATCTGGTTCCTGAAGATCATTTGGACATGACTCTTTCCTCAGACAGCGCAGAATGGGGAACGGCAAGAGTGGGGGAGCATGAGTATTCCCTCGTTGACATCAGCATGGACAAGGGGATGTATCAGCCGACGGAGATCACGGCTGAGATAGCCATCAGGAGGGCTATAGATCAGAATGACGGCGTGACGCCCAGCTGGACGCCCATTGGGCGGGGAAAGATTGAAACGATGTTCAAGCATAAGCGGGCGACGCTCGGCGCGATGGACAACCGGGAAAAGGGGGTGAAGGTGATCGGCGACAGCTTCTATGTGCAGGAGGTGGTGACGGAGTATTACAGGGACGGCATGCGCGTGAAACTGAAGATCTACACCTTAGACAAGCTGATGACGCTGAAGCGGACGAGCCGCTCGTTCACGGGAAAGCGGATAGGCGAGGATATCCTGACGGACGAAGCGACGAATTTCCGGAAGCCTTACGCAACGGCTGAAAGCATCAAGTGGGACACGGCGAATATGCAACAGCTGACGTACAGGAGCACGAAAAGGAACGGACGGGCGGAGCACATCTTCCCGTATCTGGTGCAGTATAACGAAAGTTTCTACGACATGCTGGCGCGAACGACTAACCGCTGGGGTGAGTTCATGTATTTTGAGAAGGACAAGCTGCAGTTCGGTTATGAGATGCCGGACGACGGGAGCATCAGGAAAATCACGCTCGAGAAGGATTTCTACAGGATCACTTATCCTAACCAGGATACGCAGGAGAGTCTGACAGAAATGCAGAAGGACGGCCAGTACGACTGCGAGGCGATGTACGACAAGAACATTGAGGACTCGCCGGTGCAGCGGGATCCGTATCTGACGAGGGGTGAGCTGTTTGCGCCTGAAGGCTTCGAGGGCCAGGTGGTGACGAGAATGTTAGCATCGGTGTTCAGCACGGAGAGCAGTGTGACGTCTATGCTGACGAACAAGATGATCGACGAGGGGGTGAGCTATCTGAAGAGCCTGAGTATTAACGGAAAGAAGAATGACGACGTGAACGGGGAGTTCATGGGCGGCAAAGGACTGCCGGAGCAGAACGGGAAATACAACTTTAATCTGTATGACGACGTGTGGGAGGAAAAGGACGGCTTCAACGAGTTCACGGAGATGAAGAGTGCGTACGTCGATGCGAATGAAGCATACACCGCCGAGAGGTATATGAAGACGTTAGCAGAGGAGCGGAAGGTGACAGGGAATGTGGCGGTGATCGACTACGACACGACCTGGCCGGACCTGCAGTTAGGAGAGGTGATTGAGATCAGCGACGAGAAGTTTATCGTGACGGGTGTCAACGCCCGGCATGTTACGGCTGAGACAGACGGGGGGAAGGTGACGAAGTTGGTGTTCCGGGTGACGGCCATCAGCCAGGCGGCGGACGGCAAGTTCTACCCGGCGATGCTGAATACGGGGCACGTGAGGCGTTCGGGGCCTCAGGCGGCCAAGATCGTGAGGGCGGATGACCCGGCGCTGGCAAACCGCGTGAGGGTGTCGTTCGCATGGCAGGGGGACGGGAGCACGCCCTGGATTCCGTTTGCCGCCAAGGGTGACGGCCAGAACTCCACGGGACGGCATAACAAGGGGACGAACGTGATGGTGGGTTTCGCGGACGGCAACGTGGAGCGTCCGTACGTGATGGGCGCCATTCAGGAGAAGGCGCCCTACGACGGGACGGTGGACATAGACCTGACGACGCCCAACGAACACTACATGCGACTGACGGACGCGACGAACAAGGGCGTGCACAAGATGGCGCTGAGCCTGGTGTCGCCCCTGCTGAGCGGGATATGGAGCGCGACGCCGGGCATGAGGAACGTCAAGATACCGGACTTCGAGGGAACAAACACTCCCTACCTGGACGGGGGCTTCACGCTGAGCGACTATTACGGGATGTATAAGATCAGCGGGTCGAGCATCGGGAGGAACATCAGCATCAGCTCACCCTTTGGGGACGTGAAGATGAACGCCTTCACGGGCATCACCATCTCTGCTCCCAACGGGGACGTGAAGATCAAGGGCAAGAACGTGACCATCGAGGCGGGGAACAACCTGAAACTGACGTCGGGGACGAACATCAAGAAATATTTCATCAAGGCCCCGGAGAGCGGGTGGGCGCTGCTGGACCCGCTGACGATCGCTGCGGAAAGGGTGCTGACGGATGTGGGCAACGTGGTGGACTTCAACTTCCTGAGGCATGTGCTGGAGATACAGTTCAGACCTATCGAGGGTGTGACGGAGATCAAGTCGAACAGATACCTGAAGCTGGAGTCGGGCGGATCGAGCACGGGCTATCCGGACGGGGCCTACGAGGACGCCCGGGGAAAGGCCTACAAGGAAGTGACGGGCAGCAAATGGTACAGGATGGGCGACGGCATCGGCGCGCTGATCTTGGCGATGGGCAGGTATATTGACGACTGGACGAGCATGTACAAGAAGCGCTATGCTGCGGCGTACAGGGCCAAGCAGGCGTTTGACTTCGCTGTATATAGGCTGAAGTGGATAGGTAACGTGACTTTGGCTCAGCTCGTGAATGATCCCGACGGGAAAGTGTGCGATGAGTATGAGGACTTGAGAGAAAGGCTTTACAATGACGATACGAAGAGCCTGACGGTGGCAGACCTGCACTTCAACAACAAGGTGGGGGCTGACGCTGACTCGGAGGTATCAGCCGACTGTCACGCCAGGTGCCATACGAACGACAAGACCATCAGGAAGAGAAGGGCGGTGAGGAAACTCGCCGTGGTGCGCAAGGCGAATACGCTGCTGAAGGCCGTGAAGGCGCTGAAGAAGATGGAGATGACGGACAGGGAGGTGGACAGGCAGTTGGGATTCTTCTGGGAACTGACGAAACACCTGCCGAAGAACTTCAAGGGGGCGGTGAAGAAAGCGCTGTCGAAAGAGAAATGCGGACTGTCGGGTTATTACACCACGTGGCTAAGTGCGGATAGTTTTAGTCTTACGGCGCAGGATCCTAACCAGTTGCAAAATGCGACTGAAGCCGAAAAATTAGCGCTGAAACGCCTGGTGGCGCTGAACCTGCTGGAGGAATTCGGCATCAAGGCCAAGGTAAGGACGCAGGTGAACCCGGAAACGTTCGGCCCCGTCGTGGAACTTCATGCGCTCTTTACCAGTCAGGACGACCTGATCAATAACTGGCAGGAGAAAATGGGCAGCGTGATGCTATGCCCCCCACTGGGCGAGCTGGAGGAGGAACATTTCTGGCTGCGCGAAACGGCGGCCGCCAAGGGAAAGGAACTCATATTCGCCAGTCTGGCCGAAAGAGGCATCTGGAGCGATGCCAAATCGGGGAAGATCCTGCTCTCGTCGGGCGGCAAGCCACAAATGCTGGACGGAACGATCAAAGATATCGATGCCCTGTACAGCAAGGGGAAACTGCGGCCTCAGGATGTGCTGGAACCTGACGAGAAAAGGGCCAGGGACTTCGCCAAGAAAATATGGAAAGCGCTGGGCAACCTGGATAACCAGAACAATGAGGGCCAGGCAGGACAAGCAGCGCAGGAGATGGCCCACATAGAACGGGTTGAGATACTTGACCCGGTGCCGCCTGTGAATCCTCCGGCAGCGGCGGGCGGCAACAACGGGCAGCAACCTGAACAGCAGAACAACAATAACGGGCAACCCGAACAGCAAAATAATAACGCGGGGAATCAAGTTCCTGGTGTTAATGAAGTCGGTTTAAATAATCAGCAAAATGATCAAAATCAGCAAAATGATCAAAATCAGCACCAAGATCAAGATCCACTTCCACAGGCAGGCAATGAGATTTTAGTTGAAAATTAAGATGAGTAAGTTATGGCAGACTATATATTTGACAGTTGGAAAGAACTGATGACGGATTTCCGTCAGAGTGTGCAGAAGGATCTGGAAGAGATTCATGCACAGAAACAGGCCGTGCAGGAGATGAAGGCTGAGATATTCAGCAAGATGGAAGGCGGCAAATATTACCGCGACCCGGAGCGCATCGTGCTCTCCGCCCCGGAGATCGTGATCGGCAACGTGGACTATAGCGGCGACCTGATGAGCGGGACGGGAACGGTGACGGTGAAGGGCACCAATCTCGTTTTTGACGGCGTGGGCAGCGACGGATCGGTAGTGACCCGTGCTCCGAAGATCCGTCAGACGGCCGTCAATCCCGGCATCGACGGTCAGGAGAACGTGGTGTGCAGTACGTCGGAGATCGTCTCGCAGGCCTGCGGCATCACCATCGAGAGTAACCATAGTTACGGTGCGTTCTCTCAGGCTACTGCCCCGGCGGGCGACAGGGGAGGCATCAGGATCCATGCTGACCAGAATCTGGAACTGACGTCGGCCCTCTCGTGCGAAGGGCGCAAGAGCCAGATTGAGGCGACGGTAGAGAGCCTGGACAGTGAGATTCAGGCTTTGGAGAAACAGACCGACGAAAAGATGGCCTCGGTGGAACAGCTGCTGAAAGACCTGAAGAAGATGCTGGGCGAGGAGGACGAGTTGAACCAGGACGAGGACTACGAGGTGCGGCTGAACACCTACGACATCAGCGCCATCCACCAGAGTATTGAAGATGCCCTGCCGCAACTCTATCATGAGACGCTCGACTTTATCCGCAGTGTCTCCCAGCTGGCAGAGGCTAACCGCACGAAGAAGGTGCTGGAGGCTGAGAAGGACGGCATCCCTGAGAGTGACACGTTCAGGAACGGCTCTACGCTGGCCCAGATGAGCTTGGTGGCAGAGCAGATCAACATGGCGACGCTCGACGGGGACGGCTGTATGCATACGAATGCGACTGCGGGTGTGAACATCAGGACGCCGCAGATGGACATCAACATGACCGACGGCAGCAGCAAACTGGTGAAGGGCGGCGGACTGAATGTGACGGCAGAGAACGTGACGCTCTCATCGCTCGAAGCCTCCGACGACGGTAAGGAGTATGAGGCCAAGGGTAGCTTCAAGGTGCTCTCGAAGAATGTGGGGCTGATAGCCATGGACTACCAGCGGCCTGACGACGCGAAGCCGATGACGGTGAAGGGACCGACGGCCGGCGGTCAGGTGGCGCTGACGGCACAGAAGGTGACCGTGAACGCCTTCACCCCGAAAGATATAGAGTACGATGATAACGGTCAGATGACCAAGGGTGAGATTGAGGCCTCGGGCGACGTGATCGTCAGGGCGAAGAACTTCACCGTGGAGGCCATCGACTACGAGGCGAAAGACGGCAAGATGGCTCCCAAGTGTCAGACGGAAGGCAGCAGCATCTCGCTGCGTACGGAGAAACTGAACATGCTCTCTGCCGATAAGGACGGCAAGGCCACCGGCAGCGTGGATATCAATGCGAAGGCCATCAACCTGAAGACGATGGATGTGGATAAGGAGAAGCTCACCGACAGCAAGTTGGCTGAGGGCGGCTCGATGACCATCGTCTCGGAGAAGATGTATGTGGGCGCGACGTCGAAGGATGTGAAGAGCAAGAAGCTGCAGATGGTCTCGGAAGAGATTGGCGCCTTTGCCGACAACACCTTGGAGATGCAGCAGGGCGACGGCAAGGCCGTGGTACAACTCGACGGCGGCAACGCCTCTGTGGGCGGCAGCAAGACGCAGATCTATGGTGCTACGACGATCAATGACAAGACTGAGGTGAAGGGTGAGCTGAAGGCTCCGAAGGTTTCTGGTGACAGCATTGAGGCCAAGAGTGCCTTCAAGTCGCCGAACATCAGCGACGGCATGAGCGCTGGTGCCGGTGGTGGCGGTGGCAGCCTGAGTGCCAAACTCAAGGCTGAGGATGCACCGAAAGAGAATTAAAAAATTAAAGAATTAAAAAATTAAAGAATTGAAGAATTGAAAAATTAAAAAAATTGAAGAATGAAACGATCAGTCATCAATAAATTCGAAATGATGGAGGGCAAGTTGTCTGGCTATGTGGCCCAGCTTAACTTCCGTTTTATGAACCTCTGCGTGAAGGCCGAGCCGATGTCGCTGCTTTCCGCGCGTTTTAATATACAAGGTGAGGAGAAGCCGATAGAGGATGTGGCCCAGGTGTCGAAGAAAGGCGATTATCAGTTTATGGCTATCCCCAATTTTGAAGATGATATGGCTCCGCTGGCGGTGGGCATCGCCCTGAAGCATCCTGAGTTCAAGCAGGAGTATGGCGAGGAGACCGTCAATGTCGTCGATGAGCAGGGCAACCCTCAGTCGGTGAAGGTGAAATATCTGCTGCTGACCATGCCTGAGGTGGACAACAACCGCTACGAGGCGCTGAAGACGGCGGTGGATGCTGCCTATAACCAGTGTAAGACCCAGATGAAGGCAGTCGTCGAGCGGGCAGAGCCTGAGATGGCGCTTCTGCAGGAAGGCGAGGATCAGCAGGACATCGATCGCGTGAAGAAGGCTGTGGAGAGGTTGAAGAAGTCGTACAACGAGCAGCGTGACAAGCTTTACGACGAGAAGATCAAGGAGATTGATGAGGCCCATGAAAACTGGCAAATCAATCAGGTGGAAAAGAGAAGAGGAAAGTTTAAAAATTAAAAAATTAGAAAATTAAAGAATTAAAAAATTAAGGGATTAGAAAATTAAAGAATTAAAAAATTAAGGGATTGAAGAATTGAAAGATGGTGAAGATTCTGAGTGTTGATGATGAGGCGCCTATTGAGATGATGATGAAACATCATTTCAGGCGCAAGATACGGAGCGGTGAGTATGAGTTCTATTTCGCCCACAACGGTCTGGAGGCTCTTGCCGTGCTGGCTAACACGCCCGACATAGAGATTATCCTCTGCGACATCAATATGCCCGAGATGGACGGTCTGACGCTACTGGCTAAGGTGAACGAGATGCACAATCCCGCCATGCGCGTCATCATGGTGAGTGCCTACGGCGACATGGCGAACATCCGTCAGGCGATGAACGACGGCGCCTTTGACTTTGTGACGAAGCCCATCGACATGGACGACCTGGCCCTGACGATAGAGAAAGCCATCGGACAGATTCACTATGTGCATGAGTCTCAGAAGGAGCATACGCAGCTGAAGTCGCTGAAGGAAGATCTGGTCTCGGCCAAGGAGATTCAGCAGAGTTTCCTGCCAAGGACGTTCCCGCCCTTCCCGGAGGACAGTGACAAGCTGGACATCTATGCCTCGATGGAGGCGGCGAAGGATGTGGGCGGCGACTTCTACGACTTCTTCCGCATCGACGACGACCGCATCGCCTTAGTGATTGCCGATGTGTGCGGCAAGGGCATACCGGCGGCGCTTTTCATGGCCGTGAGCCGGACGATCATCCACTCGAAGGGTATGCAGGGTGTCAGTGCTGCAGAGTGTCTGAAAGAGTCGAACCGGCTGTTGGCAAACTCATCGACGAACTATATGTTTGTCACCGTATTCTATGCCATCCTGAATACGAAAACCGGCCTCGTCACTTATAGCAACGCCGGCCACAACTCGCCCCATATCGTGAGGGCTGACGGCACTATCGAACAATTGCCGGTGGACGGACAGTTTATGGTGGGTATTTTCGCAGAAGAGGAGTATGCTGACAAGACTTTACAGTTGGAGCATGGCGACACGCTGGTGATGTTTACCGATGGCGTGACAGAGGCTATGGACTCTGCCAGCGAGGTGTTCGGGACGGAACGATTGAACGGGATTCTCAGGAGTCAGGAGTCAGGAGCCGGTAGTCAGGAGATTGTGGAGACGATTAGGGCCGGTATTGCTGAGTTTGTGGGGGATGCCGAGCAAAGCGATGACATCACGATGCTGGTAGTGAAGAGACTTTGAGCTTTGAGCTTTGAACTTTGAGCTTTATGATTACAGATAGAGGGTGAAACGAGGAATGGTCATAGGGTGCATGGGGGCGGTGCTGTTGCTGGGATTGGCGGCAGGAGGGTATTATATGCATCATGGTGACGGTGAGCGGATGAAGGAGATGGAGCGGGAACTGCGGGAGCTGCGGGAGCGGGAGAAGCAGTCGGAGATAGTCAGAGACGTCAGCGAACAGATGGAGGAGATCGCCTACGGTCAGCAGATGCTCTCAGAGGAACGGAGTGAGGAAGCCATCCGTCAGAAGGAGAGGGCACAGGCGGCTACACTGCAAGCGGAGGCGGAGCGCCGGATAGCCGTTCAGGCTCAGGCAGCGGCAGAGATTTCGGCGGGGGAGGCGAAGGCGTCGTATCAGATGGCGGAGCAGCGGCGGCTTGAGGCAGAGCATGCCAAGCTGGTGGCCGATACGCTGAACTATATCTCTTTGGGGCGAACCCTCGGCTCCCAGTCGTATGCCATCTACCGCAGTGGTGATACAGAGTTGGGCAATATGCTTGCCTATGCTTCCTATCTTTATACGAATGACTATGGCGGCGATCTCTATACCCCTGCCGTGTTCCAGGCTCTGACACAGTCGGCCGGGGGACGGCGCAGCTGGAGTGTCAACGACAGTAAGATTACGCGGATGGCTATTCAGCCCAAGAGTGGCAACCTGCTGACAGTGAGTGACGACGGTGACGTCTTTATCCATAAGCTGCAGGAGGGACAATTGACGGTACAGCGGCAGATCAGACCACCCCTGGCCCCTCCTACTCAGGATGGGAAAGACGGGAACTATTGTTTCAGGGATGTTTATGCTGCCAATAACGGGCAGGCGTATGCCATCAGTTACACTGGTCATCTGATGATTGTGGACAAGAGTCAGACGAAGGTCATATATATAGAGTCTGTAGGTAAGCCTTTCAGTCTGCAACCCATGAATGACGGACACCAGCTGCTGATTATCGGCGAGAACAGCGTCGCCCTGTTTGACCTCGCTACCGAAAAGGTGATTGCCGCGCACCGCCTCGACTTCCATGTCGTCAGTACCGGGCGACGTGACAACAAACCCCTGCTCTTCGACAACCGTGGGGGGATGCATCTCGTCAACAGTCTCGATGACATCAGAAACGAGAAGGTGCCCGTGCAAGGGCAGGTGACAACGTTCGCCTATAGTAAAAGTGAAGGGCTGACAGCCTACGGCATGGCCGACGGCACTATCTGGCTGACAGCTGGCAACGGTAAGATGTATAAGCTCGTTGAACACCTCTCGCGGGTGACGAAGATGGAATTCAACGGCAAGCGACTCTACTCCTCCAGCTACGACGGCAAGCTGCTCTTCTGGGCCATCGACTATAATAGTCAGATCAAAGCTGTCACATTGTTCCAGTCTGACAGCTGGCTCATGGACTTCATTTCCAGCAACGATAAGAACTATATCTGGACGGGGGAGAAAAACGGTACGGTATCACAGTATCTCGTATCCTTGCCGATGATCGCCCAGCGCCTCCGCCGGAATGTGAAGCGCAACTTCACTCAGGAGGAGTGGAACTACTATGTGGGGAAGGGAATACCGTATAGAGAAGTGAAAAGTGAGAAGTGAAAAGTGAGAAGTGAGAAGTGAAAAGTGAAGATTTTTTCTATCGCTTATAAGAGTGAAGTATATGAGACGAATGAAGGTGAGAATTAAAGTGTCAAAAACTATCGCACTGGTTGTGCTGTTGCAACTCTGTGCGGTAGCAAATTTTTCACTTTTCACTTTTCACTTTTCACTTTTGCATGCTCAGGGTCTTCCCCTGATCCGTAACTATACGGCGGTGGAGTATGGCGGACATAACCGTAACTATGACATTGAGATTGGAGAGGACGGAACGGTGTTCGTGGCTAACTTCGAGGGGCTGCTCTACTATGACCGTGCCCGGTGGCGCATGATTCATACGGCCAATAACAGACGTGTCACCGTGATCTATCGCGACAGCAGGAATACCGTCTGGGTGGGCGGCTATAACTTTATGGCCCGTCTGCAGAAGCGGGCTAACGGGGAACTGTTCTTGCAACAGTTCAGCGAGGAAGGCCAGTTCAGCGGCGAGGTGATGGAGATCTTTGAGGAGGGTGGGGCGCTGCTGTTTGTGGCAGGCGACAATAATATCTATGAGGTCGGGGGTTTCGAGGAAGGAGGAAAGAGGAAAGAGGAAAGAGGAAAGTGGAAAGAGGAGAGTGGAAAGTCTCTCCCAACCATATCGTTGAAGAAGAAGACCAATGCCAATTTCCAGCCAGGCGTGGAGTCGGATATTGTGTCGTTGGAGGCTCTGGAGGCTGGTGCCGAGAATGTCATCAAGGAAGGCATTACCCAGACGGAGAAACTGGACGGCGGGCTTCAGGTGAAAGTGAAGCGCAATGGGGGGCTGATCATTGCCGACAGCGATGGGCGCGACATGTATAGCATTACTGAGGACAACGGGCTTTGTTCGAATCAGGTGTCGTATGTGGCTTATGACGGTCATGGTGTGCTTTGGGGGGCTACGGGTAACGGTATCTTCGCCATTGAACTGCCGTCGGTATATAGTTATTTCCTGCCGAAGGATGGACTGACGGGCAGGGTTCATACCATCACTGCCTATAATGGGAAGATCTACGTAGGGGACACCAACGGACTCTATGTGGTTGACTCGTGGCAGTACAAGCGTATAGCCGGCATCAATAATATCTGCTGGGAATTGTGTCCGAGTCCTGACGGACTGTTGGCTGCCACCTCCAGCGGCATCTATAAAGTCACAGCCAATGGTAGTGTCAGCAGGCTGACATCCTCTGCCACCACCGCTCTGATGGTGGACGGCGACAAGGTCTATGCAGGAGAACCTGACGGCGTGTTTGTTTATACAATGGATCATGGGAAATGGGTAATGGATAATGGTCGGAGGGTGAGTGACCTGCCATTAGTGACGGAGATCCGTAAAGACGGGCGAGGCGGCCTGAGGCTGAAGACTGTGCATGGTGAGGGGGAAGGAGTTTCGAGGAAAGAGGAAAGTGGAAAGTGGAAAGAGGAAAGATGGGAGAGGAAAGAGGAAAGTGGAAAGAGGAAAGAGAATACTACTGAGGCAGACTTTAACAGGGAAATGGGGGATTCTGGATTCCAGAAGGCGTATTTGTTTGCGGCCGTGAGGGATATAAAGGTCAAGGCGCAATACCGGCATGGCAGTCAAGTGTGGATTGGAGGTAATGAGATACTCGCCGTCATTGATACAGACAAAAAAGACATTGAGAGGCTTTCTGACTGTCGTACGATCCGTTTCTGCTCTATTACCATGGGCAACGACAGTGTGCTGTGGGGCGGTTATGGCTATATGCCTAAGAAGTTGCAGAGGTTGGATAGCGACGAGGGAAATCTGCATTTCTTCTATGCCCTCCATTATGCTCCGCTGACGGGAAAGACTTTGTATCGCTATAGGCTGAGCAATCAGGGCTTCATGGGCGGTAAGGGCGAGTGGAGCGCCTGGAGTGAGAAGCAGGACGTGGCGTTCTTGAATCTGCCCTACGGCTCGTTTGTCCTCAGTGTACAGGCCCGACTGCCCAATGGTGAACTGTCGGATGTGGCTTCCGTCGGCTTCAGCATCGCCTTCCCGCTGCTGATGCGTTGGTATATGGTGGCGGTCTATTTCATCGGTTTCGCTTGCTTAGTATGGCTGATGTTCCGTTACCGCCTGAAGAAGCTTCAGCAGGACAAGATCAAGCTGGAGCAGATTGTGGAGGAGCGCACCGCTGACCTTCGCAATGCCCAGCACGAGCTGATCCGTCAGGAGAAGATGGCCTCGGTAGGAAAACTGACTGAGGGGCTCATCGACCGTATCCTGAACCCGATGAACTTTATCATCTATTTCTCGAAGATGGCGAACGACCTGTCGAAGGATATTAAGGAGAATATCGACAACAATAAGGACGGCATCAATAAGGATGACTACGAGGATACTCAGGAAGTGTTTGACCATCTGACGGAGGTGCTGCAGAATATAGACCAGTACGGCCGGAACACCACTCGCACGCTGAAGGCGATGGAGGAGGTGCTGAAAGACCGCACGGGCGGCTATATGGATATGGACTTGCGGCCCGTGCTCCAGCTGTGTGAGAGGATGATGGGACAGCAGTTCGGCAAGGAGATAGAGCAGTATCATATCCAGACGGAATTCTCGCTGCCCAATGAGGCCATGATGCTCTATGGCAATCCGGATATGCTCAGTAAGGCTGTCATGAATCTGCTGGGTAATGCCGTGTATGCTGTCGTCAAAAAGGTGCAGCGTCAGCTTCCCCTCCTGAGTAGGAGGGGTCAGGGGTGGTCTGATCTCCCTCCTCGAATCTCCCTCAGCGCTGATGTGAGGGACGGGCGGTATGTCGTGAAGATCAGAGATAACGGCATCGGGATAGAGGAGAAGGTTATCGGCAAGGTGTTCGACCCGTTCTTTACGACGAAGACTACTGACGAGGGCGCTGGGGTAGGGCTTTATCTGAGCCGGGAGATTATTCAGAACCATAAGGGCGATATCAGCGTGGCATCGGTGAAGGAGGAGTACACGGAGTTTACTATCACGCTGTGAAAAGGTGAAAAAAGTAAAGAGGATTATTGTATGAAGCAGATAAGATATCAATTGGGGATAAGGATGATGAAATGTTTTTTACTTTTTCACCTTTTCACCTTTTCACCTTTACCTGCAGGGGCGCAGGAGGATGCCAAGATGCGGGAGGTGTTTGCCCGGGCGGAGAATGATTACAAGATAGGGCGCATTGAAGAGGCGCGGGATGCGCTGTTGCAGCATCTCAATACCTTCCAGGGCAACCTCCGTCAGAACGCTTTGCGGCTCATCGCCCTCATCTGCCTGGATGAATACGACGTCCGTCAGGCAGAACAGTACACCACCAAGCTGCTGGAACTCAATCCTTATTACAGTCCTTCTGCCAGCGACCCTTCCACATTCGTCGGTATCGTGAACCATATCAAGGCCGGCATGACCGCCACCATCACCACCGCTTCGAGTCAGGCAGAGAGTCTGGCAGAGGCACCGGTGCCCACCACGCTGATTACCGAAGAGATGATCCGCAACTGCGGCGGACGGAACCTTCAGGAGATGCTCGCCGCCTACGTGCCGGGCATGAACCTCATCGACTGTAACGACGACATCAACATCGCCATGCGCGGCATCTACAGTAGCACTCAGGAGAAGATCCTCATCATGCTCAACGGCCACCGCCTGAACAGTTACGCCACGAACACGGCTGCTCCGGACTTCAGCATCTCGCTGGAGAAGGTGAAGCAGATTGAGGTGCTGCGCGGCCCAGCCTCCTCGCTCTATGGCGATGTGGCTCTGACGGGCGTGGTGAATATCATCACCAAGCAAGGGGCCGACGTGGACGGCATACAGGCGAAAGTGGGAGCCGGTAATTACGGTCAGATCAGGGCCGATGCTGTCTTCGGCAAACGTTATTTCGACATCGACCTGCTCCTTTGGGGCAGTGTCTATCGCAACAGCGGAGAACAGCGCGACGCTCCCGATAACCGCTCGGCAGACAGCACCTATTACATGCCTTACGACCATATCAGGATCGGACGCATCGGTAACCGCCCCACCTATGACTTCGGCCTCCAGGTTGGCTATAAGGGCCTGCAATTCATGTACGACACCCATTTCTCCCAGGTCATAGCCCCCTTCACCATGACCCATTTCGCCTTGTCATACGACTACGACCGATACCGCACCTACAATGGCCTGTCGCCAAGCTTCGGCGCCAGTTCACAACATGCTGACCTGAGTTATCAATGGTCAATGTTCAATGTTCAATGGAAAGCTGGGGCGACTTACGACAAGTCAGACCTCACGCGCTATCAGGTGCTCGGCGACAAAGTGATGCCTGTACTGGCGTGGTCATTCCTCCTGCCTGACTACATGAACAAGGCGTACAGCAGCGGAGGACTCTCCCGGTACGTCAACGGTCAGGAGCAGAACTATGGTTTCCAGGTGAAGGGCAACTATGCCTACACGTTAGGCGACGATCATAAAGGCAACCTCAACTTCGGCGCCGAGTACGGACACTTCCAGCTCGACGACATCCGCTATCAGATAGGCTATGACTTTGTGGAGACGTTCCCCGAGGATGCCCAGATACGTGAAACCGGAAAAGGCAGCGAGAACAGAGCCAATGCCTGGCTGCAGTTGAAGCACCGGTGGGATTTTTCACTTTTCACTTATCCCTCTTCACTTTTTTTGAATGCCGGTCTGCGTTTCGACTATAAGAACCGCGACGACGACTCGAAGGTGCGTGAGCTGTCACCCCGTGTGGCCCTCATCCTGCTGCGCCCCAAGTGGAATGTCAGGCTGAGCTATTCCAAGTCGTTTGTGGATGCCCCCTACATCTACCGCAAAACCAACGTCCTGGCAGCCCTCATACGCGGAAAAGAAAGCATCAGTCTCTCGCCGGAGCGTGCCCACTCCTTACAGCTCTCCTTTGCCGGACAGAACTGGGTGAAGGGACTGAATTTCGAGATCAACGGTTTCTATAACCGTGCCAGCGACCTCATTATGACCGACATTCTCAGTTACAGAAACGCCAGCCAGAACAAGACCGGCGGCGTGGAGCTGATGGCCAGTTACAGACAGCCGAAGCTCAGCGTTGACTGGAACCTCACCTGGACCCGTACCTTCGAGTCGAACCTCATCGCCCTTGATTTGCCTGAGGGGCTGACTCCCTACTATTTCTATGACATTGATGGCAATAACAACACCCCCGCCATCATGTCGAACCTCGTGCTCAATTGGCAGGCAGCACCTCGTTTGCGGTTCCATACCCATGTTCTCTTCGAGGGCAGTCAGACATCCTATAACATCGACCTTGAGCAATACGTCAGGTGCCAGACCAGATACATCGAATACGGTATTTACAGCATCGTACCGGGCATGGAGGAGAAGGCCGCCGCCCTCTGGGAAGACGTCGTCGCTTCTGCAGGAAGGGTTATCTGTCACGAAGAGATGCCCGCCCGCTGCATCTTGAACATCGGCGGCGAATATACCTTCGGCCCCGTCACTGTCGGACTGGATATCCACAATCTCTTAGGCACCCGTTACCACCGTAGCGGCATGAACACTAATCTTGTCCCCCAGCAGGGCCGTTGGTTCCTTACCACCATCGGAGTAAAATTATAAAATTAAAAAATTAGAAAATTAGAAAATTAAAATCAGAACAGCTGTTGCAGAACGGCTAATGATTTGAGCTCGGGGAAATTGGGGAGGTGGAGGCGGTAGTAGATGACGGCTACTTCGAGCAGGCGGTCTCTGTCGAGATGAGAGAGGCGGAAGAGGTGCATGGTGGGATAGTCCATGCGCATCATCAACTGGAGTTTCTCTGCCTCGGCGGGAAGGAGCACGTCGCGATGGAGTGGAGGCGTGTCGCAGAAGACACTCTCGCGGAGGTCGAAATAGTCGCCCGTCTGGTAATCGTCGAGGTTGGGGTAGAAGCCTAAGAACCGGCTGAGGCGCATCAGGAAGACGAGGTGGAAATTGGCAAAGCGGTCTGTCTGACTGTCGAGCCACTGGATACTGCTCGAAACATAGTCATAGAGAGACTCGTTGCGCTGTTCGGAACGCAGGGCGTAATAGAGGAACTCGGCCACGAAGAGCGAGATGGCGAGTTTGTGGGGATGGAAAGGAATGGTGGTGAAGGGCGATGCAAGGCGCACGTCGTGCAGTTTCTGCAGCTGGGCCTTAGGACGGACATCGACTTCCGCCTCCAGAAGCGTCAGAGGCTGGAAGAGTTGTTTTTTCACACGGGCCTTCGACGACTTGGGGATGTTCACCATGAACGACAGTCGTCCGTGCGCCTTGGTGAACATATCCACGATCATTCTCGTCTCGCCGTACTTGATGGAATGAAGGACTATGGCTTGAGTCTTCGTCAACATACGACTGCAAAGGTACAATAAACATTGAACATTGAACATGGAACATTGAACATTTTTTAGCGTAGAATAGTTAATAATTCTTAAAAGTAATCATAAAGTTTAAAGTTCAAAGTTCAAAGTTCAAAAAATAGTAGTACCTTTGCACCCGCTTAAACCGTCTATCGGTTAGGACGAGAGATTTTCATTCTCTAAAGAGGAGTTCGACTCTCCTAGGGACTACATTAAATCCGTCATCTGCACAGCCAAGTGCTACCGACGTGTCGGGATAAGGTGGCGGAAGCCCGCAAGGGCTGCCCAGGGCTGTTGTAGTGACGTAAGACCCACAAGCTTTAGTAACATTATAATTAAACATTAAAAAATGGCAAACCACAAATCATCTGTGAAGAGAATCCGTCAGGACAAAAAGAAGGTGCTTCACAACCGCTACTACGCAAAGACAATGCGTAACGCTGTGCGCAAACTGCGTGCTATGACCGACAAGGAAGAGGCAACGGCCCTGTATCCGAAGGTGCAGAAGATGCTTGACAAGCTCGCCAAGACGAACATCATCCACAAGAACAAGGCAGCCAACCT
>CACYQO010000057.1:760-40259 GCA_902776545.1 uncultured Prevotellaceae bacterium | reverse complement strand
CTTTTCATAGGTCGCATCAGTCCAATCATTCTGCCTTCCGTTGACCCGAATAAATTCTTTGAAAGATGGCCAAAAATTGCTTTTTTTCTCAGTTGTCACCTCGTTGTCAGGGTCAGAATCATTCCAGTTTTCGTCATAATTCTGCTCAATTCGCTTGTTGAAGTCCTCCTTAACCTGTTCACGGGTGGGCATCACTTCCATCAATTCATACTTGTGGAACACTTTGATGATCTCAGCCTTCAGGAACGCCAAATAGTCGTTTACCTCACTTGCAGTTTGCATCAGTTTTGTCATTCCTGTAGCTCTCTGATTTTCAGCGTCCCACTTGTTTGCATCGATTCTGTAGCCAGTTACGAACTCAATTCGCATGTTATTATAAGAAACACGCATGCGAAGTGGAAGATTTTCCTGATTTACTTCGTTGTTTCCATTTTTTTTCGTACCTTTGCGCCTGAATTCTAGCGCGAAATTAATTTTTTTCTTGATGAGCATAGCTATTTCTGTTTAAAAGTTACACCCAAAATTACACCCACTTTTGCAGATAGCCAAATTTACTCCAAGAAATTTTGATTTACTGAAAACAACGAAAAAGCCCCTATTTACGGGGTTTGTCAATATGGAACTGAGAGTTTATGAAATTTAAAGAGCGGTTATGAAAGGTTCAAAAAAATCCCTCTCTCTCCGCCAAATAGCACAAATGGGAACCTTACGGGTTCCCATTTTTAGTATCTGATTAGCATCACAGACGCGAAAATCTTCAATCGGCTGACCCGAAATATGTCGCTGGAGAGTTCTGAATTTTATGCCAGTCTTTTACGCCATTTCATTAGTCGTAACAGACGGGTCGAACAACATTTCTTTTTCAATAACCTCCTGAATGTCAGATAGTTCTTTTGCTCCGCCTTTTACGCCACCTTTTACGCCACTTTCGGTATGTTGCTATTGTTCAGTACCATTCTCTATCACTTCCCAATAACCGCCTTTGTCTCCTCCTATGCGGCGAATGCGATTCTTCTTTTTTAATTTTTGGGTATTCCAATAGACACCATCCTCTGTAATTCCACATACTTCAGCCAACTCCTTGTTGGTTATATAAGGGTTAGACTTCATTAATCTCACAATTTTCTCCGTAGTTTTCTCCGTAGTTTTCTCCGAATCAAAACCATTTTTCTCCGAACCTATGGCGCTTTTCTCCGTAGTTTTCTCCGTAGCGTGTTTATTGCTACATCCAGCATGAATAGGGATATGAATCAAGAAAGTCAAGCAGTATTCGGTAGTCTCAAAGGTAGCACGGGGAGAACCATTATCAGATTCACTTTGTCCCCAGCGGTCATTTCGCATTAGAGAGCCATCATACGGAGATTGCACAACTAATGAAAGAATTCTTGAAGCGAGTTCTCGTTTGCAAATGATTTGCAGGGAATAAATACCAAATTAAAGCCCAACAATCGAGACTTTTCAACAGCAAAGAATTCAGTAATTACGCTGAACTCTTTTTTTACCGTCTCATTGACCTTTCGTTCAAATTCATCACGCTTGGGCGTTCCAATCTTTCCAAGGTCGCGCTCAAGAATCTCTTCGAAATCCACAAACTTCATATCTCCAATCTGTTCCATATTCCTGCTGATTTTACGATGCAAAGGTAATATATAATCGGCAACAAACCGCAATTATTGCCGAAATTATGTCCTTGTGAGAGAAAAATCTGATTATTTCTTTGGTTATGTGACTAAATTTAGTTACTTTTGCGTCAATATATACGATAGGAGGATTGAATATGGGATATTTGAAGTATAAAGGATACACAGGAAGTGTAGAGTATAGCGAAGATGACAAGTGCCTTTTTGGAAAGGTGCAAGGAATGTCTAAGGATAGCATTACGTATGAGGGTTCAACTGTAGAGGAATTGACAGCGGATTTTGAAGGAGCAGTTGATGACTATCTGGCTTTATGTGAAGAGAAAGGCATAGAGCCGAGAAAGCCATATACTGGTGTTCTCAATGTTCGTTTGACTCCAGAGATTCATAGCGGTGTTGCTATTGCAGCTCAAAACGCTGGCATAACAATCAATGCTTTTATTAAGAATGCTGTTGCAAAGGCATTAGGAATCGTTCTTTGAAAGACGATAGCTTCCCCAAAATTACCCCCCAAAATTGGGATACGCAAATTTATCAGAAGTGTCGTTTGTTGTTTCTTCATCGCTTTGTCTTTTGAATTTCACGTCCTCCTCGTCCATCACTTCGATATAGAAACTGAACGGACGGAAGCCGTCGTTGCAGCTGATCATTGCACTCATGGGATTTTTCATCCATCCGTCGTAGAAGTTGCCCTCGCCTCGGGCCAGCGATTCCACGAACTCACGCATGGAGTACCATGCCGACGGACACATTCCTTCTGGCTTCTGGCCGTCGATGGAGATCCACTGTTGGCCCTCCCTGACATCGCAGGTGTGCTCAATCGGGTTCTCATATTTCGCCATCAAGTCCGTATAGACTGTCTGTCGAATGGCTGTGATTCTTACTTTGTTCATATCTCCTGAAAATATGTTCTTTCCTGTGAAAGCGAATAACTTCGAGCGGCAAATATAGTCATTTTAGATGGAATATGAATAATAATGCGCAATTTTGTGCCTGAATTTAACAAATGTTGTGTCTCGTCACGACTCGGCCATTCAAATGAGCTCGATGGCTGAGTATGTTTTGCGACAGATTTCGGACTGCATTCTGGGATTTGTCGCATAATCGTTTTTTTTGTCGCTACTATCTCAGACAAAAATCATCGAAATATTTGGAATGAGCCTGAAAAGCATCGTATCTTTGCACCAGAGATTAAAAAAACAGTTTATCATTTTAAAGATTTAAGCAATTATGAATTCAATCAAGTCATCGGTTCTTTTGGTACTTAACAGTATTTTTGTATTAATCGGCTTCTCCGCGTGTTCAAATAACGATATAGAAGTCACTCCGACTCCCGATCCTATTAACCCTAACCCCGTATCAGACGTCCGTGTTATGGAATCCGGCTATGTTCACACTCAAGCTAGTATGAGGGCGACCAATCCTGACAACATGGTAGAGTTCCAGCCCGAGGACTTCGTTATAACACCGTTGACGGAAGAGGAAGCCAAAAAGAAGGCCTTGGAGACAGGCGAGTCTGGCGAAGACGGCAGAACCTTCGGCGTCTACAAATGGGTCACGCTGCTCTATAGCTGCAAGACTGCTGACGGCACGGAGAAGGAACTCTCTGAACTGATTGTATGGCCTTATTCCCTCATTGGGGAGGCTACACCCAGCCAGCTGGTCATCGGCTGCCACAGCACCATCACCAGCGACGCCCAGCGCCCCACCAACTTCAGCAACCTGTCGTCGCTCGGAGAGATCAATATGCTGGCTCTGTTCACCAGCGCACTCAGCCAGAAAGCACTGGTTATCGTGCCCGACTACGAGGGTTATGGCTCTACCGCTTCTTATCCCCATCCTTACTGCAACCGTGAACTGACTGCCGAGCAGGTGGTGACAGGTGTCAAGGCAGGTCTCAGCTGGTTTGAGAGCGAGGTATCGAAGATGGACGAAGACTGGTCTGCAGTATCCATCGGCTATTCACAGGGTGGTGCCGTCTCGGCTGGTGTGCTGCGCTACTGTCAGGAACACAATGAGGCCTCGCTCCGACTGAAAGGTGCCGTTTGCGGTGACGGTCCATACGACCCGCTGGCCACGCTTAAGCGCTATATCGTGATGGATCAGCTCTTCATGCCCGTAGCTCCCGCCATGCTGCTGAAGGGTGCCATCGACACCGACCCGGAGATGATGGCCGAAGGATGCAAATATCAGGACTTCGTGACCGATGAGTTCCATAAGACCGGTATCTTCGATATGATTGGCAGCAAGCAGAATACGACCGACGACATTCAGGCAGCCCTGCTGCAGCACTCCCTCGAGTTTGGTGATGACGGTGGTTTCGTCATGAAGGCAAAGACCAGCGAGGGCTTCCTTCCCTACACCAAGAATAATCTTGTCGATGGCAGCGGTAAGCAGCGCGACTTTGAACTCGAGAACGGCAAGGGCTACAACTACTGCACCGTTGACCAGTGTCTCAAGCCTGCTGTCATTGCCTACTTCCGCGACGGTATCATCACTGGCGAAGTGCCTGAGTCAAAGCTGAAGGCCTTGGAGCATTCACTGGCAAAGAACGCGGTGACAGCCGACAACTTCAAGCCCGGCCGCGGATTCACCTTCTTCCATTCCATTGGCGATGAGGTAGTGCCCTACTGCAACTTCGAGAGTGTGCGCAGCGCTTGGGGTATCGACGACATCAAAGCTGTCACCTACCAGTCTGGTTCGCTGCACGTAGCCACAGGCACAGATTTCTTCCTGAAGTATTGTGGCGGTCTGGTCGATGAGATCCTCAAAGATACGTGGGCTCCTTGCGAGAAGGTCATTGACTGACTTGTGACTTATTTTGAGTCGTACCACTGCTTGAGCACGAAGAAGGCCTTCTTCTTCGTGCCTTTGTCGCTGACAAGGCCCTTCATGTTGTAGAAGTCCTGAATGCCGGGAAGCACACGGCGCGGCGAACGGAAATCCTTGAGAATCCATGGCGTGGTGCCTGCGAGGCCGTCGATCTTGTCGAGCATGGCGATGTTCTCGCGGTAGAGGTTTTCCTGGAACTCCTCCGTCCAGCGCTGGTTCTTTGCACCGTGGTAGCCAGACTTCGCCCCGCCGCCGAACTCGCTGATGATGACGGGCTTGTTGTAGGGAATCTCCCACGTCATCTTCGGCGCATCGTTCACGTCGCGATACCAGCCCACGTATTGGTTGAACGATACCACATCGACATATTGGTTCATATTGTCGTTCAGGCGGTTCACGTAGTTCGAGGCGCCTGTCACTTCCATAGCCATCGAGATCAGTCGGGAGGAAGTCGTCGCGCTCGGCAGAGTGGGGCGTCTCGTTGGCGATGCTCCAAATGATGATGTTGGCGCGGTTGTGGTCGCGGCTGATCATATCGGTCAGCTGCTGCTTGGCGTTGGCGAAGGTGGCGGGATTCGTCCAGGCGATGGTCCAGTAGACAGGAATCTCTGACCACACGAGGATGCCCATACGCTCAGCCTCGCGTACCATATATTCATTGTGCGGATAGTGTGCCAGACGCACGAAGTTGCAACCCAGTTCCTTGGCCCATGTGAGCAGCTGACGGGCGTCTTCGGTGGAGTTGGCACGTCCGCCGCCGTTAGCCTTCTCGTCGTGGATGCTGATGCCCTTGAGGAAGATGGGCTGGCCGTTGAGCAGGATCTGTTTGTCGCGCGTCTCGATGGTGCGGAAGCCGATCTCGTCGGTGATGGTCGTCGCATTGTCAAGTGTGATATTCACGTGATAGAGTTTGGGGTTCTCGGGACTCCAGAGGGAAAGATTTTTACTTTGAACTTTGAACTTTGAGCTTTGAACTTTACCTTCGGCGTCGGTGGTGACAGTCTGTTTGATTTTCAGTTCGGGGATGGAAACAGTCACCTCGTGTCCTGCCTCTGCCTTGCTCAATTTCGCGGAGAAGCATACCTCCCTATACTTTTCACTTTTCACTTCTCTCTTTTCACTTCTCATCTGCAGGCTGTAGTCCTCCAGATACACGGGTGTCACCTTCACTAACTTCACATCGCGGGTGATGCCGCCGTAGTTCCACCAGTCGAAGATCTGCGTGGGCACATCCTCGGCATGCCGTTTGTTGTCGACCTTCACGATGACCGTATTCTCACCCTCCTTCAGCATCTCCGTGACATCGAAGTTGAAGGGTGTGAAGCCGCCGACGTGATGCCCGGCCTCCTTGCCGTTCACCCACACCCGGCAGTCGTAGTTCACCGCCCCGAAATAGAGTAATGCTCTATTTAATGAGGAATGAGAAATATCATCATTTCTCATTTCTAATTCCTCATTTCTCATTGAAACATGAAATGTTTTTTTGAACCATACCGTCCCCTCATAGAAGAACAGCCTTTCGTCCTGCGTGTTCCAGTCGCCGGGGATCTGCATGGTGGGTGACTTGTCGAAGTCGTACTCGATAAGGTCTTCGGGTTTCTGTGGCTTGGCGTTGCGGAAGAAACCCCAAGGCGTGGGCTTCATGCGGTAGTCGTAATAGCCCTCCTCCTGCACGTCTACGATATAGTTCCACTCGCCGTTGAGCGACAGACTCTCATAGGCGTTCACGTTCTGGATCACAGGCAGCGTCTCGGCTGCGGCCATCGCCGGGAACAGCACTCCCGCAAAGGCGAATAATAATTTTCTGATTTGTCTCATGTTACAAGTTGATTAAAGCCACAGATTTCACAGATTATCACAGAAGAAACGATTCTCACAGAATAATATCCTAAGTGATTCTTCCATCTGTGTGAATCTCTTTATCTGTGCGAATCTGTGTAATCTGTGGCTCATAGTTATTGTTTAAATTTCATTTTTGCTTCTTCCTGCGCTTCGATCACTTTGTCGCACCATTGGTCGAACTCGGGATCTTCCTCCTGCAGCTCCGGATGCTTCAGGATATACTCCAGCGTGCGGCGCACACCCTCTTCGAACCTGACTGTTGCCTGGAATCCAGGCACGGCGCGCTTCAGCTTTGCGCAGTCGAAGACCACGCTCACCGCCTTGTCGCCCAGCAGCGAACCCTCCAAGTCATACGCCTTCGGGCAGACATCGGCCAGGAACGCCGACGACACATAATAAGGCTTGAGTTCCACGCGGAGAGCATCGGCGATGGCCTGATAGATCTGCGTCCACGTCAGCGTCTCGTCGTTCATAATCTGGAATGCCTCGCCGATGGCATGCGGATTGCCTAACAGACCGATGAACCCACGGGCGAAGTCCTCGTTCCATGTCATCGTCCACAACGAACTGCCGTCGCCCTGAATCAACACGGGCTTTCCTTCCATCATACGCTTTACCACCTGCCAGCTGCCTTTCATGCCGTGTATGCCTAAGGGCACGCTGCGCTCGCAATACGTGTGGCTCGGACGGATGATCGTCACGGGAAAACCCTCCTCGCGATAGTGCTTCATCAGCAGTTCCTCGCAGGCGATCTTGTTGCGCGAGTATTCCCAATGGGGGTTGGCTAATGTCGTACCTTCGTTGATGATGTAGCCGCGTGCCGGCTTGTTGTAGGCCGAGGCCGAACTGATATAGACATACTGGCGCGTACGGCCACGGAACAGCCGAATGTCACGGGCCACCTGTTCAGGCAGGAACCCGATGAACTCGCAGACGACATCAAACTGCATATCGCCCAGTTTCTCTGCCACCAGCTGCTCATCTTCGACGTCAGCCACAATCTGATTCACTCCCTCAGGCAACTCTGCCTGACGGTTTCCACGGTTCAACAACCACAGTTCGTGCTCGCTCTCAGCAAGCTGTCTGGTAATGGCACTACTGATGGTGCCTGTACCGCCAATCATTAAAATTCTCATCATAGTTTTTGTTGGTTTATTTGCTTTTGTTGCTGCAAAGATAGTCATTTTTTTTAATAAAACGTATGATTATTGAAAATTTTTATGTATATTTGCACCCAAGATAACTAGACCTGTAAATTATGCAACAGAACGGAATCTTAAGAGTGGGCATCATCGGGACGGGTTGGATAGCTGAAAAAGCGGCTATCACGCTTGCTGGTCTCACGATGTGTGAAGCCTACGCCGTCGGCTCCCGTACACAGGAGAAGGCGGAGGAATTTGCCCGTAAATGGAATGTGAAGAAGGCATACGGCTCGTATGCTGAGTTATTGGCCGATCCCGATGTGGATCTTGTGTATGTGGGCACGCCTCACTCGCATCATTACGATGTGACGCGTGAGGCTTTGTTGGCAGGCAAACCCTGTCTGGTGGAAAAGGCGTTTATGGCAAACCGTCGGCAGGCGCAGGAGATCATCGACCTGGCTCACGAACGGAAGGTGTTCTTGGCTGAGGCCATCTGGACGCGCTACCAGCCCGTAGTCAATATGGTACGCGGACTAATTCATAATGGCCGCATCGGTGCGCCCCGATTGCTCACGGCGACGCTGGGCTACTCGATGGGTGAGAAGCCGCGCATCATGCGGGCAGACCTCTGCGGCGGTGCGCTGCTCGACCTCGGTGTCTATGCCTTGAACTTCGTCAGGATGTTCTTCCCCGCCGACATCGTCAGCATCGACAGCCAATGTGTGAAGTCCAAGACAGGTATGGACCTGACGAACGCCATCACGCTTGTTCTGGCTGACGGCATGCTGTGTAACCTCCAGTCGAGTGCCGCCTGCGTGGGTGACAACATCGGCGTCATCGCAGGCACCGACGGCAACCTGATCATCGACAATATCAACAATCCGCAGACCATCACCGTGAATGGTCCTGACCGCACGTACATCGAGACCATCCGCGTGCCGAAGCAGATCACAGGCTATGAGTATCAGTTCGTGGCCTGTCGTCAGGCACTTATCGACGGACTTCTCGAACCTCTCGAAATGCCCCACAAGGAGACACTTTACATCATGGAACTGATGGACGGCCTCAGACAGAAATGGGGCGTGCGCTACCCGATGGACGAGAAATAATTTTTTGTTTACGGTTTACAGTTTACAGATGAAATGACTGGAGGCTGTACTACCGCAGAGGTAATCACCTGTAAACCGTAAACTGTAAACTGTAAACAATATAAAAGAAATTATGAAGGATTTTAATTATTACGCACCGACGGAAGTGGTGTTTGGAGAACAGAGTGAAGAGCAGGTGGCTGCTCTCGTGAAGAAGTATGGCGGCACGAAAGTGCTGGTGCATTACGGTGGTCAGAGTGCCGTGCGCTCAGGACTGCTCGACAAGATCTGCGGTCTGTTGAAGGCGGGTGGGGTAGACTATGTCACGTTGGGTGGCGTTGTGCCCAATCCCCGTCTCTCATTAGCCCAGAAGGGTATTGATCTCTGCCGCAAGGAGGGCGTCGATTTCATCCTCGCCGTAGGTGGCGGTTCGGTCATTGACTCTGCCAAGTGCATCGCTTATGGTGTGCCTTACGAGGGCAATGTCTGGGACTTCTATCTCGGCAAAGACGATCCGAAGGAGATGCTGCCCGTGGCCTCTGTGCTGACCATACCTGCCGCCGGCTCGGAGATGAGTGAGGCGAGTGTGATCACGAACGAGGACGGCGATGTGAAGCTCGGCTATTCTAACAACATGTCACGCCCGAAGTTCGCCATCATGAACCCCCGTCGTACGATGACGCTGCCCCCGTATCAGACGGCTGCCGGTGTGACCGACATGATGATGCACACGATGGAGCGTTACTTCACCAAGGACGACGATATGGATTTCACTACCGACCTCGCCGAGGCTGCCCTGCGGAGCATCAAGAGTGCCGTCTTCGCCGTGCTGAAGAATCCCGAGGACTATCGTTACCGTGCGCAGATTATGTGGGGCGGCAGCATCATGCACAATGGCCTGACGGGCTGTGGTGTGGCTGACGACTGGGCCACGCACCAGCTGGAGCACGAGTTGAGCGGTATGTTCGACGTCACGCATGGTGCCGGACTGGCTGCGATGTGGCCGTCGTGGGCCCGTTATGTGATGCACGAGAACCTGAGCCGCTTCGTGCGCTTTGCGGTGAACGTGATGGATGTGCCCAACGACTTCACCGATCCCGAGGGTACGGCCCTGAAGGGCATCGAGGCGATGGAACGTTTCTACCACGCCATCGGCATGCCCGTTAACATCAAAGAACTCATCGGCCGTGACATCACCGATGCGGAGATCGCCGAGATGACACGTAAGTGCAGCCGCGACTATACCTCGACCTGCGGTTGTCTGAAAGTGCTGAAGGCCGAAGATATGGAAGCCATCTATAAGATGGCGAGAGGCCGTTAAACCTTTTGGCTGAAACAACGTCATAAATAAACACAAATTCCGAATGAAAATGAAAAAGGTTCTCATGTTCCTCACGGTGCTGCTGGCTGCCCCCTCTGTCAGCATGGCACAGGACTTACAACTAAACGACCGCGAGTATTTCGAACGGCAGGGGGTGAACGTGCTGGTATTCAGCAACAGTTTTAACGGCGGGTTCAACGACGAGAAGAACTCTGGCATCGAGATTATCCACCACGGGGTGCGTACCGTCCAGGGCGGGGCTGTCCGTCTGAACAACACGCCCGAGCAATGGGATCTCGTGCCGCGGATGACCGACCGCAAAGTGGACCGTGAGAACGGCAGCATCGAGGTCGCCATGCGGTATGAGAAGGAGGCGCTGGGCGGCGCGGACGCTGGCTTCACCGAGGACTTCGACAGCCGCGTCATCGTCACCGCCAAGGGCAAGGCCGTGGAGATTGCCGTCTGGCTCGACAAACCTGTGCCTGAGAAACTCGCCGGCGAGGCAGGCTTCAACATCGAGTTCCTGCCGTCGCAGTACTGGCTGAAGACCTTCACGATGGACGGTCGCCTGGGCCGTCTGCCGCGCTATGCCACCAGTCAGACCATCACCCGTCCGAACAGCGAGAAACCCCGTCAGTTCAAGGGCTTCAAGACCTACGACGATCGAGGCACCGGCCGCTTTATCGACCCGCTGCCCATCGAGACAGGCCACAGCATCGTGATGGCCACCGACGATCCCGGCCGGATGGTCAAGATCACCAGCGATGCCGAACTGAAGCTCTTCGACGGCCGTATGCTCGCACAGAACGGCTGGTTCGTCCTCCGCAGCGTATTGCCGAAGGGCAAGACCGGCAAGGTCATCACCTGGACCGTCGAGCCCAACGCCATTCCGGGCTGGATTCGTGAGCCGAACATCGGCTTCTCGCAGATCGGCTATACCCCCGAGCAGCCGAAGGTGGCCGTCATCGAACTCGACAAGCTCGACACACCGCAGACCGTCGCCAAGCTCATGCGCATCAACGCCGACGGCACAACGACGCAGGCCTTCGAGGGTGCCGTCACGTCGTGGGGACCCTACTTCAAATATAACTATGTGAAGTTCGACTTCTCGGCCGTCAAGGAACCCGGCGTCTATTTCATCCAGTATGGCAAGACGAAGACCAACGACTTCCTTATCGACGCCCACGTCTATGACAAGATCACCGACGCCACCACCGACGTATGGGTGCCCATCCACATGAACCACATGTACGTCACCGAGGGTTATCGCACGTGGCACGGCGAGCCCTTCAAGGAGGGCTATCTGCAGGCGCCTGAGAGCGACCACTTTGACCTCCACCGTCAGGGACCGACTACCGACACCAAGTACAAGCCCCTGGAACTCATCCCCGGTCTGAACGTCGGCGGCTTCTTCGATGCCGGCGACTTCGACATCGAGACGGGCTCTAACATCAACGTCGTGCAGAACTTCATCCGCACCTGGGAGCTCTTCCGTCCCCAGCGCGATGAGACCTTCGTCTCGCAGAAGCAGCGCTATGTCGATCTGCACCGCCCCGACGGCGTGCCCGACATCCTGCAGTTCATCGAGCACGGCACGCTCAACCTCGTGGCACAGGCTGAGAACATCGGACACATGGCCTCGACGCTCTCCAACTCCATCCTCGACAACTATCACCACCTGGGTGATGCCGCCTCGATCACCGACGGTCTCCACTACGACCCGTCGCTGAAGCCCTACGAGGTATCGGCCGACGGCAAGCGCAGCGGAACGCCCGACGACATGTGGGCCTTCACCACCCGCAGTCCGCAGCTCGACCTCCGTGCCGCCACGATGTTCGCCGCCGCCAGCCACGCCCTCAAGGGTTACAACGACGACCTGGCCGAGCGCGCCCTCACCCAGTCGAAGCGGCTCATGAAGGAGGCCACCGAACTCATCGCCCAGCACAACGCTTCCCGCGATGATGACTTTGCCTGGCTCGACGGTACGGAACAGGTCAACATCGCCAATCCCCGTCAGCAGGGAGCCCAGCCCGACAAGAAGCGTCAGAAGCTGTTGGAGCGCAGCCGTAAGAACCGTGAGCAGCTCGGCGACATGGCCACCAACCTCATGCTCTACAGCGCCACGCAGGAGAAACAGTACCTCGACAACTTCGCCGCACAGATCTGGGACGCCCTCGAGCTGCGTCTCTCCGGCAACATGCAGACCGCCCTCGATGCCGTGCCCTACATGGATGAGGCCTACAAGGAGAAGCTCCGTCCGTACGTCGTGAAATACGAGGAATACATCAAGAGTTTCGACTCGCAGAACCCCTACGGCGTGCCCATCGGACTCGGCAACTGGGCTGGTGTGAATATGGTGCTCAACTTCGGCATCACCGTCAACTACGCCCACATCTACTTCCCCGACATCGTCGGCAAGGATGAGGTCTATCGTGTGGCCAACTGGCTCTACGGCCGTCACCCCTACCACAACTACTCGTTCGTGGCCGTCGTGGGTGCCACCCGTCCGAAGCAGGTGTTCTACGGCAACAACCGTGCCGACTTCTCGTTCATTCCCGGCAACGTGGCCCCGGGTCTGCTCTTCCGCCGTCCCGACCACTTCGAGAACTACGACGACTGGCCTTTCCTCTGGGGACAGAACGAAGGCACCATCGCCGGCAACACGCAGTACATCATCTTCGGCTCTTCGCTCAAAAACATCGTTGCCGAATAAATGGTACATGGTAAATTGTCAAATTGTACATGATGGATCGGCTTTGGAACAGGAACTACATCAAGGTCATGATAGCGAATTTCTCGCTGTTCTTCGCCTTCTATGTCCTGACTCCCTTGCTGCCGCTCTATCTGAGTGAACACTTCGGCGCAACAAAGGACGTGATCGGCCTCGTGCTCTCTGGCTATACCATCACGGCTTTGTTGTGCCGGCCTTTCAGCGGCTACATCGTCGACTCCTTCTCCCGCAAGACGGTGCTGATGGTCTGCTTCGGCACCTTTGCCATCTTCTTCGCCGGTTATCTCGCCGCATCCACCCTTCTGCTGTTCACCATCGTCCGCACCCTCCACGGCGGGCCCTTCGGCGCCTTGACCGTCTCCAACTCCACCGTTGCCATCGACGTGCTGCCCTCCAGCCGCCGTACCGAGGGCATCGGCTACTACGGCCTCTCCAACAATCTCGCTATGGCCATCGCGCCCACCGTCGGCATCTTCATCTACAAGTTCACCGCCAGCTTCGAATTCCTCTTCTGGCTGGCCCTCATCGTTGCCTGCCTCGGCTGGCTGGTCGATGCCACGGTTGTGATTTCGAGGAAAGAGGAAGGAGGAAAGAGGAAAGAGAATACTACTGCCGCAGACACTACCCTCTCAGGTAATCTCCTTCCTCGTTCCTCCTTCCTCCTTCCTCGATTATCCTGGGACCGCTTCTTCCTCGTCCGCGGCTGGCTCCTCGGCCTGAACATGGTGGCCTTCGGCTTCAGCTTCGGCGTGCTCAGCAACTACCTCGCCATCTACGGCAAGGAAGTCATGGGCATCACCGGCGGCACGGGCACCTACTTCATGCTCTGTTCCGTCGGACTGATCCTCTCCCGTCTGCAGGGAGGCAAGGCCCTCCGCGAAGGCCGTCTCACCTTCAACGCCGGTTCCGGCATGGTCATCTCCCTCGTCGGCTATACGATTTTTATCCTGCTGCCAACACTATCCTCCTTCCTCCTTCCTCCTTCCTCGTTCCTCGATAAAATTGGCTACTACGGCTCCGCCCTCCTCATCGGCCTCGGCAACGGCCACATGTGGCCCGCCTTCCAGAACATGACCATCAACGTGGCCCGCAACAATCAGCGCGGAACCGCCAACTCCACCATTCTTATCTCCTGGGATATCGGCATGGGACTCGGCATCCTCGTCGGAGGCGTCGTCTCCGAACTCCTCGGCTACGGCGCTGCCTTCTGGACTGTCGTCCTCGTCAACGCCGCCGGTGTCGCCTGTTTCTTCCTCGCCACCAAGGCCTTCTTCCTCCAGCGCAACCTCAACCCCACCGTCAGGTAAAATGCTATTCAAAATAACCAAGCTTTATTTTTCAATAACCTTGCCTTATTGTGCAATAACGTGCCATTATCGCAACGACTTGAATTGATATCAAATGCCCCGACCGCAAAGTTCGTGGTATTTCTTGTCAGAATACATGAACTCCACGTCGCATAAATGAGCTGCAAGTGCTGGTATAGTCACCGGAAGAAGCGGTTCTCGCATGTCTTTAGGCCTATGAGATGAGTAATTTCACGATTTCCGTACCTTTTGCGGGCTTTGGTATCTCGGGAGCCTTCTGATTACTAATGTCGTATCTCGTTGATTTTCAGCTTTTTAGATGAATTGTTACTGACCAGCCATTTCAATTTCAATTATTTCAGTTTGTTTTCCGAGGTATGCAAATTCCTTACTTTTATATATAACTATCTATATATCAATTAGTTATGTATATATGTAAGGGATATTTACCCACCTTATTATTAATTGAAATAACTGAAATTGAAATAGGCCCCGAGTGTCAGGCAAAGCTCGTTCCCCGCACTCGGCTGCGTAGTCAAAACTAATGTTCTGACGCTGCAAAGATGTTTTTTTTACGCTTATCTTCCAAACTTTCCCCATTTTTTTCACTTTTTTATCCAAAAGAGAAATACTTTCCAATTTTTTTCGTATCTTTGCCGCATTAAATGCAACTGACTATGGAAGAGAAGAGATATCCGATATTAGAAGAAGAGGATGGCGTGTGCAAGGTCTCTGAGCCTGCTGCAGGTTATGCTACCACTTCAATTGACCATGCTAATAACATGCTGGATGAGGAAGATGACTTCCTTGACCGCATTCCCGTTGGCAAGCTCGGATTCTATACAG
Source organism: uncultured Prevotellaceae bacterium (assembly GCA_902776545.1). Taxonomy (GTDB): domain Bacteria; phylum Bacteroidota; class Bacteroidia; order Bacteroidales; family Bacteroidaceae; genus Prevotella. The sequence goes on along the minus strand of CACYQO010000057.1, from coordinate 25,513 downwards.
ATGATCCCGACGTGTTCGATGCCCGCATAGCAGAGATAGAGGCTGATTTAGACGAGGTGGAAGCTAGTTTTGAAGACCCAGAGAAATGGGTTAATTCTGAACAAATGCACAAAGATTTCCTCAAAATGTTCCCATGGCTAAGATAATTTGGAAGAAAAAAGCGGAAATTCTTTTAGCAGACCATATTTCTTATGCATTCGGCTTTTACTTGATTAAGAAATCAAAAAAGAACAGGAGGTAATTATATGACACTAACAACATTTTTCGCCGTCGTGGGCCTCATTGGTCTTGTGGCATTTATCGGAACCATCATCTATTTCCACCATAAGGATATGATGCTGAAAGGGAATTGATGATGGAAGCAGTGGGTAAACCACGCTAAAAAAGAGTATCCGCCGAGACATCCGAAACAAGGATTGCCTCGGCGGTATTCAATTTGTAAGGTATATTCATATTCTTTTAGTATGGGCAAAACCACCAGAAAACGGCTGTTTTTTAGGCTTGTGACTTATCAGGTAGTTCACATCGATGATGTAGCGGGAGGACTGCTATATTACGTGGCGCAGTCGTTCCTACTCGCTGGGTCGATCTTCGGGCTCGACCAGTATATCAGGGTCATCAAGAGAAACTATCAGAAGCAGAACAATATTCGGGGGCGTTGATCTGGGAACTCTTGAATTGAAAAAAAACGGGCTGAGGTTTGGTCAGTCCGAAATTATGTTTATCTTTGCCCCCAAATATGTGTAATCAAACAAAGATGAAAAACTATTCGTATTTCCAGAACAGCTTGAAGGCTGTAGCAGCCTTTCTGTTCGTCGTGATCATTTCTGCAGGCTGTGCTGCCTGCTCCGCCAATGAAGACAATCCGTCGTCGGCGCCTGATAACGTTTCGGCCATTGCCGATGCCGTGTGGGAGTTCAGCCAGAGCCACCCGGACGGGTTCCCTTGACATCCGTACGATGACCGAGCCGACGGAGGGCATCGCCGTGAGCTATGCCGCTACGCAGAACAGCCACTCGCGCGATCAACTCGACTTTGTGGTTGAACATGCCTTGCAGCACGACGGCTATGTGGGCGGCTGGCTTAACACAGAGAATGACCTTTACTATTTTGACAGTACCAAACTGTTTCCTGAGGACCAGTTGGAGGAAGCCCTCCAGTTCGGTAAGGAGAATGGTCAGACTTCTGTCTACATCCTGTCAACCGGTACAGACGTTTATATCAACTACGAGTAACCAATATGAGTAAGAACCCACGGGAAGCCGTGGGTTCTTTATGTTCTTATTTGCTTTTCTTTTGGAACTCCTGGCGGGCGCGGCGCATCTGCTCGAGGAAACGGTCGCTGGTGTGCAAACGGGCGTAGAGGGCAGCGGAGGCCAGACGGCCGGCATCGACGTCGCTCTGCCAATGGGCACCGACGATGACGCGGCTCTCACCGTACATCATGCCCCGCGCCAGGATGGTGTCGGCACGCTCGGGATTGATCTCCGTGAGCAGCAGGGCCGACGTCCAGCCGAGAATGGTGTGGCCGGAGGGGAAGGAGAAGTTCCTGCGCAGATCGGGCTCGAACTGGGGCGTCGCCGTGGGTTCCTGGAATCGCATGAACGGGCGTTTGCGCTTATAGTAATATTTGGGGAAGCCGCCCATGTTCTCGCAAGTGGCCTTGGCATCGCGGAGCAGCTTCCAGATCTCGGGTGTGTTCTCCTCGGAAATGGTCAGGCCGAAGGGCTCGCTGAACTCCTGGGCGATGCACTCCAGACTGTACACGGCATCGCGGATGGCAATGTCGGCCCGCTCCTTGTTCTGGCGCATCTCCTTGCCCCACATATACTGCATGATGTCGTAGGTGAAGGCCGCGCCCGTCGTGTCGGGTGGGGCAGGGCACCATTTCAGCATGTTGGGTAACTCTCTGAACGAGAAATAGGGTTCCGGTTTACTCTGTGCCTGAACATATACGGCTGCCGTCATCAGCAGGGCCGTCATCATGTACTTCTTCATAAGATGTTTAAGTGTATGGATGAATGAATTGATAACTGAGGGCAAAGTTACGAAATATTGGCGACACCTCCAAATTTTCAAGGGAGGAAATTGGGAAAACGGACTTTTTTTGTGATATTCTTGCTTGAATCATAAATTCTTCGTATCTTTGCAGCTGAATGACATTAGGACTATCAATTTAAAACAATAACATGATGAAAAAAAGCGTATTGACAATGATGGCTGCACGACTGGGCGCTCTGTTATAACTTCTATCCCAACAAGTATATGATCTGGCGCGTGCGTGCCTCGTATACGAAGGTGGTCGACCGTGGTGGCTTTGAGGATAACGGGGTGACGATACTGGAGACACGATTGCAGGTGAAATTCTAGGAAAAGTAAAAAGGTAAAAAAGTAAAAAATTAATGAATTATAAAATTAAAAAATTAAAAAATTAAAGAATTATGAGAAAGATGATGATTTTGGCCGTGATGATGATGGCCGCAGTATGTGCAAAGGCACAGAGTGACAAGAGTCCCGTTGATGCGTATTTCACTACCGGTGAGATGCCCGATATGATCAAGTGGTGCCCGGCGCCCCCGGATACTACCAGCGCCCAGTTCGCCTACGACATCACGCAGTATTTCTGGGGCAAGAAGATGCGCCAGAACAAGGAGCGTGCCGACATCGCCATCCGCGACGCCGTGTACGGTATCGACTGCATCATCCGTGAGTTCAGCGAACCGTTCGGCCTGAAGATTTCGAAAGAGGAGACACCTGAGATCTACAAGGTGTTGCGCGAGGGAACGGCTACGTGCGACAGTATCTGCAGGCTGCCCAAGAGGTATTATATGCGCAAGCGTCCGTTTGTGCGTTTCCATGAGCCGACGCTCTATCCTGCCGATGAGCCGCATCTGAAGAAGAACGGCAGCTATCCCTCTGGTCACACGCTGTTGGGCTGGAGCTCGGCCCTGTTGCTCTCGGAGATCAATCCCGACCGTGCCGACACTATCCTGGCCCGTGGTCTGATGTATGGTGAGAGTCGCGTGATCGTGGGTGCCCACTGGCAGAGCGACGTGGATGCCGCCCGTCTGGCTGCTGCCGCCGCCTATGCCAGGCTGCATACCTCGGAGCGGTTCTTAGAGCAGATGCGACTGGCCCGTGAGGAGTTCCGCGTGAAGACCGGTCTGGCCACCATCATCGAGATGAAGGCCTGGCAGAAGGAACAGAAGAAGCGTGCCAAGGCTGCCGCCAAAGCTGCCAAGGCTGCTGCAAGATAATCAGTAGATTAAATTAAATTGGACTTATGAAGAGGATAGATTGCCGCCTGGCCGTCGGCATGCTGCTGGCCGTAGGGCTATGCAGCTGTGGCGAGAAAGACAAACAGGAGCAGAAGGCTCCCACACGGGTGAAGACGCAGATGGTGTCGCCGGGATTCGTAGACAATGCCCAGACGTATGTGGGCATTGTTGAGGAACGGGAGGCGACGGCCGTCAGTTTCACCGGCATGGGTGTGGTGAAGCGCGTGCTGGTGAGCGAAGGTCAGGCCGTGAACCGTGGACAGCTCATCGCCGAGATGGACGACACGCAGGCACGTAACGTGCTGAGCGGTGCCGAGGCGCAGATGACGCAGGCCGACGACGCGCTGAAACGTTACACGATGTTGCACGACAATGGTGCGCTGCCCGAGGTGCAATGGGTGGAGATACAGAGCAAGGTGGCCCAGGCGAAGTCGCAGCTCGAAGTGGCGAAGAAGAACCTGGCCGACTGTCAGCTGACGGCGCCTGTGAGCGGCATCATCGGTAAGAAGATCATCGGTGCCGGTGAGACGGCGATGCCCTCGCAGGCTGTGGTGAACATTCTCGACATCTCGACGGTGAAGGTGAAGGTGGCTATCCCCGAGGCGGAGATCGGCAGCATTAGCGCCGACACGCGTTCCGCCATCCAGGTGGATGCCATCGGCAGTAGCTTCGAGGGCGGAAGGATCGAGAAGGGTGTGATGGCCGACGCGCTGACGCATACCTACGACATCCGCATCAACGTGGCGAACGCAGACCGTAAGCTGTTGCCCGGCATGGTGGCCAGCGTGAAGTTCACGCCCGAAGGCTCTGCCTCGCTCAGCGGCAAGTCGATTCCTGTGACGTCGGTGCAGAAGGGTTCCGACGGCACGTTGTTCGTCTGGACCATCGACAAGGACAGTACGGTACACCGTCAGACGGTGACGCTCGGCAGTACGCGTGGTAATTATATCTCTGTCGTGGATGGCATCAACCTCGGCCAGCGCATCGTCACCGAGGGCTATCAGAAACTGAGCGACGGAACAAAAGTCATCTATTAGCCCCCTAAATTAGGGGGATGGGGGTCTGAACAAGTGCCCTCATCATTTGATTTTGAATAAATGGAAACAAATAATTACAAAAGCAATGGCTCAGACCCCCAACCCCCTAACTTAGGGGGCTTAGGTTGGCTGAAATGGCCATTGGATCATTACCCGATATCGCTGCTCATCATCGGCATCCTGTTCGTGTTGGGCGTCTTCGGTATGTGGGACATGCCGAAGGATGAGTTCCCGCATGCGACCATCCGTCAGGGTGTGGTGGCGGCCGTCTATCCCGGTGCCACGAGCGAGGAAGTGGAACAGCAGGTGGCGCGTCCGCTGGAGCGTTACCTCTTCACCTATGGCGAGGTGAACCGTGTGAAGACCACCACTCAGTCGCAGAACGGCCTGTGTATCGTGATGGTGAAGCTGAACGACGACGTGAACAACAAGGACGAGGTGTGGAGTAAGATCAAGCACGGTCTGAACGATTTCAAGATGCAGTTGCCCAACGGCGTGCTGGCCGTCGTGGTGAACGATGACTTCGGTAACACCTCGGCGCTGCTTATCGCCATCGAGAGCGACCAGCGCAGTTATCGGGAACTGAAGGAATATAGTGATAATTTGAGCGACCGTCTGCGCCGCATCCCGTCGGTAGCGAACGTGAAACTGTTCGGCGAACAGAAGCAGCAGATCTCGCTCTATGTGGATCGTCAGCGGCTGCAGGCCTACGGCATCGGACAGCAGTTGCTCTTCAGCCGTCTGCAGGCTCAGGGTCTTACCACAATGAGCGGTAGCATCGACGATGACGACCAGCAGATACCCATCTACGTAGAGGCGATGGAGAATACCGAGGAGGAGATTGCCAACCAGATCATCTTCTCCGACCCCGTCACCGGCAAGGTGGCCAGGGTGAGGGACGTGGCCCAGGTGGTGCGTGAATATGAACCGATGGCCAGCCGCATCGAACAGGACGGTCATCCGTGTATGCTGATCTCGATGGAGATGACGCCCGGCAACAATGTGGTGGAGTATGGCAAGGAGGTTGACAAGGTGCTCGATGACTTTCGAAAGAACGAGCTGCCTGCCGACGTGAAGGTGACGCGCATCGCCGACAAGCCGAAGGTGGTGGCCCTGAGTGTGACCAACTTCCTGCGCGACCTCTTCATTGCCATGATCATCATTATCGTCGTGATGATGGTGCTCTTCCCCCTGCGCTCGGCCATCGTCGCCGCCATCACCATCCCGCTGAGCACGTTCGTCTCGGTGGCGGTGATGTATATAGCGGGCATCGAACTGAACATCGTCACCTTAGCGGCGCTCATCGTGGTGTTAGGAATGATTGTCGATAACTCGATCGTGGTCATCGACGGTTATCTGGAATATCTCAACAAGGGCTACGAACCCAAGCGGGCGGCCATTGACTCGGCCAAGCAGTATTTCATGCCGATGATGCTCGCCACAATCTGCATCTGCGCCATCTTCTTCCCCTTCCTCATCACGCTGAAGGGTATGTTCCTCGACGCCATGCATGACTTCCCGTGGACCATTACTATCAATCTGATGGTGTCGCTGGTGCTGGCTGTGACGGTGATCCCCTTCCTTGAGGTGATGATCATCAAGCCGGGTAAGGTGAGTACCGACGGCAATGCCATCACGAAGTGGGTTCAAAGGACGTATGACAAGGGCCTCGACTGGACCTTCAGTCATCCTTGGCTGACCATCACAGGCGGCATCGCCATCATCCTGATTTCGCTGCTCATCCTGCCGACGCTGAAGATACGTCTGTTCCCATACGCCGACCGTGACCAGTTTGCCGTAGAAATCTTCCTGCCCGACGGCAAGGGACTGGCAGAGACGGAACAGATTGCCGACTCCGTACACCACGTGCTGGAGAAGGACGACCGCGTTGTGGGTATCACGGCCTTCCTCGGCTGCTCGTCGCCACGATTTATGGATGCTTACGCCCCGCAGTTGGCTGGTAATAACTTCGCCCAGTTCATCGTGAACACCACGGACGAATATGCCACGCTCGACCTGCTGGCCAAATACCAGCCGATGCTGAGTGAGGCCTTCCCCAATGCCTATGTGAAGTTCAAGAGGCTGGACTATCTGGAGGTGCCGGAAATGGAATACCGCTTCTATGGCGACAACCTCGACTCGCTGCATGTGGTGGCAGACAGGCTGATGGAGAAGATGCGGCAGATGCCTGATCTGGAATGGGTGCATACCGACTATCTGCAGCCTTATCCGATCATCAACGTGAAGCTCGACCCCGTGAAGTCGGCACAGTTGGGCATCACCCGTACGACGGCACAGCTGGCGTTGTCAGCCACGTCGAGTGACCTGCGTGTGGGACAGATCTGGGAGGACAACTACGAGCTGCCCATCGTGGTGAAGGATGACGCCGACATGACCTTTGCCGGCATCGCCAACCTCGGCATCACCTCGCCCACGACACTCGGTTCGTCAGGTTTGTACAGTAGTAACAGCACGGTGCCCCTTCGTTCGATATCCGACGTGACGCCCCGCTGGACGGAGAGCCGCATCATGCACCGTGGCGGTGAACGCTGCATCACGGTGACGGGACACTTCCGTCAGGGCATCTTCACGGCGCCCGTAGAGAGTGAGATTGCCCGGATCATGCAGGAGGAGATTCTTCTGCCGCAGGGTGTGCGCACGGAGGTGGGCGGAGAGTTAGAGTATGGCGATGAGGCTATCCCGCAGATCGTGGGAGGTATGGCCATCGCACTCGTCATCGTGTTCTTCTTCCTGTTGTTCAACTTCCAGAAGTATGGCATCACGCTGGTGTGCATGGCTGCCCTGGCATTGATGATTCCCGGGGCGCTGATCGGTCTGGGACTGATGAACCGTGCCCTCGGTCTGACGTCTATCTTCGGTCTGATCACGCTGATGGGTATGATCATGCGTAACGAGATCCTCATCTTCGAACACGCCATCAATCTCATAAGAGATAAGAGGTTAGAGGTAAGAGGTGAGAGTAAAGAGTATAACGAGGCGGTGAAGCAGGCGGCCTACGATGCGGGCAAGCGACGTATGGTGCCCATCTTCCTCACCACGGCCACGACGGCTGTCGGAGTGGTGCCGATGATCCTCGCCCAGTCGTCGTTCTGGATGCCTGTGGGTGTGACCATCTTCGCCGGTGGCATCGGCTCGCTCATCATGGTGGTGATGATGCTGCCCGTGATTTATTGGAAAGTGTCAACTAAAAAGTAATTAGGTATGAGGAATATTTGTAGATTGAACACAGAGACACAGAGGTACAGAGTTCTATCTCTTTGTGTGCTGCTCTGTGTCTCTGTATCTCTGTGTTCTAACAAAGCATTTGCACAAGCATATACATTGGAGCAGATTAAGGACTCTGCCTTGCAGAATAATATCGCCATCCGCTCGGCACGATATGACATCGAGGCGGCCCAGCAGCAGCGCAAGGAGGCCTTCACGAAGTATTTCCCCAACATCAGCGGTACGGGACTCTGGTTCAACGCCAACAAGGGTATGGCAGAGACCTCCATCAATCTGTCGGATGCCATTCCGCTAGAGATAGGGGCTGAACTGGGACAATTGTTCCCGGCAGAGATGCTGGCGGCGCTTGCCAGTCCCATCAACATCTCGATGCTGAAAAACGGTACCATCGGGGCGCTCACGGCCGTGCAGCCTGTCTTCGTGGGCGGTCAGATCATCAACGGCAACAAACTGGCGAAGGTAGGTGAGGACGTGAGTCGTCTGCAGATGCAGTTGTCTGAGCAAGAGGTGGAGAAGACCGCCGAACAGTATTTCTGGCAGCTGGTGTCGCTGGAGGAGAAGATGAAGACCATCGATGCCGTCGATACGCTTCTGCGCGATATCCATAAGGATGTGGATGTGGCGGTGCAGGCCGGAGTGGTTCTGCCCAATGACCGGCTGCAGGTGGAGATCCGGCAGAATGATGTCGAGAGTCAGAAACTGAAGGTGGCCAACGCCATCTCCATCGTGAGACTGCTGATGACTCAGTTCTGTGGACTGCGTGACACGTCGTTTACCATCAGTTATCAGACGGATGTCACGTCGCCGGTCTTGTTGAAGCAGGATCATCAGCAGGCGCTGCTCTCGACGGCGGAGTATCAGTTGTTGGGCAAGCAGGTGGAGGCTACGGGACTCCAGAAGAAGCTGGCTGTGGGACAGAACCTGCCGTCGGTGGCTGTGGGAGCGGGGTATAACTACCATAACCTGTTGGATAATGACCATAGTTTCGGGATGATCTTCGCCACCGTCAGCGTGCCCATCTCCGACTGGTGGGGTGGTTCGCATGCTATCAAGCGCAAGACCATCGCCCATCAGAAGGCACAGGAACAGCAGGCCGACAATGCCGAACTGCTGAAGATACGTATGCAAAACGCCTGGAATGGGGTGGAGGAGTCGTACCAGCAGTTGCAGATCACTCAGAAGGGTATCACGCAGGCTGAGGAGAACCTGCGTCTGCACAGGAACTTCTATCAGGCTGGTACGTGTAGGATGTCAGACTTCCTCGAAGCCCAGCTGATCTATCAACAGGCCTGCGACAAGCATACCGATGCCTTCGCTGCCTATCAGAACAAATTGTTGGAATACAAACAGTCCGTGGGTCAGTAACCCACGGACTTGTATTTATTTCTTTCCGTTGATTGTATAGTCGAGTGCTGCGCCGATAGCCGTGCAGTACTGGGAGTGCTTGGGTACGTGGAAACGGATGTCGTAGAGTTTCTCAAGACCGGGGAACACTTCCTTGCATTGTGGCAGCAGGGAGAGGTTGCCGATGAGCACAAAGTCGCGGATGTCACTGCCTAAGGAGGCGAGCCAGGCGGCAGAACCGATGCTCTGCAGCACCATCTTGATCAGTCCGGCGGCGATGTCTTCCTTTGAGGCGTCGCTCTGAGCTTTGGCAAAGTTGGAGGCCGTGGTGTCCATAGGCAGTCCGGGGAGGGGATGGGCGCTGATATCGCCGATGACGAGGTCGATGTTGCGCACGTTACCCTGCTTGGCCATCGCCACCACCTGTGTGATGTCGCTGGTGTTGAGCATGATACGGGAAAGTCCGGCGAGCGTGCCTCCGCCGACGCCGATACCGCCGATGTGCTTCATCTCGGAACCGTCGCAACGGATGAAGGTCGTACCAGTACCCATCGAGACGACGATGGCGTGGTCGAGTTTTGACTCGTACTTCGCGCCGAGACCGTCGGCCACGAACTCCTCAGACTTGGCGGTGGGCAGTCCGTAGATGGGGGTGTCGATATAGGCTGCGCCTACACCGGTGAGCATCACCTGCTCCACATCCTTCAGGTCGATGTCGTTGTCGTGCAGGTATTTGCCGAATGCACCATAGAGGGAGGTGATAGGGTCTGCCGCCGTGATGCTGATGGGGGCTGTGACCTTACCGTTCTTAATGCCAACAATCTTTGTGGTTGAGATACCCACGTCAATACCAATTACTATTGCCATAATGTTCAATGATGAATGTTCAATGTTCAATGTTCAATGAAAAAAAGAAACCCGGCCGCCATCCGGGCTAATGAAAGGAGGAGTGGTACCTCCAGGAATCGAACCGGGGACACACGGATTTTCAGTCCGATGCTCTACCAACTGAGCTAAGGCACCATTGTGGTTTCTGCATTCCTTTCGTTTTGCGGGTGCAAAGGTACAACAAAAAAATGAAAAGATAGAAGTGAAAAGTGAAAAATGTTGATTCGTTAACTCTTTTTAAGAATTAGGGGCAGTAGCAAATTTTTCACTTTTCACTCTTCACTTTTCACTTCTGAAGCGGATTCCACCCCTGTGCTTTGAGCTCAAACTCCTGATTATCACGGGTTACGAGCATCTGACCGAATTTGGCGTCGGTGATGTGCCCGATGAGCTTCACACCCTCTATCTGCTCGATCTTTTCGTGGTCGCCGATGGGAACGGTGAACAAAAGTTCGTAGTCTTCGCCGCCATTCAGGGCACAGGTGGTGACGTTCATATTCATCTCTTCGGCCATCACAGCCGTCTGGTAGTCGATGGGGATGTTCTTCTCGTAGATGCGACAACCCACGCCCGACTGTTTGCAGATGTGCATCAGTTCTGACGACAGACCGTCGGAGATATCCATCATCGCCGTCGGACGGATGCCGGCCTCACGCAGTTTCTCGATGATGTCACCACGGGCCTCGGCCTGCAGCTGGCGCTGCAGGAGATACTCCTTGCCTGCGAAATCCGGCTCAAAATCTTGCAACTTTGAACTTTGAGCTTTGAACTTTGAACTTTGTGATTCGTATGTTCCGGCCGCTTTGGCTTCGGCAATCTTCTTCTGGAGGTCGTTGATCTGTCCGTAATAGACGCTCTTCTCGCGTTCCAACAGCTGCAGGCCCATATAGGCGGCTCCCAGGTCACCGCTGACGCAGATCAGGTCGGTGTCCTTGGCACCGTTGCGGTAAACGATATCCTCTTTCCTGGCCTCGCCGATGCAGGTGATGGAGATGGCCAGTCCGGTGTAGCTCGAGGTGGTGTCGCCGCCGACGATGTCCACGCCCCATTTGTCACAGGCCAGACGCAGACCGCTGTAGAACTGCTCCATGTCCTCCACGGAGAACCGTTTGCTGATTGCCAGCGAGACGGTCATCTGCCGGGGGGTGCCGTTCATGGCGAACACATCGCTGATGTTCACCATCGCACTCTTATACCCGAGGTGCTGCAGGTCGATGTAGGTCAGGTCGAAATGGACACCCTCCATCAGCAGGTCGGTGGTGACGAGCACTTCCTTATCCGGATAAGAGAGAACGGCGCAGTCGTCGCCTACGCCGTATCTCGTACTCTCGTTCTTGATCTTGATGTCTTTGGTGAGATGGTCGATCAGACCGAACTCTCCGAGTTTTGCTATTTCCATGGTTCTGTGGGGTGATCGGTGTTGAATTTCTCTTTTCGCTTGCTCTCCACCTGTTCTGACTGTACGATCATCTCCCTCATTATCGTTGTCATCAGCGGCTGGGCTTTATTGGCCGCTTTCTGTACTTCCTCGTGGCTGACCTCTACAGGAGAGTTGAAGCCGCCAAGGTCGGTGATGATGGAAATGCCGAAAGTGCGGATGCCACAATGATGGGCTACGATAACCTCCGGTACGGTGGACATACCCACAGCGTCTCCACCTAAGAGGCGGTACATCTTATATTCTGCGGGCGTTTCAAAGGTGGGGCCTTGCACACCGACGTAGACGCCGTATTTCACCCTGATCTTTTTCTCACGGGCTATCTCCGTAGCGAGTTTAATCAGTTTCTTATCATAAGTCTCGTGCATATCCGGGAACCTCGGACCCGTGGGGAAGTTCTTTCCACGAAGGGGATGCTCGGGGAAGAAGTTGATGTGGTCGGTGATGATCATCAGGTCGCCCACAAGGAAACTTTCGTTCATACCACCTGCCGCATTGCTGACGAAGAGTGTCTTGATGCCCAGTTCGTACATCACACGGACGGGGAAGGTCACTTCTTTCATCGAGTAGCCCTCGTAGTAGTGGAAGCGGCCCTTCATGGCCATGATATCCACGCCTCCCAACTTACCGAAGATCAGCTTACCGCTGTGACCTTCGACCGTCGATACCGGGAAGTTGGGAATCTCCGAATAGGGAATCTCGTAAATATCAGTTATTTCTGAAGCTAATTGTCCGAGGCCTGTCCCCAGAACTATCGCCGTCTTTGGGCTTGTGGTCATCCTTGCTTTGAGCCAGGAGGCCGTTTCTTGAATTTTTTCGTACATAATTGATGATGGTTTGATTGAATGTATTTTCCTGATCGAGCAGAATCTGGATCTTGATGGGCAGGACGTAGAGATGGCTCTTCACCTCTTTGCTCAGACCTTCGGCCTGCTTCAGACGGGTCTCGTCTTTCTCTGTGGTAATGATGAGCTTGGGCGCGGGGAGGGCGTTGAACGCCTCGTTGATCTGCTCGATATCACTCTTCTTGAAATTATGATGGTCGCTGAAGGCCAGCGGGGTCACCTCCTTGGCATAAGCCTTCAAATCGATCAGCATCTGCTCGGGCGAGGCGATGCCTGTCAAAAGCAGGACATGCTGATCGGCCAGGGCCTCTGATAATGTCTGAGTACTCTGAGTAATCTGAGAACTCTGAGTTTTCTGAGTATTCCGAGATTTCTTAGTCTTCTGTTTATTCGGGAAGACCGGTCTCAAGGTCTCGAACTCATGGGTGGAGAAGAAAAGCTGCTGGTAGGGATAGAGGCTCATGGCCTTGGTGATGACACGGAACTCCATTGGCTTCAGATCCATTGGACACTTCGTGACGATCACAATGTCGGCGCGGTTCTTGCTCTCTATCGGTTCCCTGAGTCGTCCTGCCGGCAACAGCTTGTCGTAGATGATCAGGCGGTGGTAGTCGACGAGCAGGATGTTGATGCCCGGTTTCACATAACGGTGCTGGAAGGCGTCGTCGAGTAAGATGACGTTGATGTCCTTGACGTATTCTCCGCTGGTCAGCTTCTCGATGCCACGTGTACGTTTCTTGTCCACAGCCACGGTGATGTCGGGGAACTTTGTCTTCATCTGGTAAGGTTCGTCGCCGATGGTGCGGACGGTCGCATCGTCACCTGCCAGCACGAAACCGCTGGTCTTACGTTTATAGCCCCGGCTCAGCACGGCCACCTTCGCCTGATCTTTCAGCAGACGGATGAGGTATTCCACATGGGGGGTCTTGCCGGTGCCGCCGACGGTGATGTTTCCCACGGAGATGACCGGCGTGCTGAAAGACCGGCTCTTCAGAATGCCCATCTCGAAGAGCAGGTTCCTGAAACCAACGCCCAAGCCGTAGAGCCAGCTGAGTGGCAACAACTTCTTGTTAATGCTGATGAGGTCACCCTCGATTCTTTCCTTACCTATCACTTCTCACCTTTTCACTTTTTCACTTTTTCACCTTTTCATCTTCTTACTTCACTCTGACATCTTCAAGCATACGGGCCTGGAGCGTATTGCCGTTCTTCACGCTCTGACGGATCTCCATCAGCGGCTCGTAGAGGTCGCCGAGGAAGGTCTTCAGCTCTTCCTGCAACTTGCTGTCGAGGTAAGAGCCTTTCTTTTCGTTGGGCATGAAGGCGTCGAGCCAATTACCCTTGTCGGGATATGCTTTGGTATGATACTCTTTGGTCTTAGCAAGTTCGGCGGCCTTCTTCACGGCATCGTCCAGACTGCCGATCTGGTCGACGAGCTTGATCTTGATGGCATCGGTAGCCAGCCATACTCGGCCCTGGGCGATGGAGTCGACCTGGGCGGGCTTCATGCCACGACCTTCAGAGACGATGTCGAGGAAGTTCTGATAGCCACGGTCTACGTAGGTCTGCATGCGCTTCATGATGTCGTCGGGGTTCTTGCCAAGAACCAGCTCGGTCTCGTAGTCAGAATATTTGTTGGTGGTCACACCGTCGAAGGTCACACCGAGCTTGTCTTGTACCAGTCCGCTGAAGTTGGGAATCAGTCCGAAGATACCGATGCTGCCGGTGATGGTCGTCGGCTCAGCAACGATGTAGTTGGCGGGTGAACTGATCCAATAGCCACCGGAGGCAGCCGCGCCACCCATCGATACCACGACGGGCTTCTTGGCTTTGATCAGTTTGATGGCGTGACGGATCTGTTCAGAGGCAACGGCACTACCACCGCCGGAGTTCACACGGAACACCACGGCTTTCACGTTATCGTCGTCAGCCAACTTACGCAGGTCCTCTGCTGTCGTCTTGCCCACGATGCAATGGCCACCGCCGTTGATCAGGTTCGTGACCTCGCCACGTTCAGCATGTCGGCGAGGGTCAGCTGGGGGATATTGTCGTCCTTGCCGAGTTTCAGGCGATCTTTGATCTCTGCCTTGAGTTCCTCGGGGAACAGAATCTTATCGACGAGCTTTGCCGTCATATAGTCATCGGGGTTGGCAAAAGCCATGATGCTGTCGTTGGCCAGCTGGTTCAGCTGCTTAGGCGTCACTTTGCGGCTCTCAGCAATCTCCTTCAGCCAGTACTGCCAGATGCCGTTGGTGTAGGCGGCGCGCTGTTCACGGTCGTAGTCGCTCATGCCCGTCAGCGTGTTGCGCTCCACATAACTCTTATATTTGCCTACCTTGGCGGTCATATACTTCACACCGATCTTATCGTAGAGTCCTTTCAGATACTCGCCCTTGCCGCCGAGACCTTTGAAGTCGACATTACCCTCGGCATTCAGGTACACCTTGTCGGCCACGGATACCACGTAGTAGTTGGCCTGCATATACATGTCGGCGTAGGCAACAATCCACTTGCCGCTCTTCTTGAAGTCCTTCAGGGCGTCGCGCAGCTGCTGGGCGGTGGCAGGGGCGTCGAACTCCGTCAGTCCGCCTTCCAGGTAGATGCCCTTGATATCGTCATTGTCTTTGGCCTTGCGGATGCTGGCGATGAGGTCGTCAAGGCCCATGGCACTCATATCATTCATGCCGAGCACGGCATCGAAGGGTGTACTGCCTTCTGCCCGTTCGCTGATGGTGCCGCTGAGTTTGATCACGAACACCGAGTTGTCCTCCACCTTGGTCGGAGCCGACTCGCTGGCCAGCATGCCGACGAGCGAGATGACGAGGAAGAATCCCGCAATCAGCAGGAAGATTGCGATGCCACAGACGGTGGCGAGTGTCATTTTAAAGAACTGTTTCATACCTTATTAATAATATATAGTTGATTTCAGCCGACAAAGATAGTGTTTTTTTTTCAATCAGACAAATAAAAACTATAAATAATCGTAAATTGTACACTATTAACCTTCACTTTAATTCTAATTGTCAGCAAATGACAGCGAAAAACAGCTGAGTTAACTCGATTTGTCACTTGAGTTAACTCAGCTGATGTTTTGAGTTAACTCACGTATTTTCAGCCTTTAGAGCCAATAATTCCTTCGTATCGTGTTTTTTGCTGCTATTCTTGGTCGTTTGTCACAATCAATGGCATACGGCGCTGACAAGATGGCAGATTCCTGGAATTGGCACGGTTTTGGCAGAAAGGAAGGCGGAGCAGTTGAAAGGCTGTCCCGCCTATTATATAAATAAAGGTGTAACAATTAAAATATTAACAGTATTATGAACATCAAACCATTAGCAGACCGCGTGCTGGTATTGCCCGCACCGGCAGAAGAGAAAATCGGTGGTATCATCATTCCAGATACCGCTAAGGAGAAACCCCTCCACGGAACCATCAAGGCTGTTGGTCAGGGAACGAAGGACGAGCAGATGATCCTGAAAGAGGGTGACGAAGTGCTCTATGGCAAGTATAGTGGCACCGAACTCGAGTTCGAGGGTGAGAAGTATCTTATGATGCGCCAGAGTGACGTCCTCGCAGTCATTGAGAAATAAATAATTAGAAACGAATGTGAATAATATGAATAATTGTTTTCACGAATAAAAATAATTATTTAAATTTGTGGTCAGAATTATTTTAATTATTCAAATTCGTTTAAGTAAATAAAAGGAATAATTAGTTTTAAAATTATGGCAAAGGATATTAAATTCCAAGGAGATTGAGCTGGAGGACAAGTTTGAGAATACTGGTGCACAGCTCGTGAAGAGCGTCGCCTCGAAGACCGGTGACGATGCTGGTGACGGTACGACCACCGCTACCATCCTTGCCCAGGCTATCGTGGCTGAGGGTCTGAAGAACGTGACTGCCGGTGCCAACCCCATGGACCTGAAGCGTGGTATCGACAAGGCTGTGAAGGCTGTGACTGAGCACATCGCCAAGAGCGCTGAGCAGGTGGGTGACAACTACGACAAGATTGAGCAGGTGGCTACCGTCTCTGCCAACAACGATAAAGAGATTGGTGAACTGCTGGCTGAGGCTATGCGTAAGGTCTCTAAGGACGGTGTGATCACCATCGAGGAGTCAAAGAGCCGCGACACTCATATCGGCGTCGTCGAGGGTATGCAGTTCGACCGTGGTTATCTGTCAGCTTACTTCATCACTGACTCAGAGAAGATGGAGTGCGTGATGGAGAATCCTTACATCCTCATCTATGACAAGAAGATCTCGAACATCAAGGACTTCCTGCCCATCCTGCAGCCTGCTGCTGAGAGTGGTCGTCCTCTGCTCGTGATTGCCGAAGATGTGGACTCTGAGGCTCTGACCACATTGGTGGTGAACCGTCTGCGTGGCGGTCTGAAGATTTGTGCCGTGAAGGCTCCTGGCTTCGGCGACCGTCGTAAGGCCATGCTCGAGGATATCGCAACGCTGACCGGCGGTGTGGTGATCAGCGAGGAGAAGGGTCTGAAGCTGGAGCAGGCTACGCTCGAGATGCTGGGTACGTGTGACAAGGTGACGGTGTCTAAGGACAACACCACCATCGTGAACGGTGCCGGTGACAAGCAGGCCATCCAGGATCGTATCGCCCAGATCAAGAAGGAGATCGAGATTACCACCTCTTCTTATGATAAGGAGAAGTTGCAGGAGCGTCTGGCCAAGTTGGCCGGTGGCGTTGCTGTGCTCTATGTCGGTGCCAACTCTGAGGTGGAGATGAAGGAGAAGAAGGATCGTGTTGACGATGCCCTCTGCGCTACCCGTGCCGCCATCGAGGAAGGTGTGGTTGCCGGTGGTGGTACCACTTACATCCGTGCCCAGGAGGCTCTGGCCGAGTTGAAGGGTGACAATGCTGACGAGCAGACCGGTATCAACATCATCTGCCGTGCCATCGAGGAACCGCTGCGTCAGATTGCCGTCAATGGTGGTCAGGAGGGTGCTGTGGTCGTCCAGAAGGTTCGTGAGGGTAAGGGTGACTTTGGTTTCAATGCCCGTACCGACGAATATGAGGATCTGCGCGAGGCTGGTGTCATCGATCCTGCCAAGGTGGCACGTGTCGCTCTGGAGAATGCTGCTTCTATCGCCGGCATGTTCCTCACCACGGAGTGTCTCATCGTCGACAAGCCCGAGAAGGAGCCTGCTATGCCGATGGGCGGTGCCCCGGGCATGGGAGGTATGATGTAAGAAGTGATAAGTGATAAGTGAAAAGTGAAAAGTGATAAGTGATAAGTGAAAAGTGTTAGCAAAAGAGGACTGAGTAGTACAATTTTGCTAAGCAAACATAACAAATTGAGGGATGGATTCGACAATCCATCCCTTTTTTATGGTATTTTGCTCGCACACAACGCATTTTATTCAAGAAATTCTTGGTAGCGACTCAAAATCATTTTACCTTTGCAGCAAATTTTTTGATTTGTTTTAGTAGATTAGTTTTTAAGTAGTTTGTTTAAGGGAACCGGGTGTCGTGAGACAGCCGGTTTTTTCGCTTTAATCATTAATAATTGTGAGCGGTAGCAAATTTTTCACTTTTCACGATTTACTTTTCACTTCTTTTTTGTAATTTTGCAGTCGTTATGCAGAAACTCATTGAACTCTATACGCAATGGAAAGGTGCTGAGCCCGCCAACGTCAGTCAGATTCCTGGCGGTGGCAGCAACAGAACCTACTTCAGACTGACGGACAACAACGGTCAGTCTGTCATCGGTGTTATCGGTACGAGCCGTGATGAAGATCACGCTTTTATCTATCTCACGGAGCATTTCAGCCGCCGTCAGCTGCCTGTGCCGAAAATCCTTGCTGCCAGCGATGACCAGTTGCGGTATCTGCAGACAGACCTCGGTTCACTTTCCCTCTTCGATGCCGTTCGTGGTGGTCGTGAGGCAGGTGGCCGTTATACGTTGAAGGAACAGGAACTGTTGAAGCGTACCATCCGCGAGTTGCCGAACATTCAAATCCGTGGCGCCCGTGGACTGGACTTCTCCAACTGTTATCCGCAGGCGGAGTTCAATCAGGACAGTGTGCTCTTCGACCTGAACTATTTCAAGTACTGTTTCCTGAAAGCCACCGAGCTTGACTTCCACGAGCTGAAACTGGAGGCAGATTTCAGGCTCTTCGCCAAGGATCTGACGACCGATGAGTATTTCGCTGGCGGGGATTTGAAGTCTACAGCCGTAGAGAGTTTCCTCTATCGCGACTTCCAGGCCCGCAACGTGATGCTTGACCACGACGGCAATCCGTACTTTATTGACTATCAGGGTGGGCGTAAGGGACCTTACTATTACGACCTCGCCTCGTTCCTCTGGCAGGCTTCTGCGAAGTATCCGCATAAGCTGCGCCGTGAACTGGTCTACGAATACTATAACTCGCTGAAGAATTATGTCGAGGTGCCGCCAGCCCGTCATTTCGTGAGCCGGCTCTCCCTGTTCGTACTTTTCCGTACGCTCCAGGTGTTAGGTGCATACGGTTTCCGTGGTTACTTCGAGCAGAAGAAGCACTTCATCGAGTCTATCCCGCCGGCTATCCAGAATCTGCGGGAATTATTACGCTATGGTGTAACTTCTTCCCCTCCTGAGTCAGGAGGGGTCGGGGGTGGTCTGAACAAAGGCCTTTTCCACTACTCGCACTTAATGGAAGTCTTGAAGCAGTTGACCGAGCTGCCACAATTCCAGCAGATAGAGACAATCGCCAGTCGTGCCGACGGTTACAAAACGACAGACCTGAATCCCTATAAGGCCCATCCTCAGGACGGTCCGGCAACGTTCTCGAAGTATGATGCCCAGGGTCCGTTGGTGGTGAGAGTCTTCAGTTTCTCTTACGGCAAGGGCATACCCGAGGATGAGAGTGGCAATGGCGGCGGTTATGTCTTCGACTGTCGCAGCACCCATAACCCCGGCCGTTATGAGCCATATAAACAATTGACGGGACTCGATGAGCCTGTGATCCGATTCCTGGAGGACGACGGTGAGATCCTGACCTTCCTCGATTCGGTCTATAAGCTCGCCGATGCTCATGTGCGCCGATATATCCAGCGTGGCTTCACCTCGCTGATGTTCTCTTTCGGCTGTACGGGTGGGCAGCACCGTTCTGTCTATTCTGCCCAGCACCTTGCTGAGCATATCCACGACAAGTTCGGCGTCGAGGTGCGCATCTGTCACCGTGAGCAGAACATCCGTCAGACGTTGGAGAAAAGGTGAAAAGGTGAAAGGGTGAAAAGGTGAAAAAGTGAAAAGGTGAAAAAGTGAAATATTAGAAAATATGAAGAAGGTTTATTATTTAGTTGTTTGCGGAGTCTTTGCTATGTTGTTCGCCTCGTGTTCGACGAAGCAGAGTGCCATCAATCAGTTGGAGAGTTTCTCCACAGAGTTGCGTGATCACAGCCGTTATTACGACATTCAGGACTGGGAAAGGGCCGGCAAGAAGTTTGTTGATATCACCAAGACGGTGAAGAAGTATGAGTTGAAGTACACGCCCGAAGAACTGGCTCGTATCGGTAAGCTTGAAGGCGAGTGTGCTGGTTATATGGCCCGTGGTGCGAAGGACAATGTCACGGATCGTCTGAAAGGTTTTCTCAATGAACTCAAAGGAATCCTTCAGGGAGTCACCGATGCTTTCGGAGGATGGTAAGAGCGAAGTGTGAGGGCAGATGAAACAGGCGATGATCTTTGCCGCAGGACTGGGTACGCGGCTGAAACCACTGACCGACACGATGCCGAAGGCGTTGGTAAGGGTAGGAGGGCAGCCCCTGCTTTGGCATGTCATCCAGAAACTCAAGGCCGCTGGCTATGAGCGTCTGGTGGTGAATGTGCATCACTTTTCTGAGCAGATCGTCGATTATCTGAAAGCTAACGATAACTTCGGCCTCGACATCCGTATCAGCGATGAGACTAACGGCCTGCTTGAGACGGGCGGTGGCATTAAGAAGGCTCTCCCTCTCTTCGATCCCTCAGAGCCCATCCTCATCCATAACGTTGATATCCTCAGCAACCTCGACCTCACAGATTCGGAGGTACGGGGGTACGACGGTGCGGGGGCACGAGATTACCTTCAGCTCTTGAACTATTCTCGTTCCCCCGTACCCCCGCGCCTTCGTACCCCCGAAGCTGTTCTGGTGGTCAGTCAGCGCAAGACGAAGCGCTATTTACAGTTCGACGATGACATGCGGCTGATCGGCTGGAAGAATATCGAGACTGGTGAGGTGAAAGGTCGTGAGGGTCGTCCGTTGGCCTTTTCCGGCATCCATATATTTCATCCGTCTTTGGCTCCTTTGATGGAGGATTGGCCTGACCGTTTCCCCATCATGGACTTCTATTTGAAGGTTTGTGCCAATCACGTCATCCGTGGCTTTGAAGCCCTCAATCTGAAACTCCTCGATGTCGGCAAGCTCGACACCCTCGAACAAGCAAATATGTTTATAGAAACGAATATGAATAATGTGAATAATATAATCCACAAATAACTATGCAACAGAAGATTATAATCTTGGATTTTGGTTCTCAGACCACGCAACTCATCGGCCGTCGTGTCCGTGAACTGGACACCTTCTGTGAGATTCTGCCCTACAACAAGTTCCCGAAGGACGATCCCTCGGTCATTGGTGTGATCCTGAGCGGTTCGCCGTTCTCGGTTCATGACCCTGAGGCGTTCAAGGTGGATCTGAGTCAGTTTGTCGGGCGTCTCCCCGTCTTGGGCATCTGCTATGGTGCGCAGTTCATCAGTCATACTCTTGGCGGTAAGGTGGAGAAGGCTGACAGTCGTGAGTACGGTCGCGCCAACCTTGAGACCATTAATCTCTACAATCCGCTCTTCAAGGGATTCTCTACGGGTTCCCAGGTGTGGATGAGTCATGGTGACACCATCACCGCCATCCCTGAGGATTTCGAGGTAATCGGTTCCACCAAGGATGTGCGGAATGCAGCTTTTGCTTCCACCAAACAGCCCATCTGGGCCGTCCAGTTCCATCCCGAGGTGTTCCATACCCTGCAGGGTTCGCTGCTGCTGAAGAACTTCGTGGTAGACATCTGCGGTTCCAAGCAGGAGTGGAGTGCTGCCTCGTTTGTTGACTCCACGGTGGCAGAATTGAAAGGGATGTTAGGACAGGATAGGGTTATATTAGGGTTGTCAGGAGGTGTCGACTCCTCCGTTGCTGCCGTGTTGCTGAACCGAGCCATCGGCGACCGCCTCACCTGTATCTTCGTCGATCATGGTATGCTCCGTAAGAATGAGTTCCGTCAGGTGATGGATGATTACAAAGTGCTGGGTCTGAATGTGATAGGCGTTGATGCCAGCGAGAAATTCTTCGCAGACTTGGCTGGTGTCGATGAGCCGGAGCAGAAGCGTAAGATCATCGGCCGAGACTTCGTTGAGGTGTTCAATGCCGAAGCGAAGAAGATCACGGATGCCAAGTGGCTGGCGCAGGGTACCATCTATCCTGACCGTATCGAGTCGCTGAACATCACGGGCAAGGTCATCAAGAGCCATCACAACGTGGGTGGACTGCCGAAGGAGATGCGCCTGCAACTCTGCGAGCCGTTGAAGTGGCTGTTCAAAGACGAGGTGCGTCGTGTAGGCCGCCAACTCGGTATGCCTGAGCATCTCATCACCCGCCATCCCTTCCCGGGTCCGGGTCTTGCTGTTCGTATCCTGGGTGACATCACGCCAGAGAAGGTGCGAATCCTTCAGGATGCCGATGATATTTATATAAAAGGTTTGCGCGAGTACAAGGTGAAGCTCTCTGGCGAGGAGGCCCGCAAGGTATTGGCAGCCGGAGTGCCTGCCGATATGAAGGACGGCATCATCGAGGTGTCTCTCTACGACCAGATCTGGCAGGCCGGTGCCATCCTGCTGAGTACCGTCCGTTCTGTCGGTGTCATGGGCGATGAGCGCACTTATGAACATCCCGTTGCCCTTCGTGCCGTCACCTCGACGGATGCAATGACCGCAGACTGGGCCCATCTGCCATACGACTTCATGGCGAAGGTGTCTAACGAGATCATCAATAAGGTCCGTGGAGTCAACCGCGTCTGTTACGACATCTCCTCCAAGCCGCCTGCTACGATCGAGTGGGAATAAGCTCCCACGTAGAGACACAATAGACAAACAGCATGACTATCGAAGAAAGTTACAACCGTCTGCAAGAGGAACATCGCCAGTTGCAAGAGGACTATGCCAACTTGAGCACGATGTTTGAGAACATGGGTAAGGGCTACGAAGAGGCTCTCAACCTCTATGACCAGGCTATGGAGTCGTCGCGAATGAAGACCGACTTCATTCAGCAGATATCCCACGAGATACGCACCCCGCTCAACATCCTCAGCGGCTTTACGCAGTTGCTCACCTCGGGTATGGAACTCGATGAGGCCACCCGGCAGGAGGTGACAAAGGGAATCGTCGACAACACGGAGCGCATCACATCATTGGTAAACAAGATGCTCGAACTGGCTGAGTCTGGCAACGACACCCCATTGGAACGTAACGATCAGGCGCTGGCCATTCAGATTGCTGCACAGGCAGCCGAAGACTCCGGCATCACGCAGGCCACACACCTTGACTTCGACCTTGACATCGCCCCGGAGGCAGAAACCGTTATGCTCACCACCGCCCTTGTCCCAGCCACTCGCGTTCTTACGCTGCTGCTCGATAACGCGATGAAGTTCACGCATCCTGCTGAGGCAGTAGGAGGTGTGAACGCTGTGAAGGAAAAGGCGCATGCTGTGCTCTGTGTTTCCGTTGACGACGATATGGTTGTCTTCACGGTAGAGGACACGGGTATCGGAATACCGCCGGAAGAGTCAGAGCATATCTTCGATGAGTTCGTGCAACTCGACAAATACTATGATGGAACGGGTATAGGCCTTACTGTTGCCCGTTCCTTAGCCCGCCGCCTCGGAGGCGACATCCGGCTCGACACCGACTATTCCACCGGCGCCCGCTTCATCTACACCCTGCCTCTTTAAATTCCAAGGCACATTTTAGGTTTAGGGATTTCCCTTAGGAAGAGTAGGGGAAATCCTTTTCATGTGTTAGGAGAAAGGCCTAACTTTGCAGCGTGAACTTAATACTTGATGCGTATGAAAAGAATAATGATTGCCTTGATGAGCCTCGTGCTCACGTTGCCTGCTCTCGCCCAGTATGGCAGACCACATTACTATAGCCGTCCGCCAGTTGCGCATCGTCCGCCAACTGTACACAGTCCTCGTCCCAGTTATGCCGATGTTTACTATGGCATGCGCATTGGTGCTGCTTTCGCGACGGTAAACTCTGACGACCGCTATCTCGACGGCGGATCGGCCAAGACGGGCCTCGATGTCGGTTTCGTGGTTGGTTTCCAAGTGGCTTATCGGTCACCTGTGTACTTTGAGACAGGACTTTCGTATATTGAGAAAGGTGGAAAGGGAAACTACGATGGAACGAAGTTCACGTATAGCCTCGACTATCTGGAAGTGCCGCTGGTGATGAAGTATATGATCGACATAGACCGTTCGTTCAGCATCCAGCCGTATGTCGGCGGCTATCTGGCCTTAGGCGTTGCAGGAAAGATTAAGGACTTCGGGCATCGTCAGGCCTACAGTTCCTTCGACAGCAAAGAGGGGTTCCAGCGTTTTGATGGCGGTATCAGGCTTGGTTGCGGTCTTCAGTATGACTTCGTCTATGCGGAGCTCGGCTATGACATCGGACTGGCGAACATCTCGCACGACTATTTCGACACCTCCCGTACCGGTGCTTTCTTCGCCACCGTCGGTTTCAACTTTTGAATAAAAATGCCTACGGATTTTACGGATTATACGGATTAACCTGATATTGGTATCAGCTGGCTATAAATTCGTAAAATCCGTATAATCCGTAGGCCATAAGAAAAGAGGCCGTTATTACACAGCCTATAGTTGATATTACCCTATATATATAATAAGGTGTAGCTTACTTCTTCTTCAGGAGGTCGCGGATCTCGGCGAGCAGTTCTTCCTGGGTCGGACCCTTAGGAGCCTCGGGCTCTGCGGGCTTCGGCTCTTCCTTCTTCTTGGTCAGCTTGTTCATGCCCTTGATCATCATGAAGATACAGAAGGCGACAATCAGGAAGTCGATGATGTTCTGGATGAACTGTCCGTAGGCGAAGACGGCAGCGCCGGCCTCTTTGGCTTCAGCGAGGGTCTTGTAATTGCCGTCGCCGAGGTTGACGAAGAGGTCTACGAAGCTCACGCCGCCAGTCAGCTTTCCGATGACCGGCATCAACACGTCGTTCACCAGTGAGGTGACGATCTTACCAAAAGCACCGCCGATGATCACACCGACTGCCATGTCCATGACATTGCCCTTAACGGCAAACTCTTTGAATTCTTTAATAAATCCCATAATCTTTCAGTTTTTAATGTTAATATTTAATGGTGAATTGTAATCTTCGTTTTGCAATCTCAGACTTGTCAACTCCGATTTATATTCTTTTCACTTTTCGCTTTTAACTTTTCACTTTAATTTAGTATGAAACTGCGTGCAAATATAAGAATTTTTTTGTAACTTTGCATCCGATATAGGAAAAATTTGCTCAAAAGGCATAAAATATAGACATTTTTTTAGGTATAACCCATTTAAATAACAAAGTAAAATGACAAAAGTAGCTATTAACGGCTTTGGCCGTATTGGTCGCCTCGCTTTCCGTC